>JBMOGS010000046.1:0-19153 GCA_049318245.1 Phycisphaerales bacterium | reverse complement strand
GTAGAGCGTCAGCTTCCCAAGCTGAATGTCGCGGGTTCGAGTCCCGTCTCCCGCTTTGGCGCGCCTCGGCCTCGCCGTTCAACACACGCCGTACCCTCGCGCGCATGCCCGTCACCGTCCGCCCCATCGCCGCGCGCGACCTCACCGAGATCCGCGCCGAACTTCACAAGCACTGGCACGACACGCGCATCTGGTCCCTTGGTCGCTGCCACCAGGCCGACGCGCTCCCGGGCTTTGTGGCCGAAGTGAACGGCACCTTCGCGGGCCTGCTCACGCTGAACATGGACCCCGGCGGCTGGCAGTGCGAGGTCATCACGCTCAGCAGTCGCGCCACCGCGCCCGGCATCGGCGCCGCGCTGCTTGCCGCGGCCGAAGCGCACGCACGCGCCGCCGGCTGCCGTCGCATCTACCTGACCACCACCAACGACAACAGCCACGCGATCCGCTTCTACCAGCGTCAGGGTTGGCGCTTCGCGGCACTGCACAAGGGCATCGTGGATCGCGTGCGCAAGCTCGTGCCCGACCTGCCGCTGCTTGGCCATGACGGCATCCAGATCCGCGACGAGATCGAATTCGAGCGCTGGTTCATGGACGACGCGATGCGGTCGTGACGTCTCCACAGCCAGCCATCAGGCCGGCCGCAGCGCCTCATGAACCGATGCCGCATCCGCGACGATCCTGATGATCCCATCGACCCGGGTCCGGCGCAGCACCTCGAACACGATCGGCTGGGGCGCGACGAGCACCAGGCGACATCCGCGCCCGGACATCGCGCTCGCGATCGAAAGCAGCATTCCGATACCGAGCGAGCTGATCGCGTCGACACCGGAAACATCCACCACGGCATCTCGACGCCTTCCGGCCGTCATCGCGGTCAGGCGCAGCTCCACATTCTGAACCCCTGGAAGGTCAAGCGACCCGGTCAGCCTGAGCTCGGTTCGCTGCTCACTGGAACCGCACTCTTCAAGGGAAATCGCCATGTGGCAACGATGCTAACACCGAAATCGGGGCCGACGGCCACTACGTTTCGAACTAAAACCCTTCGCGTGCTGAAGCCTGCGGACAACGATCCTCACGCGCCCGGCTGCCACCCCTCCGGCGCCATGCGGAAGCCCCTGAACTCGAACCCAGGCGCCA
This sequence comes from Phycisphaerales bacterium, assembly GCA_049318245.1. Classification (GTDB taxonomy): domain Bacteria; phylum Planctomycetota; class Phycisphaerae; order Phycisphaerales; family SM1A02; genus SYAC01. The sequence continues at coordinate 18,016 of JBMOGS010000046.1, read as the reverse complement.
CCACGCATCCGACCAGCGACCACGCACCCAGCGAGCGCGCGGCCTGCCACGCATGCGCTGGCACCGTGGCCTGCGGCGAGTGACCCGAGGCCACATCGATTCCCAGCAGTCGCGTCTCTCGCGTCCCCTCTCCATTCGACCCATGGGCGATCGAGAGCTCCAGCGGCGCGCCACCGTGCCAGCACCACACCTCGTCGGCATCGACCTGATGCCACGCGCTCCGCTCTCCAGCCTGCAGCAGGAAGAGCACGCTGGTGCAGGCGTCCCGGTCGGGCCGACCTGCTGATGCATTCACACGCAGTGCGCTTCGGAACGTCTCCCGGTAGTGACCACCCTCTGGATGCGGCTTGAGATCAAGGCGCTCGATCATCTCGCGTGCGGGCCGCAGGTCCATGCCATCAAGATAGATCGAGCACCTGCGCTGGCCGCCTTAATGAGTCCTATACCTGCGGCACGGATCCAAGCCCACCCAATTAAGGATGCTCTGCTGTCGGGACCGGTCTCGCGTTCCCTTCTGCACCTCGTTGACCCCAGCCTGAATCCCTGATAGTCTCTCCGCGAAGTCACTGGCGCTCCCCTCAGGCCAGTCTCAGTTCCCAGTTTGTTTGGGCTGACGGAGTGTCCAGCGACGCAACTCGCGTTCGAGTCACTGTTCCCCCTGTTCCCTTTCCTTCGGAGTTCCCAAAATGCAGACTCGTTCTCTGGCGCTTGGCGCCTTCGGTGCATTCGCATTCGCCGCGACCACTTCCGCGGCGGTCATCACCTTCTCGCAGCAGAACGTTTGGAGCGCCTACGCGGCCTTCCAGAACCTGACTGTCGTGACCGAGGATTTCAACTCGTTCTCCAACGGCTTCTACGCCTCGGCGACGGGCTCGGTCGGCGGCATTGACTGGACCGGCAGCGCCGCCGGCGGCATTTTCGTGCAGAGCGGTCTCTTCTCGACCAACAACCCGACCTCGTTGACCTTCAACTTCTCGCCGGGCGTTCAGGCCGTCGCCGGAAACTTCTTCGGCACCGACATCAATTTCAACGCGGTTCCCAGCCTGGTGCAGGTCACGCTGGCAGATGGAACGAGCACGATCCTGCTTGCGACCAGCCCGGCTGACTTCAGCGGCTTCTTCTCGACTGGCGCCGCGATCAGCAGCCTGAGCGTCACCGCTGCGGGCGGAGTCACCGTGTACCCCACGGTGGACAACCTCTACTTCGCCGTGCCGATTCCGGCCCCAGGCGCCGCGGCCCTGATCGGCCTCGCCGCCGTGGCCACCCGTCGCCGCCGCGACGTGGCCTGAGACGGCTCCGACTCTCCGAAGGAACAACGCCGAGGAAGCGCTGGAACGCGCTTCCTCGGTTCTTTTTTGACAGCGCCCCTGCGTTACCCTCCGCGTCATGATGACCCGCCCGCTCACCATCGCGCTGCTCAGCGGACTGCTGCTCGCCTCGTGTCGAAGCGGCGGCGACCAGCCGACGACCGTTTCCGGCATGCCCGCCATCAGCCCTCTGCGCCGCGTGACCTGCCGCATTCGCGAGGAAGTCGCGGGCGGCTCGAAGGCGGGCACCGACATCGTGATGCTGGACAAGTCGTCTGCCACCTCGCTGCAGGTTGGAGACACGCTGAGGCTCGAGCTCAAGGCCGCCTCAGGTACCGGCTACCAGTGGGCCTTCGTGGGCAGTGACGCGGATCCCTCCGCGGCCACCAGCCCGCTGCGCGCCGACTTTGACTGGCGGAAGGGGCAGGGCAAGGTGGAACCGCTGGAGCCCGGCATGCCCGGCGGTCCGGCGCTGTGGATCTTCGAGTTCAAGGCCTCGAACGCAGGCACGATGATCCTGCACTTCGCGCTGGGCCGCCCGTGGGAGAAGAATGCCCCCGCGGACACGCGTCAGTTGACCGTCACCGTCACGCCCAAGCCCTGAGGCGGATTCAGTCGCGATCCGGGCGGCCTGGGCCGTTCCTCGATCCACGATCAGGACCACCCTCGCGTGGACCATCCGGTCCGCGGTCAGGTCCGCCGCGCATCGCGCCACGCCCCATCGGGCGCGGCCCGTCATTCGGCGCACCCATGGGTGGCCGCATGTCGCCGCGATGCATCATCATGGCGGCAGCGCGGCCGCGCATTTCGCGCCGCGCGCCATCCTTGCCAATCGAGATACCGATCACCAGGATCAGCACGCCCAACGCGATCAGGAGCCACGTCCGGATGCGGTTCACCCGCTTTTCCAGAATGGCAAGACGGTTCTCACAGCAGTTCGAGGCGTTGCAGGCGGGGGCGGGGTCGCTCATGGGGGGGATGCTCCTTGTGGGGGATTCAACCATCATGCCCGAAGAGCATTGCGTTCCGGATCGCAAATCCCGGAATTTGCAGGTCGGCACTTCCCGGCGATTCCGGAGACCATGTCCGTGGAGATGGATTCCGTGCCCGCACAGCCCCTCTTCACGCTGGACTCGATGCAGTTCTTCGGTCGCGTGGCCGCGGACTACGAGGCGATGTTCTCGATCCGGCTGCAGGACTTGCGCGATCTGCGTGTGCTGGACTGCCCGTCGGGGCCAGGATCATTCGTGGCCGAGGGCCATGCCGCCGGGGTGCAGGTGATCGGCGTCGATCCGCTCTACAAGCAGCCTCTCGACGCGCTGGTGCAGCGAGGCTCGGATGACGTGCACACCACGATCGGTCGCATGCGCGCGAATGCGTCGCGATTCGCCGACATCGATCTGGATGCCTACGCCCACAGCAAGTTGCGCGCGCTGGCGCGCTTCGCGAGCGACTTCCAGGAGGGCTCGATCGACGGGCGTTACGTCGCGGCGTCGTTGCCGAACCTGCCGTTCGCGGATCGCGCGTTCGACATCACGCTCTCCGCGCACCTGCTCTTCACCTACAGCGATCCCGGGAGCGGAGGCCTGCTGCCCGACTCGCCCTTCACGCTGGAATGGCACCTGGCGGCGGCGGAGGAACTGCTGCGGGTCACCCACCGCGAACTCCGCCTCTACCCCACCACCACGCGATCGCTCACGCCGGCCCGGCATCCCTTTGCCGAGGCGATCGCCGAAAGCCTTCGTAGCCTTGGACACGTCGTGCGATACCAGCCAAGTTCATTCGCGCGCGGCAACCACAAGGACGACACGCTGAACGCCTGCCTGGTGATCCAGCGCTGAGGAGCTCTCGATGCCCTGGATGATCCCGATCCTCTTCATGACGCTCACGCAAGCCACATCGGCGCCAGCGCCCACCCCGCCTCCCGCAGCCCCCGCCGCGAGCGATGCGGTGGTGCTCCCCGCCTGCATGGTTCCAGTGCCACGGCCCGACGGCGCGGGCGGCCGTCAGGATGAGGCGCTGCGCCGCGTTCGCGAGGCTCGGGCGCCCGTGCGCGTGGTGTTCCTGGGCGACAGCATCACGCAAGGCTGGGAGGACGCGGGAGCCGCGGCCTGGGCCCGTGACTTCGAGCCGCTCGGCGCACTGCAGATCGGCGTCGGTGGTGATCGCACCGAACACGTGCTGTGGCGACTGGAAAAGGCGCCGCTGACCGCGCTGGAACCGGAAGTGATCGTGCTGATGATCGGCACCAACAATGCCAGCACCGGCCGCGACAGCGGCGAGCTTGTCGTCCGGGCCGTGCGTGCGGTGGTCGACACGCTGCTCGCGCAGTGTCCCCGCGCGCGCGTGATCGTGCTGGACATTCCGCCGCGCGGCCAGCGCATGAATCCGCTCCGCGGACTGGTGCTGCAGGTGAATCAGGCGCTTTCGCAGGTGCCGTGGAACGAGCGCGTCTCGTTCCTTCGGGTTGCCGACGAGTTCGTGCGTGGCGACGGCTCGCTGGACGAGGCTGCGATGCCGGATTTCCTGCACTTCTCGCAGTCGGGATACGAGCGCTGGGCGCGCGCGATCAGTCCGGCGGTGACTTCGCTGCTGGCTGCCCCGCAGCCGCACCCCTCGCATCCGGCCGTGGCGGCGCCACCTTCGGCGCCTCCGTCGGCGGCACAGGCTCCGGGGGCGCCACGCGCTGCCAGTCCGTCTCCGCGAACAGGAACTTGAGCGTTCTGCCAAGGCGAGCCGACCAGCTTGGCTCGTCGTGGCGGCCTCCCGGCACCACCTCAACGTGCAGGCGCGCGCCACACGACGGTCGCGCCGCGGTCTCGAACGCGCGGAGCGCCTCGGTGAGTCCCGCGCGCTCGCGATCACCCATGTCGACCCAGAGTCGACAGACGTCCGGCGTGCGCTTCTGCCAGCGCTCGATCACGGAGCCCTTGTTCCACCACAGGCTTGGACTCACGGCGGCCACGCACCCGAAGGTGTCCGCATGCTGCTCCGCGGCGGCCAACGAGATGATTCCGCCCAGGCTGCTGCCCATGATCGCGGTGGTCTCGCGCGCAGGCATCGTGCGATAGTTCGAGTCGATGAAGGGCTTGAGTTCACGCACGATCCAATCCAGATAGCGCACCCCCCGACCCCCGCGCCCTTGCGGCTTGTTGTCGCCGCGCTTCTCCTCAAGGTCCTCGTCGGGCGTGTAGTCGGACACGCGCTCGGGCGTGTTCCAGATGCCCACGATGATCACGGGTGGCATCGCACCGCGGCGGATCGCCTCGGTCGCCACCTCGTCGGCATGCCACTCCCGACCCAGGAATGCGGTGGCCGGGTCAAAGGCGTTCTGGCCATCGTGCATGTAGAGCACGGGGTATCGGCGCAAGGCGTTCTCGGGCAGCGCGTAGCCGGGCGGAAGCCACACCGACACGTGGCGCGGCAGGAGTCCCTCGCCCGAACTCGTTCGCATCTCCCGATGGATCCGCAGTTCGCCGGTCACGCCAGGCCTGCCCGCGAGCGACGTTCCCGGAAGCGCTGGCATCGGGTGGGGCGGATCCGCAGCGAGCACCATGGAGAGCATCGTGGCGACTGCAAGCATGTCGCGACTCTACCCCGAGCCGTAGCATGCCCGCATGCCACGACGCACCATGAAGCAGTTCCGCGAGGAGCGCGCACAGGGCCAGAAGCTGGTGATGGATTGCGACCACCTGGGCATCAAGCGGTTCTTCCGCCTGGATGCAGCCGCCTACGAGGACGGCGCCCTGCCCGGCCGCACCAAGGAGTTGATGGGGCTTGTGGCCAGCGCCGTGCTGCGCTGCGACGACTGCATCGACTACCACCTGGAGCAGGCGGTCAAGACGGGCTGGTCCCGCGAGGAAGTCCATGACGCCCTGAACGTGGCGCTGGTGGTCGGCGGAAGCATCGTGATTCCGCATCTGCGGCGGGCCTTCGCCAGCCTCGAGGAACTGCTGGCCGAGCGCGCAGCCGGTACGCTTCCCGGCTGATTTCCTGAAAGTCGGGTGATCCGGATCCCGGCCTGATCGAACACCTCCGACCCCACGATGCCACGAACCATGCAGACCGTCTCCGTCGCCGCCGCAGCGGGCCTTCTGGTGTTCCTCGGATGGACCTCGTCCGCACGCGAACCGGCCAAGCCGGGCGCCCCGGCACCCACGACCCCTGCGAGTGCCCAATCCACCCCGGCGAAGGCCCTGGAGCCGGCGTCAACGACACCGGCTCGACCGATCGCCAGCGATGTGGGCGCCGATGCGCAGATCCGCGCGATCCTGGAGAGCGCCGTGAAGTCGGCCAAGTTGCCCGCCATGAGTGCGGCCGTGATTCGCGATGGTCGCGTGATCGGCAGCGCGGCCGCGGGCGTTCGCAAGATGAAGGACAGCACGCCCGTGCAGGCGGATGATCCCTTCCATCTGGGCAACTGCACGAAGGCGTTCACCGGCGTGCTGATCGGGCGGATGGTGGACGAGGGCTCGCTGCGCTGGGACTCCACGATCGCCGAGGTGCTCGGCCGCGAGATCGGCTCGATCCATCCGGACCTGGCCGGCGTGACGGTGGACCAGCTCCTGCGCCATCGATCGGGCCTGATGGCTCGCGGCCCAAGCGAGGTCTGGATCGCCGCGCAGCGCGCGAAGGGCCCGGCGACGGACCAGCGCCGCGCCTACGTGGAAGCGATGATCAGCAAGGCGCCCGGCAAGCCGGTGGGCCAGTACCAGTACAGCAACGCTGGCTACGCGGTGCTGGGCTTCATGGCGGAGACCATCGCGGGCAAGCCCTACGAGGATCTGCTGCAGGAGCGCGTGCTCAAGCCCCTGGGCATCACCACCGCGGGATTCGGACAGGCGGGCGATGCAAGGAGCGTCAGCGCGCCATGGCCGCATCTGGATGGCGGACCGAGCTTCACCGACAACCCCGTGTGCGTGGCGCCGGGCATGACGCTGCACATGAGCATCGGTGACTGGGCGAAGTTCGCCAACTTCGAGCTTGGCCACCAGCCCACGCCCCCGCTGCTGAAGCCCGAAACCTTCAGGCACCTGCAGGAACTCGCTGGCCAGGTCAAGGATGACGAGATGGGCTACGCATGCGGATGGTTCCGCCCTCTTCGAGCGTGGGCAGGCGGCCGCGCACTGCACCATGTCGGCAGCAACACCGTGAACTTCAGCGAGATCTGGCTGGCGCCGGCCAAGGACTTCGGCGTGATCGTGGCCTGCAACGAGGGCAACCCCGACGCCGCGGATGCCTGCGAGGCGGTCTGCACCGCGCTGATCCAGCGCTTCCTGGGCGTCGATCCGGGGCCGCTTGATTCCGCGCGCGATCGGCGCAGTCCTGTGAGCAAGCCAAAGGGCTGACGCGGGCGCGACCGGGAACCACATGAGCCTTCTCGTCGAGACCAGGGATCTGCACAAGCGCTTCGGGGGCATCCATGCCGTCCGAGGCGTGAACCTGAAGGTCCACCGCGGCGAGGTGCTTGGGTTCCTGGGCCCCAACGGCGCCGGCAAGACCACCACCATGCGCATGATCACGGGCTTCCTTGAGGCCACCGAGGGATCCGCATGGGTCGACGGCGTGAACGTGGCGCTGGATCCGTTGCGAGCCAAGACGCGCATGGGCTACCTGCCCGAGGGCGCGCCGTGCTATCCCGACATGCGCGTGGAGGAGTTCCTGGCCTTCATCGCGCGCGCACGCGGATACCGCGGCGCGGACCTGAGGGCGCGCGTGGAGCGCTCCATCGAGGCGGTGAACCTGACGCTCGTGCGACGTCAGACCTTCGAGACCCTGAGCAAGGGCTATCGCCGGCGCACGGGCATCGCGCAGGCGCTGCTGCACGACCCGCCGGTGCTCATCATGGACGAGCCCACCGACGGTCTGGACCCCAACCAGAAGTTCGAGGTTCGCGCGCTGATCCGCCGCCTGGGCAAGGAGCGCGCGGTGATCCTGAGCACGCACCTGCTCGAGGAGGTCGAGGCGGTCTGCACGCGCGCGGTGATCATCAATCGCGGCGTGGTGGTGTTCGACGGCACGCCCTCGGCGATGGACGCGCTGGCCCCCGCGAGCGTGAAGGTGAACCGGCTCGATCACGTGTTCCGCCAACTCACCACCAGTGACGTGCCCGGAGGCCGCGCATGATCCAGCGCACCCTGATCATCGCGCGCCGCGAGTTCCTGGCGTACTTCGCCACCCCGCTTGCCGCCGTGTTCCTGGTGATCTTCCTGTTCCTGGCGGGGCTGTTCACCTTCAACATCGGCGGGCTCTACGAGCGCGGACAGGCCGACCTGCGCCCGTTCTTCCAGTACCACCCGTGGCTCTTCCTGTTCCTGGTGCCCGCGGTCAGCATGCGCCTGTGGGCCGAGGAGCGCCGCACCGGCACGATCGAGCTGATCACCACGCTTCCGTTCCGACTTGGAGAGCTGGTCGTGGGCAAGTTCCTGGCCGCGTGGGGCTTCACGCTGGTGGCGCTGGCGCTCACCGCACCCACCTGGATCACCGTGAACTGGCTCGGCGAGCCCGACAACGGCGTCATCCTGAGTGGCTATCTGGGCAGCGCCCTGATGGCCGGATCGTTCCTGGCGGTGGGTGCGTGCATCAGCGCATTCTCGAAGAGCCAGGTGATCGCCTTCGTGAGCTGCGTGGTGGCCTGCTTCCTGCTGCTGCTGACCGGCTTCCCGGCCGTGCAGGATTTCTTCAACGGCTGGGCGCCGCGCGCGGTGGTCGAGGCGCTCGCCAGCATGAGCGCGCTGATCCACTTCGAGGCGCTGGTGCGCGGCGTGGTCGACCTGCGTGACCTGCTGTTCTTCGTCAGCGTGATCGTGTCCTTCCTGTTCATGAACGCGCTCGTCATCGACTGGAAGAAGGCCCTCTGATGCGGACCGATGCACGACAGACCGCGCTCTGGGGCATCGCGCTCACGCTGATCGCGCTGGTGGCGCTGAATGCGGCGGCGACCTTCCTGGTGCGGGGCGCGCGCATCGACCTGACGGCCGGCAAGGTCTACTCGCTGTCGCCGGGCGTGCGAACCCTGCTTTCGCGCCTCGAGGAGCCGGTTCGGCTGGAGCTCTTCTGGAGCCAGGAAGCTGGCGAGGCGGCGCCCAGCATTCGCGCCCACGCGCAACGCGTGCGCGAGTTCCTGGAGAGCCTGACCGCCGAGAGCGACGGGTTGCTGTCGCTGGAGTTCATCGATCCGGTGCCCTTCAGCGAGGCGGAGGATGCGGCGCGCGCCGCCGGCCTTTCGCAGCTGCAGGTCGATGGCGTGGGCACGGCGCTCACGCTGGGGCTTGTCGTGCGCGGTCCCACCGACAAGCTGGAGGCCCTGCCCTATCTGGCGCCCGACCAGGAGTCGTTCCTGGAATACGAGGTGTCCAGCGCGATCGCCTCGGTGGGACGGGGTCGAAAGCCCGCGATCGGCCTGCTGAGCACCCTGCCCTTCACGCCCCGTTACGACCCGATGAACCCCATGTCGGGCGACGTGCCCACCACGATCAAGCGCATGCAGACGCTGTTCGACCTGCGTCGCATCGATCCCAAGGCCGACGCCATTCCGCAGGACCTCGACGCCCTGATCGTGGTGCAGCCGCGCAACCTGTCCGAAGCCCTGCTGAAGGCGATCGACGCGTGGGTGGCCTCGGGCAAGCCCACGCTGGTGTGCTTCGATCCGTGGTGCCAGACCGATCCCAAGGCCGCCTCCGACGGCATCGGCGGAACCAAGCCCGGCACGATCGCGAACCTGGGACCGCTGCTGGGTGCTTGGGGCGTGAACATGCCGATGGACATGGTGGTTGGTGACCGCAAGGCCGCCACCCGGGTGCAGCAGCGCACGATGGGCGGCCAGATGCTCACGCTGGACTACCTGCCCTGGCTCAGCCTGACCCGCAACGCGATGAGCCCCGATGATCCCATCACTGGAAGCCTGTCGGGCATCAACCTGATGAGCGCGGGCGAGATCCAGCCGATTCCGGGCGCGACCACGCGCATCGAGCCGCTCATCCAGTCGAGCGACGACAGCCAGCTGATCCAGAGCCTGAAACTCGGCTTCTTCGGCGAGAACGACCGACTGGTGAAGGACTTCAAGCCCGATGGCCGTCGCAAGATCCTGGCCGCACGCGTGCGCGGTCCCTACCGCAGTCCCTTCACGGGGCAGCAAGGCAACGCCAATCTGATCCTCATCTCCGACGCCGACCTGTTCGACGACAGCACCTGGATCCAGGCCGACGCGCAAGGCGGCAAGCGCGCGATCGCCGACAACGGACCGCTGGTCTTCAACGCGCTCGAGACCCTGGTGGGCGACCGTGCCCTTGCCGACCTTCGCAGCCGCGGCCAGAGCCGACGCCCCTTCACCCGCGTGGAGGGCATGCGCAAGGAGGCCGAGGGCCGCTACTTCGCGCGAGAGCAGGATCTGCAGAAGCAGGTGAAGGACGCCGAGTTCAAGGTGGCGCAGTTGCAGCGCGAAGGCGGCGGCGGTGATGGCAAGGGCCTGCTGTCGCCGGAGCAGTCGAAGGCACTCGATGCCCTGAACAGGGAGGTCCTGCAGGCGCGCAGCGAGCTTCGCTCGGTGCAGCTGGAACTGCGGAGCGAGGTCGAGCGCACGGGTCGCGACCTGATGGTGCTGAACGTGGTGGCGTGGCCGCTGGCGGTCGCTTTCGGCGCGGCCACGTACAGCCTGGCTCGCTCGGCGCGCTCGCGTCGTCGCACGGAATCCGCGGGGGCCAAGGCGTGAACCGCTTCCTTCCGATCTTGGCGATCGTGGCTGCCCTGCTCACCCTGCTTGCGGCATGGGCCATCGGCGACCGCATCGCCACGAGCGTGCGCGCCACGCAGGGCCTGATGTTCCCTGAGTTGACGGAGCTGGCGAATTCCGTGCAGGCGATCGAACTGGTGCAGGGCGATCGCACGGTGAACCTGGAACGCGCGACGGACGGCACCTGGAAGCTCGCATCGCGCGACGGGTACCCGGCGGACATGGAACTGGTGCGCGGACTGATCGTGGGCCTGTCGCAGCTGCAGAAGGACCAGGCGCTCACGCGGAAGCCCGAGCGCCACGGCGAACTGAACCTGACCTGGCCGGACCCCGAGGGCCGTGCGCGCCTGATCCGCCTGTACACCGCCAGCGAAGGCAAGCCCTTCGAGGTGATCATCGGCCAGGAGCGGCTCATGCCGCGTTCGAGCTACCTGCGTCGCATCGGCGATGATCAGGCGTGGCGTTGCCGCGGCGGCGTGAACGGCGATGTGGACTTCCAGCGCTGGATCAGGCGCGACCTGCTCTCGCTTCCCCAGACCGAGTTCCTGGCCGCGCGCTGGCTGGGCCTCTCGGTCACGCCGAAACCCAGCGCCCCATCCACGAATCGCCGCCCGGAGGACTTCGCGGTGGCAACCGATGCCTCCACCGCCTGGACGCCGGATCAGGCGAAGGCCGCACGCGGCGTGCTGCCGGAATGGCCCTCGCGCCTGGAGTTCGACGACGTCCGCGCCGCGAAGCCCGACTTCGCACCCGCCCCGGATCGCACGCTGGTGTTCACGCTGAAGGGCGCCATCCTGACGCTCGACGGCCGCAAGGAGGAGTCCGGCACCTGGTTCCGGCTCTCGGTGCAGCCCACACCCGGCGCCACGGCTCCCACCAAGGACCCGAAGCCCGGCGACCCATGGGTGCCGGACTGGAACGCGTTCGCCGCCAAGGTGACGGGCTGGGAATACCGCATGCCGGATTGGCGCGAAGGCCAGCTGGAGCGCCTTCGCAGCGACGAACCCGAGCCCAAGGCGCCACCGATGCCCGACCTGGAAGGCAAGGACCGGTTGCCGCCGCCAAGCAGCAGCATGCAGCGCTGAGCGCAGCCGGAACGATCGAGAATCGACTCAGTCGCCCGAGAGGAACTTGGCCGTCCCGCTCTCGTCGGTCAGCACCTTGATCTGCGGCTTGCCGTTGGGCGAGATCCACATCATGCTGCCCTCGCCGTTGTTGCGGGTGGCCGCACCGATGCGGAGCTTGCCGTTGGCGTCGCGCCACTGGATGCTGCTCTCGCCGGACTGACTGCACATGGCCGCCACGCGACTGCGGCCCTCGGCGTCGAACCACTGGGTGTAGCTGCCGTTGTTCGAGGCCACGCCGGTGCTGATGCGCGCCACGCCCTGCGCATCAAGCACGCGGATCGCCGCGGTGCCATTGTCATCGCCCGACAGCACGATGCGCTCCCGACCCTCGCCGTCCACGATCGCGAGGCGCTTGGCCGTGATCGCGTCCTGCGTGCTCTGCGCACCGCCTGCGATCAGCGCGGTCGCGCCAAGCAGGAGGCCCAGATTCACGAGCCGGGTGCGGGCGAGCGATCGTTCGACGGTGGCGAGGCGCTGTTCGATGGTCTGCGTGGTGTTCATGGCGTCGGGAAAGTATCAGGCGCGCCTTCGGCCCGCCACCGATCGAGCGGCGCTGCTACCTTCCGGACATGAACAACACCGCTGCCGTCGCGCGTCACTCCCACTGGGGCCTCGTGCTGCTGAACGGCGTGCTGCTGCTGCTTTCGGGGCTGTTTCTCGCGGTGTTCCCGTTCATCGGCGCATTCACCATGACCGCGGCATTCGGCATGTACCTGGTCGCGCTTGGCGCGGTGGGCCTGTTCGCGGCCCTGCGGGCGGCCGCTGGAGGCCATGGAAGCGTGCTTGCTTTCGTCGGGCCCCCGCTGGCGATGCTCGTTGGCGCGATCTTCTGGCTTGCGCCCGAGGCGGGCCTGGCGGCCGTGATGGAGTTCGCCGGGGCCTTCACGCTGGTGGCGGGCGTCTTCCAGATCGCGGCGGCTTTCGGCATGGCCGGCCGCATGCACTGGGGCCTGATGCTGCTGAATGGTCTGCTCACGCTGGGTGCCGGCATCTGCATCCTGGCGCAGCCCGGCATCGCCGTGATGGTCTTCGCGATCTTCTTCGGCGTGCAGCTGCTGTTTCATGGCGGCCACATGATCCGAGTGGCCGGTCGCATGAAGCGCCTCATGCCCTGAGCGGGCGCACGCATTCCGCGTGCCCAGAACCCATCCCGACGGCGCGTGCGCGCTGGCAGCCGTGCGCCGGGGCCCGGACCAGAACCCGTTTTTCCGGCCACAAACGGCCCACGCCACTGGATTCGTCCGCAGATGTGGAGCGAATTTCCGAATTTCACTTGCGGTCGACGCGAGGGAATCGACGGTGGTCGGCGATCCCCCAACGGTGTGCGGGCGAGGATCCCTGTGGCGTGTGGATGAACCTGATTTCGAAGAGACGGACCCTCCGTGCAAGGAGACACACCATGACGCGTACTGCCTCCGTGTCTGCGACCGTGATTCCGGAACGCAAGTCCCGCATCGCGCAACTGACTGAACTCTCGGCGGATGCGCTGCTGGCGGGACAACAGCGCGTCCTGGAGCTGATGGCGCGCGGCGCTCCGCTGCAGGAAACCCTCACCGCGATCGCGCGGTTCAGCGAGGAGACGATTCCAAGCATGCTGGCCTCGGTGCTCACCTACAACCCGGACTCGGGCGCCCTGCACAAGGGTGGATATGGCCAGCTTCCCGACAGTTTCGTCAACGCGATCGATGGCATGAAGCCCGGACCCGTCATGGGAAGCTGCGGCACCGCCGCCTTCCGGTGCGAGCGCGTGATCACCACCGACGTGCAGACCGACCCGCTCTGGGAGCCGTTCCGCGAGTTCGCCGCCGGCTACGGCATCGTGTCGGCGTGGAGCACACCGATCAAGGACGCGCAGGGAAACCTGCTGGGCGTCTTCGGGATGTACTACGGCGACCAGCGCGCCCCCTCGCAGGCGGATCTGGAGTTGGTCGATCACTTCACGCACCTCGCCGCCATGGCGTTGGAGCGCTATCGCTACGACGCAGAACGCGAGCACCAGGCCACACACGACGCGCTCACCGGCGTCGCGAACCGGCTGGCCCTGCAGGTCTTCGCCGGTAATCTGGCGTCCGACTCCGGCCGCGCGGGCTTGCCGCACAGTCTGGCGCTGCTGGACCTGGATCACTTCAAGCTTCACAACGACACGCTGGGGCAGCGCGCCTCGGACCGGCTTCTGGCCGGCGCGGCCCAGCGAGTGCAGCAGCACCTGACCGGGGTGGAGATTCTTGCGCGCTTCGGCGGCGACCAGTTCGTCGTGGTCATGGCCGGCGGCGCGGATCGAGCTCGCGAACGGATCGAGGAAGTGCTGCGGGCCTTCGCGGAACCGGTCGACATCGAGGATGCGCGCGTGATCCTGAGCCTGTCCGCCGGCGTGGTGGATTGGCACCCCGCGGCCACCTCGCTGGACGACGCTCTCTTCCAGGCGATCGAGGCTGTCGAGGTGGCCAAGCGCCTCGGACGCGATCGGTGCGTGGTGTTTGGAGATGGCGAGCGCGCCAAGCTGACGGGACGTCGGCAGGTGGCGCGGCTGCTGAAGGACGCGCTTGAAGAGGACCGGGTGGAGCCATTCCTGCAGCCGATCGTGTCGCTGACCACGGGGCGTCCAACGAGTCTCGAGGTGCTGGCGCGCCTGAAGGGCCCCGGGGTTTCCGGCATCTCCCCCGCCGTGTTCGTTCCGATCGCCGAGGAGAGCAGCCTGATCGACATGCTGGGATCGAGCGTGTTGCGATTCGCCTTCCGCACGCTTGCCGAGCGCCGCGCAGCGCTGAACAACCTCTCGCTGCACGTGAACGTCTCGATCCGCCAGTTGCTGCGCGGCTCGCTGGTGCAGCGGGCCACGGAACTGTCCCGAGAATTCGGCGTGTCACCCGAGCGCATCGCGCTTGAGGTGACCGAGAGCCAGTGGCTCGAGGCGGACAGCCCCGCGCGCGAGGCGCTGCTGCGGCTGCGCGACGCAGGCTTCAAGTTGGCGCTCGACGACTTCGGATCCGGATACGCCTCGCTGAGTCACCTGCTGACGATCCCCTTCGATCAGGTGAAGATCGACCGCTCGTTCACGGCACAGCTGGTCTCGGGGCCGCGCGGCCGGGCGCTGTGCGAGGTGGCGCTGTCGATGGCGAATGCCTGCGGCATGCCCGCCGTGGCCGAGGGCGTGGAGACGCCGCAGCAGGCGCAGGCGCTGGCACAGATGGGCTTCCAGCTGGGCCAGGGCTACCTCTGGGCCAAGCCGATGGCCCTGACCGACGCGCTGACGTGGCTGAAGCGCTGAGGCTCAGGCCTCGGGCTCAAGACACCGAGGCTCAGGCCTCGGGCTCAAGGTAGGTGTAGCCGTTGATGCCGCTCTCGTAGAGACGCACCAGCGACTGGCTCTCGCTCGCGGTCATCTGCTTCGTGCGCACGGCCCTCTCGCACTCGCGGCGGATCTGCGCCTGCAGCGCGTTCAGGTCGTAGTGCACGTAGCTGAGCACGTCGCGCACCGCGTCGCCCTCGATGATCTCGTCGATCCACCACTGGCCGCTGGCGTCGTGCTTCACGTGCGCCACGTGGGTGTCTCCGAAGAGGTTGTGCAGATCACCCAGGGTCTCCTGGTAGGCGCCCACCAGGAAGGCGCCGATGTAGTAGCGCTCGCCCTCGCTGAAGTCGTGCAGCTCGACGAACTTCTTCACGTCGCGGTCATCCACGAAGCGGTCGATGCGGCCGTCGGAGTCGCAGGTGATGTCGGCGATGGTGGCCTTGCGCGTGGGCTTCTCGCACAGGCGGTGGATCGGCACGATCGGGAAGAGCTGGTGGATCGCCCAGATGTCCGGCAGGCTCTGGAAGATGCTCAGGTTGCAGAAGTAGGTGTCGCTGAGCAGGCTCTCCAGGTCGTCCAGCTCCTCCGGCACCTCGTCCACCTCGCGGCACTTGTCGCGGATGCGGGCGCAGGTGGCCCAGAACAGGTTGTCGCACAGCGCGCGGTGCTCCAGGCTGAGATAGCCCAGGCTGAACAGGCGCCCCGCCTCGTCGCGGGCCTCGCAGGCGTCGTGGTACTGCTCGATCAGGCGACGCTCGGTGATGCTCTTGAAGGTGTCGAACAGCTCCACCAGCGGACGCGGCAGTTCTTCCTCGCCGGCCTTCAGCGCGGGCAGCTGCGTGGGCACCGCGCCGCGATCGGGGCGGTTGGCGCCGATGGCGTCGAAGATGAGCACGCTCTGCTGCGCCACCATGGCGCGACCGCTCTCGGTCACGATGGTCGGGTGCGCCACGCCTTCCTCGTCGCACACGCTCATGGTGCGATACACCACCGTGGCGGCGTATTCGGCAAGCGTGTAGTTGGTGCTGAACTCGAAGCTGGTCTGACTGCCGTCGTAGTCGATGCCCAGGCCACCGCCCACGTCCAGGTACTTCATGCCGGCGCCGAGCTTGACCAGCTGCACGTAGATGCGCGCCAGCTCGTTCACGCCCTGGTTCACCTGACGCACGTCGTGGATCTGGCTGCCCATGTGGCAATGCAGCAGCTGCAGGCAGTCTTCCATGCCGCGGGCGCGCAGGTATTCGAGCACCTCCAGCACTTCGCTGTAGCTGAGGCCGAACTTGGCCTTGGCGCCGCTTGAATGGCGCCAACGACCCGCACCCGGCGTGCTGAGATTCACGCGCACGCCGATGCGCGGACGGATCTGGAACTTCTCGCCCAGCTCCACGATCAGCTTCAGTTCGGTCAGGTTCTCGATCACCGGAATGATGGTGCGGCCCAGCTTGGCGGCCAGCGTGGTGAACTCGATGTAGCGGGCTTCCTTGAAGCCGTTGCAGATGATCAGGCGCTCGGGCGTGTCGCTGGTCATGCCCAGCACCGCGAGCAGCTCGGGCTTGCTGCCGACCTCCAGGCCGAAGCCCAGGTTCGATCCGTACTGGCGGATCTCCTCGACCACGCGGCGCTGCTGGTTCACCTTCACGGGGAACACGCCGACGTACTCACCCTTGTAGCCGTTCTCCTTGATGGCCGTGGCGAAGGCCTCGTGCATGTCGAGCAGGCGGCGCTCCAGCAGGTCGCTGAAGTGCACCAGCACCGGCGTGCTCAGGCCGCGCTCGCGCAGGCCCTCGACCACCTCAAGCAGGTCGATCTCGAGACCCGGCGTCTTGCTGGGACGCACCACCACGTTGCCCTTCGCATTGGCGTCGAAGAAGCCCTTGCCCCAGAGACGGATGTTGAAGAGGTCAACCGAGTCCTCGACGGTCCAACCCGGCTCAAGGCCCGTGACGCCGGTGCGCGATCGCGCAGGTGCAGGCGGAACGGAAGGCGTCGGGGTGGCGGGCGGAATCGCGTGCTGGGTCAACTCGGCTGTGCTCCTGGCTGCCCGGATCGGGCGTATTGCCGTTGGTGGATCGTGGAATATACGCGGCCCCCGCCCTGAGTCGAGAAGGAATCCCCGAAGTGTGGATGAATTGTCAGGTGCCCGGCGAGCCGGTCGGCGGCGCCATCGACTTCAGGCTGCGCGCGATGCTCGTCTCGTGAAGCCGCATGCTGCGTTGGTCAAGCGCTTCCTTCGCCTTGTGGAAGGCGTCGGCGTCGGTGGCAGCCGGATCGCGCTCGGCGGCCTCGCAGAAGCCCTTCAGCCGGGTCATGGAGGCCTCCAGCTCCTCCATGTAGGCCGGATCGAGCGCTTCGCGGGTGCGCGCCAGCGCCTCGCCGATCCACTTCAGGTCCAGCCGTGCGTTCACGGCCAGGTCGACCACCCGGTGCAGGTGCATGTCCTGGCGCGCGTGGGCGAAGGCCTCGCGCTCCAGGCGGTCCACCTCGCTGGCAGTCAGTCCGTGGCTCGGCACCACCTGCAGGCTGGCGCGCTTGCCGCTGCGGCGCTCGGCGGCGCTCACGGTGAGCACGCCATTGGCGTCCACGGCGAATTCCACCTCGAGTTGCGGAATGCCGGCGGGCATGGGCGGCAGCCCCTTCAGCTCGAAGCGGCCGATGCTGCGGCAGTCCGCCACCATCTCGCGCTCGCCCTGCAGCACGTGCAGCACGATGCCGGTCTGGTTGTCCACGGCGGTGGTGAAGGTCTCAGTGGCGCGCGTGGGAATGCTGGCGTTCTTCACGATCAGCTTGGCCACGGCCCCGCCGCGGGTCTCAAGACCCAGGGAGAGCGGGATCACGTCAAGCAGCAGGTCGCGGCGGCCGCCCATCAGTATGTGGGCCTGCACGGCGGCGCCCAGCGCGACCACCTGATCGGGATCCAGCGCGGTGTAGGGCGCCAGGCCGGTGAGGACGGCGACCGCCTCGCGCACGGCGGGCATGCGCGTGCTGCCACCCACCATCACCACGCGGTCCAGGGTGGGGTTGCCGGCGTCGGCCAGCGCAGCGCGGAACTTCTCGAGTGTTCGGTCGATGAGCGGGCGCGCCATCGCCACGAGCGCCTCGCGCGCAAGCGTGCAGCGAAGCGTGCGGCCCGCGACCAGGTCGATCTCGATCGGGGCGGCATCGCGCTCGCTCAGCGCGATCTTCGCGCGCTCGGCAAAGGTGCGCAGCGCCTGAAGCGTGCCCGGCGAGGGCGTGAGCGGGCCGAACTGCACGGCAGCCTGCGCGAGGAGCCATTCCATCACCAGCAGGTCGATGTCGTCGCCGCCCAGGCGCGTGTCGCCGTTGGTGGCAAGCACCTGGAACAGGTCGCTGGCCGCGTGCGTCTCGTCCGGCTCGATGCGAAGGATCGAGATGTCGAAGGTGCCGCCGCCAAAGTCGTACACGGCGATGGTCTCGGGCTTGCGCGCGCGATTCAGGCCGTAGGCAAGAGCAGCGGCGGTCGGTTCGTTCACGATGCGCTCGGCCAGCAGGCCCGCCAGGCGCGCGGCGTCGCGGGTGGCCTGACGCTGCGCGTCGTCAA
>JBMOGS010000045.1:0-20430 GCA_049318245.1 Phycisphaerales bacterium | reverse complement strand
GCGGCATGCTGCTGGCCATGCCCACGGCGATGCCCGAGCTGCCGTTCACCAGCAGATTTGGGAAGCGCGCCGGAAGCACCGTGGGCTCCTGCAGTCGCTCGTCGTAGTTGGGCTTGAAGTCGACGGTGTCCTTGTCGAGGTCCTCGAGCAGCGCCATCGCCTCGGCCGTCATCCGCGCCTCGGTGTAACGCATGGCCGCCGGCGGATCGCCCTCGATCGAGCCGAAGTTGCCCTGCTTGTCGACCAGCATGTGGCGCGTCTTCCACACCTGGCCGAGGTTCACCAGCGTGGGGTAGATCACGCTCTCGCCGTGCGGGTGGTAGTTGCCGCTCGTGTCGCCGCAGATCTTGGCGCACTTGATCTGCTTGCGCCCAGGCGAGAGGTTCAGGTCGTTCATCGCCACCAGGATTCGCCGCTGGCTGGGCTTCAGGCCGTCGCGCACGTCGGGCAGCGCGCGGTCCATGATGGTGCTCATCGCGTAGGTCAGGTAGCTGTCGTGCAGCTCCTGATCGATGGGAGTCTCGACGACGCGATCGATGGGGGCCGGGGTGTCTGCGGGGGCTTCGCTCATGGGAAATTCGGGGTTCCAGAGTCTATCCGAAACGACCGTTCATCACCTGTGCGAAGGCCCTTTTTCGCCCGGTGTTTTTCGCTGTTTTGGAAGTGATGCGGCGCGCCCGCGAACGGTCTCCGCCGGCACCTTCACGAGCCCGCGATCGGCCGCAGCAGCATGAGCCATTCCATGTTGCCCGGCGAGCCCGCGCGCTTGGCCGTCTTGCCGCCGGTGATGGGGCTTGCGGTGTCGGCCAGCACCTCGGCGCCCAGCGCGCGCATCTCGCTTCGCACGCGATCCACCACTTCGGGCACGCGCTCATGTGGCAGGAAGCCGCGCTCGAGCCACGACTTCTGGTCATCGCGCAACTCGTAGTGTGGCTTCACCAGCGACACGATTCGAGCGCCGGGCTTCAGCCATCGAAGCGCCGCGGGCACGGCGAGACGCTGCGGGGTCCACGCAAGATCGAACACCACCAGATCCACGCCGCCCTCGGGTCGCTCGGCGTGCAGCGCGTTCGTGCGTTCCATCGTGACCACGCGCGCATCGCTGCGCAGGCGCCAGGCGAGCGTGCCGTACCCGGTGTCGACGGCGAACACCTTCGCCGCTCCGGCGCGCAGCAGGACATCCGTGAAGCCGCCCGCGTTGCAGCCGAAGTCCGCGCAGGTCAGTCCTGCCACGGGCAGCGCGAAGGTCTCCAGGGCGTGCCGCAGCTTCAGGCCGGCGCGGCTGGCCAGCGGGGGGTCGCCGGCGACGGGCTTGGGGTCCTTCTCGCGCACGCCGCGATGCTACGGGCCTGAAAAACGACGCAGGCCGGACCCCGTGTGGGCCCGTCCTGCGTCGAATGTCTTTCCCGAGAGTCTGCGGACGGTTCAGGCGCGACGGCGACGAGCCATCAGGCCCGCAATGCCGACCAGCGCGGCGGCACCAGGCGCCGGCACCGAGCTGACCGAGAAGTTGTCGGCGAAGCCGAAGCCGTTCGTCGACGTGCTGCCGGCGCCCCCGTTGTCGGTGGTGGTGAACAGCTGCACCGCGAACACGCCCGACTTGTTGGTGGGGGTGTAATCGGCGATCAGGGTGCCGTTCAGGTACGCCTTGGCGTTGCCCGAGACGGTGTCCCAGTCGATCATGAACTTGTGCCAGGTGTTCAGTGCCGCGGTGGTGCGGTTGGTGCGGTTCGCCACGGCGTAACCGTTGTTGGCCGTCCAGACCTGGCCGCTGTTGCTGATCATCATGCCGCAGCTGTAGCTGAAGCTGGTGTCGCCGATCATGATGCCGTAGCTGCTGTTGATCGTCTGGCCGCCCGCGACATAGATGTCCGCCTCGGCGCGCAGCACCTTGGTGGCGCTGTTGACGCCGGTGCTGGCCGCTGCCCACTTGCCGCTGTTGCTCAGGTCGAGGTAGCCCTTCGTGCGACCGCCGGTGTTGAACTTCTCGGTGGTCATGCGCACGGACCGGCCGCTGCCGGAGGGATTCGAGGTGACGTAGAAGGCCGTCTGGCCGGTGTTCACCGAGCCCGTGGTGGCCCAGTTGCCGCCGGTGCCGATCCAGGCGGTCTGGCCGCTCAGGTTGGCGTTGTTCGTGTAGCTGTCGAAGTTGGTGGCGTAGATCAGGGCAGCCTGGCTGGTCGCGCAAGCGACCACGGCCGCGGTGGCGGCAAGCGTGAACTTCATCGTCGTGACTCCGGGAAAGGGGAACGGGAAAGGGAACCGCGGCGGTGGGAATCCGCCAGTCCCAAACTACTTCGTTTGCAAATGTTTGCAAATGGAACCGCGTGAAAACGGTTCCTTCCCCGATTTTGTGCGCGATGAAACGGCCTCAGCGGCCCAGAAGCGCCACGCCGAGGCGGTCCGCAGCCTGCACGACGGCAGGCCGGTCCACAAGGATGACTTGTCCGGAACCCACCGCAATGCAGCGGCACCCGGCCGCGGCGACGCGCTCGACGGTGGCCACGCCGATGGTCGGCACATCGGCGCGTCGGTCGTGCGCGGCCTTGGCCGTCTTCAGCAGCGTCCAGCCGCGAGCGCGGCACAGCGCGCCGGCGCGCTCGATCATGGCGTCGGTGCCCTCGATCGCCTCGACCGCGATCACGTCGCGGTCACGCACGGCCATCGACTGTCCGATGTCGAGTTCGACCGCCTTCAGGAGCAGCGGCCAGCCGAACGAGACGTCGGCCATGCTGGCGGCATCGGGCTGCACGCGACCCATCGTGCCAGCGCTCGCAAGATGATCCTGGATGAAGGTGGTCGAGTCCATCAGGGGAATGCCGCAGGATGCCAGTTCATCGGCCACCGCGGCAAGCACCGCGTGGTTCCGTCGGTCATGACGCAGTCGACGGTACCACAGCCATGCGGCGCGCAGGTCGGGCACCTGGCGGAACAGCTTCCACGGATCGTGCATGCGCGTCTTGCGCACGCCACCCACCATGATCGCCTGATGCGCGCCCCCGCGACGCAGCAGGCGCACCCATCGGCCGAGCTGCACCAGGCCCGCGCTGTCGAAGCGGTCGCACAGGGTGGGCAGTCGCTCATCGAACGCGCCGTGGATGCCCACGCAGACCACGCTTCGTCCGGCCGCGCGCGCCCCCCGGGCCACCAGGATCGGCAGTTCGCCGCTGCCTGCGATCAGTCCCAGCGGCTGCATGCTCAACCCTTCCCCATGGGAAGGAAACGATCCGGGTCGATGTCGAAAGGCGTGGCCTTCAGCACCCCATCGAGCACGTCCTCGGGCTTCTCGTGCACGTGCAGCAGGTCGTGCACGGCCGGCTTGATGAAACGGTGCTCGATGCCGTGATCGATCAGCGTGATCAGCGGGTCGTAGTAGCCACCCAGATTCACCAGGCCGATCGGCTTTCGGTGCTCGCCGACCTGGCGCTGCACCAGGACCTCGAAGAACTCCTCGAAGGTGCCGAGTCCGCCCGGCAGGGCGATGAACGCCTCGCCGTGCTGCGCCATGAGCCGCTTGCGCTCGCTCATGGTGTCGACCACGACGAGCTCGTCGCAGCCTTCGAAGCCCTGCTCGAGCGCGAGCAGTCGCTTCGTGATGATCCCGTGCACGCGCCCGCCGCCCTTCTTCATGGTGCGGGCGATCTCGCCCATCAGGCCGAGCGAGCCGCCGCCGTAGACGAGCTCGATGCCGCGGGTCGCCATCACGCGTCCCAGTTCGGTGGCGGCCGAGAAGAACTTCGGGTCCAGGCTGGTGCTGCTGCTGCAGTAGACGGTGATGCGCTTCATGCGGAAACCCTAGATTAGTGTCGTGCCGTGGCTCGCGCCCACCCTCCTTGTGATCGGCCTCGCGATCTCGCTGCCACTCACGCGCCTCGCGATCGCGTGGGGTCGACGCGTGGGCGCGCTCGATTCGCCGGGCGCGCCGGGACATCGGAAGTCGCTGCGTGACGTGCCCAACACCGGAGGCATCGCGATCGTGTCCGCATGGACGCTGCCGATCGGCGCCGCGCTGGCGTGGCTGCAGTTCGG
Source organism: Phycisphaerales bacterium (assembly GCA_049318245.1). GTDB lineage: Bacteria > Planctomycetota > Phycisphaerae > Phycisphaerales > SM1A02 > SYAC01. Next base: position 16,401 of record JBMOGS010000045.1, on the reverse strand, counting down.
TGGCGCGGCGCCGGAGGGACTGGAGCTTGCGCGCGTTCGCGCAGGCATGCCGGCGACGTGGGCCACGCTGGTGGCGGCGCTCTGGCTGCATGCGGCGGGCCGCCTGGACGATCGCCGCGCCATGCGCGCGGGTCCGAAGCTGGCCGCGCAGCTGGTGCCGGCCCTGGCGCTGGCGTGGGCGTTCGACCTGCGTCCGCTCACGCTGATGGACGCGTGGGGGGCGGGAGGGCACGCGCTCAGCGTGACGCTCGGTGTGGGGTGGATCCTGCTGCTCGTCAACGCGATGAACTATCTGGACAACATGGACGGCCTTGCGGCGGGGGTGGGCATCATCGCGGCGCTGCTGCTTGCCGGGGCGCTGATGGTGGTGCATCAATGGTTCGTCGCGGCGATGCTGGCGCTGCTTGCCGGTGCGCTCGCGGGCTTCCTGGTGTTCAACTTCCCGCCGCGCGGCGGCGGGGCGCGCGTGTTCATGGGGGATGGAGGCAGTCAGCCGCTCGGCCTGCTGCTCGCGGTGCTCGCCCTGCGTGGCGTGTACACCGATCCCGCCGATCCGGACTACGCGCTTGGCGGCGCGTGGTACGGCGTGCTCACGCCGCTGCTGGTGCTGGCCGTCCCGATCTACGACCTGGTCGCGACCAGCTGGATCCGCATTCGCGAGGGGCGCAATCCACTCGTGGGCGACCAGCGACATCTTTCGCATCGGCTGGTTTCGCGCGGCTTCTCGGCGCGAGGCTCGGTGCTGATCATCTGGACGCTCAGCGCGATCATCGGGCTGGGTGGCGTCGGACTTGGCGCGCTGGCGCCGTGGCACGCGTCGCTCATGGTGCTGCAGGCGCTGCTGGCATTGGCGCTGCTGGCGGCGGCCGAGGGGGTGCTGCGCCGATGAGAGGCCTGCTCGCGGCCGCCTCGGGTGCCACGCTGGGGGCCCTGGTCTCGCTGCGCACGGTCGTCGCGTTCACGGACATGCCGTGGTTCGACGTGGATCCATCGCTCGATCCGAACGCGTTCGCGGGACTCGGCCCCGCGGGCAGCCTGTGGATCGACGCGGGCATCGCCGCGCTGAGCGCTGTGCTTGTGGGCGTGTTCGCCGGGCGCGCCGCCGCGCTGGTGGCGGTCGCGGCACTGGCGGTGCTCGTGGCGCGACTGCGGTCGGAGTCCGACCTGGGCGCGATGGGCTGGCGTGGTCTTGACTGGATGAGCGCCTGGTGCGCGTGCGGCGCCGCGGCGGCCGTCGCGCGAAACCCGCGGCCGATGGCGCGGCTTGCCTGGAGCTCGATGGTGGCGGTCCTGCTCGGCGTGTGCTGCCTTTGGTTGGCGCGTGGCGCATGGCAGTGGTTCCATGAGCACGGCAACACGCTGCGCTATTTCCAGGAGCAGGCGCGCGAGTCGTTCTTCGCCGACCGGGGCTGGGATCCCGACGGGCCGCAGGCGCTGAGCTACCAGCGCCGCCTGATGCAGCGCGAGATGACCGGATGGTTCGGGCTCGCGAACATCTTCTCCGGCGTGATGGCGGTCGGCGCGGTCGCGCTGGCGGGGCTTCCGCGCATGCAGGGTCGATCGGGCGGCTCCTGGGGCATGCTGTCGGCCGGGTGCGCGGTGGCAGTGCTCGCCAACGGTGGCAAGGGCGCGATCATCGCGATGGGCATCGGCTTCGCGATGGTGCTGCTGCTTCGCAGGTTCCGGGTGCGCCCCTGGACGCTTGCCGGTGTGGCGAGCGTGGCGGTGATCGTGAGCGCCTCGGCGGCGTGGTTGCGCGCCGTCCCGCTGGCCGCCGCATTCCCCGGTGAGCGCAGCCTGCTGTTTCGATGGCACTACCTGCAGACTGCCTGGCACGCATGGATGGAGGGGCCCTGGCTGGGCACGGGGCCGGACCGGTTCCAGGATGCGAGTGCGCGCCTTCGTCCGGCCGAGGCCGTGGAGATCGTGCGCAGCGCGCATGCGGCCTTCGCGGACTGGGTCGCGCAACTCGGCGCGGGTGGGTTCGTGTGGATCGTGGCCGCGATGGCGCTGCTGGTGTGGGCCGCGCGTGGTGCGGCGATGGAGCCGGCGCCCTTGCCCACGCCCGAGGCGCGTGACGGCAACGCGCAGCGTGCGGTCATGGTGGCGGTGCTGGTCGCGGTGCTGCTGTCCATCGTCGCCGAGGCCTCGACGCTGGATCCGGCGTCGACGCTCCTGCGATGGGTGGGCGGTGCGGCGTGGGCTGGCGCCGCGGTCGTGCTGCTGCCGCGGCTCTGGTCCGCGCGCGCCAGCGGCTCGCACATGCTCTTCCCCGCGGCGCTCGTGGCGCTCTGCCACGCGCAGGTGGAGATGACGCTGTGGAATCCGGGCTCGGCGGCGTGGCTGCTTGCGCTGCTGGGTGCCGCGGTGCCGTCGCACGCGCTGGATCCCTCGTATCAGGAGTATGGTCGCTCGCCGCGCCTGGCGCCGCGGGCGGTGGGCGCTTTGGCGTGCGCGGTGGTCGCGCTCCTCACGATCACGGGTGCGGCGGGTCAGGCGCGCATGGAGCGATCGCTCGAGGCCGTGGCAACACGTCTGGTCGAGGGTTTGCGCGCCACCAGCGGACGATCGCCGGAATCCGTGCGCCGCGAGGCGGCGCAGGCGCTCGCGCGGTGGAGCCGCATCCTGAGCGCCGAGCAGTACCTGCGCGCCGCCGATTCGGCCGGTTCCGCGGGAGCCTCGGATCTCCTGTCGGCGTGCGAAGCCGCGGATGCCGCGGTGCAATCGGGCGCGGGGCTCGTGCAGGCCTCCAGGCTGGAGACGCTGCACGCGTCCGCCCATGCATGGGAGCGTCGCGCGCTCGTGACCGCCGAGGCGCAGGATCAGTCCGTGGCCTTCGACCGCGCGCTCGCCGTCACGCGGTTCGACGCGGGCTCGGCGTCCGCGTGGTTGCGCGCGGCGCGGCGTGCCGCGGCGCTGGACCGGCCCGAGACGGCCGCACTGGCCACCGAGGCGATCCGGTGCGACGACGCGATGGGGCTCGATCCGCTGCTTCGACTCTCGCCGCCCGATCGCGCGCTTGCCGAGCGGCTCGCCGGCGTCAGCGCTGGGCCGCCTGCTTCAGCGCGCTGAGCACCTGTTCAGGCGTGTACGCGTCGCTCTTCAGCAGCACCTTGCCATCGGCGGACTGCACCACCAGCAGCGGAATGCTCACGCGGTCGTAGGCGTGCAGCAGGTTCCAGCCGTCGCTGCGACGGTTCGTGATGTCCACCTTGATGGCGACCACCTCGGGCACGGCGAGCGCGTCGACCACGTCCTCGCGGTGCAGCACGGCGCTCTCGAGCGCCTTGCAGTTCAGGCACCACTCCGCGGTGAAGTCGAGCACCACGATCTTGCCCTCGGCCTTCGCCTTCGCGAGCGTCTCGGCGGCGTAGGGCACCCAGCCCACCGACGCCACGCCCAGCGCGCGCGTGATGCCCACGCTCAGCACCGCGATGAGCAGGCCAAGCGACACGAACAGCGCGCGCGTGAGGTGTCGGCGCGCCAGCCGGATCGTGCGCCACGCCAGCCAGAGTCCCGCGGCGGCACCGATCGCGCCCACCAGCCACCAGTGCTCGGCCCCCGGCGTGGATCGCAGGCCATTCACGCCCGCGCCCACGAAGAACGCCGCGGCCGCCAGGAGCAGCAGACCCATCACCTGCTTCACCACCTCGCTTGCGGGGCCGCTGCGCGGCATGCGTCGCGCCAGGTCCGGATACGCGCTCAGCAGCAGGTACGGCGCGGCCATGCCGGCGCCGATCGTGCCGAACACCGCCAGCACCGTGGGCATGCTTCCGCTGCTCGCCGCCCAGCCTGCCGCGGCGCCCATCAGTGGCGCGGTGCAGGGCGTGCTCAGCACGGCCGTCATCATGCCCATCACGAAGCTTCCGCCGGCGCTCTCGTGGCTTGCCTCGATGCCGTGCACCCACTGCGGCAGGTTCACGCTGAAGAAGCCCGCCATGCCGACGGCCATCACCGCGATGAAGAGCCCCAGGGCGATCGTGAACGCCGGATACTGGAAGAGCTGGTTCGCCGCGGTGAAACCGCTGATGCCGCCCACGAGCAGGCCGAGCGCCAGCCAGAACGCGACCACACCCGCGCTCATCACGAGCCCCAGGCGCAGGCAACGCGCACGATCACCCGCTGCCGCGCTGAGCGCCATGATCTTCAGTGGAATCACCGGCAGCACGCAGGGGGTGAAGTTCAGCAGGGCACCTCCCACGAACGCGACCAGCATCACCAGCAGCAGTCCCGTGCCGCGCGGGTCCACGTCGAAGCTGGCTCCGAAGAAGTCGAAGCGGATCGCGCCTTCGGCGGGTTCGGTGGAGGTGGAAGCGTCGGCGCCCGCGGCCGCAACCATGCGCGCGGGGTCCAGGCCCGCGAACGCCGCGCCCGCGGCGGGAGCCGTTGCGCCCGCCTGCACGCGCACCTTCACGGGAACGCGCAGTTCGCCCGGCGGCAGGCAGTTCGTCGCGTTGCATGCCTGCACCGAGAGCAGGAGATCCGTGGAAAGGTCGCCCTTGGCCTCGGCCAACGCCTGCAGTCTCGCGAAGATCGTGCCGCTTCCCTCGTAGACCGCGTAGGACTGCGGGCCCTCGCCCACGTCCGCCCGCGCCGTGTGCGGCGTGGGCCACTGCACGCCGGTGAGGCGAAGTCCGCTCGTCTCCGACGCGAGCGAGAGCGTGGTGAACAGCGCGCCCTCGAACACGGCCACGTCGGGCAGCGCCCGCGCCTGCGTCTCGTTCACCCAGATGTGCCATCCCGTCGGGATCGTGAACGCGATCGCCACGTCCACCATGGCGCCCGGCGCGACCTCGGCCGCCGACTGGATGGCCGTGATCTGCACAAGTTCCGAGGATTCACTCGGTTCAGGCGCCGCCTTGGCTGCGGGCGCACCCGCCTTGGGAAGGCTGAAACCCCGGGTGCCAAGCTGCGCGTGGGCGGAGCAGGCCAGCAGCAGAGCCGCTGCGACCGCGATCCAGGCGCCAGGAAACCTGCTTCCCATGCGCCGAGCGTAGCAATCGCGTTCCATCGCTCGCCGAAACGCGTTCAGTCGCGGCTTGGCTTGAAAAAATCGGCAAAATCGGCTAACCTCCCTCCCTCGGTCGGTTGTGCGACCGGCTCCGTCCGTTTCTCGATCGAATCGAATGCTTCAAGCCATGAACATCGCTTCGTCCAGCACCCTCGTCCGATGACGCGCTTCCGCGTCCAGGTCGTGGCTGGAGTTTCCGTCGGCACGCCGACGGCTCTCGAGAGGCGCCCGAAGGAGGCTCGCCGGTAGGCGACTTCCGACAGGGCGTCCGGCGGCACCCTCGGGTGCGGCCTTCGGACGGGTCACGCAGGGCTCGGTGCCCGGCGTGACCCGCGCTCGTTTTCGGTCACTGACATTCCAACATCCCACCATCCCAAGCGACACAGGCAACACCATGAACAGCGAAACCCTCCGCATCCTCGACAGCATCGCCCGCGACCGCAACATCGACCGCGAGATCCTCATCACGGACCTCGAGCAGGCGATGGTCAGCGCGGCGCGCAAGCACTTCAACAGCCTCGACCTCGAGGAGTTCGGGTGCTCGATGGACCGTCTCAGCGGCGCGCTGCGCATCTGGCGCAACCTGCCCGATGGCGCGCAGGAGGAAGTCTCGCTGGCGAGCATGGGGCGCATCCCGGCGCAGACCGCGAAGCAGGTGATGATCCAGAAGTTCCGCGAGGAGGAGCGCAACAGCCTGCTCGAGGAGTTCGTGAAGCGGCAGGGCGAGCTGGTCACCGGCACCGCGCAGCGCTACGAAGGTGGCGCGCTGGTCGTGCAGGTCGACCGCGCCGAGGGCTTCATGCCCCGCAGCGAGCAGATTCCCGGCGAGCAGTTCCAGCCGGGTGACCGCGTGCGCTGCCTGATCCTCGATGTGCGCGACGCGGGCCATCAGGTCAAGATCGTGCTCAGCCGCGCGCACCCCGACTTCATCCGCCGCCTCTTCGAGGCCGAGGTGCCCGAGGTCGCGGACCGCGTGATCGAGATCAAGGCGATGAGCCGCGAGCCCGGCTTCCGCACGAAGCTCGCGGTCAGCAGCGTGGACAGCAAGGTCGACGCCGTCGGCGCGTGCGTGGGCGTGCGCGGCAGCCGCATCCGCAACATCGTCGACGAGCTCGGCGGCGAGAAGATCGACATCGTGCGCTGGAACGAGAGCAGCCAGGTGCTGATCGCCAACGCGCTGAAGCCCGCCGAGGTCGAGGAAGTGAGCCTGTGCTTCGAGCTCGGTCGCGCCACCATCATCGTGCGCGACGACCAGCTGAGCCTGGCGATCGGCCGCCGCGGCCAGAACGTGCGCCTCGCGGCACGCCTGACCGGCTGGGACGTGGACATCCTCACGCCCGACGAGTTCAGCAAGGGCCTCGCCATCCTCGAGGAGACCGTGCGTCCCGTCGAGGGCGTCACCGACGACATGCTCGACAAGATGGGCGCGCTGGGTCTCATCAGCGTGTTCGACGTCGAGGAAGTCGGCCCCGAGATGCTGGAGAGCGAACTGCAGGCGACCCCCGAGATCGCCGACGCGATCGTGCAGGCCTGCAGCGAGAAGGCCAAGGTGGTCGCCGAGCAGCAGGCCAAGGATCGCGAAGAGGCCGAGCGCCTCGCCGCGGAGGAATCCAGCGCCGCCGACGCGCTGCTGGGCGGTGGCGAGGGCGCGGTGCAGACCGACGACGCCTCGGAGGCCGCGGCCGACGACATTCTGGGAGGCGGCAAGGCCTGATGGCCTGACGCCTCGATCACGACCACACAGGAGAACCCGTGAGCAAGATCGCGAAAGTCCGAGTCTCGCAGCTGGCCAAGGAGCTGGGCGTCCCGTCCAAGGACATCGTCGCCCGGTGCACCGCGGAAGGCATCGATGACGTGAAGCAGCCGCAGTCGACCGTTTCGGCCGGCCTTGCGGCGACGATTCGCGAATGGTTCGCGGGTGCTGGTGGCGTGGCCGTCGCGGAGGCGCCCGCCGTCGAGAAGACGGAGGGCGAGGCCGCCGAGGCCGACGCGCCGAAGAAGGCACGCAAGGGCATCGTCAAGCAACCGTTCGAGGCCCCGAAGGCCGCGCCTGCGCCGGTGTCCAGGCCCGTGGAACCCAGGCCCGTCGAGGCAAAGCCGATCGAGGCCACGCCCGCCGAGGTGAAGCCGGTCGAGCCCAAGCCCGTCGAGGCGAAGGTCGCGCCGGTGGTCGCGCCGCCCGTGGCGCCGCCTGTCGCGAAGCCCGTCACGCCGGTGCAGCCGCCCCGGCAGGGCGGTGATGGCGGCGCTCCGGTCAAGCCCACCACGCCGCCGCCTGCGCGCGGTCCCGTGTTGAAGCCTGGCCCGCCGCCGGTGATCAACGTTCCGTCCCGACCGAAGGAAGTCCGTCCTGTCGGTCCGCGTCTCGAGCAGCCGGTGAAGACCGCGATGAGCGGCCCCAAGCTGATCCGAGTGGAGCAGCCCGAGAACCTTCCCGCGCCTCGGCCCCGCATGGGTCCGCCGATGTCGCGCGGCCCGCGCTTCGGTGGAGCAGGTGCCGGCGCCGGTGGCGGTGCGGGCGTCACGCCGCCGCCAGGTGGTCGCAGCTTCGGCGGCGATCGTCGTGGTGGCGCGGGTGCGCGTCGCGCGAAGGCGGGCGAGACGGGTCGTGCACGCGAGGAGGGCGGCGGTGGTGGCGGTGCCGAGCCATGGCGCGCACAGGACCTTGCCGAGCGCGAGGATCGCCTGAACCGCTCGGGTGGATTCTTCCGATCGCACAAGCGCACGCCCGACAGGCGAGGCCCCGCGCCGGCGCAGAAGCCCTCGGGTCCGCCGCAGGGCCCGGTCAAGATCGCGGAGCCGATCCACATCAAGGAGCTCAGCGCGGTCACCGGCGTGAAGGCCGGCGACATCCTGAAGAAGCTCTTCCTGCAGGGCACGGTCGCCACGATCAACAGCGTGATCACCGCCGATCAGGCGCTCGAGACCATGCTGGAGTTCGGCGTGGAGCTGGAGATCGAGGAGGCCAAGAGCGCCGCCGAGATCATCGAGGCGGGCTTCAAGGAGCGCACGCGCACCGACGAGCGTCCGCGCAGTCCCGTGGTCACCATCATGGGCCACGTCGACCACGGCAAGACCAGCCTGCTCGACCGCATCCGCAACACCAACGTGGCCGCCGGCGAGGCCGGTGGCATCACGCAGGCCACGCGCGCCTTCCAGACGCCGGTGAAGGCCGGCGATCGCGAGCGCGTGGTCACCTTCATCGACACGCCCGGCCACGAGGCCTTCACCAGCATGCGTTCGCGCGGTGCCAAGGTGACCGACGTGGTGGTGCTGGTGGTGGCGGCCGACGACGGCGTGATGCCGCAGACCATCGAGAGCATCAACCACGCGAAGGCGGCCAATGTGCCCATCGTGGTGGCGCTGAACAAGATCGATCGCGCCGAGGCCACCGAGAACAACATCCAGCGCATCTACGGACAGCTGGCTGCGCACGGCCTGAACCCCGTGCCGTGGGGCGGCACCACGGAAGTGGTGAAGACCAGCGCGGTGAAGGACATCGGCATCCAGGAGCTGCTCGATGTGCTCGACTACCAGGCCGATCTGCTGGGCCTGAAGGCCGACTTCAAGGGCATCGCGCAGGGCACCGTGCTCGAGGCGCAGGTGGAAGAGGGTCGCGGCCCCGTGGCGCGCCTGATCGTGCAGGAAGGCCTGCTGAAGCGCGGCGACTTCGTGGTGATCGGCCGCGCCTTCGGACGCGTGCGCGACATCGTGAACGATCGCGGCCAGCGCATCGACGAGGCGGGTCCCAGCACGCCGGTGGCCATCAGCGGCATCGACCTGCTGCCCGACGCGGGCGACAGCTTCTTCTGCACCAAGAGCGTGAAGGAGGCCGAGGAGGCCGCCATCGAGCGTCGTCGCATCGAGCGCGAGCGCGAACTGGCGGCGCCCAAGATCACCCTGGACAACATCTTCGAGCACATGGGCAAGGCCCAGGTGAAGGAGCTGTCGCTGGTGGTGAAGGCCGACGTGCAGGGCAGCGCCGAGGCGCTGCGCAGCGAGCTCGCGAAGATCAAGACCGACGAGGTCGCGGTCAGCGTGAAGCACTGCGCGGTGGGCGGCATCAACGAGAGCGACGTGGCGCTCGCCAGCGCCACCGGCGCCATCATCGTGGGCTTCAACGTGACCAGCAGCGGCAAGGCCCGCACGCAGGCCGAGCAGAAGGGCATCGAGATCCGCCTCTACGAGGTGATCTACGACCTGGTCGACGACGTCACCAAGGCGGCGTCGGGCCTGCTGGCCCCCGAGATCAAGCTCGAGGTGCTGGGACACGCCGAGGTGCGCCAGGTGTTCAAGATCAGCAAGGTCGGCATGATCGCCGGCTGCTACGTGACCGACGGCGTCATCGAGCGCAACGCGCAGATCCGCGTGACGCGCAACGGCATCGTGGTCGAGAAGGACCGCCGCCTCGAGCAGCTCAAGCGCTTCAAGGACGACGCCAAGGAAGTGCGTTCCGGCAACGAGTGCGGCATGAAGATCGTGGGCTACGACGACATCAAGGAGGGCGACGTGCTCGAGTGCTACCGCACCACGACCGTGAGCCGCTCGATGCCCGAGAAGCGATGAGGCACCACCGCGACGAGTCCGGCCATGAGCGCGCCGACGGGCGCGTGACCAGCGCGCTCACCCGCGCGCTGCGCCAGGCCCTGATCGGCGGGCTGTCCGATCCGCGCCTCGACGGCACGCTGGTCACGGTGACCGGTGGCACCCTGTCGCCCGATGGGCAGTCGTTCACGGCCGGCATCTCGGTGCTGCCGGAGACGTCGGGCGCCCTGGCGCTGCAGGCGCTGCGTCACGCCTCGGGTCACCTGAAGCAGGGCATGGCGCGCCATGTCGAGATTCGCCGCATGCCACGACTGGAATTCCGCCTGGACGACTCGTTGAAGCGCCAGGCGGCGCTGGACGCATCGCTGTCCGGGGATGCCCCGGAAGCAACGCACGAAGGAACCCCATGACCGCATCCGCCATGAAGAGCGACCTCGCCATCGGTAAGTTCAAGGAGCTGCTCAAGTCCCACGCGTCGGCGCCACCGACCCCACGGACCGACCTGATCGAGCTGCTCATCGAGAGCTTCATGATGGCCGACGCCACCGACGAGCAGGGCTCGAACGCGTTCGACAAGCTGATGCGCGGCAGCGTGGACGTGAACGACCTTCGCGCCATGCTGGTGAAGGAGCAGGTGAGCCTGATCGGCGTGCGCTATCCGCTTGCGTGGGATCGCTGCGTGCTGATGCGCCGCACGCTCATGGACATCTACAAGCGCGAGCACAAGGTCAGCCTGGAGCGCCTCCGCAACCTCTCGAAGAAGGAGGCGAAGGCCTACATCGAGGGACTTGCCGGCATCACGCCGTTCGTGGCGGCGCGCACGCTGCTGCTCGGCCTGAGCATCCACGCGGTGCCCGTCGATCAGGCCACGGTGGACGTGCTCAGCGAGGCCGAGGTGCTGTCCGACGCGTCGGAGCCCGTCGAGGTCGCCGCGCTGCTCTCGCGCCACGTGCTGGCCGAGGACGCGCTGGAGGCGCACGCCGCGCTTCGCAAGGCCACCGATCGCTTCCTGGCCAGCGGGCGCGTGCCGCGGCTGGGCAAGAAGCGCAAGTGACGCGGCGTCGCATGCCGGCCGGTCCGCTTCGCATCGTCGCGATCGCAGGATCCGTCTGGTGTGCGCTTGCGCATGCTGCGCCGCAGGTGACGGCGACCCCGCCGGCGCAGCCCGGGGCGGTCGCGGCGCCAGCCCTCGTGCCGCCCGGTGCGCTTCGGCCGCTGCCCGCGGGTGATCCCGCACTCATGCATCGATCGCTCGAGCAGGTCGCCGAGGCGATCGCGCCGCTTCGCGGGGAGGCGCCGCCGCTCGACGCACCCGAGCCGAACGCCTCGGTGCGCGAGGCGCGTCGGCTGGTCTCGGCGGGACAGCTCGAGGCCGCGGTGCAGTTTCTGGCGGAGCATCTGCGACGGGACAACGGCGACCTGCAGGCCTGGCGCGAGCTTGGCCGCGTGCTGGACGCCGCCGGTCGGCGCGACCTCGCCAATGAGGCGTGGGATCGTGTGCTCTCGATGCAGCCGCTCGATCCCGAGGCGCTCGCCTCCGGTGGCGTGGACGCCGCCAGCGCGCGACAACCGCTGGCGGCCGCGGAGCGCCTGCTTCGGCTGCGCCAGATGGTCCGTGTCGGCGAGGCGCCGCAGCCCGAGCCGCGCGAGGCCATCGGTCACGCGGTGGCGCTCGGGCTTTCCCTGCGCGAACTGGGCTACCTGCGCGCGGCGACGCAGTGCCTGAACGAGGCATGGCAGTCGAGTCAGGCATGGACGGGTCCCGAAGCCGCCGCCTTGAAGCGGCAGTCCGCGGACCTGATGCGCATCGCCGGCGAATGCGCGCTGGCCTCGGGTGATCCGGCCGCCGCGGCGAAGGCCTTCGCGTCGGCGCTCGCGTCGGCACCGGTCGAGGATCGCGTGTCGCTCGGTCGACTTGCGTGGGCGCTGGTGCAGTCGCAGCAGGAGGCCCGGGCGTCCGAAGTCGTCGCCCGATCGTTCGCGCAGCCCGACGCACCCGGACGATCCGGACTGCCGACCGCGCTGGCCGCGCTTCCCGACGCTGCCCGCGAGTCCATCGCCGCGGCGGATCCCGCCCGTCTGGATCTCCTGGCGCTGCGGGCGCGTGTGCCGGCCGGTCTCGTCGCGTTCGCGAGTGACCTGCGGGCGCGCGGCACCGATCGCGTTCACTTCGGCCCGGCCCTCGGGTGGCTGGCCGAGCGCATGGGTACCGCGAAGGCCGTCGAGATGGCATGTCTTCGTGCGCAGGAAGCGCCATGGCTCGCCGCCGAGATCGCCGCGGGCCTGCGTGCCACCGCGGCCACGCCGTCGTCGCTGCGCGCGCAGTTCGCATCGCGCAACGATGATGCATCGCGCCTGGTGCGGGCGCACTTCGAGCTGCTCGGGGGCGAGGCGCAGCTGGCATCCGAAGCGGTCGGCACGCCGGAGGCGTCGAGCGCATTCGCCGCCCCGATGCGCGTGGTGCAGGTGCTGGCCGCCGGCGCGCTTGAGGATGGAGCCGGACTTCGCCGGATCGCCGCCGAACCGGTCTCCGACGCGCGCGTGGCCGCCGCCCTGGCCGACGCCTTCGTCGCGCTCGGGGATCGAGAAGCCGCGAACGCCTGGTCGGAGAAGGCGATCGAGCTGGATGGTGACGGGCCCGAGGCATGGCTCGCGCGCGCGCGCGCCGACCTCATGCCACCAGTCGAGAAGGAGCGTCCGGACGGTCCGCAGTCCCGGCTCGCCGAGGCTCGCCTGGCGGCCGAGCGCGCCTGGGAGGCCGCGCCCTCTCGATCCGACGTCACGCGCACGCTGCTGCAGCTGCTCGCGCCGGACTCGGCGCAGCGCAACGAGATCGTGGAGCTGCTCCGGCAATCCCCGCAGGAGGATGTGTCCCTGCGCGAGCTGGATCGCGCCGAGGCGCTGCGCCGCGTGCAGGCCGGTCAGGGGGAGCCGGCGCTGGATCCGCTTCGAACCCTGCTGGTCGAGGATCCGCTCGACGCGGAAGTGGCGCGGGCCCTGGTCTCGGCGGGTGCGGCGGCCGAGCAGCTCGACGCGGTCGAACGGCTCCTGCTGGATCTCTGCAAGCGCCGCCCCGCAACGGCCGTTCCGTTGGAGGCGCTCTTCAGCGTGCTGGCGAAGCGGGGCCGCATCGATGCGGGTGTCCTGCTCCTGCGGCAGGCTGCGCTGGACGAGCCCGAGAGTCTGGCGCGAAGGCTTGCGTGGGCGCGCGCGCTCGCGATCGCCGGTCGCGCCGACGAGGCGTGGGCGGCGTTCGACGCGCTGCCCGAGGTGCGCAATTCGCCGCGCCTCACGCTGGAGCGTGCGGAGTTCGCGTTGCGGGCGAACCGCGAGGACGCCGCCATGCGTGCGCTGCGCGGCATTCAGGAGACGCCCTCGCTGAGCTCGGCGCAGCGGCTCACGGCCCTCACGCTTGCACTCCGGCTGTCGGCGGAACTTCCCGGCCGTCGCGAACTCGCCGGCTCGCTCGGCACCGCCGCGCTGGCATCGCCCGATGCAGGCCCGCTCGCGCTCGCGGCCGCGATGCTGGCGGGCGACGACCTGGAGGCGGCGGAGCTCGCGCGTTCGCACGCGCGCGCGTGGAGCGCGACCGCGATCACCGAGGCGGCGCAGCGCCTGATCGACGAGCGCGAGGCCGATCGTGCCGCGGCGTTTCTGCGTTCGTGCGCCTCGCGAATCACCGCATCCGAGCGGGTGCCGCTGCTGCGCGCGTCGCTTGCGGCGCTGGCGGCGGCCGATCAGCCCCAGTCCGCGCTCGAGCTGCTCCGGGGCGAACGCGCCGCCAGCAAGCGATCGGTCCTCGTCGACGCGTCGAATGCCGACGAGGCCACCGAGATCAATGAGCTCGCCGGCATGTTCCTGATGGCCGGTCGTGACGCATCGGCGGTCACGCTCTTCCAGACCGCGGTCGAACTGCGTCCGGACCTGGGCGAGGCGCTGAACAACCTGGCCTGGATGCGGATCGTCGCGGGCCAGCTCGACGCCACCACGGGCGAACTGGTCCGTCGCGCGCTCGACGCGGGCCCGCAGGAGCGCAGCACGCTCGACACCGCAGGCTGGTGGTCCTACGTCTCGGGCGCGCCCCTCGATCAGGCGCTCGAGCGCCTGCGCCGCGCGACCGACGGCCCGGATCCGGGACTGGAGCCGCTCGATCACCTGGGTGACGCGCTCTGGGCCTCGAACCTGCGCGAGGAGGCCACCACGGCCTGGCGTCTGCTGGTCGAGCGTGGTCGAGGCAGCGCCTCGCGCGCCGCGGCGATGCAGGCCTTCGATCGCATGCAGTCCCGCCGCACCGGCCTTCGTGCATGGAGCGCGGCTTCCTTCTACGATGCCCGCGACGGCGCCGCGATCGCGCGTGCGCAGGCGAAGTTGCAGGCGATCGCGGAGGGGCGCGAGCCCCCGATCGCGCCGCGACCGCCCGCCACGCCCACGCCCGCCTCCGTTCCCTGACCATGGCTGGACACAGCGCCTGGAAGAACATCAAGCACCGCAAGGCCGCGGTCGACGCCAAGCGCGGCCGCATCTGGAGCAAGCTCAGCCGCGCCATCATCGTGGCCGCGCGCAACGGTGGCAGCGATCCGAAGTTCAATGCCGTGCTGCGTCTGGCGATCCTGGACGCGAAGGCCGGCAACATGCCGCGCGAGACCATCGAGAAGGCGGTCAAGAAGGGGGCGGGCGAGACCGACGGCGAGCGCTTCGAGCCCGTCCGCTACGAGGGCTACGGCCCGGGCGGCGTGGCCGTGATCGTCGAGGCCCTCACCAGCAACGTGAACCGCACCGCGCCCGAGATCCGCGCCATCTTCGACAAGAACGATGGCAAGCTCGGCGTGCCGGGCAGCGTCGCGTTCTCCTTCCAGCAGCGCGGTGTGCTGCTGGTGTCGGCGACGGCCGCAGCCGAGGACAAGCTCATGGAGGTCGCCATCGAGGCCGGGGCCGACGACGTCTCCAGCATGGACGAGGGGTTCCAGGTGCTCACCGAGCCGGCGCAGTTCGGCGCCGTGCGCGAGACGCTCGAGGCGCGGGGCATCGTCACGGAGAGTGCCGAGGTAGCCTTCCTCCCCGTGAGCCCCGTGGAGATCGACGAGACGGTGCGCGCCAAGCTGGAGAAGCTGGTGGACGCGCTCGAGGAGCACGATGACGTGCAGAAGGTGCACACCAGTGCGGCGTGATGTTCGCGTGATCCTTCGCTGCGTGCTTGCATGCCTGCCCGCGCTGCTGGCGGCGTGCGGTTCGATGGAACGCGATTTCCCCGGCTACAGCCGCGATCAGGTCTGGAAGGCGATGGTCGAGACGGCCGAGGATCCTCGATATCCCGACTGGATCGTGGTCGACAACGAGGTGTTCCGGGACGACGCCTCGGCCACGGTCGAGATCCGGCGCGACCTGCGCCGCGACGTGGTGATCGTGGGACAGAAGCCGCGCCGCGAGGAGCGCGAGTGGCGCTTCACCGCGAACGTGACCTCCACCGAGCCGCCATCGCTCATCTTCGCCAGCCGCTCGGCCAGCATTCCGGCGCACTTCTGGCTGCAGGGCCAGCAGTTCATGAACGAGGTCGAGCGCCGCCTGGCCGGCATGGCGCTTCCGCCTCCAAGGACCGTCAAGCCGATCGAGCGTCCCGAAGCCGAGAGCGTCGAGCCCGCCCAGCCGCTTGTGCAGACCGCGCGCGGCACCGAGGTGCGCACGCCGGGGTCCGAGCCTGCGGTCCCAGCCGACATTCCGGAGGCGCCGATGCGGCCCTCGCCTGCGATCGTTCCGTCGCCCGCGCGCGCGCCGGCGGCGTCACCGGCGCCAGCGCCCGCGGCGGAGCCTGCGGCTGAGCCAGCGGCTGTTCCGGCGTCGCAGCCGGTCGTGCCTCCAATCTCGGAAGCAAAGCCCGCGCCCGAGCCCGAGCCTGCGCCTGCACCTGAGCCCGCGCCCGCGCCCGAGCCCGCACCCGCGCCCGCGCCCGAGCCCGAGCCTGCGTCTGCGCCTGCGCCCGAGCCTGCACCTGAGCCCGCACCCGAGCCCGAGCCTGCGCCTGCACCTGAGCCCGCGCCCGAGCCCGAGCCTGCGCCCGCGCCCGCGCCCGAGCCTGCGCCCGCGCCTGCGCCCGCACCTGAGCCCGCGCCCGCACCCGAGCCCGCGCCCGCGCCTGCGCCCGCACCTGAGCCCGCGCCCGCGCCCGAGCCCGCACCCGCGCCCGCGCCAACGCCGCCGCCGTTCGAGCCACCGCCGGAACCCTCGCGCGCGCCCTCACCCGCGCCAGAACCAGCTCCCGCCCCGGCGAAAGAGCCTGCGTCCGAGCCACCGTACGAGCCTCCGCCCGAGCCGGATCAGCCCAAGGGCAGTCCCTCCAACGCGCAGGGCTGACGCGGGGCGGGGTTACACTTGCCCCTCCAAATCCATTCGCCTGAAAGAAGGAGATCGACCCATGGCTTCTCGCATCACCATGTCCAAGTCTGGCCTGCAGGTTCCCGACGAGCCCATCGTTCCATTCATCGAGGGTGACGGCACGGGCCCCGACATCTGGAAGGCGAGCGTGCGCGTGCTCGATGGTGCGGTGGAGAAGGCCTACGGCGGCAAGCGCCGCATTCACTGGCACGAGGTGCTGGCCGGCGAGAAGGCCTTCAACAAGACCGGCAACTGGCTGCCCGAGGAGACGCTGCAGGCCTTCCGCGACATGCTCGTGGGCATCAAGGGCCCGCTCACCACGCCGGTGGGTGGCGGCATCCGCTCGCTCAACGTGGCGCTGCGCCAGATCCTTGATCTCTACGTCTGCCTGCGTCCCGTGCGCTGGTTCAACGGCGTGCCGAGCCCGGTGAAGAAGCCCGGCGACTGCAACATGGTGATCTTCCGCGAGAACTGCG
>JBMOGS010000044.1:0-21090 GCA_049318245.1 Phycisphaerales bacterium | reverse complement strand
TGCTGCTGCTGCTGCTGCTGCTGCTGCTGCTGCTGCTGCTGCTGCTGCTGCTTGCTCGGCTGCGGTTGTTGCTGCTCTGCGCGCTGCTGCGGATCCTTCGAGTCCGACTCCTTCTTCCGATCCTGTTCGGTGTCAGGGCGCCCGTCCTTCTGTTGCGCGGAGTCCTGCTTGGGCTCCGGCTTCTGATCGTTCCTGGACTCGGTCTGCTGCTGCTGCTGCTGCTGCTGCTGCTCCTGCGGCTGCTGCTCCTGCTGCTGCTGTTGCTGGTCGCCTTGCGCCGACTTCGAGTCGGTCTGGGACTGCTGTGACTCCGACGACTTGGAGTCGCGCTGTTTGGAGTCCTGCTTCTGTTGCTGGCTCTGCTGCTGTTGATCCTGCTGTTGCTGTTGATCCTGCTGTTGCTGCTCGTTTTTCGAGTCTTGTTGCGGGTCCTGCTGTTGCTGCTGATCCTGCTTCTGTTGTTGCTGCTGCTGCTGCTGCTGCTGCTGCTGGATCTTGCGAAGTTCCTTGAGGAGCTTGAGTGAGGTCTCCGCATTGGCGGCACTGTCCTCGTCGCCGGGATTGGCGGCAGCCGCGTCCTTGAAATGCGTGAAGGCCTGTTCGACTTGCTGAACCGCCTTCTGCAGTTCCTCGGGAGGCACGCTGGAGGCCTGCGGCGGCTGGCCCTGCTGCGCGGCAGCTTCGATCGGCGGAAGGTTGCGCACCGCGTCGGCGTAGATCGAGTTGCCTTCGTTGTACATGCTTCGGGCCGCAAGATCGGCGGATGCGCTCTGCGCGCTCTGCTGGAACATCGTGCGCGCGCCCGCGAAGTCGCCCTGCTGGAAGCGGGCCACGCCAAGGTTGTACGCGGCTTCCCTGGAATCGGGCTTGAGTGCCAGCACCTCCTCGAGAGACTTTGCCGCATTCGGCCAGTCCTGTTCGGCAACGGCGGCGTTCGCACGCTTCACGGCGGCGCGATATGCGGCAGGATCGAACGGCTGCGTGGGAGTTTCCGGGGTGGGCGCGGGCTCACCCACCTCGTCCGGCGTGACCGGGTTCACCAGCGCGTCCGGCACGCGGATCGCGGGGGCCTTCGGGGCTGTGGAGGCGGCGGAGGTAGTGGGCGCTTGTGGCTGGCCCTGCGCGGAAAGCGCTGGCTGACTCAGGCCGAGCGCCGTGACCAGAAGCATTCGAGTGATCGAAGGCGCGTTCATGCGACCTCCTTGCGGGAGCGACGATCGGTGATCAGGCTTTCCACCACCAGCAACACCAGCGCTGCCGCCGCGAACCACTGGAAGCGCGGCGTCTGTCGCTTGACCAGGCTCGCCTCCTGATCGACGCGATCCAGACCCGCGAGCGAATCGCGATACACGCCGGCCATGTCGATCTGCGCGGTGCCTGCGGGAATGAACGCGCCGCCACCGGCCTGCGCGATCTCGCGCAGGGTGTCCGGGTTCATCTTCGACCAGACTTCCTGGCCATCGTGCACCAGATAGCGGCGCTGGCCGTCGGCGCCCACGAGCGGAATGCGCGCGCCGTCGCGACTGTCGCCGATGCCAATGGTGTACACGCGCACGCCGGATGCCTCGAGCGCCTCGGTCGCCGCCTTGGCGGGATCGCTCCCCATGTCCTCGCCGTCGGAGAGCACGATCACGGCTCGCGCGCCCTTGTCGGCGGCCGGGAAGCTGTTGGCGGCCATGCGGATCGCCTCGCCAAGCATCGAGCCGCCGCGTGCTGCGCCCTTGGGCTCCAGGTTCTGCACGGCCTGGCGGAACGCCGCGTAGTTCAGCGTGAGCGGCACGCGAAGGCTGGCGCTGCCGGCGAAGTCGACAAGACCCACGCGATCACCCTCGAGTGCCTCGCTGGCGTCGATCACGAACTGCTTGGCGCGTTCCAGTCGGCTGGGTGTCGCGTCCCCGGCCAGCATGCTTCGGCTCACGTCGAGCACGAAGATCGCGTCGAGGCCGCGTCGCTGCACCTGCTCGACCTGCATGCCCCAGCGCGGATCCATGAGCGCCAGCGTGAGCGCCACCAGCGTGAGCGAAGTGAGGCCTGCGCGGATCCACGCACGCGAGAGGTCCAGGCTTGGTGCAAGGCGCGACAGCAGCGGGGTGGCGGCGACAAGTTCCAGCAGTCGTCGCCTGCGACGCAGGCCCACGGCCATCAGGACCACCGCAAGGGCCGCAAGCCAGAGCCACCATGCGGCCCACGGTTGCGCGAACTGGAAGGCGCCCGGCGTCATGGCAGCGTCCTCCAGCGCGTGTGCGACAGCGCGATCTCAAGCAGCAGCACGGCCAGCGCGAGCACCAGGATGGGCGGCAGCGGCAGCGGGCCCAGCCGGAACGACTCGACGGAAAGGTCCTTCGCCTGCACGGTGCGCTTCTGCTCGGTCACGGTCTTCTCGAGTTCGTCGATCTTCGCGTAGATGCCCTCAAGGCTGCGCGAGTCGGTGGCGCGGAAGTACTGGCCTCCGGTGCGCTCGGCCATCGCGCGAAGCAGGTTTTCGTCGATCGTGACGGGCTGGCGCGTCATCTGGATGCCGAACGGGGTCTTGATGGGCATGGGCGCCATGCCGCGCGTGCCCATGCCGATGGTGTAGAGCTTGATGCCGAGCGTCTGGCAGAGCTCGGCCGCGGTCATCGGATCGATGTCGCCGGCGTTGTTCTCGCCGTCGGTCAGCAGCACCAGAACCTTGCTCTTGATGCGGCGACTCTCGTCGCCGCGATTCTCGGTGGCATCTCGCAGCTTCTCGGCGCCCAGCGCCACGCCGTCGCCGATGGCGGTGCCGTCCTCGCCCGAGCCAGGCTCGGCCGGCTGCACATCCTTCAGCGCCGCCAGCAGCCACTCGTGATCCAGCGTCATCGGGCTCATCGAGTCCGCGTGGCGCGCGAAGGTGACAAGTCCGACCAGATCGTCGGCGCGGCCAGCGAGGCCTCCGCCACCCTGCACGAAGCGGTCGACGACGTCCTTCAATGCCGCGAGTCGGTCCACGGCGCGGCCCTGACGCTCGAAGTCCATCGCCAGCATGCTGCTGGAACGGTCGACCACCAGCTGGATCGCCACGCCCTCGGTGATCGTGCGGGTGTTCTCGTTCAGACGCACCGGCCGCGCGATGCACAGCACCACCAGCGCCAGCGTCAGCGCGCGAAGCGCCATGGGCAGCCAGCGCAGGCGCGCGACGATGCCCGGTCCTGCGGCCTTGGCGCGCGTGACGGCGCTGAAGCGCAGCGTGGGGCGCCTGCGCCACAGGCGCCAGAATCCAAGCGCGGCCAGAGGCAGGAGCAGCAGGAACCACGGATCATCGATGGCAAGCGTGCTCATGGTCGGGCCTCCTGCGCCGATTGCGACGCGTCCGGCGCCGACACCGCGCCCTCGATGTCGCCCATGGGCATGCTCTCGCGCACGAAGCCGCGTGCCGCGTCGAGTCCACGATCGCACTCCGAAGGTCCCGGTCGCTGCGCGGCGAACTTCACCATGTCGGCGGCGCGCAGGAACGCCGCGAGCATGCGCTGGTGGTCCTCGCGGATCGACGGGTGATGACGTGCGGCCTGCAGGAACTCCTTCGTGGTCTGTTCGGGCGCACGGATGCCGAATCGACCCTCGACGTAGCGGCGGACGGTGTCCGAGAGCAGCACGTAGAAGTCGAGCACAAGGCCCTTCTGCGGCAGTTCGCGCGCACCCAGTTCGTCGAGTTCGCGCAGGGCGCGTGCGTGCGCGGGCTCGGGCGGGGCCGCATGGCGGGGGCGGCCGCGCCACCATCGATGCGCGAGCCATCCGAGCATGGCGAGCATCGCGATGCCGCCCGCGATCCACGGCCAGCGTGCACCCAGCGGAATCTCCACCGCACCCTTGACGTCGCGGATCCGTGACGGATCGAAACCCTCGGCGAGCAGCGACCGCACCGTCACGGGAAGCTCGGGGCTCTTCAGTTCGGTCTCGGTGCCATCGGCGGCACGGATGCGGAAGGCGAGCGAGGGAACCTTCAGGTCGCCGCTCTCGAAGGTGACCAGCGTGACGCGTTCGATGGTGCGGTCCGGATTCGCGGGATCGCCGGGCAGCGCCCTCGCGTCACGCACCTCCCATGGATCCAGCGCGCTCCTCAGCGCCGGCACGATCACGCTCGTGCCGGCGGGGCGCTCCACGGTGAAGTCGACGGCGAGCGGCTCGCCGGTGCGGATCGCCTCCTTCGCGGTCACCGTCACGCGCGCCCCCGCGCCATCGGCGGAGCGGCTGACGGTGGCGCCGGGTTCGCCAGCGGCGAACGCCCAGGTGCCGAGCAGCGCGGTGATCAGGATCGCCGCACGCCTCATCGGCCCCTCCTGGCCTCGCGACGGCGGAAGACCTCGGCCAGCGGCTTCACGAAGTCGCCGCCCGTCTGCACCTCGACCGCGTCCATGCGCATCTTGCGGAATGCCTGCTGCAGCGCGGCGCGGTCCTCCGCGGCGGCGGCGGCGAAACGCGCGCGCACGCCGCGATCGGAGGTGTCCACCACGAGCGTCTCGCCCGTCTCGGGATCCTCGACCTCCAGCAGTCCGACCGCGGGCAGCGAGTCCTCGGCGGCATCGCGCACCACCACGGGGATCACGTCGTGCCGCCCGCGTGCCACGCTCATCGAGCGCTCCCAGCCCGTGTCCATGAAGTCGCTGACCACGAACAGCACGCTGCGCTTGCGCACGACGCGCGTGATCTCGTCGATCGCCTCGCCGATGCGCGTGCCCGTGCCCTGCGGCTTCAGCGCCAGCAACTCGCGCACGATGCGCAGCACATGCCGCGTGCCCTTGCGTGGCGGCACGAATCGCTCGACGCGATCGGTGAAGGCGAGCAGGCCCACCTTGTCGCCGTTGCGGATGGCGCTGAAGGCGATGGTGGCGGCCATCTCGGCCACCATCTCGCGCTTGAACTGGCTCTGCGTGCCGAAATCCAGGCTGCCCGACAGGTCCACCGCAAGCATCACGCACAGTTCGCGCTCCTCGCGGAACATCTTCACGTGCGGGCTGCCGGCGCGTGCACTCACGTTCCAGTCGATGGTGCGCACGTCGTCGCCAACCACGTAGGGGCGCACTTCCTCGAACTCCACGCCGCGCCCGCGGAAGGCGCTGTGGTAGGTGCCGGCCAGCGCCTCGCTTGTCACGCGGCTGGTGTGGATCTGGATGCGGCGCACCTTGCGAATGAGTTCACTCGCGTTCATGGGAAGACTCCGGTGGTTGCTGGTTCACCCGTTGATCAGGGAACCGGCACGTGCTCCAGAAGGCTGCGAACCACGTCCTCGCTGCTCTTCTCCAGCGCCTCCGCCTCGTAGGTGAGGCCGATGCGGTGGCGCAACACATCCAGCGCAATGTCCTTCACGTCCTGCGGCGTGACGTAGCCGCGGCCGTCCAGGAACGCCTTGGCCTTGGCGGCGATGGTGAGCGCGATGGTGGCGCGCGGACTGGCGCCGTACTGGATCAGTTCCTTCACGGGGGCCTTCACCGTGCCGGGATCGCGCGTGGCCACCACCAGGTTCACGATGTAGTCCTTGATGCGGTCGTCCACGAAGATGCGATCCACCACGTTGCGGGCGGCCACGATGTCGGAGGGCTTCAGCACCGCGCGCACCGTGTGGCTGGTGGTGGTCTGCGCCATGCGATCCAGGATCTGGCGTTCCTCGCGAGCGGTGGGGTAGCGCACGACCAGCTTCAACATGAAGCGATCCACCTGCGCTTCAGGCAGGCTGTAGGTGCCTTCCTGCTCGATGGGGTTCTGCGTGGCAAGCACCAGGAACGGATCCTCCATGCGGAAGGTCTCGGTGCCGATGGTGACCTGGCGCTCCTGCATGGCCTCGAGGAGCGCGCTCTGCACCTTGGCGGGCGCGCGGTTGATCTCGTCGGCCAGCACGATGTTCGCGAAGATCGGTCCCTTCTTCACCACGAAGTCGCCGGTGTTGGGGCGGTACACGAGCGTGCCGATGAGGTCGGCGGGCAGCAGATCCGGCGTGAACTGGATCCGCTGGAAGCTGGTGTGGATCGCCTTGGCGAGCGTCGCGACCGCCGTGGTCTTCGCCAGGCCAGGCACGCCCTCGATGAGGATGTGTCCGTTGCCGAGCAGGCCGATCACGAGTCCCTCGAGGAGTTCGTGTTGGCCCACCACGACGCGCTGCATTTCGGTGACGAGCTGCTGGAATGGCTTCGCGGCCTCGGCGACCTGTCGCTCGAGATCCTGAATGTCGATAGGAGAGTGGCTGGTGGACATGTTCATGGTTCCATTGGAAAGGGCGCGGCCTACGCCGGGGCCCGAAAAGTTGTTCGCGCGCATTGTGACCTCCCTTTCAATCCCGCGTGGGGCGTCGGGATCCATTCGTGATACGGGGTGTGGCCCCCGCCTCTGTGGGCCTGCACTACCTTTGTGGAATGAGCGGCAATCGCATGCAGGTGGCGTGGGTCGGGATCGGGGTCATGGGCGCCTCGCTGGCGGGGCATCTGCTGCGGGCCGGGCACGCCGTGCGCGTGCACACCCGAACCCGGGCCAGGGCGGAACCGCTGCTTGCGGCAGGTGCCACGTGGGCCGATTCGCCCGCGGAGGCCGCGGATGGCGCGGAGGCGGCCTTCGCGATGGTGGGGTTTCCGGACGAGGTCGAGGCCGTCTTTCTGGGTGAGCGCGGATTCCTGCGAGCGACGAATGCCCCCAAGGTGGTGGTCGACATGGGGACGAGCCCACCTGCGCTGGCGCGACGGATCGCCGAGACCGCTGCCGCGCGCGGCGTGGGGGCGCTGGATGCGCCCGTTTCCGGCGGCGATGTCGGCGCACGCAACGCGACGCTCTCCATCATGGTGGGTGGCGCAGACAGTGACTTCGCGCGCGTGCGACCGCTGTTCGACGTGATGGGAAAGATCATCGTGCATCAGGGACCGGCGGGTGCGGGCCAGCTGTGCAAGATGGTGAACCAGATCCTGGTGGCCAACAGCATGGTCGGTGCGTGCGAGGCGATGGTGGCGGCGCGCGCGGCCGGTCTGGATGCGGAGCGCGTGCTGCAGAGCGTGTCGGGCGGCGCGGCTGGAAGTTGGACGCTGCAGAATCTGGTGCCGCGCATGCTGAAGGGGGACTGGAACCCCGGCTTCTTCACCAGCCATCTGGCCAAGGACCTGCGGATCGCGCGCGAGCAGACGCGATCGGACGGCGAGGCGCTGCCCGGTCTGGAACTGTCCGAGCGGCTCTTTCAGGGCCTGGAGGCCTTGGGGCACGGGCGTCTGGGAACGCAGGCGCTTCTGAAGGCCTGGCACGACGTGCTGGGGCAGATTCGCTAAGGCTGGCGCGGGCCGGGGGTTTCGGATATCTTCCTCGACCCGCCACAGCGCGGTTCGCAAGGAGATTCACATGGCCGCCACCGCAGAGATGAAGCCCGGAAGCAAGGTCACCTTCACCGTCACGAAGCTCCCCGCCAAGGAGAGCCTTCGCAAGACCATCTTCCGCCTCATGCGCCAGGAGACGCGCGTGCAGCGCGCGCTGGACAAGCTTGCCAAGGGCCGTGCGAACGGCGGCAACGACGTGCATCAGCGCGGCGGACGCATGTGGACCAGCCGCAAGAAGGCGAGCCGCGTGGTCACCCTGAAGACCGGCGCGAGCTTCACCATCACGGTGACGCCGCAGCTGTCCGCCGACCTGAAGAGCGTCGAGAAGTTCCTGTCCCGCAAGGCGGGCTGATCGCCGAGCCATGTTCAGGAAGCCGGTGACACCCGAGCTGCGGGCCGATGTGCCCGTGGTGGTCGTGGTGGGCGCCGGCTTCGGAGGCCTGCGCGTGGCGCAGCATCTGGCCACGGCCCCCGTGCGCGTGGCGGTGATCGATCGAACCAACCACCATCTGTTCCAGCCGCTGCTGTATCAGGTGGCGTCGAGCGTGCTCACGGAGTCGGACATCGCGTTTCCGATTCGGCGGATCTTCCGGCATCAGGCCAATGCACTCGTGGCATTCGCGGAAGTTGTGGCCGTGGACCGCGCCGCCAAGACGCTGACATTCGCCGATGGCACCAAGGGGCCGTACGACTGGCTGGTGCTGGCCGCCGGCGCCGGCTCGAGCTACTTCGGCAAGGATGCCTGGAAGGCGTTCGCGCCGGGCATGAAGTCGCTCGATGACGCGACCGCGATCCGTGGCCGCATCCTGCGGGCATTCGAGGATGCGGAGGCCGAGACCGATGCGCAGGCGCTGAAGGCGCACCTCACCTTCGTCGTGGTTGGCGGCGGCCCCACCGGCGTGGAACTGGCAGGCGCCATCCGCGAACTGGCCGTCGAGGCGCTGGCCCGCGACTTCCGGCGCTTCGACGCGAGAAGCACGCACGTGATCCTGGTGGAGAGCGGCGATCGACTGCTGGCGGCGATGAGCGAACAGTCTTCCAGCGTGGCGCTGGCTTCGCTGCGCGCCATGGGTGTGGAAGTCCGACTCAACGAGCGCGTGACCGAGGTGTTCGACGGTGGCGTGATGCTTGGCACGGAGCGCATCGAGGCCGACACCGTGGTGTGGGCGGCGGGCGTGGCGGCAAGCCCCATCGGCGCCACATTGGGTGTGCCGCTGGATCGTGCGGGCCGCGTGAAGGTGCTGCCGGACTGTTCGGTCCCGGGTTCGCCTGACGTGTTCGTGATCGGCGACATGGCCGCGCAGGTGTGCGCACGCACGGGCAAGCCCGTGCCGGGCGTGGCGCCCGCCGCCATGCAGATGGCGGACATGGTGGCGCGCATCATCGGTGCCGAGAGCGCCGCAACGACGGGCGCCAGACCGCCGCGGCCGGCCTTCAGCTACTTCGACAAGGGCTCCATGGCCACCATCGGACGCGCGCGCGCCGTCGCGGAGGTGGCGGGCCTGAGGCTGCGCGGCCTGCTCGCGTGGCTCGCGTGGCTGTTCGTGCACGTGCTGCTGCTGGTGGGCTTCCGCAACCGCGTGTTCGTGATGCTGTCGTGGGGATTCGCGTACCTGGCGTTCAGCAAGGGCGCGCGCATCATCACGGGTCCGACGCGATCGCGGCTGCGGGCGCCCCTGGGTGCCGAGATGCAGAGACTGCTGGCCCAGCGCAGGCAGGGCCGCTGACGCGCGCCGCTCAGCGGCTCAGGATCGCGTCGCGGATCGGGATGAGCACGCTGGGAATCACGCGTTCCTCGGCGAGGCGTTCGGCATGGCCGGCCAGGCCCGCGAGTACCGTGGGCAGGTCCTCCAGTCGATCGATGGGACCGGTGCGACGCACCGTCAGGTACACGCTGATCGGCTCGCTGGGAAAGCGCTGTGGAATCGGCTCGCCGCCCTTCGTGCGGCTCTTCACCTCGATGAAGGCCGTGGTGCCGTCCTCGCGGTCGAGGTTCAGGCCGATGAAGGGCTGCACGTCCAGCGGCTCGTCGCGACCGCGCTCGAGCAGACCCGCCAGCGGCGTGTCGGCCAGCAGCGCATCGAAGATGATGGCGTCACGGTTGCCCTCGGCCTCGAAGTCGAAGCCGAAGACGAGCTCCAGATGGTCGATGTCGAGCGGTCGGATGCTGAGGAACCAGGGGGCGGTCTCGAGCACCGTGCGGTGCATGCGATAGGCATCGGTCAGGTCGGCGGGATTCACGAACCCGCTGCGCAGCGAGGTCTGGCGCAGCGCGACCCACGAATAGCTTCGCGCATCGTCCTCGGGGCTTTCCAGCGAGATCTCGTGGTCGTAGCGACGCAGGTCCGTCAGGCTGGGGACGGCCTTGCGCATGCGGTCGAAGAGCTCCAGCACCGGCTCGCGGCCCCACGGAAGGTCCATCTTCAGCGCCAGCTTCTGGTTGACGTAGAAGTCTCGGCAGACGCTGTGGAACGACTCCGGCATGCGCCGAAATCTACCGCGTCTCGCGATGGGACAGCAGCCACTCCAGCACGGGGCCGATGGGCGACAGCTTGTCCACAACGTGGTGGGCGCCGCAGTCGCGCAGCGCGTCCACGGTGAACTCGCCGGTGGCCACGCCGAGCACGCGGCAGCCGTTGTGCAGCGCGCAGTCCACGTCCTTCGGGGTATCGCCGATGATGATCGCGCGTGCGGGGTCCAGCGGCGCACCGTGCCGTTCGCGGTATCGCTGCAGCGCCACCGGAGGCAGGTCGCGACGCGTGGTTCCGTCCATCGCGAACGCGTTCACCTTGAACAGGTCCGGATCCAGGCCCGCGTGCTTCACCTTCAGTCGGCCCGTGGCCGGATAGTTGCCGGTGAGCAGGCCGAGTTCCACGCCGGGCTCGCGCGCGAGCGCGTGGACCAGCTCGATCACGCCCTCGAGCGCGATGACGGTGTTCCGTTCCGCAAGCCGGCGTTCCAGGTGCCCCGTGTAGGTGTGGCGGAAGACGTCGTGGCTCTGGGGATCAACCGGCACGCCGTGACGGGAGGTCATCTCGTCGTAGATGAGCGTGTCGAGGCGCCCCGCGATGTCGATGCCATCGAAGCTGAATCGGCGGTCCGGATGCAGCTGGTGGAACGCGGCCAGCATCGCGTGGACGCCGGCATGCTGGCTCTTCAGCAGCGTGCCGTCGATGTCGAACAGCACCAGCACGGCGCGTTCAGCCCTTCACCGCGGCCACGATGCGCGTGGCGGCGTCGGTCAGGTCGCTGGCGGTCTGCATGGTGGGGATGTCGCCGCGCGCAGCCTCGAGCAGGGCGCGCGCCTCCTTCACGTTGGTGCCCTCCAGGCGCACCACCAGCGGCACCTGGAAGCCCACGGTCTTCGCGCTGGCGATGATCGCGCGCGCGATGCGGTCGCACTGCATGATGCCGCCGAAGATGTTCACCAGCACGCCCTTCACGCGCGCGTCGCTCAGGATGATGCGGAACGCCTCGGTCACGGCCTCCTCGCTGGCGCTGCCGCCGACATCGAGGAAGTTCGCGGGCTCGCCGCCGTGCAGCTTCACGATGTCCATGGTGCTCATGGCCAGGCCCGCGCCATTGACCAGGCAGCCGATCGTGCCGTCGAGCGCGACGTAGCTGAGGCCGAACTCGTTCGCGCGGATCTCCGAGGCGTTCTCCTCGGCGGGATCGAAGAACGCGTGGACCTGCTTCTGGCGGAAGAGCGCGTTGTCGTCGAAGGTGAACTTGGCGTCGATGGCCACCACCTGGCCGTCGGGATGCGCGGCCGTGGCCGGCGTGAGCACCAGCGGGTTGATCTCGGCGAGCGTGGCGTCCTTCTCGATGAAGGTCTTCGCCAGCTTCAGGAAGATGTCCGCGGCCTGGCCCACGGTCTTGCCCTTGAAGCCCAGACGGAACGCGATGTCGCGCGCCATGTACGGATGCAGGCCCGTGACGGGATCGAGCGGCTGCTTCAGGATCGCCTCGGGACGCGTGGCAGCCACGTGCTCGATGTCCACGCCGCCCTCGGCGCTGGCGATGAGCACGTTGCGGCGGGTGCCACGGTCGGTCAGCACGGCCACGTAGAACTCCTTGGCGATGTCCACGCCGCTGGCCACCAGCAGCCGGCGCACCTCCAGGCCCTCCGGCGGGGTCTGCGGGCTCACCATGCGGTTCGAGAGCATGAAGTTCGCGGCGGTGCGCGCCTCGTCGACGCTCTTGCAGACCTTCACGAAGCCGGCCTTGCCGCGGCCACCCGCGTGCACCTGCGCCTTCACCACGGCGATCGAGCCACCGCTGGCGAAGACGCTCTCGGCGGCCTGCACGGCCTCCTCGACGGTGGTGGCGACGCCACCGGTGGGAACCGGAACGCCTGCCTCGGCGAGCAATTGACGGGCCTGGAATTCGTGCACGCGCATGGGGCGGCGAGTGTAGCGCGGCGGCGGTTTCAGGCGGCCGGAGGTTCCGCCTTCGCGCGCGGCGGAATCGCCAGGCTCAGCACGATGCCCAGCAGGACCGTGCCCAGCACGATCGACAGCGCTGCGACCACGGGCATCAGGGGCGCGCCGTACCACCAGTGCCACGTCATCTTCAGGCCCACGAAGGCCAGCACCAGACCGAGCGCCGGCTTCAGCAGGTGGAAGCGGTCGACGGCATTGGCGAGCAGGAAGTACATGGCGCGCAGCCCGAGCACGGCGGCGATGTTGCTGGTGAAGGCGATGATCGGTTCGCGCGTGATCGCGAGCACGGCCGGCACGCTGTCCACGGCGAAGACCACGTCGCTGAACTCGATCACCACGAGCGCGCCAAGCAGGGGGGTGGCGACCAGGCGCTGGTCGACGCGGCTGAAGAAGCGGTTGCCGTCGAACTCGCGCTGCAGGGGCAGCACGAACTTCAGCAGGCGGAAGCCCACCGTGCGCGAGGGATCGACCAGGTCGTCACCACCGCCTGGAGCGATCATCTTCACGCCGGTGACCAGCAGGAACACGCCGAAGACGCCCGCGACCCAGTCGAACTGGTGCAGCACGGCCACGCCCGCGCCGATGAACAGCGCGCGCAGCACCACCGCGCCCAGGATGCCCCAGAAGAGCACGCGGTGCTGCAGCGCGGCGGGAATCGCGAAGTAGCGCAGCACCACCACGAACACGAAGAGGTTGTCCACGCTCAGGGACATCTCGATCACGTAGCCCGCGAGCCACTGCAGCGCCAGATCGAAGGCCGCGTTCGTGGCGGCGAGCGCGACGAGCGAGTCGCTCGCGGCCTCCTCGGCCGTGATGCGACCCGCCTCGATCAGGGGCGCGGGATCGGCCTTCAGCCACCGCTCCGCAAGCACGTAGAGCGTGGCGTTGAACGCCAGGCCCAGCAGGACCCAGAAGCCCACGCCCGCGAGCGCGGCCTTCCAGCCGACCGGCCTGGGATTGCGGTGGAAGAGCGCCAGATCCGCGACCAGCAGCGCGAACACCGTGCCCACAAAGGCGGCCATGAAGCCGACGTGCGCGCCCAGGGGCAGCAGCGTGGCGGACGCGTTGGCTTCGGTGGCGAGCAGGGGCGTCATGCCTTGGCCCTGGCCGACGCGCGGCGGTGCTTCCACCACTCCCACACGATCGGCAGCACGCTGACCACGATGATCGCCAGGATGACCTTGCTGAAGTTGCGCTTCACGAAGGGCAGGTTGCCGAACAGGTAGCCCGCGGCCAGGAAGAGGCCGACCCACACCAGCGCACCCACCACGTTGTAGAGGAAGAAGCGCCTGTACGACATGGTGCCGACCCCCGCCACGAACGGCGCGAAGGTGCGGACGATCGGCACGAAGCGGGCCAGCACCACGGCCTTGCCGCCGTGGCGCTCGAAGAATTCGCGGGTCTTCTGCAGGTGCGCGGGGTTCAGGAAGCGGAAGCGGCCCGTGAAGGCTGGGGGGCCGATCCAGCGACCGATGTGGTAGTTCACGGCGTCACCAAGCACGGCCGCGATGAAGAGCAGCGCCGCCATGCCGTCGACGCGCAGCCCGAGACCGTCCGCCGCGCACAACGCGCCTGCCGCGAACAGCAGCGAGTCGCCGGGCAGGAACGGCGTGACCACCAGTCCCGTTTCGCAGAACACGATCGCGAAGAGCACCGCGTAGGTCCAGCCTCCGACGGCCTTGGCCAGGTCGAGGAGGAACCCGTCGAGTTGGGTGAACAGGCGGGGGAACTCGCGGACGACCCACGACCAGGGATCCGCGCCGGCGTCGGCGGCCTGGGCCAGCAGCATCGGCAGCGCATCGTCCATGGTCGCGAGACTAGCGATGGCGTGGAGGCCCCGCGCTCGGTGCGGCGGAAAGGCGCGTTCGCCAAGGGCGTTGCGGCGAGTGAATCCAGCGCCACGATCGGCTACACTTCTTCACCCGGCTTCCAGGCCGGTGCTGGACAGGTGGCCGAGTGGCCGAAGGCGCTGGTTTGCTAAACCGGTATACGGGTAAAAACTCGTATCGCGGGTTCGAATCCCGCCCTGTCCGCTTCAAGGACCAAGGCAGGCGACCTCACAGGTGCCTGCCTTCGTTCTTTTTTCGGCCTGCGATAGGTCCGGTGGATCAGCGGCCGCCGGAGAGGGTGCCCAGCGCGTCGGGGCCTGCGGCCAGCAACTGCTCGGATACGGCGTCGAAGAGTCGCGTGAACGCGAGCACCTCCTCGATCTTCGCGCGCTGGCGCTTCGCGTCGGCGTCGGTGGTGTCCGCGCCCTGTTCGAGCACCTGCTCCAGGGAACCCATCAGCGGTTCGATCTCGCGACGCTTGCGCGCGCGGGCGATGGTGGCGAAGAGCTTCCAGACATCCTGCTCCGCCGCGTAGTAGTCCTTGCGATCGCGCGGATTGTGCGTGCGCGTGATCATGCCCCAGTCCACCAGCGTGCGCAGCGTCATGCTGGCGTTGCCGCGGCTGATCGAGAGGCGCGCCATGATGTCGTCGGTGTTCAGGGGCCGGCCGTCGATGAAGAGCAGCGCGTGCACCTGCGTCATCGTGCGAGGAACGCCCCAGTGCGTGCCCATCTCGCCCCACAGACGGATGAAGCCGTCGGCGGGCTGTGTGGCTTGGTTGGCTGCGGGTGCTGGAGAACTCATGGGAGGATCGTCTTCAGGAGAATCCGAAACGACCGCACTCTCCGATCAAAACAGAGTCTAACGCGGTCTTCGCGGCAGGCAAACGCGGGTTCAGGGAGCGTTCGGCGCGAGCACCCGCATGCCGATGTCGCCCCGAAGGAACGCCCCCGGGAACGAGATGCGGCGGGCGGCGTCGGTGGCAGCGTCGCGCGCCGAGCGAAGGTCGGCACCCACGGCAGTCACGCCAAGCACGCGGCCTCCCGCGGTGACAACCCCGCCGCCCTCGGCAGCGCGCGTTCCGGCATGGAAGCAGAGCACCCGGTCGGCGCCGGCAGCGCCCGCCTCGGCCAGACCGATGCCCTCGATCAGGTCACCCGAGCGGGGCGTGCCGGGGTAGCCCTGCGCGCACACCACCACGCAGCAGCTGGCGCCCGGCGTGAAGCCGATGGTGGCCTCGTCCAGCGTGCCGGCCGCGGTGTGCCACAGCGCCTCGAGCAGGTCGCCCTTCCAGCGTGCCATGAGGGCCTGCGTCTCGGGATCGCCGAATCGGCAGTTGAACTCGAGCACCTTGGGGCCCGAGTGCGTGAGCATGAGGCCCGCGTACAGCACACCGCGGTACGCGATGCCTTCGCGGCGAAGGGCGTCCACGGTCGGAACCATGACTTCGCGTTCGACGAAGCGCAGCACGCTGTCGGTGGCGAGCGGCGTGGGGGCGTAGGCGCCCATGCCGCCGGTGTTCGGGCCGGTGTCGCCTTCGCCGACCTGCTTGTGGTCCTGGCAGGCGTCGAGCATCCAGATGGTGCCGCCATCGACCAGCGCGAGCACGCTGATCTCCTGGCCGCGCAGGCGCTCCTCGACGACGATCTGAAGACCCGCGTCACCCTGTGCGCGCTTCTCGAGCATGGCGCGCACGGCGGCCTCGGCCTGCGCCGGCGTGTCGCACACCACCACGCCCTTGCCTGCGCAGAGACCGCTGGCCTTGACGACCACCGGATCCGTTCGGCTTCGCACGTAGTGCAGCGCCGCGTCGAGCTGCTGATGGTTGAAGGTGCGGCTCTCGGCGGTGGGCACGTTGGCGGCGCGAAGCACCTGCTTGCACCAGGCCTTGTCCCATTCCAGACGCGCGCCTGCACGCGTGGGGCCGAACACCAGTCGGTGCGGCGGCTTGTGCAGGTCATCCGCGATGGACTGCTCGAGCAGCGTCTCGGGGCCCACGACCACGAGCCGGATGTCCTCCTTCTCGAGGAAGCGCTCCAGATGGAAACGGTTGCGCGGCTCCAGGCCCTGTGGGCAGGGGGTGCCCAGGGCGCGGAGTCCGGCATTGGCCGCGGGATCCACCCAGAGCCGGCCGAGGCGCGGGCTCTGCTTCAGTTTCCAGGCCAGTGCGTGCTCACGCCCGCCGCTTCCGGCGATCAGCACGTTGCAGCGATCGGGCAGGGGCAGGCTCACGCGGCGGCGCCGGCGAACTGCAGGTTGTGGGCCTCGGCGACGGGCTGGTTCGTGAGCTTGCCGCGGTCCATGTTGATGCAGTTCGCGAAGTGGTGATCCATCTCGGCCAGACGATGCGCGCCGTGTCGGGCCAGCTTCACCGCCCACGGCAGCGTGACGTTGGTGAGTGCGATGGTGCTGGTGCGCGCCACGGCGCCCGGCATGTTGCCCACGCAGTAGTGCACCACGCCGTCGACCTCGTAGGTGGGGTTTCGGTGGGTGGTCACGCGCGCGGTCTCCACGCAGCCGCCCTGGTCGATCGCCACATCCACGATCACCGAGCCGGGGCGGATGTGCTTCAGGTCGGCGCGCTTGATGAGGTGCGGCGCCTTCGCGCCCGGCACCAGCACGGCGCCGACGATCAGGTCGGCCCAGTCCAGGCGCTCGCGGATCGCCTGGGGATCGCTGTAGATCACCTGCACGTTGCGCGGCATGACCTCGCTCAGGTAGCGGAGGCGGTCGATGTTCACGTCGAGCACCACAACTTGCG
This sequence comes from Phycisphaerales bacterium, assembly GCA_049318245.1. GTDB lineage: Bacteria > Planctomycetota > Phycisphaerae > Phycisphaerales > SM1A02 > SYAC01. Next base: position 4,754 of record JBMOGS010000044.1, on the reverse strand, counting down.
CGCCCATGCCGGCCGCGACCTGCGCCGCGCAGGTGCCGACCACACCGCCGCCGATGACCAGCACATGGCCCGTCTCCACGCCCGGCACGCCGCCGAGCAGCACGCCGCGGCCGCCGAAGGGCCGCTCGAGGAACTTCGCGCCCTCCTGAATGGAGAGCTTGCCCGCGACCTCGCTCATCGGGGTCAGCAGCGGCAGGTGGCCCTCGTCATTCGTGAGCGTCTCGTACGCGCAGGCGATGCACTTGCGGTCCAGGCAGCCCAGCGTCAGGTCGCGGTCGGCGGCGAAGTGGAAGTAGGTGAAGATTGTCTGACCCTCGCGGATCATGGCGATCTCGGGCTGCTGCGGCTCCTTCACCTTCACGATCATCTCGGCCTTCGCCCAGACTTCCTGCGCGGTCTTCACGATCGTGGCGCCCGCCTTCGCGTACTGCTCGTCGGCGAAGCCGCTGCCGATGCCTGCACCCGCCTGCACGAGCACCGAGTGGCCCTCGCGGACCATGATCTCGGCGCCCACCGGGCGCATGCCGACGCGATACTCATCAGGCTTCACTTCACTCGGGACTCCGACGATCATCGGGGGGCTCCTCTGGAGGCTGCATGCGCGCCGGTTCGGACCGCTGTCGGGTCCTTCGCGAATCCGGGCGGGCGAGTCTAGCGGCATGCGACGGGGGTATGCTGCTCGCCCTGCCATGCGAATCCTTCCGCTTCGAAGCATCCTGACGGCGCTCCTCCTGCCAGCCCTTCTTGCCGCCAGCGCCGCGGCACAGGCACCCAAGCCGCCCGCGCCCAAGCCGGGAGCGAAGCCCGCGGCACCCGCCCCGAAGACGCCTGCGGCGAAGCCCGCCGCGCCCGCCCCCAAGGCCGCGGCATCCGTGAAGCCCCCGGCCTCCAACGCGCCCATGCCGGTGTCGGTTGCGCCGGCCGGAGAGAAGCTGGACGGCTCGCTGAACGTCTGGCTGAAGAACGTGAGCGCCAAGAACCGCTCCGCGCTGACGCTGTGGCCGGCGTGGGCGAAGACGCCGGACATGCCCGCGGGCCCGGTCCCGATGCCGGCCGAAGTGTGGTCGGGGATGCCGGAGCGCGCCGCGTGGGAGCAGTGGGCGGCGGGAGGCGCGGCGTTGGCCACGGCGCTGCGGGCCTCGAGCGAGTGCCTGGTGCTTGGCGTTCCCTACGGCGACGCCGGCGGTGATGCGGCGTGGAAGTCGAAGGGTCTCGATGCGCTGCCGGGTTCGGCGACGGGCGAGGCCGCGTTTCCGTACCTGCGCGCCGTGCGCGGACTGGCCGCGTATTCGGTGCTGGAGATGCAGCGGCGCGGCGCGGCAGGCAAGTACGCCGAGGCGTTCGAGGTGGGACTGGACGGCATCCGCATGCTGCGCCAGGTCGCCGAGCAGCGCATGCTGGACGAGAAGCTCGTGGCGCTGCAGCTGATGTCGAGCGCGCTGGAGGCGCATCGCGTGTTCATGGCGGACCACCTCGACAGGATCCCGCTGGACGTGCTGCAGTCCGTCGCGTTGAAGGGTTATCCCTTCGTGAAACCGGGTGATCGCGACCGTCTGGCGCGGCTCGAGCTGCCCGAGGGTGACCGCACGGTGGTGGAGGAGCGCATCGCGGTGCTGTTCAACGCCGAGGGGCAGGCCGATGGCGACAAGTTCGGCCAGATGATGGGTGCGGTGCAGGCGAAGGACGAGCCACTGTCGCGCTTTGGCGCGGTGGCGTGCTGGAACCAGCTGGCGTCGACGCACGGCAGTCTGGATGCCACGCGTGCGCGACTGGGCGAGGTCTACGACGACTGGTGGCGCCGCTGGCGCATGCGGTTCTACGACTCGCTGGTCGAGCGGCCCAGCGAGTACAGCCGGCTCAACAAGGCGCGGTACGCGCTGATCTCGCTGCTGGTGGGCGACCTCGAGGCCGCCTTCGCCATGCGCCTGCGCGTCATCGAGGAGCTCAACGGCACGGCGGTGGCCGCGGGCCTGCTCGGCTTCCGCATGGACAACGGCAAGCAGTGGCCGCGCGATCTGGGCCAGATCTTCCCGACCTACGCGCTGAAGAAGATGGACATGGATCCCTACTCGCGCAAGTACGGCTCGTTCCTCTACCGCGACGTGGGCGAGAAGCCCGTGGGCATCGACACGCCGTGGGGACAGGTCGAGGCCACCGGCGCGTGCATGTGGTCGCTCGGCGGCGACCATGACGACAGCAACATGGCGCGTCACGACGCGCCAGCGGGTGGTCGCGGCGATCTGGTGATCTGGCCTCCGCCACGGCAGCTGGCGCAGAAGGCCGGCCTGATCAAGTGAAGCGCGGCGCCCGGAAGGGCGCTCTCCAACGAGGAATCGAAGACATGTCGAGCGATGCAGAGAACGTGGTGATCATCGGCAGCGGTCCGGCCGGCTGGACGGCGGCGATCTACGCGGCGCGCGCGAACCTGAAGCCGGTGGTGTACGTGGGCGTGCCTGCCACGAATCCCGCGCCGGTGCTGCCGGGTGGGCAGCTCATGCTGACCACCGAGGTGGAGAACTACCCGGGCTTTCCGCATGGCGTGACGGGGCCGGAGATGATGGGCAAGTTCCGCGAGCAGGCCGAGCGTTTCGGCACGCGCGTGGTGGACGCGAACATCGACCGCTGCGACTTCTCGGGGCGGCCGTTCACCCTGACCGACTCCGATGGCAAGTCGGTGCGGGCGCAGTCGGTGATCATCAGCACGGGCGCGACCGCGAACTGGCTGGGCATTCCGAACGAGCTGCGCCTGGCGCAGAACGGCGGCGGCGTGAGCGCGTGCGCGGTGTGCGACGGCGCGCTGCCGGCGTTCCGCAACCAGCCGCTGGCGGTGGTGGGCGGCGGTGACACCGCGATGGAGGAGACGAGCTACCTGACGAAGTTCGCGAGCAAGGTCTACGTGATCCATCGACGCGACTCGCTGCGCGCGAGCAAGAGCATGCAGGATCGCGTGCTCGGCAATCCCAAGGTCGAGATGGTCTGGGACAGCGCGGTCGAGGACGTGGTGGGACAGGACACGCTGCAGTCGATCGTGGTGAAGAACCTGAAGACCGGCGCGAAGCGCACGATCGAGGTGCGCGGCCTGTTCATCGCGATCGGCCACTCGCCGGCGACGAAGTTCCTGCAGGGCAGCGGCGTGGAACTTGACGAGAAGGGCTACGTCACGCTGCGCACGCGCGGCAGCCAGACGAACATCGAGGGTGTGTTCGCGGCGGGTGACCTGGCCGACCAGGTCTATCGTCAGGCGATCACGGCGGCGGGCATGGGCTGCCAGGCCGCGATCGACTGCGAGCGCTGGCTTGCGGCCAACGGCGTGCACTGATTGAGTTGGCGCCCTCCGGCGCCAAGGTGTTGAGTATGAGTTGGCGCCCGCCGGCGCCAAGGGCCTGCGCCGCCCCCGACGTCCGCGTAACAGGGTCAGAGGTTGTTATTGACCGGTTGCGCGCAAGTGGTTCATAACAACCTCTGACCCTCGTTACCGGTCACTTCTTCTCGATCAGCGTCATCTTCATGCCGCAGTCGGTGATCTGCTGCTCGTCGATGGGCCCCGGCGCGTCGATCATCAGGTCGGCGCCGGACTGCGTCTTCGGGAAGGCAATCACGTCGCGGATGTTGTCCGTGCCGACAAGGTGCATGACCAGGCGATCGAGGCCGAACGCGATGCCGCCGTGCGGCGGGGCGCCGTGGCGCAGCGCGCTCAGCAGGAAACCGAACTTCAGCTCCGCCTCGGCCTGCGTGAGGCCGATCAGCTTGAACACCTTCTCCTGCACATCCATGCGGTGGATGCGGATGCTTCCGCCCGCGATCTCGCTGCCGTTGACCACGAGGTCGTAGCCGGCGCTCACGCAGCGGCCCGGATCGCTTTCCAGCAGGTGAAATTGGTCCGGGTTCGGGCTGGTGAACGGGTGATGCATGGCCACCCAGCGCTTGCCCTCGTCGTCCCAGTCGAACATGGGAAAGTCGACCACCCAGAGGAACTTCCACTTGCTGTCGTCGATCAGGCCCAGGTCGCGGCCCACCTTCAGGCGCAGTTCGCCGAGCGCCTTGGTCGCCGTGTCCCAGTGGTCGGCCACGATCAGCAGCATGTCGCCCACTTCCAGTCCGAGCCGCTTCGTGAGTTCCGCGCGGAATGGCTCGAGGTGCTTTGCAACGCCGGTGTCGAAGCCGCTCGCGCCGACCTTCGTGACCGCCACGCCGCCCGTCTTGAACTGCTTCACGAACTCGGTGTAGCCGTCGGTCATCTTGCGCGTGAGCTTCTCCGCGCCGCCGGGCACGCGGATGCACTTCACCACGCCGTCGCGACCGGCACGCTTCTTCGCCAGCGCGCCCTGGAACACCTGGAAGTCGCTGGCGCGCACGACGTCGCTGATGTCGCGGATCTCGAGGCCGAAGCGCAGGTCGGGCCGGTCGATGCCGAAGCGCTCCATCGCCTCCCACCAGGTCATGCGCTCGATGGTGCCGATGTCGTAGCCGAGGATCTCCTTCCACACGGCGCGGGCGAACTCGCCCATCACCTGCATCACGTCCTCGCGATCCACGAAGCTCATCTCCAGGTCGATCTGCGTGAACTCCGCCTGGCGATCCGCGCGCGGATCCTCGTCGCGCAGGCAGCGGCAGATCTGCAGATAGCGCTCGCAGCCCGCGACCATCAGGATCTGCTTGAACAGCTGCGGGCTCTGCGGCAGCGCGTACCACTGGCCCGGGTGCAGGCGCGCCGGCACGATGAAGTCGCGCGCGCCCTCGGGCGTGCTCTTGAT
>JBMOGS010000043.1:0-21109 GCA_049318245.1 Phycisphaerales bacterium | reverse complement strand
AGCGCCGCGTGGCGATCAAGCTGCTGAAGCGCGGCATGGACAGCGACGCGGTGCTCGAGCGCTTCGAGCTGGAGCGCAAGGTGCTGGACTCGCTGAACCACCCGAACATCGCGCGCCTGCTGGGCGGAGGCGTGACCGAGGACGGCCGCAGCTACCTCATCATGGAGTTCGTGGAGGGTCTGACCCTCGACCTCTGGTGCCAGCGGCAGGGGCTGAAGACGGAGGAGCGCCTGAAGCTGCTGCGGCAGGTGGCGAGCGCGCTGGCGCATGCGCACGAGCGCGGCATCGTGCACCGCGACATCAAGCCCGCGAACGTGCTGGTGGGTGCCGACGGCGTGCCGAAACTGCTCGACTTCGGCATCGCGAAGGTGATCCGCCCCGACACCGACCAGGGGGATCGCAGCCACCAGACGCTGCCGGGCGAGGTCGGGCCGCTCACGCCGGTCTACGCGAGCCCCGAGCAGCTGCGTGGCGAGCCGTTGAACGCGGCGACCGACATCTACTCGATGGGCGCGATGATGTACGAGATCCTTGCGGGCGTCGCGCCCTTCGACTTCTCGAAGTGCAGCTTCGACGAGGTTCGCCGGCAGGTGTGCGAGGTGATGCCCCCGAAGCCCAGCGAGATGGCGTGGAAGGCCACGAAGGCGCGTGGCGAGGCGCCCAGCAGCACCACCATCCGGGCCGGCGAGATCGCGCGTCTGCGTGGCGACATCGACAACATCGTGCTGATGGCGATGCGCAAGGAGACGCAGCGCCGCTATGCCTCGATCGGCGACCTGATCGCCGACATCGACGCGCACCTTGCGGAGCGACCGGTCTCGGCACGCGCCCTCACGATTCACTATCGCGCCAGCAAGTGGGTGGGGCGCAACCGGTGGCCGGTGCTTCTCACGGTGGTCATCGCGGGATCGCTGTTCATCGGATCCGGGTGGTGGACCTTCAGCACCATCCGCACGAATGCCAGGCAGCGTGCCGCCGACGTGGCGGTGGCCCAGAAGCGCGACGCGCTGGCTGCCGACGAGAGCAAGCTTGCCATCGATCCAAAGGCCATGGCCGCGCTGGACGATGCCGAGGCCAGCGCGCGCCGTCGACTCAAGGAGAAGCCCGAGGACCTGGCGGCGATGCGGGACCTGCGGGCGACCCTGCGCAAGAAGGCCGTGCTGTTCGAGCGCGCGCGCAACCTCAAGGATGGCCTGCCCGTCACGGCGGAGGCGCTCGCGATGGCCCGCCAGATCCTGCAGCGCGGTGGCACCGCCGAGGACAAGCGACAGTTCGTGATCGCCCTGCAGGCGCGCGCGGACATGCTGATGGCCGCCGACATGCTGCAGGAGGCGCGGGCGGCGGCCGAGGAGAATCTCGCCGAGCGGCGCAAGTTGCTCGAGGCGAAGCCCGACGACGTGAGCGCCATGCTGCTCGTCGGCAAGGGTCTGGTCCGGGTTCGCGAGTGCCTCGTGCTGGAGGGGGAGGTGGCGAAGGCCATCGACGTGGATCGCGAGCTGATCCGGATCCGCTCGACGGTCTTCAAGCAGCGGAAGTCGATCGAGAAGGACCCGAAGGCCCTTCTTGGCGACGAACGAGACTGGATGCTGGCGAACTACTTCCTGGCATGCGATTGCCTGGCGGTCGATCGGCTGGACGAGGCCGCGCAGGCCGTGAACGACATGCGCGCCATCGCCGAGGCGCGCCTGCAGCGTGACGACAGGGATTGGGAGCATTCCTTCGACATGGCCCTGGTGCTGGAGCTCGAATGCATGATCGCGCTCCAGCGGGACCAGCCCGAGAAGGCGCTCGCGAACGCCGAGGCGTGGGTCGATGCGGCGCGCGCCGGCGTGGAACTGTCGCAGTCGGAGAACATCGCCCTGAAGCACATGGTGGGCGGTGGCGTCGAACGAGCACGATTCCTGAACATCCTTGGTCGACACGAGGAGGCCCTGCGGAAGCTGCGCGCGGACCTCGCATCCGCGGAACGACTGCGAGGCAGCGAGGCAGCGCAGGCCAAGGGGCAGTCGATCTCGGATGACCTTCGCCTGCTGGCGATGGGCGAGGAGATGCTGGCGCTCCGCGGACTGGGCCGGAAGGACGAGGCCGACAAGATCGCGCGCACCACCGAGGCGTTGCTCGCGCAGCCCAATGACGGCGCGGATTGGCATCGCGGCGTCGCCCGAGGCGCCGTGGCCGCCGCGTGGGTACTTCAGGATCCCGCGCAGCGGGAGCGCCTGGCGCTTCGTGCGCTCGAGAGTTCGCGTCGAGTCGGCGAGCCGATCGAGGAAGTGGCCACCGGGGCGGAGGTCGTGTCGCTGCTGAAGGAGGTGGGCAAGCCGGAGGAGGCGCAAGCCCTGGCCAGCCAACTCTGCAGGACGCTGGACGCCTGCAAGTCTCCGCGTGCGGTGGCGATCCGCAAGAAGCTGTGCGCGCCGTCAGCGCCCGCGCCGGGAACGCCGACTCGACCAGGCCGGTGAGGGCATCGTCGAAGGCGCCGCAGGGCGGATGGCGATCGAGACCGCATGGGTGGCATCCGGCAGCGTGCCGTCGCCAGCGCGACGCGATGCCGCCTTGGCAAGGATGCGTTCCACCGCGTCGAGGGAGTCCTGGATCTGACGGACCTCCGCCGCGGTCAAGCGCTCCCAGCGCACGGGCGTCGCGTCCGCCAGGCTGGATGGATCCGGCTCGCGGGCCTCGGTGTCGAGTTCGGAAAGGATCGACGTGGCGCGTCGCAACTCCCTCGCGTTCGAGGTCCGCAGCGAGAGTTCGATGCGCTCGCCGCACGCGCGGAACTTGCCGCCCTTGCCGCGGTAGCGCTTGCCCACCTCGTGCACCACCAGACCGGCACCTTCGAGCAGCTGCAGGTGATAGAGCATCAACTGCGGCGTGATGCCCACGCGACGCGCAAGATCCTGCGCGGAGATGCCGCCGCTTGCGCGGACGGCCTCGAACAGTCGCCATCGAAACGGCTTTCGAAGCGCGCGCCACGCGCGGGCATCCGCCAGCGACAGGGCTGTCGTTTTGAGTGGGCGATCGGTGGACAATTTTCGAGCCATGGGAGGCGAGGCTATCTGCCTTGAGAACTTGCAAAGGCCAAAGTTACAGGACGTCCAAGAAGAATCAACGATCCTGCGCCTGGACACGCAAAGTGATTCCGCGAAGGGCATCTCTCCGATTACCAATAGCGCTCATGTCAGGCTCCGCTTCTTCGTTCGAGGCCCATCTGGAGGCCTGGGAGGCTCGTCGCCTCGTGGGTGGTCGTGAACTCGACGCGTTCGAGCACGCCGCCACGCTGTGCATTGGCGAGCTGCTCGCACGCGCGCGACTTCCAGCGGACACGCCGACGGATCTGGTGGACATCCTGCGTCGACACCAGAACGACGCGGCCGGCGGCCTGAAGGCGCTGGCGCAGCGCTTCGGCGTGCCCGTGCTCGAGGTGGAGCTCTATCGCCGTTGCTGGCGCGACGTGATGGACGCGGCGTTCGACCGGCTGCTGCTCGAGCGCACGCAGGCGATGGCCGCGCGTGGCGCCGACACGGCGAAGGTGCGTCGTTTCGCGCAGGAACTCTCCTCGTGGCGCGACCGGCTCATGCAGGAGCGCGCGAATCGCGAGCGTCGGCGCGAGGAGCGGCAGGTCGAGGAGGCGCGGCGTCAGGCCTCCGAGCAGCGCGCGCGCGAGCGCGAGGAAGCGCAGCAGGCGCAGGCACGGGTCGAGGCGTTGGCCCGGATGGAGGCGCAGGCGCGCGAGCGACGCGAGCGCGAGACGCGCATGCTGCGTGAGCGCGCGGCGCGCGAGCAGGCCCTGCGTCAGGCCTACGCCGCTTCCGTGGACCGACTGAAGGAGGAACTGGCGGTCGCCGAGCGCGAGCACCAGGGCTCGCTGGACGCGATGCACGAACTTCGCCGCGGCCTCGAGGATGCGGCCGCGCGCCGCGCCCAGGCGTCGCAGGCCCGCGAGGCGGCGGCTGAGGCGTCGCGTCGCGCCACCGAGGCACGCCGGCAGGCGGACCAGCTTGCGCAGCAGGCGCTCGAGGCGGAGGCGGAGCTTGCGCGTCACGCCTCGACCACGCAGGCGCGGCGCGAGTCCGCCGCGGCGGCTGCTGAGGAGGCGAATCGGCTCGCGTCGCTGGGCGAGAGCGAGCGCCGGGCCGCCGAAGTGGCCGAGCAGGCGATGCTGCAGGAGCGTGCACGTGCCGACGAGGCCGAGGCGCGTCGGGCGGACGCGCAGGCTCGCGCCGAGGAGGCGGTGGCTCGAGCGGAGCGCGCGCATGCGATCGCGCGCGAGTCCGAGGAGCGCGCAGAGCGCCTCCGGGTGCAGGCGCAGCAGGCGGGTGATCAGGCCACGCTCGAGCGGGGCGTGGTGCAGGCGCTGATGGATCGGCTGGAGCGTGAGCGCGCGGCCGCAAGTCAGGCACACGAGCGCGCGCTGGCCGAGCAGCAGGCGGCCGAGTGCGCGGCGCAGCGCGCCGACACCGCGCGTGAGGCGGCCGAGCAGGCCTTGGCGCGCGCCGAAGCGCAGCAGACGCTTGCCAACGAGGCGCTTCGCCGCGCCGACGCGGAGCGCGAGCACGCGCAGCGGGCGCTGCAGGCACTCGAGACCGAGCGCGCGGCAGCGGCACTTGCCAGCGAGCAGGCCGCCCGGGCGGTCGCGCACGAGAAGCACCTGCAGGAGACCGTCGAGCGCCAGCGCGAGGCGGCCGCCGAGGCCATGCGTCGTTGCGACGCGCTGCTCGAGACGGCCCGTCGCGCCGATGACGAGGCGGTGGTGGCGCGTGGCGAGTTCCAGCGTTCGCTCGAGGCGCTCGAGCGCGAGCGTGCGGGCGAGCACGAGGCCCGCGCCGCGGTCGATCGCGAGCGCCACGCGGCCCTCGAGGCCGAGCGACGCGCGCGCCGAGATCGCGAGACCATGCTCGCGGCTTCGGACCGCCTGGAGGCGCAGCGCGCCGCGGTGCTGAAGGCGCAGGCCGAGGCCGAGCAGGCGCAGGCCGCGCTTCGGGATGCCGAGGCGTCGGAGGCGGAGACGCGTGCGCGCAGCGTGGCCGCGCAGCGGCAGCGGGCCTCCCTCGAGACCGACGCGAGTCAGGCCGATGCGGAGGCGCTTCGTCTGGAGGAAGCGGCCCTTTCCGCCGAGCGCGATCTGGAGCGGCACCGTGCGATCGCCGAGGAACAGGCGCGCCGGGTGCAGGAGCGCGCCGAGGCGTGCGAGCGGCTTCGCCAGGCGGTCGAGACGGCGGAGCGCGCCTTGCAGCTCGAGCTCGAGACGCAGCGCGCGGAACTGGCCGCGCAGGACGCGGCGCGGGGCGCCACCGAGATCGCCGCGCGCCGGCAGCAGATCGTGGACCAGGCGCAGGCGCGCGCGGACGAGCTTCGGCGCCGTCGTGCGGCGGCCGAGGCCGAGCGCGACCGTCTGCTCGAGCGCGAACAGCAGGCCGAGACGCGCCGCGAGGCGCTCGACAGGGAACTCGACGAGCGCCTGCAGCAGGCTCGGTCGATGGAAGCCCAGGCCAAGGCGCGCAGCGAGCGGCTTCGCAAGGAACTCTCGGCGCTGAACGAGGCTTCCGCACCCCAGTCCAGCGCCGCGCGGGCGAACGTGCGTCCCAACTGAGAGGCGCACGCGCGCCGCGTCGCCGGGGCCCCGCCACAGCCGGGGCCGTTGAATTCGTATGCTCGGACCCTGCATGCAGGCGCGTTCCACCATGCTGCGGCGGATCCTGCTCGCCGGCGTGCTGCCGGCGGTGCTGGTGATCGTCGCGCTCCTGGTGGTGGACTCGATCCAGAGTGCGCGCGAGGTGGCGGCGGTGCAGACCCGGATCGCGCTTGCGGAGGCGCGCGCCTTCGCGCACGCCGTGGAGTCGTGGAACCAGAAGATGTTCGCGGTCGTGGAGGGCCTTCGACAGTCCGCGCGGAGCGGCTTCTTCGGGGCGCGACCGGAGAGTCTGCGGTTGCTGCGGTCGGTCCTCGAGGAGAATCCGGAATACGAGGGTGTCTGTTTCGGCTACGAGCCGAACGCCGATGGCAACGACGCGAAGGAACTCGCCGCGCTGCGTGCAGGGTCGCGTCAGGCCCTGCCGGAGATGGCGATGGATTCGGGCGGCCGCTTCATTCCCTACGTCTTCCGAGACAACCGTCGAGGGCGCGCGATCGAGCTGAAGCGACTCTCCGGCTGGGAGACCGACGACTGGTATCAGGTGCCGCTGCGCAACCATCGGGCGGGCCGGCCCGAGCGCGTGATCCTGACCGAACCCTACGACTACGAGGGTGTTCCGATGACGACGGCGGCCGCGACGCTCGAGATCGATGGTCGATTCGCCGGCGTGGCCGGGCTCGACCTGTCGCTCGACACGCAGCGGCGGCAGCTCCAGTCGATGGCCGACCGCACCGGCCTCAACGCACTGCTCATCTCGGGCGCCGGCAACGTGGTGGCGGCGGCCGTGGGCGATCCGATGGACGACGGAACGCTCAAGCGGCTGGTCGAGGCTTCGCTGCTGAAGTCGGTCGCGTCGTCGGCGTGGGGCGGATCCCTCGAGGGTCTCCTGCAGTCGAAGGACGAGGCCTCCATCGCGTCGCTGCCGAATCCGGCGACGGGACGCAGGACGCTTCATGTGATGGTGTCCGCCGGATCCGGCGGCTGGCGCGTGCTGGTCGAGGTGCCCGACGCCACCCTGAACGCGCAGATCCGACGCGAGCAGCTCTCGGATCTCGGTCTGGGTGCCGCCGGCATCGGGATCATGTGCGTGCTTCTCGTGCGCATGGCGGTGAAGCTGTCGGGTCGGATCCGGGAGGTTGCGGGTGCGGCGCGAGACGTTGCGGATGGGGACCTGACGCGGACGTACGTGGTGGACGGTCATGACGAGGCGAGCGGGCTGCTGTCGAGCATGAACGACATGACGTCGCGCCTGAACGAGCTGGTGTCGCGGGTGCGTGGCGTGACGCTTGGGATCACGGGGACATCGACGGAGCTGTCGGGCGCGAGCCGCCAGCAGGAGGAGGTGGCGCAGAGTTTCGGGGCCAGCAGCGCGGAGATCGCGGCGGCGGTGCGGCAGATCACCACGACGGGCTCGGAGCTGCTGCGTGGGATGGAGCAGCTGTCTTCGGCGGCGAGCGACAGCGCGCGTCTTGCGACGGAGGGCCGGCAGGGTCTGGAGGAGATGGGGGGGACGATGTCGGGTCTGGCGGCGGCGACGGGGAGCGTGGCGAGCCGTCTTGCGGCGATCAACGAGAAGGCGATGAGCATCAACGCGATCGTGGACACGATCACGAAGGTGGCGGACCAGACGAATCTTCTGAGCGTGAACGCGGCGATCGAGGCGGAGAAGGCGGGCGAGAGCGGCCGAGGCTTCCTGGTGGTGGCGCGGGAGATCCGTCGTCTTGCGGACCAGACGGCTGCGGCGACGCTGGACATCGAGACGACGGTGCGCCAGATGCAGGGTGCGGTGTCTGGCGGCGTGATGGAGATGGACCGCTTCAGCGAGCAGGTGCGTCGCGGGGTGGGGACGGTGGGTCAGGTGGGCCAGCGTCTGACGCAGGTGATCGACCGCGTGGGGGCGGTGGAGGGTCGCTTCGGCGAGGTGACGCAGGGGATGCAGAGCCAGGTGCAGGGTGCGGAGCAGATCCGGCAGAGCATGGACGCGCTGGCGCAGAACGCCAGTCGCGCACGGGAGGCGACGCGTGAATTCGCGGAGGCGAGCGCGTCGCTGCAGGACTCGCTGACGCAGCTGCGCGCGGCGGTGAACCTCTTCCGGCTGCGGGACAGGTCGGATGCGTCCACTATCTTCCGGGGCAGCTCATGATGCTGCGCCCCTCGCGAACCCTCCTCGGGCAGTTCCTGGTCTACGGCGTGGCGCCCAGCGTCGCCGTGCTCCTGATCGTGATCGGCATCAACGGTGTGCGCACGTTCCGGGTGCTGCGGGACGGCGTGAAGCAGGTGGCCGAAGCCGAGGCCGTGGCGCTGGCGAACGAGCTGGACGGCTGGAATCGCGCCACCGTGGCGGTGGTGCAGACCATGCGCGATGCGGCGGAGAACGGCCTCTTCGGTCGCCGTGCGGAGAGTGTCGCGCTCCTTCGGCGCGTCCTGGAGGAGCACCCCGACTTCGAGGGCACCTACTACACCTACGAGCCCGACGCGGATGGCCTGGACGCGACAAGCCTGGCGGCGCTGCGTTCCGGATCCGCCAGTGCGCTGCCAGCCGAGGCGCTGAACCAGGCTGGACGCTTCATTCCGTACTTCTTCCGAGGCGGGAGCAACCGCGCCGTCGCGATGAAGAACATCGTCGACGATGACCGCAATCCCTTCTATCAGGGGCCGCGCACGCGCTTTCTCGCGAAGGCCGATCGCGCGCCCGAACTGACCGAGCCCTACGACTACGAAGGCGTGCAGATGACCGAGGTCACGCAGGCGATCGTGGTCCAGGGCCGATTCGTGGGCATCGCGGGCGTGGACCGCGCGCTCGTCACGATCCAGGGAACGCTTCGCGAGATCGCCGAGCGTTCGGGCCTCAACGTGATGGTGCTCACGGGCAAGGGCAGCTTCATCACCGCGGTGGTCGGGGATCCGGACGATGCGGGCGAGCTTGCCGCGGCCTACACGAAGTTGCCGACGCAGTCGCTGGCCCAGAGTCCATGGGCTTCCTCGCTGACGCCGCTGCTCGCCCGGTCGGAGGACGTGACCTCGATGTTCGTGGAGAATCCGGTCTCCGGCGAGCGCACCCTGCACGCCGAGGCGCGCGTGGCCACGGGCGGATGGCGCGTGATCATCGAGGTTCCCGCCGCACGCCTGATGGGCGAGGTGCTGGGGTCGGTGCTCGTGAATCTGGGGGTCGGCGTGGCGGGCGCGCTTGTGGTGATCGTGCTTCTCGTGCGCATGGCGGTGAAGCTGTCGGGTCGGATCCGGGAGGTTGCGGGTGCGGCGCGAGACGTTGCGGATGGGGACCTGACGCGGACGTACGTGGTGGACGGTCATGACGAGGCGAGCGGGCTGCTGTCGAGCATGAACGACATGACGTCGCGCCTGAACGAGCTGGTGTCGCGGGTGCGTGGCGTGACGCTTGGGATCACGGGGACATCGACGGAGCTGTCGGGCGCGAGCCGCCAGCAGGAGGAGGTGGCGCAGAGTTTCGGGGCCAGCAGCGCGGAGATCGCGGCGGCGGTGCGGCAGATCACCACGACGGGCTCGGAGCTGCTGCGTGGGATGGAGCAGCTGTCTTCGGCGGCGAGCGACAGCGCGCGTCTTGCGACGGAGGGCCGGCAGGGTCTGGAGGAGATGGGGGGGACGATGTCGGGTCTGGCGGCGGCGACGGGGAGCGTGGCGAGCCGTCTTGCGGCGATCAACGAGAAGGCGATGAGCATCAACGCGATCGTGGACACGATCACGAAGGTGGCGGACCAGACGAATCTTCTGAGCGTGAACGCGGCGATCGAGGCGGAGAAGGCGGGCGAGAGCGGCCGAGGCTTCCTGGTGGTGGCGCGGGAGATCCGTCGTCTTGCGGACCAGACGGCTGCGGCGACGCTGGACATCGAGACGACGGTGCGCCAGATGCAGGGTGCGGTGTCTGGCGGCGTGATGGAGATGGACCGCTTCAGCGAGCAGGTGCGTCGCGGGGTGGGGACGGTGGGTCAGGTGGGCCAGCGTCTGACGCAGGTGATCGACCGCGTGGGGGCGGTGGAGGGTCGCTTCGGCGAGGTGACGCAGGGGATGCAGAGCCAGGTGCAGGGTGCGGAGCAGATCCGGCAGAGCATGGACGCGCTGGCGCAGAACGCCAGTCGCGCACGGGAGGCGACGCGTGAATTCGCGGAGGCGAGCGCGTCGCTGCAGGACTCGCTGACGCAGCTGCGCGCGGCGGTGAACCTCTTCCGGCTGCGGGACGGCGCCTGAGCGCCGCGATCAGCTCTGGAAGAGCGAGAAGCCCTTGGACTGCAGTTCCAGCACGCGCGTCCAGCCGTCGCTGTCGACCTTCACGCCAGGCAGCAGATCCGCGTTGCCCACGCCAAGTTCCTTCATGCGCGTGCCGCAGCTCTCCACGCTGGCGCCGCCCTTCTGAAGGTCGGCGATGAGCGACTTCCAGGGGTTGCCGCCGTTGGTCCCGAGCACGCGGTCATACGCCGCGTCATTCAGCACCATCGGCAGCGCGGGGCCGTCGAACACGAAGACCATGCGCACCTCGGTGGCACCCGCCTCGTTGGCCGCCAGCGTGGCGTCGCGCCAGTCGGCCAGGCCGTAGAAGACCATGTCGCCGGTCGGTCGGCGGTTCGCGTAGACCACGGTCCGCCAGTTCTGGACCTTCGCGCTCACGTCGGCCTTCACCTCGGGCGCGGGCGAGACCGTGCGAGCCGGTGCGAAGGCGAAGGGCTGCGAGGCGTTGCTGCAGCCAACGGCGACGATCGAGAGTCCGGCAAGAAGGCAGGTCAGGCGCATGCGCGGATGGTATCGAGGGTCCGCCGGGCACCGGTGGCGCGTGCGCCCGTCCTCGCGGACAATCCCGCCATGCAGTCCGAAGCGGCATCGACGTCACCCCACGCCATTCTCTGGTTGCTGGCGATCTACGGATTCGTGCTGGGATGCAAGTTCGCCCTCCGCCATCGGGGTGACGTGCGCCTGCTCGGCGCGGGACTTCTGGTGGCCACCACCTGCTGGATGCTGGGCGCGTGGGGTGTCGAGATCCACCTGCCGTTGCTGGTGAGCCTGCCCGAGGGACCGAAGGAACTCGTCATTCCGCTGCTTCGAACGCTTGGCGAGGTGGGACTTGCGCTGGCGATCGCGTCGGCGACGATCGTCGCGATCGGCGCGATCGCGATCGCCTCCACCGGCGCCGACCTGATCCGGCTTCAGAAGGCGGTGCTTCGGATCCTGCTCCTCCTGATCGGCGCGGTCGTGATCTGGCAGTTGCACTTCGCGGGGCAGTTCAGCCTTCGAAACCTTCTCTTTGGCCTTGGCGGTGCAAGCGTGTTCGTGATCGGTCTGGGCCTTCAGCGAAGCATGGGCAACGTGTTCAGCGGATTCGACCTGCAGGCCGACAAGGTCGTGCAGCGGGGCGACTTCGTGCAGCTTGGCGTGGGTGGCCCCGAGGGCATCGTCGCGGACACCAGCCTGCGCACAACCCGCATCCACAGCACCGATGGCCAGATGATGATCGTCGCCAACGCGGATCTGCTTCAGCGGAACCTGCTCAACCTCGATCAGCCGGACCGGAAGCTGCGCGTGCGTCGCGTGGTCGGGGTGTCCTACGACGTGCCACCCATGCGCGTGAAGGACGCGATCCTGGGCGTGCTCATGCAGGATCAGGGGGTGCTGCAGGGGCCGCAGGCACTGGATCCAGCGGTTCTTGTGCTTGGATACGGCGACTCCGCGGTGAACTACGAGATCCGATTCTGGGTCGGTGACAGGCGCTGGATGGACGAGATCGTGGACCGCGTGATGACGCGGGTCTGGTACGTGCTGCGCGAGCAGTCCATCGAGATTCCCTTCCCGATCCGGACGATCCGCATGACCGACATGGCGGCCGAGGGCCGACGCGCGGAGTCCTCGGAGGCCCGGGTGCGCGAGCTCGAGGCCGCCGTGGCGCGATGCCCCCTATTCGCGGACACGTACATGTCTGGATCGGAACGGCGTGAACTGGTGCGCGACAGTGCGGAGTGCGCGCTGGCCGAGGGAGAGCTCGCCGTCCGCCAGGGTGAGCGCAGCGATCACATGTACCTGGTGCTCGAGGGCGAGGTGGAGGTACGGCCCGAGGGACGCGCGAGCATCCGCCTGCCAGCCCCGAGCTGGTTTGGCGAGATCGCGCTGCTGCGACGAGAGCCACGCACCGCGAATGTCGCCGGTGGTCCCGGTGGCGCACGGCTGCTTCGCATGAGCCGAGTCAGCGTGCTGCCTGCCCTCGGGCGGAACCCGAGGTTGGCGCAGGAAATGGCCCGTGTCTCCGATGCCCGCCGCGAGGAGAGCGGCCTGCTCGAGTCGGAGGCACGTGAGTCGTCCGTGTGGAAGCGGGCCGGAAGGACTGCTCAAATGCTGGGTCGCTCGCTGCGTCCATGGTGATTGCGCTTCGGGCGTGATCCCATGTGAGCATCGTGAAACGGTCCGTTTCCGCGGGCAAGCGTCTGCGGGGGCTGGTTCGGCCCGGGCCAGGACCATCCGACGTCCCGTAGGCTTGAACGCATGAAGGTGCTCTCGACATGGGACCACGGTCTGCCGGCCAACGAGGCGGCGGTGGCGATCCTCAGGAGTGGCGGCGGCGCCATGGACGCCGTGGTCGAGGGCGCGGTGGTCACCGAGCGCAGCAACGGCCAGCGGAGCGTGGGGCTTGGCGGCCTTCCCGATCGTGACGGCATCGTGACGCTCGACGCGGCGGTGATGGGTGATGACGCGCGAGCGGGCTCCGTGGCGTGCGTGCGCGGCATCGAGCACCCGGTGCGACTTGCGCGCCTCGTCATGGACCGCACGCCGCATGTCATGCTTGTCGGGGAGGGCGCGCAGCGTTTCGCCCGCGAGCAGGGCATCGAGGTGCGTGAGCGACCGCTCGACGACGAGCAGTCGTCGAAGTGGAAGGAGTGGCTGGAGCAGGGCCTCTACGCACCCGTGGTGAACGTGGAGAACCACGACACCATCTCGCTCATCGCGCTGGATGATCGCGGAAGCATGGCGGTCGCCAGCACGACGAGTGGCCTCGCGTTCAAGATGCACGGCCGCGTGGGGGATTCGCCGGTGGTCGGCTCGGGCCTCTTCATCGATCGGGAAGTCGGCGGCGCGGTGGCCACAGGCCTCGGCGAGGCCGTCCTTCGCACGGCGGGCGCCGCGGCGATCGTGGAGATGATGCGTGCCGGTCGCAGTCCGCAGGAGGCCTGCGAGTCGCTGATCGCGCGCATGATCGAGCGCGTGCCGGGGGCGGAGCGCTACCAGGTTGGCGTGCTGGCCATGGACTACCAGGGGCGCTGTGGTGCCTTCTCGGTGCAGCAGGGCTTCACCTATGCGCTGGCCGACGGGTCGCGCAACGCGTTGCATGCCTCGAGTGCCGCGCTGCGGATCGATGGTGACATCGAGCGCGCCAAGCGCGTGAAGGGCGAGGGCTGAGTCAGACGGCGCGTGGGCCGATCGCCGCTCGCAGGGCGCGCACCTCCGCCGCGTCCAGCCAGGAGCCGCGACGACACGACGCGTGCAGGTGGGGTGTGACCTGCAGCCAGGCCGCCGCGTTCGAGGCGCGCACGCCACCGCACGGCATCACCTGAAGGGGGGGGCGCCCACGTCGCGCGCAGGCGGCGCGCGCGATGGAGATCGTGTCGGCCACGCCTGCGAGTCGTTCGGTCAGTGGATACGCGGAGGCGTCCCAGCCAGGCACGCCCGCCGTCAGCAGGCGGTCGAAACCAAGCTCGCACACGTCGCGTGCGGCCTGGGCGCGGTCCGCCAGCAGGTCGAAGGTCCGAAGGAACGACACCTCGAGCCCACGCGTGCGGGCCACGTCGATCATGCGTGCGCAGGCGGCGTGGTCGATGCCCCGCGTTCCGGCAAGCGGCCCGATCGCCACGCCGTGCGCTCCAGCGCGTGCAAGGGCATCGATCTCCCGAAGGCAGATGTCCAGGATCGCGGGGGTGCATCGGAAGGCTTCGGCGCCGAGGCTCGCCATCGCGCCGCTGACCCGAGGGCGAATCATCGCCACGACATCCGCGCGCGTGCGCGCCCGGACTTCCCGCACCAGCCAGGGATCCGGCGACCATCCCTCGGAGGCAAGATCGCTGCAGACCTCAAGTCGATCGGCGTGGGATCCGGCAAGTTCCGCGGCTGCGATTGAGTCGATCGGGATCTCCAGCGTGCGCATCGAACCCGCAGGGTAGTGGCACGGTCCGGGGCGATCCAACCTACATTGCCGACATGCCGGACTTCGTGCTGCGCCATCATGTCGTGGATCTGCACGCACGAAGCGTGCGGCCCTGCGAGGTGCATGTGCGCGATGGTCGGATCGAGTCGATCACACCCTGCAGCGGGCCCGTCGACCCCGGCTTCCTCATGCCGGGGTTCGTCGACGCGCACGTGCATGTCGAGAGCAGCATGATGCCGCCGAGCGAGTTCGCGCGCGTGGTGGTGACGCATGGCACCGTCGGCACGGTGAGCGACCCGCACGAGATCGCCAACGTGCTGGGTGAGGCGGGCGTGGAGTTCATGCTGCGCGACGGCGCGCGGCGCAACTTCCACTTCCTGTTCGGGTGTCCCTCCTGCGTGCCGGCCACGGGGTTCGAGACGGCCGGGGCCACGCTCGACGCGAAGGCCGTTGCGCACATGCTCGCCGATCCGCGCATCGGCTACCTCAGCGAGATGATGAACTGGCCGGGCGTGCTGCATCGTGACCCCGAGGTGATGGCGAAGATCGCGGCGGCGAAGGCGGTGGGCAAGCCGATCGACGGTCACGCGCCGCAGCTGATGGGCGAGCAGGCGCGGGCCTATGCGGCCGCGGGCATGAGCACCGACCACGAGTGTGTCGCCCTGGATGAGGCGCGCGGCAAGGCCGAGCTGGGCATGCATGTACTGATCCGTGAAGGGTCCGCCGCGCGCAACTTCGAGGCCCTGTGGCCCTTGCTCAAGGAGAGGCCCGCGCAGTGCATGTTCTGCACCGACGACGCGCACCCTGACGTCCTGAAGGTGGGCCACATCAATCGGCTCGTGGCGCGCGCGGTGGCCAAGGGCGTGGACGTGTTCGATGCCATGCGCGCCGCCTGCGTGAATCCGGTGCGGCACTACGGTCTTGGATGCGGATTGCTGCGAGGCGGGGATTCCGCCGACATGGTTCTCGTGGAGGACCTTGTCGGCTTCCGTGTGCGCCGAACGTGGATTCGCGGTGCGTGCGTGGCGCAGGACGGCCGCTCAAGCTGGGAGCACCTGCCCGTCGAGAATCCGAATGCCTTCCGTGCGGCGCGCTTCAAGGCCGAAGACTTCGCGATCCGCTCCATGGCAGCGCAGGAGCGTGTTCGCGTGATCGAGCCCACGGACGGCGAACTCGTGACGGCCGAGTCCCAGGCCACGCTGCAGGTTCGGCACGGCGTGGTCGAGCCCGATGTCGAGCGGGATGTCCTGCTGATCGCCGTGGTGAACCGGTACTCGGATGCGCCGCCTGCGGTCGCGTTCATCCATGGCTTCGGCATCGGGCAGGGCGCCATCGCGAGCAGCGTGGCGCATGACTGCCACAACGTGGTGGCGGTGGGGGGATCACGGCAGGCCATCGCGGAGGTGGTGAACGCCGTGTTCGAGCGACGTGGAGGCGTGGCCGTGCGAGACGGGGAGGGCGTGCACATCCGCGGACTGTCGATCGCGGGGCTCATGAGCACCAAGCCCTTCGAGATCGTCGCCGACGCCTACGAGACGATGTCCGCGCGCGTGAGGGCCATGGGCTCTCCGCTGCAGGCGCCCTTCATGACGCTCAGCTTCATGGCGCTCCTGGTGATTCCAGCGCTGAAAATCGGGGATCGAGGCCTTTTTGACGGCAGGGCCTTCCGTTTCGTGGATGTGGTTCAAGGCACCCCGTCGCCGGGCCGATGAAGGCGGGGGCGTTGCCGGGTACGGGGGACCCTGTATAATCCCCCTCCCCGATTTCGGGGCACCCTTGCGGGTGTAGCTCAGTGGTAGAGCGTCACGTTGCCAACGTGAATGTCGAGGGTTCAAGTCCCTTCACCCGCTTTCACTCGAATGCCTTAGGGCCCTCGCACTTATGGCCCTAACCCGAGCGTGTTGCTCGGCGCGGCTCCGCTCGGAAGTCTGTACTGCGGTACAGACTTCGGAAAGGCAGCAATGCGCCAGATGCCCGCCTACCGCGTTCACAAGACCAAGAATCTTGCCTACGTCTACATCGGTGGCCGCATGCACTATCTCGGGCGTGCCCACTCGCCTGAGTCGTGGCAGGCCTATCACGCAGCGATCGCGTCGCACTTGAAGGGAAAGCCGCCGGAGAGGCGTTCACGCTCCCGAAGCGCCGTTGCAGCGTTCACGATCGCAGAACTGACTGAGCGGTGGTACTTGGCCGAGCGTGAGCGCTTCGGGCCCCGGCACCAGCGAACCTATGAGGCGGGCTACGCCTCGAAGGAACTGATCTGCCAGCACGCGACGGCCACTGTGAGTGAATTCGGGCCGAGAGCATTCAAAGCGATCCGTGACCGCATGGTGCGTGACGGGCGCTCGCGCCAGTACACCAACCGCATGATGAACACGATCCGGCGTTGCATCCGTTGGGGTGTGGCTGAGGAACTGGTGCCGGGCGATCGGCTGGAGGCGCTGAAGGCCGTAGATGGCCTCCGCTTCGGTGCGGCCCCCGAGTCTGCCCCACGGCGAGCGGCGGAGCCTGAGGCCGTAGAAGCCGTCCTGCGCTGGCTGGATGCGAACGGCCAAACGGGAGCGGCTGCCCTCGTTCGCTTTCTGCGGGCTACTGGCTGCCGCCCGGGCGAAGCCTGCCGGGCAAAGTGGAGTGAGTTTCGACTGTCGGGCGATCTGCCGCACTTCGTGCCATCGATGCACAAGACCGCCTGCCACGGCATTGATCGCTGCGTGCCGTTGAACGCCGATGCGCTGGCGGCGATCGGCGGAGGCATGCGGCTGGGCTGCGGCGAGGACTTCGTGTTCGCGCACACACGAGGCCGACCGTTCACCTCGAACGCGCTGCTGCTGGCCGTTCGCCGAGCCATCGCGGCCACTGGCTGCGCCAACTGGAGCCCATACGGCCTTCGACACCTTGCAGCCACCACGGCGCTCGCCCGGACGGGTTCCGAAGCCGCAGCGGCAGCACTGCTCGGCCATACTCCCCGAAGCACGATCATCCAGCGGTACAGTCGGGATCGCCTTGTGCTCGCCACACATGCCGCCAAGTCCATAGAGATCAAACCACGTGAGGAGGTGGCATGATGGGCACTCGCGAAATCCGCCCGATTCCGTTTTTGGCAGACGACCGCTACGAAATTTCCAGCGACGGATTTTTGTTCCGCAAGTCTCTTTCCAATCGCCGCTGGCGTAGAAGGCCGATCGCTCCTATGTCGCACGCAGATGCTCAAGCACAGTGGGACAAAAGGGGCAACGGCAAATGGCAATTGGTCGAAGCAACGGATTCCGCAGAGTGGGCACACGCTGCGTTCGTACCCGACGCCTCAGACTCAGCCCCGCTTCGCGGCATTCGGGTAAGTAGGCAACGGATCGTCACGGGAAAACTTCCAGAGTTATTCCACTCACGACCATTCATGGCGCACGGCGCGCTTGCTCACGGGTGGTACTGCCTTCGAGGAATTGGACAGGTACCTACCGAGCACTCAGGCGATGTTGTTGTGCTCGATCGCGATGGCACGTGGTTTTTTCACGGGCCTTCAGTCGGATTTTCTATTTTCCACCGCGAATCAACCGGTTAGTGTGGTAAGATCGAATTGTCGGAGTTACTCGGACTGACTGCACATCCCGCAGCGGCCTCGTAAGCCGCAATGGGCCATCCATGTAGATGGATTGCCGAGGCTCATTTCAGGAGCGACCCCCGCGATCAAAAGCGGGACGCACTATGTCATGGGTCGAACCCAAGGGATTGGCAGATGGCTTTATCAGATACGCATGGGGCCCCCGAGCAACTGCTTGGAATGGCCGCAATCGCACGTCGCATAAGTGAACTAGCCGGGCACAAGCCGAGCCGCTCAGCACTGTGGCGTTGGCATCTCAAAGGGCGACTTGCGTCCCGCCGCATCGGTGGTCGCCTCTACGCGACGGAGGCAGCCATTCGCGCAATGTTGGCAGCGGATGAACAACGCAATCGCGGCAGTATTGAAAGTCGAGGCGAGGCAGCGGCCGCGCGGATGAGCCGCATGCTCGATCAGCGTCACAAACGCGGCGAAGTGGCGTGACTGAACACAACTCGCATGCAGGCAAGCGGGCAGTGCCCCAGCCGCATGCATGAGACACAAAAACGACGAAGCCGCCCTGCAAGGCGGCTGCGTCAGAGGTCATTTGCGCCGCGTTACAAGCGCGGCAGAGGTCATTTGCTATGCAAAGCGTACCACAGCGGCGGAGCCGCGAGGTAGCGGGAAGTTCCGCGCAGACCCGTGCGGTTGAGAAGTGGGAGTGCCGAGATCGATGGTTCTCGCTCGCGCGATTGTTGCGCGTGAGTGACCGCGCCTACCGCCTGATGGAGGAACTTTGGACGCACGCTGGCACAGGTTCCCACAATGGCCGCCTGCGGTGCTGGGTGACCGAGGACGGCAGCACGGTATTCCGAGTGTGGCCGCGCGTTGAGCCGAAGCAGGATGACCCTGTAGCGAAGCAGGCCAAGGCTTTGACCCGCCGCATGAATTGCAGCCGCCGGAAGATCGATTTGTGCTTTGAGGAACTGACCAGCCTTGGACTAATCAAGCGACATCGCCGTAGCGGCGGGAAGCCCGGCGAACGCACCGGATTGAACATGCAAGCCGAAACGCACCTGATCGTGCCATCCAACCGGTTTGTTTCGGCTTGTAAAAACGGGAACGGGAGGGCAACGCTGCTAACCGCATGCGACCTAATGGCCAGCCACACCAAGCGAATGGTGAGCCGAATGGCCGATCAGATGCACGCTGATGTGATCGCCGTGATAAGGCAGATGGCGGGCGTGACGGTGGGCCTATACCGCCCGTTGGCGGATTCGGACAATCGGTCGCAAGCCACCCTGTTGACGGCAGATACCGGAAAAACGAATGCGCAAGATCAGGGGAACGAATGCGCAAGATCGTGCGCAACGAATCCGCAAGATGTTGCGCATCCTATACAACCCTTTCACTACAACCCTTCCAATAAAACAAACCAACCCAACCCAACAGCATCGCCCGAAACGGACGGCATCGACCGACCGGATTGGGTTGGGTTGGATTGCTGCGCGGGAGAGACAGAGCAGGCATCCGATCCAGCCGAACCGACCTGCCCGGTGGAAGTGAAGCCGAGCCAACCGACCGAAGCAGCGGAACCCGAACCGGACTGTCCGGTGGAGGGTGAAGCAGAGCGGCAGATGGCCGCGCTTCAATTCACCGCCGACGAGCGGAAGGTGATCGAGGAGGCGTTTCGTGATCCCGTCCGTTGGGATGCCATAGCCGCCAGCGGTCGCAGCATCCGCGCAGGCGTGGAGCAGGTGCAGCGATCAACGACCGCCAGCGACAGGTACGGGCTGCGGATGGGCGATATTTGGAACTTGCTGGTGAGCGACGATTGGACATTGCCGGATGCGGCGACGAGCGGCCAACGCTTGGCATCGATGCAATGCATCCTGCGGGAATTCATGTATCCAGATTGGCGCGCATTGGAGGAAAGGCGCCGCGAAAATGATGGCGAGATTTCGTTGGAGGAAATCGAGCAGCAGGAGCGGGAACGACAGCAAGAGGCGGCGCGAGAGAACCGCATTCAAGAATGGGCGGAGCAATTGCGCGAGTTAGGCGTAACCGAAAGGGTGGCGCGCTCTCTGGCTGAACAGCACGAACGCAACCCGGATGTCATTCGGAGGGCGATTGAGGACACGAAGCGCATGATGAAGGCGGGAGTCGGCAGAAACGCGGCCTGCCTGCTGGTGTCGAAACTCAACAATGCCACCAAGAACAAGGCCACCACGAAGCGAAGCGAGCCGTCGCAGGGTTACTCTTGGGCGCAATGACAGCGGCCCGATTGAGCCGCGCCCAGCGCGCGGCGGGCGGTCGCAGGACGAACGAAATCGGACTCTTCGATGAGGGGTCGGGGTGGGGTCTGCCCTAGGCGCGGGTAATTATCCCCAGCGCGAGGTAATTACCCGGGCAATTTCGGGAGGCAATTATTCCTACGCATCGCGCGCGCGCGAGGGATCTGCTGCGAAGTACGCGCGCGAGGATCAGGCGGGCGGGCCGGAAATTGAGGTACATAAAAGGGCGTTGGCTTTACGCATCGCCCGCGCGCGCGAGGGCCGAGCCGGAAATGAAACGCCCTGCCAGCAGAAGCCGGACAGGGCGAAGGTTTGGCTAGGCCAAGGGATCAGCGCGGCGCGTTGATCGTGCAATCGATGGGCGGTGGCGGGAAGTCTTCGGAGGTGGTGTTCATGTCGAGCAGCACCTGCGAAATGTCGCCGCCGTCCACTTCGCCGCTCATGTCCACATCGGTGAGCGGGCGGAAGCCGGAGGTTCCGTTGTCGATGGTGCGCCAGCCAGTGCCGGGATCGTCGTTTGGGCATTGAGACGGAGGATTCTGCGCGCTATCCCAGATGTATGACTGCCACATAATGCTCTGCCCATTGGGGGCGTAGCAGGTAGTGTTCCCAAGTCGGAAGGCACCGATGCCGCGCCAATCGATCGAATTGTCAGACCAAATCCGATAGGCGCAAACCAACCCGTTCACATTCATCAGGTTGGTGTAGACGATCCGCCGCTCGCCACCCGTGACCTGCGCGAACGCCTCGCTGCCGCCGCGGTGCGTGGCGACAACGGTCGCCGCGAGGATGCAAACTCCAAGAATTGCGATGCCCGTACCAGTGCTGAATTGCTTCATGGTTGGCTCCTTTGAGATTTGAGGATTGGCAATCAGCGCGGCGCGTTGATCGTGCAGTCGATGGGCGGCGGAGGCAGGTCATCGGAACTGGTGTTGAAGTCCATCAGCACCTGCGAAATGTCGCCGCCGTCCACTTCGCCGCTCATGTCCACATCGGTGAGCGGGCGGAAGCCGGAGGTTCCGTTGTCGGCGGCGAACCAATTCCACTGCGGCCATCGAGCAAATCCATTTCCCGCAGTACTGCTTTCATATGCAAACCCAAGGGTGCGGAGGTCAACGGCGTTGTCCGACCAGATTCGATAGGCAACAAGCCAGCCATTGCTTGGGGCCAGTCCGGCACTCACGATCCGCCGCTCTGTTCCGGTTCCCTGCGCGAAGGCCTCGCTGCCGCCACGCTGGCTGACGATGAACGCGGTGGCAACCATGCCAACCGAAAGGGCCACAAGGCCCGCACCCGTACTGATCTGCTTCATGTTGTCCAAACCTTTCTGCCGGATCCCCCGGCAACGCAAGGATGCACCCGGGTGGCCATAGAAGCAAACATCCCGTGGCCAATTTCACAGGCACATCGGCCTTTGTGGCCCAATTTGGCATGACCCGTCGCTAAACCGTCGGCCAGCCGCCTCCGCAAGACCGAACTTGCGCAAAAGGTTTGCT
>JBMOGS010000042.1:0-21708 GCA_049318245.1 Phycisphaerales bacterium | reverse complement strand
ACCAGTGGCAGTAGTGCGTGGCGCCGTTCTCGATGGCCCAGTCCTTCATGGCCACCGCGACGGTGTTCGCCACGGCGGGGTCGAGCGTGCGACCGTCCTGGATGGTCTTCTGCAGGCTGGCATACACGTCACTTGGCAGGCGCTTCAGCATGGTGTCGCCGCTGAAGATCAGTGTGCCGTACACGTCACTGGCTCGGGTCTGGGTGCTTCCGTTCACGCTCTTCTCCTGGCTGGTCCGCGACATGGCCTTGTCGTTCCTTCGATTTGGGGTGCGCCCCGAGCCCAGCGAGCGGGCACGGATCCGGCGAGCATAGCGTGGCCCCGGATGGCTTCGGAACGGGAAAAGTCGCTGATTCCAAGGGGCATTCCGCGGGGCTCCCGCGCGGGGGCTCAGCCGTCGCGTCGGCCGCGCGCGTGGCGCTTGCCATGTCGGCCCGTGCCGAACGCTTCGCCTCCCAGCCAGCCCTTCCACCAGAAGTAGCCAAGGAATCCGAGGGCGGTGCACAGCATCAGGCCCAGCGCGAAGGGGTAGCCGAGGCGCCACTCCAGTTCGGGCATGTTCCAGGGGCTGCCCTTGGGATCGAAGTTCATGCCGTAGACGCTGGCGATGAATCCCAGAGGGATGAAGATCGTCGCGATGATGGTGAGGAACTTGTTCACCTCGCCCAGGCGATTGCTGGTCGCGGTGAGGTAGATCTCCATCAGGTCGCTGGCCATGAAGCGATCGGTCTCGAGCAGGTCCATGAGGCGCGCGACGTGGTCCTGCGCGTCGCGCAGGTAGGGGCGCAGTTCGGCGCCGTAGACGCGATCGAGTCCGTTCATCGCCGCCACGGCGTCGCGCATGGGCCACACGGCGCGACGGATGCGCATCAGGTCCACCTTGATCGCGCGGATGTCATGGATCTGCGCCACGTCCACGTCGTGGACGATGCGTTCCTCGAGTTCCTCGAGGCGATCGCCCATGTCGCTGACGAGCGGGAAGTAGGCGTCGATCACCGTGTCGATGAGCGCATAGGCCAGATACGCCGTGTTGCTCGAGCGCACGCGGCCGCGGCCGGTGCGGATGCGCTCGCGGATCACGCTCAGGCAGTCGCCCGGGGCGGTGGCCTGAAAGCTGACGACGGCACGATCCGTCAGGTAGAGGCTCAGTTGCTCGCTCTCGAAGCGCACGCCATCGCGATGCGTCTGCGGCATCGGGACCACCAGGAAGGTGCTGTCCCCGTAGCTCTCGACCTTGGCTCGTTGGGTCGTGTCGGTCACGTCCTCCATGGCCAGCGGGTGGATGCCGAAGATCTCCTGCACCTTGCGCAGGATCGCCTCGTCGCCGAAGCCGTCGATGTTCAGCCAGACCACCGGCCACTTCGCGAGCAGCTCGCGAACCTCCTCGGGCTGGCCGATCGTGACTTCCTCGAATCCGCTGGGCGAGAAGCCGAACGCCGTCATCACGGGCTTGGCCGAGCCGGGCTCGACCTGCAACGTGCCTGGAGGCAGGTTCAGGTTCGGCATGCGCCGGTTCTTGCGGCGCGTCGGGATGGGGACCTTCACCCAGCTCATTCCGAGCACCGTACCGCGGGGGCAGATGAGCCTCAACCACCGCGACGGTTTGGATTCAGTTTTTTCCAGCAGTCCACGCGCACCACACCATCCAGGCCGCAAGTCCCGACCGCGCGGTCCAGGCGATCGTGCGGATCCAGTTGGTGTCCACGAGTCGCGCGTGCACCGACGCGTCGAAGCCCTGTGACAGCTGGGCGTGGCAGGGCACGCTGACGAGGAACGTCACGCCCCAGAGCAGCCCCACAAGACCGGCGCCGGCCCACGCGGTCCAGGTGGGCACGGCCGAGGGTCGCTGCACCAGCAGAAGCCCGGCCAGCGCAGCCTCGATCAGCATCATGGGGCCCACCAGTGGCGTGATCCAGCTCGAGTGCAGGCGCTCGTATGCGGCGAAGTTCTCGGCGCCGACCCGGGACATCAGGGGGTAGTGCACGACCTGAATCGTCCAGATGAGGCCGGCCAGGAAGCAGCTGACCGCGAACTGCGCCAGAAGCAGGGGCATGCCGAAGGCTTCGACGGCGCGGGTTCGCGGGATTCGGGGGCGATCAGGTCACTTCGAGCCAGCGAAGCGCGCCGGACGCCGGCTCAAGCAGCGCCACCGTGCAAGGACGCGCACGGTGCAGGGCGCCCGGGTTGATCACGCGGACGCCGTGCACCATGTCGTCCCGCCGCTCGTGGGTGTGGCCGTGCAGCAGGAAGTCCGGGCGGTCGGCGAGGATCCGCGTGACGAGTCGCGCGTTGTTGCCGTGCGTGAACGCCACGCGGCGGCCATCCATGGTCACTTCGCCGCTTGGGTGCTGCGCATCAAGGTCGATGGACGCGGCGTAGCGGCCGAGCGCGCCGGAAGGATCACAGTTGCCGAAGGTCACGTGCGCGGGAAGGCCCGCGAACAGGTCAAGCACCTGCTCGATTTCCACATCGCCGCAATGGATGAACTCGGTGGCACCCGCCTGCTGGAGCAGTTCGATCGCGCGACGCGTGCGCTCGACCTGGCTGTGGCTGTCACTCAGGATGCCCAGCAGGGTGCCCATCCCGGCATCCTGCCCGTGGCGCGCCACGACCGCAAGGGCCGCTAGCCTTTCCGCCCATGTCCACCGCCGGAACCATCGTGACCCGATTCGCCCCCTCGCCGAGCGGCCACCTGCATGTGGGCGGTGCGCGCACAGCCCTCTTCTGCTGGGCCTACGCCAAGGGACGCGGTGGCAAGTTCCTGCTGCGCATCGAGGACACCGACCAGAAGCGTTCCAGCGACGCGGCAAGCCTCGGTTTCCTGAAGGACCTGAAGTGGCTCGGCATCGACTGGGACGAGGGTCCCGCCTTCGAGGGCTGCGGCGGCGGGCCGAACGGTCCGTACTTCCAGAGCGAGCGCGTGGACACCTACAACCGCCACCTGAAGCAGCTGGTCGACGCGGGCAAGGCCTACCACGCCTTCGACACCGCAGAGGAACTCGAGAAGAAGCGCGCGGCCGCCAAGGCGGCGGGCGTGGCCTATCGATACGACGGAAGCGAGAGCATCGCGCGACCAAGGGCCGAGGTGGAGAAGTTGCTCGCCGAGGGCAGACCGTCCGTGATCCGCTTCCGCACGCCGGTCGGTCCGATCACCATCAAGGACGAGATCCTGGGCGAGGCGACGCTGCCCGCTGGCGAGGTGGACGACTTCGTGATCCGCAAGGCGGACGGCTTTCCGACCTATCACTTCGCGGTGGTGGTTGACGACGAACTGATGGGCGTGACGCATGTGCTTCGCGCGCAGGAGCACTTCAACAACACCGCCAAGCACATGGTGCTGCAGGACGCTCTGGGATTCCGCCGGCCGACCTACGGACACCTGCCGCTCATCTTCAATCCCGACGGCAGCAAGATGAGCAAGCGCGACAAGGACAAGGTGCTTCGCAAGACCGTCACCGAGCGGAAGCTGGCCGAGCCGCCCGCGGGCACCGTGGGCGCCGAGCGCTGGAAGGCGTGGCTGGCCGACAAGAACACGCAGCTCGACTACGAGGAGGCGAACCGTCTGGCCGCAGCGCTTGACGTGCAGCTGCCCGAGATCAACGTGGACGACTTCCGCCGCAGCGGCTACCTGCCCGAGGTGGTGTGCAACTTCCTGGCGCTGAACGGCTGGAGCCCGGGCGAGAACCGCGAGAAGTTCGACAACGCGTTCCTGAAGGATGCCTTCGACCTGTCGCGCGTGGTGAAGACGCCCGCCAAGTTCGACCGCGTGAAGCTGCTGAGCTTCAACTGCGACGCGATCACCGGCATGGCGCGCGAGCGCTTCGTGGCGCTGGCGCGCGCACATGGCGAGGTGTTCCATCCCGAGTTCATGCGCAAGCTCACGTCCGCGCAGTTCGAGGCGCTGGCAGGCGCCAGCCACGAGCGCTCGAAGACCCTGGACGACATGTTCCGCGGCAACCGCTTCCTGGTGCTCGGGGACGAGGCCTTCGCCTACGACGCCAAGGCCGCCGAGAAGAACCTGAAGGCGGGCGAGCCGAGCGGCGTGGCGCACCTGAGGGCGCTGCGCCCGCTGCTGGCCGAGGTCAAGACGTGGGACGCGGTGGCGCTCGAGGCCGCGATCAAGCCCTACGCCGACGCGAACGCCGGCGGGCAGCTGGGGAAGGTGGCGCAGCCCCTTCGGGTGGCGGTGAGCGGCGGCACGGTGAGCCCGCCGATCTTCGACACGCTGGCGATCCTGGGGCGCGAGAGCAGCCTGGCGCGGATCGATCGCGCGCTGAAGACGTTCTGCTGAATCAGGGGGCGGTCCAGACCAGGACCGTCACGCCGTCATGCTCGATGCGCTGGGTTGGCGCCGGCAGTTCCTTCACGGCGTCGGTGGTGCCGTCGATCGAGGGGGTCAGCAGGGCGACGCTCGTGCCGGGTGCCTGGGACAGGCGCCGCTCGATCGTGCGCGCCAGGGCGTCCGTGGGAATGAGTCGCACCATGTCCTCGTTGGGCTGCATGCCGCCGTCGAACTCGCCAGGCCATCCCGTGACCAGGATGTCGCGACGCCGCGTGCTCCAGATCGCCGCGTGCGCAAGCGGGGAAGTCGAGATCACGCAGTCCGCGGACGCGAGCTGCGCGTGCGCCTGACTGAGCAGTGCCCAGGGATTGCGCGTGCCGCGCACGATCGCGTCGGGGAACAGCCAGGGCACGCATGCAAGGGCAAGGGCCGGTGCCGCCGCGGTCCGCAGCAGCCAGCCTGAGGAGTCGCGCGCGCTCCAGCTCCAACGATCGACCCACGCCCAGGCCGCCAGCGCGACCGACACGACGATCCACCGCGCGGCGGGGGCGTTGTTCCAGAGTTCCGGGATCGGCGTGGGTTTCGTGCCGGTGACCGCGAGCGTCAGGGCGGCCAGCGCGGCAAGCATCAGGAGGCCGCGCGCGACGCGCTCGGGGATGCCGACCGTGATCCGACCTTGCTCGTGCGCGCGCATGAGCCCGATCGCGATCAGCGCCGAAAGCGGCGGGAAGAGCGGCAGGGTGTAGGTTGGCAACTTGCCGGAACTGGCCGACAGGATCACCAGTGGCAAGACCAGCCATGCGATGCAGAAGCGGATGCCGTCGGTTGCCGCGCCGGCCGAACGCAGCGCGACAGCGGCCTTGGGCCAGAGGAGCGACCAGAACAGTCCCAGCGGCGGAAGGATCGCCAGATAGAGCCACCAGGGCTCGGGATGGTGGATCCCGTCCGGTCGCAGCGCCCGCTTCAGGTGCACGTACTCGATGAAGAACTGCCAGAAGCGAGGTTCGCGCTGATGGATCGCGATCGCCCACGGCGTCACGACCAGACCTGCGAACACGATCGGGATCCAAGGCAGCACGAGAAGTTCGCGCCACCTTCGTTGCCAGAGCAGGTGCGCGGCACCCACGGCCGCCGGGATTGCGAAGGCGAGGAATCCCTTGCAGAGGAACGCAAGGCCAGCCGCGACGCCGGCGGTGACCAGCCAGCCGATGCGGCGGCTGCCGCGCGTTGCACATGCGCCGAACCACGCCGCCATCGTGAGGGAGAGCATGCCGGCGAACGCGCCGTCGGTGATCGCGACGGTGCCGAAGATGAGCGGGCCGACCATCGTGGCCTGCACCGCGATCGTGGCCGCGAGGAGTTCCGGCTTGCGTGTGGCGCGCGCTGCCACCCAGCCTGCCGCGAGCGCGCCCAGCAGCATGCCGAGCACGCTCGGCAGTCGGATCGCGAAGGCGTTCTCTCCCAGAGCCGTGGTGCATGCCGCAATGCCCCAGATCGCCAGCGGTGGCTTCTCAAGCCAATGGAAGCCACCCAGCCGCAGGGCGATCCAGTCCTGTCGCTCCACCATCTCGCTGGCGATCGCCCCATAGCGAGCCTCGTCAGGCACGGCGAGCGGGCGAACGCCCAGACCCGCGATCGAGGTGAGAACGAACAGCGCGAGCGCCCAGGCGAGCGGCGCCCGGCAGGACTTCGACGCGTGGGAATGCATCACTCCTGCGCGTCCTTCGCAGGCCACGAGCGTCGGATGATGTAGAGCGGCCGTCCCTTCACCTCCACGAAGACGCGCGCCAGGTACTCGCCAAGCACCCCGATGCTCATCATGATGAGCGCGCTGCACACCAGCATGACCACGATCAACGAGGCATAGCCTGGAACGTCGCGTCCGAACCAGAGCGTGGAGGCGATCACGAACGCCGCGTAGGCGAAGGCTCCAAGACCCATGAGCACGCCCAGAAGGCTGCAGGCGCGCAGCGGCAACGAGCTGAAACAGGTGATTCCGTCGATCGCCAGACGCCAGAGCGACCGCGCGGTCCACGCCGAACCTCCCTCGCGACGTCCGGGCCGCTCGTAGTCCAGGAAGGTCTGGCGGAACCCCACCCAGGCGAAGATGCCCTTGTTGAACCGCGTGCGTTCGGGCAGGGTGAGGAGCGCTCGAACCACCGCCGCGTCCATCAGCCGAAAGTCGCCCACGTTCACGGGAATCGGGATCTCCGACAGTCGGTGCATGAGTGCGTAGAAGCCCGCGGCGGTGAGGCGCTTCATCGGCGTGTCGCCCTCGCGGAGCACGCGCCGCGCGTTGACCACCTCGAATCCGGAGCGCCAGCGCTCGACCATCCCGGGAATCAGCTCGGGCGGATCCTGCAGGTCCACGTCCATCGGTATCACGGCCTCGCCGCACGCGTGCTGCAGGCCGGCGGTCAGGGCCGCCTCCTTGCCGAAATTGCGCGACAGGTCGATCAGGCGCAGTTGCGGCAGTCGCTCGCGCCACGCGAGCAGGACCTCGAGCGTGCGGTCCTGGCTGCCGTCGTTCACCGCGACGATCTCGAACCGCTCGCCAGCGACCCCGCGCAGCACCGGCACGATGGTCTGCAGGAAGACATCCACCGAGGCTTCCTCGTCCTTCATCGGAACGACGACGCTGAGCATGGGCGACCGGATCGCCGGGCCTGCCGCGCCAAGACTCGAATCCGAAGCCATGGCTGAAGAGTAGGGGGTCTGCCGAGAGGTCATCAGCGGAACGACCGGTTTCGCAGCAGCACGTCGTCCGGGAAGCGCACAACGACCTCGAACTCCGGCAGCAGCTCGATCAGCTTTCGCAGGCCGACCTGGCCCTGATACATCTCGTTCTCGTTGTACTCGGTGTAGACGTAGCGCGTGAACTTCAGGGATTCCGTGGCGCCCGCGATCAGGTCCGCCTCGGCACCCTGCACGTCGGCCCAGATGAAGTCGATGCGCGTGATCCTGTTGCGCTGCGTGAAGGTGTCGAGTCGCATGGTCTCGACCTTCATGGTCTTGTCGAACTTGACCCACGGGTGGAAGTCCAGGTGCTTCGCGGGCTTTCGCAGCGAGCCTGACAGGTCCCACTCTCCGCCCTCGGGCATCTGCACCCCCGTCGGAGCCTGATCGGCGCTGCTGAGGTGGAACTCGGCCTCGCCATCCTGCGCGCTGATCGCCAGCGGCCACAGCTTCACGCGCTTGTCGCGGATGTGCTTCTTGAAGCGGGCACGCGGGCGTGGATCAGGCTCGAACGCATGCACCTGGCACTTCGGGAACATCTTCAGGAAGCGGTCGATCTCGGCGCCGTCGTTGCAGCCGATGTCAAGGATGACGGGATCCGGCCTGCCGATCAGCTTGAGAAAGTCGCCGTCGGCGAGCTCGCCGGGTACCAGCGGTGGCAGGGGCTGCATGCGCGCAAGTGTAGGGGTCAGTCGCCCGTCTTCGTGCCTGGTGCGTAGCCACTCTTGCCCGGAGCCACAGCGCTCCAGTCGCTCCAGGTGTTGTTCTGGCCGAGCACCATGACCTCCATGTCGCCGTTGCTCCACAGTCGGAACAGGCTCATGCCATACGGGGTGCTCTCGCTGGCGATCGAGACCACCTTGCCGCGGGGGTCCTGCATGGCAGTTGGGGCAGGTCTGGCGGCGAGGAGCATTGCCGCGAAGGCGGCCGAGACCAGCGCGGTCGGAATCAGCACGCGGCGGGTGGGGATGGTGGGGGTGGGCATGACGGGTGGATCCTCCGGAATCCTTCGTCGGCGCTTGGGCGGAATCCGCTACACTCTCCGGCCTTGGACCGTTGGCGCAGTTGGCTAGCGCGTCTCCATGACACGGAGAAGGTCACTGGTTCGAGTCCAGTACGGTCCACTACCCCATATTCAGCAGGCTTCGCCCCATCGCGGGGCAGGGCCGCCGGTGCAAAAGCGACGGTTCGGCGTGGATCTGAGCCGCCACGGGACTAGATTGAAGCTGTGGATCTGACCGCTTCTCTGATCGCGGTGGCGCTTGCGGGGGTGCCGAATTTCGCGGCCCCCGTGGATGTGGCATTGCCCGATCGGCACTTTCCGACACGACCCGCGTTGGCGGATTTCAACGGTGATGGCCAGCTGGACCTGGTGGTGCCAGGACGCAATGCCAGTGGACTCGTGGCGGTGGTGCGGGGGCAGCCGGGCGGATTTGCGCTCGAGGGAACGATCGCGGTCGGCGTTCAGACGGATTGGGCCGAGGCGGTGGATCTGGACGGCGATGGCGACATGGACGTGGCGCACGCTGCGCGCGCGCAGCCGGGCGGTGTGGTGATCCTGTGGAACACGGCAGGCACGTTCGACGCGCCGCAGCGCATCGCGCTGGAGCGCGAGACGCGATGCGTGCGGGCGACCGATATCGACGGTGACGGGCAGTTGGACCTGCTGCTTGCCAACGCGAATTCAGGCGGGATCACGTGGCTGCGGAATCTCGGTGCGCGGACCTTCGTGGTGCAAGCGAGCGCGCGCCTGAATCGGTGGACGCTCGGCACCGCCTCGCCAAGCGTGGTCTTTCCGCACGACCTGGATGGGGATGGCGTGCAGGAGATCATGGATTTCGCCGGTGGTGCGAGCCGCCTGAACCTGCGCCGCGCACGGGGCGCCGGCTTCGCGGGCGAGCGGGCATGGTCGTTGCCCGACGATGGTGGCGTGATCGGCGTGGCGCTGGCCTCGTCGGCGGATCTGGATGGCGATGGTGCGCCCGAGCTGCTCACCACGGCGATCAATGGCAGCCGCAACAACCCCGTTTATGTGTGGTCGTTTGCCGCCGATGGAAGCAGTGTGCAGGCCCGGAGCTTTCCCGGCGTGCTGAATGGGACGGCCTGGAACGCCGACGCAGCGGATCTCGATGGCGATGGTGACCTGGATGTGATGTCCATGAGTGTTTCCGACGGTCGCGTGAGCGTGCTGGAGAACCTCACGCCGCCCGGAGGTGCGTTGGTGCTGGCGCCCGCGGTGCCGATCCTGACCGCGGTCTTCCCGCGGCATGTGGTGCCGGTCGATGTCGACAGCGACGGACGGATGGACCTTGTCGTGTGTGACTACTTCGATCATCGATTGCGCGTGCTCCGGAATCTGGGGCCAGCTGTCGCGCCGCGAAGCCTGGACCGGGTCGAGCCGGTGGATCTGATGGCCGCGAGTGGCGAGCCTGTCGAGTTGGCGGAGTCCTTGCTGGAACTTGGACCACCGATGCCCAGAGCAAGCGTTGCGGCAGAGCCCGGGGCAGTGAGCCTCACGGCCTCCTGTGGCCCGCCCGCGGGCGACTGCAACACCGAGCACGCCGGCCCCGGCTGCTTCACCACGCCCTGCTGCGAGAAGGTCTGCACCTTCGACATGGATTGCTGCAACGTGTCCTGGGATGCGGACTGCGTTGAGCTGGCGCGCACGGAATGCGCAGGACTCGTCTGCCCAAGCCGCGGTGCGTGCGCGCAGGGGCATGGCGGGCCCGGCTGCGAGGACGCGACCTGCTGCGAGCTGGTTCGGCGACTGGATCCGAGTTGCGCATCGGTGTGGGACGAGCTGTGTGCCGAGCTGGTTCCGCTTGCCTGCGCTGGCGCTGCGCCGCTCGTCACGCCGCCCGCCAACGCGATCGACGAGGCGGAGCCGTGCTACGAGTGGCGGAATCAGGGTTGTGGCTATCGCTCCGCACCCATCCATGACGCGCTGTCGCTGGGCACGCCGATCAAGGGTTCCGTGACCGGCGATGGCGCTCGCGACGTGGACGCGTTCACCTTCTCGGTGCAGGAGCGCCGCGCCCTTCGACTGGAGTTGCACGCGGACTTCCCGGCGCAGCTGGTCCTGGCCGCGGGCCCATGCGAGGGTCCCCTTGACACGATCGTGGAGGCTCTGGTGCTGCCCGGTGGTTCCGCCGTCATCGATCGTGTGCTGGATCCCGGCGACTACAGGCTCACGATTGGCATGGCGGTCGTCACGCGCACGCTGCGCAACGGGCAGCCCTGTCTTCAGGTGGAGCCTGGAGCCGAGCCTCCGGATCCTCCCCCGACGCCGGGGTACTTCCGCGGCATCTGGTGGCTGCAGACGGATCTCGGCGAGCGCGTCGAGTTCGGGGACCTGGACCGCAACGGCCGCGTGGACTTCGGTGACGTGAGTCTTGCGCTGCTGGAGTTCGGGCCGTGCAACGGGTGCGAAGCGGATCTCGACCTGAACGGCGTGGTGGACTTCGGCGACGTCGCGTTGATCCTGCTGTCGTTCGGCGGGTGAACGCCACCACCCGCCTCCCCGGCGCACCAGAAGTTGATGCGCCGGGGAGAAGCTGGAGTCCTCAATCAGGCGGAGCGTCGTCGGCTCACAAGACCAGCCAAGCCCAGCAGCGCGACCGCACCTGGCGCCGGCAGCTGGTTCGCGGGCACCTTGTCGGAGCCCTCGCCGCCATCCACGCCATCCATGCCGCGGAATCGGACGATGAACGCATAGGGGTCGGAGACCAGATCGCCCGACACGAACGAGTCGGAGGTCAGCATCGATGCGTTGGCGCCCGAGATGGTGAAGCTCCAGTGGCCGGTCTGGCCAACGGCCACGCCGCCAGACGGCGCGCCGCCCGCGAGCCAGGATCCTCCAGTGCCTGCGCCACCGAGCCACGTTCCTGTTCCGTTCCAGGGCGAACCACTGGTGCCGGCCGGAATGTTGGTCATGCCGGCGAAGTCCGAGCTGGTGAGTGAGCAGGTGAAGGTGCCGAGCTCCGGCGGCGGCCGGAACATGAAGGCGGTCAGGTATCCGCCGATCGAGGCGGCGGTGGTGTTGGTGAGCGTCACGTTCAAGGTGCCGCTTCCGGAGCCTGCGTAGACGTAATCCAGCGTCCCGGTGAAGGCTCCAAGGCCTTCGGTGCTCAGGGCGGAGTTGCTGGTGATCGGAACGACGGCGGCGGACACGGGAAGCGCCATGCAGGCGCTCGTGAGACATGCAAGGAGGACGGGGCGATGGAGCGTCGAGGCGGTCATGTGTGGGTCCTTTCAAGGAGCGAGGAACGGGAGAGGCACGAAGCGAACCGGACCCACCGTAGATGCGCATGTCGTGAATTCCAGAGGCGTCAACGCGATTGGGCGCTCTCCTGTGGTGCGGCGATGGATGCGCGGCGCGTGCGCTCGGGGCGACCGCCGGCGGTGCGCGCAACGCCTTGCGCAATCACGAAGGCGCGGTCACCATGTCGGCATGAAGACCTTCGCCTTGCACGTGGCCGTCACCGCGTTCGTGCTGCTCGCCTGTCAGGGAACGGGCGGATCCGCGCCGGCTGCGTCGGGCGGATCGCTTTCGTCCGGCGCGCCCGACGCGGCGTGGGTCACGCTCTTCGATGGCAAGGACCTCGCCAGGTTCCGCGGCTTCAGGAAGGATTCGATCCCGGCGGCGTGGGTCGTGAGGGACGGCTGCCTGGTGCACCTGAAGAGCGCCGGTGATCACACCGCAGCCGGCGATCTGGTCACGCGCGAGCAGTACGGCAGCTTCGAGCTGGAACTCGAGTGGAAGGTGACGCCGGGTGGCAACAGCGGCATCTTCTATCACGCCGCCGAGGACACGAACAACATCTGGGAGAACGCGCCCGAGATGCAGATCCTCGACGACGCCACGCACAACGACGGCAAGGATCGGCTGACCTGCGCGGGTGCCGATTACGCGCTCTATCCGGCCCCGGTTGGGGCGGTGAAGCCGGTGGGCCAGTGGAATCAGGTGCGCATCGTGGCCGACAAGGGCCACATCCAGTACTTCCTGAACGGCGTGAAGACCTGCGACTTCCAGCGCGGCAGCGACGACTGGAAGGGCCGCGTGGCGCGCAGCAAGTTCAGCAAGATGCCCAAGTACGCCACGAATGCGCGCGGCCACATCGGCCTGCAGGACCACGGCGACGAGGTCTGGTTCCGCAACATCCGCGTGCGGTCGCTGGACTGAACGCCGGCGTGATCAGGATCGCCACTTGATGCTGCAGCCGATGCTCGGCTGCTGCTGTGCCGCGGGTGCGCGGCCCGCCAGCACGGCCTCGATCGCCGCGCGCAACTCCGCCCCGGTCACGGGATCGGTGCTTCGCGGGCGGCTGCCGTCGAGTCGGCCCCGATACGCGAGCCGGTGCTGCGCATCGAACAGGAAGAAGTCCGGCGTGCACGCCGCGTCGAAGGCCCTCGCGACGGCCTGGGTCTCGTCGAAGCAGTAGGGGAAGGTGTAGCCCGCCTCGCGCGCCTCGTCGGTCATGCGCTCGGGCGCGTCGTCGGGATAGGCCACGTGATCGTTGCTGCTGATGGCGACCACGTGGATCGGCTTGCCCTGCAGGTCGCGGCCGAGGGTGGCGAGCGCCTGACGGACGTGCTTCACGTAGGGGCAGTGGTTGCAGAGGAACATCACGAGCACCGGGTGTCCCGCCAGCGTGCGGCTGTCCACCCGCCCGCCGCCGTTCTGGTTCGGCAGATCGAAGGCTGGCATGGGTGATCCAAGGGCCTTCATGACGCTCTCGAGTGGTGGCATGCGCGTGCTCCTTGCGGGTTCGCTTCGGGTTCCGGGCCTCCGCAATCGTAGACTGGGGACATGCCGCGGGTTCGCGACGAAGGCCCGAGCGAGGAGGACATGCGCCGGTACGGCCACGAGGCCGACCCGGATGGCGCGACCGTGTTCTGTCATGACTGCGGCGCCGCGATGCATCACGACGCGGAGATCTGCCCAAAGTGCTTCTGCTACACCGGGGCCGATGCGCTGCGGCGTCCGCCCGGCCGGGAACGCCTGCGGCGGGCGGCGATCGTGGGCGTGATCGCGCTTCTGGTGCTTGCGCTGCTGCTGCCCCTGATCACGGGGCGCTGGTGGATCTGAAAACGCGAACGGGCCACCCGAAGGTGGCCCGCTGCAGTGCCCCGTGTAGGACTCGAACCTACGACCCGCTGATTAAGAGTCAGCTGCTCTACCAACTGAGCTAACGAGGCGAGAGGGCGAAAGGTTACTGAGGTGCGGCGCGATCGGCAAGCGCCTCAGGTCTTCGCCTCCGGCTCCTTCAGACCGTGGCAGTGCTTGAACTTCTTGCCGCTGCCACACGGACAGGGCTCGTTCCGTCCCACCACCGCAGGCGGTGGACGCTTCGCGGGTTCGGGGCTCGCGGGCGCAGAACCGGCCTGCTCGCCGGCGGACATGGCCGCCTGCTGCGCGGGGCTTGGTTGCGGATCCGCGGAGGGAATCTCGCCGCCAGCCGCCGCCGGCGGTCGCGCCTGCACCTGCGGCACCAGACGGCCCTTGAACGCGACCTCGGCCACGCGGTCCCGCACGCCCTGCAGCATCTCCTCGTACAGGCGCGCCGCTTCCTTCTTGAACTCGATGCGCGGGTCCTTCTGACTGAAGGCGCGGAAGCCGATCGCGTCGCGGATCTGGTCCATCGCACGCAGGTGGTCCTTCCACGCGTTGTCGACCGTCTGCAGCGTCACCCAGCGCTCGAAGTGCGTCAGTTCGGCGCGGTGCACTTCACGAAGGCGAGCCCGCACGAAGATGTCCGCATCGGCCTCGGCATCCTCCAGATCGCGTTCCGAGAGCCGCGCCATGCCCTGTGCCTCGAACCACGCGGTGATCGCGGCGGGCGCGCGGCCGGCTGCCAGGCATTCCCGGGCGCGGGCGTCGAAGCGGGCGTCATCCCACTTCGAGGCGGCCTCGACCAGCAGCTTCCGGATCTCGCGCGGATCGGACGTCGGCATCGCGTCCGGCTTCCAGTCGAGGCCGTAGCGCGTGCTGGCCCAGTGGCAGAACTGCGGCAGGGCCTGCGGGTTCTGTGCCTGGATCTGCGCCGCCGTGAACTCGATCGCGAAATCGATGCCGTAGCAGAGCTCGCGCTCCGCATAGGCCTTGCGAGCCTCGGCCACCAGGATCCCGGCCGCCTGATCCGGTCCATCCACGCCCTGGAAGCGGGCGGGATCGAGCTGCACCCCGACGATGCGTTCCATCCAGGTGGCGAGCTCGCGCATGCTGAAGTCCGGCACCAGGAACGACTTCACCGGCGACATGTCGATGGCCTCGAACCTGCCCGCGGCCGCGGCCTCGATGGCACGACGCACGGCATCGCGGTTGCCTGCCCGCACCAGATCGGTGTCGAGTTCGCAGCCGTAGGTCTCGCGGGCCCACTTGGCCATGCCCGGGGCGTCGAAGTCGGCCGCCTCGCCCTCGGTGGGCATGAACTCGGTCACCGCGATCTCGATGCGCCCCTGTGCCTCCTCCTTCGCGTCATTCAGGATGAGGCGCTCGGCCTCGGCGGGTTCCTTGCGGCGGAAGCGGGTGGGCTCGATCGTCACGCTGAAGTGCTCGCGCGCCCACTCGGCCAGGCACTTGCCCGCGTGGTCGGGGCCCATGTACAGGTGCGCCGCGTCACGACAGCAATCCTCGGCGAAGCGCAGCACC
The DNA here is from genome assembly GCA_049318245.1 of Phycisphaerales bacterium. Classification (GTDB taxonomy): domain Bacteria; phylum Planctomycetota; class Phycisphaerae; order Phycisphaerales; family SM1A02; genus SYAC01. The sequence continues at coordinate 7,039 of JBMOGS010000042.1, read as the reverse complement.
AGTTCGCGCACGCCGCGGCTCTCGAGCACCGGCTGCCGCAGGCCGTAGAAGCCGCGCCGCTGGAACTCCATGGGCTCGTCGTACTCCAGGATGTTCTTGCGCATCGTGAAGTTGCGCTCCTCGACCTTGCGCTGGGCCTTCTCCACGGCGCGGCTGAGCATCGGCGCCTCGATGTGCATGCCCTCCTTCATGCCGAGCTTCGAGAGCAGGCCCAGCGTGGCCTTGCCCGCGAACATCTTCATCAGGTCGTCCTCGAGGCTCAGGAAGAAGCGGCTGCTGCCCTGGTCGCCCTGGCGGCCGCTGCGTCCGCGCAACTGGTTGTCGATGCGGCGGCTCTCGTGGCGTTCGGTGCCGACGATGTGCAATCCGCCCATCGCCTCGACGCTGGTCCAGAGGGACAGACGGTGCAGGCGGAAGCCGCCGTGCGCATCGAGCTCCTTCAGCAGGTCGGCCTCCTTCAGGGTGGCCACGCGCTTCTCGCTCAGTTCCGTGTGCTCCAGCGTCCAGTGCCGCAGCAGGGCGAGGCGAACCGCGGCGCCGTCCATCGCGGCGACCTCCTTGCGGTCCATCTTGACCCGGTTCACCAGCAGATGGCGATCCACGGCGGCCAGAATGGACTCGTCGGACATCGAGGCGTCGACCTCGCGCGGGGCGAGGTTGCGGCGCTTCCAGTGCTCGATCAGCGCGGCGCGCTCGATGCGACCGAGCTTGATGTCGGTGCCGCGGCCGGCCATGTTCGTGGCGATCATCACCGCGCCCAGCTGCCCCGCGCCCGCCACGATCTCGGCCTCGCGCTCATGCTGCTTCGCGTTGAGCACCTCGTGCTTGATGCCGTGCCGCTTCGTGAGCAGGCTGCTCAGCAGTTCGCTCTTCTCGACGCTGGTGGTGCCCACCAGCACGGGGCGACCCGCGTCATGCATGCGCGCGATCTCGTCCAGGATCGCGTTCCACTTGTCCTTCTCGCTCAGGTAGACCTGGTCCTCGCGGTCCTGGCGGCGCACCGGCTTGTTGGTGGGAATGCTCACCACATCGAGTCGGTAGATCTCGTGGAACTCGGTGGCCTCGGTGTCCGCGGTGCCGGTCATGCCGGCCAGTCGCTTGTACAGCTTGAAGTAGTTCTGGATGGTGATCGTGGCCATCGTCTGCGTCTCTTCCTTGATCCGCACGCCTTCCTTCGCCTCGACCGCCTGGTGCAGGCCGTCCGACCACTGCCGTCCGATCATCTTGCGGCCGGTGTTCTGGTCCACGATCACCACGCCAAGCTGGCCATCCTCGTCGGGGGCGATCACGTAGTCGCGGTCACGCTGGTACACCACGTGCGCGCGGATCGACTGCTCGAGCAAGTGAGGCATGTCGATGTTCTCGCCCACGTAGAAGCTGCCCACGCCCGCGATCTTCTGCGCCTCGCCGATGCCGTCGTGCGTGAGCACGGCCTTCTTCTTGTCCAGCTCGACCTCGAAGAACTGCGTGTGTCCGTCGCGCTGCTTCTCGAGCTGCGGCAGCCTTTCCCGCGCCGCCTGCATCGCCTTCTTGAGCTCGGGCACCTTTGCCCGGTCGCGCGCATTGCGAATGTCGCCCTCGAGGCCGCTCAGCTCGACGCGGCAGGCCTGCACAGCCTCGTCGGCAGCGGTCCAGGGCTTCTGGCGTTCCACCAGCTCGCGGGCGATGCGGTCCGCAAGTTCGTAGCGCGGGGTCTGTCGCTCAGCGAGGCCGCTGATGATCAGCGGCGTGCGCGCCTCGTCGATCAGGATGCTGTCGACCTCGTCCACGATCGCGAAGTCGCGCCGACGCTGCACCTGGTCCTCGGGGCGCAGCTTCATGTTGTCGCGCAGGTAGTCGAAGCCGAACTCCGCGGTGGTGCCGTACACCACGTCGCATCGATAGGCCGCGCGCTTGCCCTCATGGCCCTGCATGTGCATCGGATGGATCGCGCCCACGGTCAGCCCGAGCGCACGGAAGAACGGGAAGGTCCAGTCGCGGTCGCGCTGCACGAGGTAGTCGTTCACGGTGACCACGTGCACCTGCTTGCCCTCGCAGCAGGCGAGATAGCAGGCCAGCGGGCCCACGATGGTCTTGCCCTCGCCGGTCTTCATCTCGGCGATGCGGCCCTCGCTCAGCACCACGCCGCCGATGATCTGCACGTCGAACGGGCGGGCTCGGAAGGGCGGACGGCTCTCGGGGTGGAGTGCGCGGACGGCGTCGTACAGCGCGGGCGGAATGTCGAGCAACTGCCAGCCCGGAATCGGATGGCTGCAGCCAAGCAGCGCCTCCACCGGCTCGGCCGCGGGCGCGGCGTCCATCTGGGCCTTCGTGGCGTCGTAGAGCGCGCGAGCGTCGGCGGGCAGGGTGGTGGGGTCGAATCCGGCCTCGGGATTGAAGATGTTGCGGATGCCGACCGCGCGATCCATCGCCTCGCGCGCCACGGCGAAGATCTCGGGCATCAGGTCAAAGGGCCTTTCGCCGGCCTTCACGCGCTTGCGGAATTCCTCCGTCTTCTCGCGAAGCTGCGTGTCGGTGAGGGGACGGATGCCCGCCTCGAGCTTGCCGACCGACGCCACCACGCGCAGGTATCGCTTGACCATGCGCTGATTGCGGGTGCCGAAGATCTTGCGAGCGAGTGAGCCGAAAATGGGGACGCCCATGGCGGATGCTCCGAGAGGCGACGCGGCAAGGGCCGCGCGGCGGGGGTTGCGGATCAGGGATGTGGATGTGCGGACGCGAACCGAGGGTTCAGCGCGCCGGCGGGGGCAGATCGAGCGTGCGCCAACCGGCGGGTGCCGAGACGCATGCGATCGCTCCGGGAGAGACGCGGCCAAGCGTGTCGGTCGAGACTGGCGCGGGGCTCAAGGCCTCGCCGGCATCGATCGGGCGCGCGACCTTGGAGCCGGCCACGCAGCGGAGCGCCGGGCAGGTTCCCATGCATGACGACGGCGCGCGGCCCGCTGTCGCGGCGGCGAGCGTCATGGCCAGCAGCATGGCCGCGGCGACAAGCGCTGCGGCGCGAAGCGGCTGAGGCCGGGTGGACGTCTGCATTGAGGTCAGCATATCGGCAATCGGGGCTCGGTCAGGCGAAACCCTACGATGCGGTCGTGAAATCGCCCGGATCGATCCGAACGCTGCGCGTGGAGGGCATGGACTGCGCTGGGTGCGCGGTGTCGGTGCGAACGGCGTTGGAACGCGTTTCCGGCGTGAAAAGGGCGGAGGTGGACTTCGCGGCGGGTCTCGCCTCGATCACGGGTGACGCGGCGAGCGACGCGATGCTGCGGGCGGTGGAGCAGGCTGGTTACCGGGCGATCGAGATCGAATCCTTCGAGGATCCCGAGCTTCTGCGCGCATCGGTGGAGGCACGACAAGCGCAGGCCGAGCGTGCCTGGAAGCGGCGCGCGCGCACGGGCGTCTGCATCTGGGTGCCGATGGAGGCGCTGCACTGGATTCGCGAAGGCTCGCATGCGCACGAGGGCTGGATGCCTGTCACGTTGATGGTGGGCGGCACGCTCTCGATGGTGCTGGTCGGAGCGGGGTTCTGGAGCAGCGCATGGAGCGTGCTTCGCAAGGGCCGATCGAACATGGACGTTCTGATCGCGCTGGGTGCGACCGTTGCGTACGTGGCCAGCGTGATCACCTGGCTCGCGCAGCGCGCCGGCGCGCTGGAGGGGCATCCGCTCTGGTTCAGCGAGTCGGCCGCGTTGCTTGCCATCATCTCGATCGGTCATTGGCTCGAGGCCAAGACCACGCGCCGTGCGGGCGCGGCCGTCCGGGAGTTGCTGCAGCTGCAGCCGGACGAGGTCGAGCGAATCGGCGCCGACGGCGAATCGGTCCGCGTGCCGATGCGGGACGTGCGGCCGGGTGACCTGGTGCGTGTGCGACCCGGAGGTCGCGTGCCCGTGGATGGATGCATCGAGTCGGGAGCGGCCGATCTGGACGAGTCGGTGATCTCGGGTGAGTCCCTTCCCGTCACGCGGCGCGCCGGTGATCCGGTCGCGGCGGGCACCCTGAACTTGACCGGAATGATCGCGGTGCGCGTGGCCGTCGGTGGTCGCGTCACCAGCCTGATGCGGGTCGCGCTGATGGTGCAGCGTGCACAGGCCAGTCGAGCCCCCATCCAGGCGCTGGCAGATCGGGTGGCGGGCGTGTTCGTGCCCGCGGTGCTCGCGATCGCGGCGGTCACCTTGCTGGGTTGGGGGATCGTCGGCGCGTGGTCGACGGGGGTGCTGGCCGCGACGACCGTGCTCATCATCTCGTGCCCGTGCGCACTGGGCCTCGCCACGCCCATGGCCATCATGGCCGGTGCCGGCGAGGCCAGCCTGCGTGGCGTGCTCGTGAAGGAGGCGGCGGCCCTTGAGCGCGCCGGTCGCGTGCAGCGGGTTCTCTTCGACAAGACCGGCACGCTGACGCAGGGCGCGCCACGGATCGAGCGTGTGGAGTGCTCGGGTGACGAAACTCGCGCGCTTGCACTTGCCGCCGCCGCCGAGGCGGGCAGCGAGCATCCCATCGGACGCGCGATCGTGGCTGCGGCGCTGGCGCGCGGCGTTGCCGTGCAGGCGGCGAGCGACTTCGAGGCGGTTCCCGGTGTCGGCGTGCGCGCGATGGTCCAGGGTGTCCGTGTGGAGGTGGTCCGTGACGCGCGGGCGAGTTGCGTGGTGCGAGCGGATGGCGTGGAACTCGCGCGACTGCACCTGCGTGACAGTGTCCGCGCCGAGTCGGCGGAGGTGATCGCCCGCCTGACGGCGATGGGACTGCAGGTCGGCATGCTCACGGGCGACGCGCGGATCGAAGCGGAGCGGGTGGGGGGGCTGGTCGGCGTGCATGAGGTGCACGCGGAACTCCTTCCCGCGGACAAGGCCCGGATCCTCCGGGAGGCAGGTGCGACTGCCGCGATGGTGGGCGATGGCGTGAACGACGCCGGTGCGCTCGCCGAGAGCGCGCTCGGCATCGCGATGGGTTCAGGCGTGGCGATCGCCGGCGAGAGCGCGGCCGTCGTTCTGGTCGGTGGCCGCTTGACCGCGCTCCCAGGGCTCTTTCACGTTGGGCGCGAAACGCTGCGCTGCATACGGCAGAACCTCGCCCTGGCGTTCCTGTACAACGCGATCGCGATTCCCGCAGCCGCCTTCGCGCTGCTTGGGCCGCATGGACCGATGGTGGCCGCCGTGGCGATGGCGGTGAGCGACCTCAGCGTGCTGGGGAACGCGGCGCGACTGCGCTGGCAGCTGGCGCGTCAGCGCGTGCGCGCTGCCAGATCGCCGTCGCCTGGGGCATGAGCGCCTGCAGGCGTTCGATGCGGGTGCTCTCGCTGGGGTGGGTGCTCAGGAACTCGATCGAGCCGCCATTCTGGGACTGCATGCGTCGCCACAGGTCGATCGCGCTGCGTGGGTCGTAGCCGGCCTGCGCGGCAGTGAGCAGACCCATCTCGTCGGCCTCGATCTCCTGATCCCGGCTGTGGGGCAGTTGCAGCAGCAGGTGCGCGGCCATCGCGCTGCCTTGCGCGACCTCGCGGCTGCCGGCGGCTGCGCCCGCGATCTCGGTGCCTGTGCCGATGACCGCGCCATGCGTCACGCGCTCGGTGCCGTGACGTGCGATGGCATGGCAGGCCTCGTGGCCCATGACCACCGCCAGTTCGTCGTCGCTGCGGGCGAAGTCGATCATGCCCGTGTACACCGCGGCACGCCCGCCGGGAACCATCCAGGCGTTCACCATCTTCGGGTCGTCGACCACGGTCCATGTCCACGCCATCTGGTTGCCCATGCGGGGGTAGCGCTGTCGCGCCGCGTTCTCGATCCGCTTGCCGATCGCGCGCACGCGCACCGTGCGCGGATCAGTGTCCGGGAGGATCTTCGCGCCCTTGAGTTCCTCGGCGTAGGCCTGCTGGCCCAACGAGGCCTCGTCGCTGGGGGAGTACATGTTCAGCTGCCTTCGGCCGGTTCCCTCGACGGTGGTGCAAGCCACCGGGAGCGCCACCAGCAGGATCCCGCAGAGCCTTCGCATGCGCGCATCGTAGTTGCTCGCCGACGCTCACCCCGAGTTGCCCGGGCCAAAGCGGCGGCGGGCCGCCAGCAGGATCATGCCGAATGGGGCCCACCACAGAAGGTCGTTCGTCAGGATCGTGAATCCGAAGTGCCAGGGGATCGCGCCTCGGGCGGCTGTCCAGGCGAATCCGATCGGGCCGAAGATCTTGCCGAGGAACCCCACCAGCACGACGGGCCAGTGGCGGACCGGATCTCGAGCCGCGCAGAGATAGCCGACGCCGTACACCCCGATGACCATGCCAAGGCACTGCCAGATCGCGCGTCCAGGCTCCGGAAGCGGTTCCATCGAGGCCATTCGCAGCGGCCAGTCCGGCAGCACGATCACGACCGCGCCCCAGAGGAGGTTGTAGACACCAGCCGCCTGCAGCCACAACCTCATCCAACGGGGGGTGTCTTCCATGCGCCCGTGTTCGCCAATGGCCCGGCTCGGATTCGAACCGAGGTCTCTCCGATTATGAGTCGGACGCTCTATCCGCTGAGCTACCAGGCCGTTTCCGCGGGAAGGCTACCGCGGCCCGCTAGGATCGCGGGCGATGTCGCGCATCGACCGCATCTTCCAGGATCTTCGCGCCAGCGGACGCAAGGCGCTCATGCCGTTCGTGGTGGCGGGCGATCCCACGCTCGACGCGTTGCCTGTCACGCTCGCGGCGCTGGAGCAGGCGGGAGCATCGATCGCGGAGATCGGGATTCCCTTCTCCGATCCCATCGCGGATGGGCCGGTGATCGCGGAAGCGATGCACCGCGCGCTGCAGCGTGGCGTGTCTCCGTCGGCCGTGCTGGCGCGCGTGCGCGAGCTTCGCGCCGGCGTGTCCATGGGCCTCGTCGCGATGGTGAGCGTGAGCATCGTGGAGCGCTCCGGGGGACCCGGGTTCATCGCGGCACTGGCCGAGGCCGGCTTTGACGGCGTGATCGTGCCCGATGCCGACCTGGACGCCGTTGGACCGTTGCATGCCGAGGCGGAGCGGCGCGACCTCGCCTTCGCGATGCTTGTGGCACCCACGAGCAGCGACGCCCGC
>JBMOGS010000041.1:0-24043 GCA_049318245.1 Phycisphaerales bacterium | reverse complement strand
TGATGAGCGCCGCGTCACGGATGTCGGGCGCGGCACCCATGCCCGAGGCGATCGCCACGCAGTCCTCGAGCAGTCCGCGCTTGCCGCGCGCGCGCATGGGTTGCGGGCGCATGCCGAGGTCGTCCAGGATCGCCCGCAGTCGCGCGATGTGCTCGCGGGTCTCGGCGGCGTGCAGGCGGAACAGGTAGGCCAGACGCGGACTGGACGAGGCGCGAGCCAGTTCCACAAGCACCTGCACGGCGTCCTTCTCGGCGGCATAGAGCTCGGAAAGCTGCTGCGACAGCAGGGTGCGAAGATCGGTGGGGACGCCGCCGCCGGCCCTTGCGGTTGTTGGCGCAGGGGGGGCGACGACGGCGTCCATGGAGGTCAGGGTGGGGTTGTCCACGGTTCAGCCCACCAGCGCGCCAGTGCGGCGGCCGTTGGAGGCTCGGATCGGCACATGTCGGGCCTTCACGCCGGAGCGCTTGCCGATGCGAACCGTGACCACGCCCGCCTCGGTGTCGGCCGAGACCTTGTCCGGATCGATCGACTCCGGCAGTTCCACCATGCGGCGGAACGCGCCGAAGCGCCGCTCGCACTGGTAGAAGTCCTCGCCGCTCTTCTCCTTCTCCTCCTTCTTGCTGCCGGTGATGACCAGGCTGTTGCCGCTGATGGAGACGTCCAGGTCGGAGGGCTCGATGCCGGGCACTTCGGCGCGCACCAGCACCTCGCCGTCGGTCTCGCTCACGTCGACCAGCGGGGCCCAGCCCTCGAGGCGCGTGACCTTGGGCTCGATGAAGGAAGCGCCCATCAGTCGGTCGATGGTGCGATCCATCTCCTCGCGCAGACGGGTGAGTTCGCCGTTGAACGGATTGCGGTGCTTCCAGATGGCCAGGTTCATGGTCATGTCCTTTCGTGGTGCCGCGCGGGCACGCGAGTTCGCGTCGACGGTCCGGCTTCCGGACCCGCTCAGGCTCGACGCATCCGCCACCCTACGACGCGAACGCGAGTGCACCAGCCGCAACCCGCGCAATCGCGTCTCTCCTCGCGCGCGCAGAAGTGCTCATGGGTCCGTGCGCGGTGGGACTGGCGGTCCAGGAGAGGATTGCACGAATCCGCGTGCGCATCGATGCGCGCGATCGTCCCGCGTGCGACAGTGCACGCATGTCACGCTTCCATCGCGACACGTTCCATCCAGCGTCACCGGACCTCGGTCCGGCGAAGTCTCCCGCGCAGCGCAAGCCGCACGGGAAGCACTCCGGCCATGCCTCGCCTCCATGGGAAGCCGAGCCGCATGGCCATGCGGCCCGAGAGGCCGCCGCCCAACGCGCCCCTCGCGCGCGAAAGCGCCGGCGGAGTTCCTAGCATGCGCGACATGCTTGACGCTCTTCGCGCCATCGCGCTGGCCTGTCTCGCTCCGCTTGCCCTGGGCGCGGCCACGGATACGGCGCCGCAACCGGTGCGCGTGAAGGATGTCTCCTGGTGCCGGCTCGATGACGGGCGCCCCGCGATGCTCGTCCGGTTCGTGGTGCAGCGCGAGTGGCACATGTACTGGATGAATCCCGGTGACAGCGGCGCGCCGCCCACCGCGAAGGCGACGCTTCCCGAGGGATGGCGTCTGGGCGCGCCGATCTGGCCGCGTCCGCGCGTGCAGCGCACCGATGGCGAGACGCTCTTCGTGCACGAGGGCGAGTGGGGGTGGTTGTTGCCGGTGGAAGGTCCGCAGCCCCGTGCGGTCCCCGACGCGCCGATCGAGCTGTCGCTCTCGTGGATGGTGTGCAAGACCAGCTGCACGGTCGGCAAGGCTTCCGTGCGCGTCCCGCCGCCGGCGGGAACGCTGATGGCGCCGCCCGAGTCCGTTGGAGGTTCGCCGTTCCCGCTCGCGCTGGGCCCCGACGACTCGTGCACGGTCTCGCGTGAGCGCCTGCGCATCCGATGCCGCGCTCGGGGGCGGATGAGCGCCAGTTTCATCCAGGCCTCGGATCCGGGCGTGGGCACCGAGGCCGAGGGCGCGCCCGTGGCCGTGCCGGTGCAGGATGGCTTCGCCAACCTCGACCTGGGGCTCTCCGTTCGGCCGCAAGATGCGCAGGGCAAGGAACTTGGCGTGAGCGGCCTGCTGCTGCTGGGCGATCGACCGAACGATCCGTGCGTGTGGATCCGGCGAAACATCCCGGAATCCGGCTCCGCCGGCATGCAACAGCCCTAGCCTTGGCTCGTTCCGGACCACCCATTTCAAGGAGACCTCACATGCAGAAGAATCGATTCCTGTCACTGCTTGCCGCCTCGGCTGTCGCGCTGGGCGCCGTTTCGCTCGCCATGGCCGACAAGGAGAAGGGCGAGAAGAAGGAGCAGAAGGCCGGTGCCGTCGAGATCGGCTCCGCCGCGCCCGACTTCAAGCTTCCCACCGCCGACGGGAAGACCGTGTCCCTGGCCGACTTCAAGGGCAAGACCGTGGTGATCGAGTGGTTCAGCCCGTACTGCCCCTACAGCGGCCAGTCGAGTGATGACAGCTACTGGAGCACGGGTCGCGCCAAGCAGGTGATCGACGCCGTGAAGGCCGCCGATGCAACCGCGGTGTACCTGTGCATCAACAGCACGCACGATGGTTACAGCGGCAAGGACGCCGCCACCAACATGAAGGACAGCATGAGCGCGGTCGCGTCGAGCCCGGTGCCGGTGCTGATGGACGCGTCGGGTTCCGTGGGCCACGCCTACGGCGCCAAGACCACGCCGCACGTCTTCATCGTGGATGGCGCGGGCAACATCGCCTACATCGGCGCGCCCGCAAGCAAGGACGGCAAGGATCTCTACGCGGCCAACGCCGTGAAGGCGATCAAGGAAGGCAAGAAGCCCGAGCCGTCCCGCACCAAGAACTCCGGCTGCGGCGTGAAGTACGCCAAGAAGGCCTGAGTCGGGCGCCTGCAAACGACCGGAGCCCGGCCTCGCGGCCGGGCTCCGTTGTTTTTCGCTCGCGTGGCGCGCTCAGCCCTGGCCGGTCGGCATCACCACGTAGGTGAATTCCTGACCCACCCGGAAGACGCCCGGCTTGTTCGACGCCTTCATTTCCAGCGTGATCTCCGGGCTGTCGACCAGGCGCAGCGCCTCGGTCACGTAGCCGGGATTGAAGATGATCTCGATCGGCTGGCCCTGGAAGCCAGTGAGGGGCATGCTGATCTCGGCCTCGCCCACGTCGGGTGAGCTGCCGCTGATCTTCAGCTCGGTCGCGCTGAATCCCATCTTCACGCCCTTGGACTGCTCGGTGGTCAGGATGCCCGCTCGGCGCACGCTGGCCAGCAGCTGCTGCACGTCGCAGGTCACCTTGCGGTCATGCTCCTTGGGGATCACGTCCTCGAATGGGGGGAAGGTGCCCTCGATCAGGTTCGTGACCAGCTTCGCCGCCTCGGGGCCCTCGCCCACGGTGAAGGACAGGCGGCCATCGAGCTTGGCGACCTGCACCGCGTCGTCGGGCTGCGACGCCAGGCGGTTCAGGAGGTTCATGGCCTTGGTGGGCACGATGGCAACGGTGTCGCCGTCGGTGGCCGAGCTGCAGTCCCCGCGCGTGACCACGAGACGGCGGCCGTCGGTGGCCACAAGGCGGAGGCGCTTGGCCTTGCGCTCCATGTACACGCCACCCATCGCGAAGCGCGTGTTCTCGGTGGCCGCCGCGAACACGCTGCGCACGATCAGTCGGCGCAGCGTCTCCGCGGGCACGGTGAATTCGGTCTTGGAGGCCGGATCCTTGGAACTCGGGAACTCCTTCGGGTCGAAGCCCAGGATGCTGAACTTCATGCGCTCCGCCTTGATGGTGAGCGTGTGCTTGACCACCTCGAAGCTGACCGTCGCGCCCTCGCATTCGCCCACGACCTCGGCGAGCTTCTTCGCGGGCACCAGGGCCTCGCCGGCCTCCTTCACCTCGACGGCCGCCACGGGCACCTCGACCGCGATGTCCTTGTCGGCGGCCTGCAGGGTCAGTCGGCCGTCCTTGGCGGTCAGCTTGATGCAGGAGAGGGCGGGAACGGCCGCGCGCGTGGCCACCGCCTGCTGGGCGAGTTGAACGGCCGTCGCGAGCACGGCCCGGTCACAGAGGATCTTCATTCGGAAAGCCTGCCTGCCATGGGTAGGGGTGCGCGGCGACGCTCGCCGCAATCCCGAGTGTAACGGAGCCCCGGAAAGCGCGGGGAAGTGCGGCCTTTGGGCACGACGCGAGGGCACGGCCCGTCTACGCTGCGGAGATGCTTCCGCTGCGGATCCTGCGCTTCGTGAACCGTGCCTACCCGTTCGTGGCCTTCGGCGCCTACGGGTTCGCGTTCGTGGTTGCGTTCATCTGCATGTTCACGTTCCCGCTTGGGGCCCTCACGCTGGTGGTGGTGGGGGTGCTCAGCCTCGCGTTCGTGGCGCTGGGATCCGATGCGCTGAAGGGGCTCGAGCGCGCGCTGTCGCGCCGCGCGCTTCGTCGCGGTCGCTGCCCGGCATGCCGCATGGGTCCGGCGCAGTCAGTCGCGGATGGGTGGTCCTGCCGAGGTTGCGCCGCGAACTTCGAGCCCGACGGGACGCAGCGGGTGGCGGAAGTCGCGGACGAGCCCGAGCAGGCCTCCGAGGACGCCGCCGCCGTGTCGGTGGCCTGACTCGAATCAATCGACCTTGGCGTGCGCGAGGAGTTCCTCGCACTGCTTCGCCAGGTTGCGGTGGCCCGCGAACACGATCATCTCGCCGCGCGGCATGATCTCGATGACCAGCGGTGCGCCGTCGCTGCAGAGCGTGAGGCCGTGGTCGGAGTCGCGCGCCCCGGTCAGCAGCGCCCGGATCAGGTCGCGCAGCGTGTGCGCGTTCGCGGGGCCGAATTCCAGAGGATCGCGACGGTTCAGCTCGATGCTGGCGCTGGTGTCGACCTCGCGCCACGCGGCGTTCGCCTTCATGCCCTCGCTGACCGCATCGAAGATCTCGCGCCAGCGCCCCACGGGAATCGCGAAGGTGCGCTGCAGGTGCATCTTGTGCACCACCGCCTCCACGAAGTTCGCCACCGCGCCTCGCGGAACACGCTTGATGCCCTCGCCCAGTTCCGCCACGTCGGGGTGGTCGTCGGTGGCGATGTCCATCACCACCACGCTGTCGCTGTCGGCGAGCTCCAGGCGAAGTTCCTTCGGCGAATCGACGGCCTTCACCACGCCTTGTCGGCGAAGCGGGGCCCACGCTTCTTCTGGATCGACGAATTCCACGATTCGACTCGCTTCGTGTCCGGGTTCAGGACCCGAGCAATGTAGCCGCCCGCGCGTGGGGAGGGGAATGCGGTCTGGCCGCTACCATCGCCGCATGCGAACCGTGCTCTTTCTCTGCACCGGAAACACCTGTCGGAGCCCCATGGCCGAGGCCATCGCGCGGCACGCCCTGGAGCAGGGGCAGGTGCCGGGCGTGAACGACAAGGTGTTCGTGGCCAGCGCCGGGTTGGCGGCCGGCGACGGCATGCCGGTCAGCGAGGAGACCCTGGAGGCGCTGGAGCGAATCGGCATCTCGCACGAGGGCGCCAGCAAGGGGGCGACCGCCGAGATGCTGCGCAAGGCGGATCGCGTGTTCGTGATGACGGAAGGCCACCGGGACGCGGCTCGGCGCCTGCTGGGCGATGACGAGCGGGCCAAGGCCCGCGTGGAGCTGCTGGACCCGGAAGGGGATGTCGACGATCCGATCGGTCACGGCGTGGCCGCGTACCATGCCCTCGCGAAGCGTTTCCAGCGGCTGGTGCCTCGCCGGTTGACCGAGGCGCTCGCTGGGGCCGCCACGGCCTGAAGGAAGACGCCATGAAGATTGCGCTTGGATCCGATCACCGTGGAAGCCAGATGGCCCAGGCCCTGCTGCAGCAGCTGCGAGCCGAGGGTCACGAGGTGTCCATGATGGGTGAGTGCAGTGGCACCATGTGCGACTATCCCGACGTGGCGTGGGTGGTGGCCAACGCCGTCGCGCAGGGCCAGGCCGAGCGCGGCATCCTGATCTGCGGCACGGGCATCGGCATGTGCATCGCCGCGAACAAGCTCAAGGGCATTCGTGCCGCGCTGGCGCAGGACGAGCTGAGCGCGCAGTTGAGCCGCACCCACAATGACGCCAACGTGCTCTGCCTCAGCGCCGACCTGATCGGCCAGACGCTGGTGAAGCGCATCGTGGACCTCTGGTTCCGCACGGGCTTCGATGGCGGCCGGCACGAGCGGCGCCTGCAGAAGATCGTGAAGATCGAGAACGGGCACGACCCGTCCGCGACCTGACCCGGTTCAGGTGCCCGACCAGCGGCGCACCAGCTCGACCAGCGTTCGCACGCCCCAGCCGGTGGGACCCTTCACGAAGAGGTCGTTGGCGCTCTCCACATTGGCCACACCCGCGATGTCGAGGTGGCACCACGGCACCTGCTTCTCCACGAAGAAGCTCAGGAAGGCCGCGCCCTGGATCGGATGCGCCATGCGCGCGGGATTCGAGTTCAGGATGTCGGCGTGCGGGCTGCGCATGTACTCGCGGTGGTCGTTCCACAGCGGCAGGCGCCAGACGCGCTCGCCGGTCGACTCGCTCGCCTCTTCCACGCGCTTTCGAAGGCCGTCGTTCTCGCAGAACATGCCCGCGCTGAAGTGGCCGAGCGCCACCACCACGCCGCCCGTCAGGGTGGCCATGTCGATGATCGCGGTGGGTTCGAGCTTCTCGCAGGCGTAGCTGAGCGCGTCGGCGAGGACCAGGCGGCCCTCGGCGTCGGTGTTGGTCACCTCGACGGTCATGCCGTTGTGCATCGTGATGATGTCGTCGGGGCGGTAGCTGTCGCTCGCCACCATGTTCTCGGCGGCGGGCAGCAACGCGGTCACCTTCATCGGCAGCTTCATGCGGGCGATGGCCAGCATGGTTCCAAGCACGTTCGTGCCGCCGCTCTTGTCGTACTTCATGCCGACCATGCCGTTGTTCACCTTGAGCGAGTAGCCGCCGGTGTCGTAGGTGATGGTCTTGCCGACCAGCACCAGGTGCTCGTTGCGGCAGGCGCGCGCGAGCGTGCGCGGGCGGTACTCCACGATGATCAGGCAGGGCTTCGAGGCGCTGCCCTGGCCCACGTTCACCAGGCCGCCCATGCCCATCGCCTTCGCCTGCGCGAAGTCGATCGTGCGCACCCGCAGGCCGGCCACGCGGCCCAGGGCCTTCGCCTCGCGTGCCATCCACTGCGGGTTGCAGACGTTCGGTGGCGTGGCGCCCAGGCGACGCGCGGCGTTGACGCCCTCGGCGATCGCGAGGCCGTCCGCCATGCCCTCCGCGAAGGCGCGGTCCGCGCTGCTGATCGCGAGCTTCGCGATCGCGGCGGGGCGGATGCTGCCGGTTCCATCGAAGAAGTCCACGCGCCAGGCGGCGATCGCGAGCGCCTCGGCGAAGGCCTGGCCGAGCGTGCGCGCGTCGAAGGTGCGGCGGTCCAGGCCCTGGGGCGCGTGCACGGCGATGGACGAAACCTCGCGGCGATGCAGCGTCTTCACCAGCTTCGCGGCCGCCGTGCGCAGTCGCGCCAGCGAGAAGTCCTTGCGCTCACCCAGGCCGACCACCAGGTCGCGTGCGCCGGCGGGGGCGCACTCGCCGGCCTCACCCTTGAAACCGGGGGTCGTCAGCGCCACGGACATCGCCTCGGCGCCTCGCGCACCCTTGGGCGGCTTCTCGCCCTGGAAGGCGAAGTGGACCTGCAGAGGCTTGCTGGCAGACGCGATCTGGATGCTCTTGAACATGGGGCCGCGAGTGTAGGAAAGGGCCGTTTCCACGGCGAGGGCCGCATGGCTAGGCTGCGGGAATGCAGCCGCGTTGCAGGGTCCTGGTGGTCGGAGGCGGACACGCCGGCGTGGAAGCCGCGGCCGCGGCGGCGCGCGCGCTTGGTGGCGGCGAGAACGTCTGGCTGGTCAGCATGGATCCCGCGCGCATCGGCGCGATGAGCTGCAATCCCGCCATCGGCGGCCTGGCAAAGGGTCAGATGGTGCGCGAGATCGACGCGCTCGGCGGCATCATGGGTCTCGCGGCCGACCATGCGGGCATCCAGTTCAAGGTGCTGAACTCCAGCAAGGGCCCCGCGGTGCGGGGTCCGCGCGCGCAGTGCGACAAGGAGGCGTACCTCGCCGAGGTGCAGCGGCTGCTTGCGGCGCATGGCGTGCGCGTGCTGCAGGGACTCGTGGAGCGCATCGTGGTGGAGGACGGGCGATGCGTCGGCGTGCGGCTTGCGCAGCGCGCGCCGGAGTGGTGCGCGTCGGAGGCCGCGGTCGAGTGGAATCGCGGTGGCGAGCGTCGCGTACGGCCGGTGTACGAGCCCGCGGCTCGCGCGCCGATCGATGCGGAGATCCGCGCCGATGCCGTGGTGCTGACCACCGGCACCTTCATGCGGGCGCTCATGCACACGGGCGAGAGCCGCACGCCCGGCGGTCGCGTGGGCGAGGGGGTGGCCGCGGGCATCAGTTCGGCGCTGCGCGAACTCGGCCTGGAGCTTGGCCGGCTGAAGACCGGCACGCCACCGCGCCTGCGACGGGCCTCGATCGACTGGGATTCGCTCGCTCCGCAGCATGGCGACGATCCGCCGCAGCCCTTCAGTTTCCTCCCGGCTGCGCACATGGAATCGGGACGATTTCCCAAGCTGCGGCAGGTGGAGTGCCGCCAGACGCAGACCACGGCGGCCATGCACGAGCTCATCCGCGCCAACCTGCACCGCGCGCCCATGTACGCGGGCGCGATGGAGACGCAGCAGGGGCCGCGCTACTGCCCCAGCGTGGAGGACAAGGTCGTGCGCTTCGCGGATCGCGACAGCCACGGCGTGTTCCTGGAACCGGAATGCCTGTTCACCGACGAGATCTACTGCAACGGCATCAGCACCAGCCTGCCGGCCGAGATCCAGCATGAACTGGTGCGGCACATGCCGGGATGCTCGCGCGCCGAGATCCTCCGACCTGGCTACGCCGTGGAGTACGACATGGTCTGGCCGCACCAGATCGACGCCACGGCCGAGGCGAAGTCGGTGCCGGGACTCTTTCTTGCAGGGCAGATCAACGGCACGAGCGGTTACGAGGAGGCGGCGGGGCAGGGCTTGATCGCGGGCCTGAACGCGGCGCGACGCGCGATGGGCGAGGATCCGGCACGCATCGGCCGCGATCAGGCGTACATCGGCGTGCTCATGGACGATCTGGTGGTGCGACAGCCGCGCGAGCCGTACCGCATGTTCACCAGCCGAGCGGAGCACCGCCTGAGCCTGCGCAGCGACAACGCCGACGAACGACTGACGGCGCTCGGGCGCGCGTGGCGACTCGTGGATGACGCGCGATGGAGCGCCTTCGAGGCCGAACGCGAGGCCATGCGGTCGTTGCGTGAGGCGCTGCAGTCCGCGCGCATCGACGGACAGGTGGCGGCGTTGTGGGCACGGCGCCCCGATGCAACGCTCGATCGACTGGCCGCGGCGATCGCGCGCCCGGTCGACGCGCGCCTCGATCGCGTGGTGACCGACCTTCGCTACGAGGGCTACCTCGCGCGCCAGCGCGCCGAGATCCGCCGCCAGCGCGAGAGCGAGCATGCGCCGATCCCCGCGGGCTTCGACCCCGACAGCGTGAAGGGCTTGCGCGCGGAGGCGCGCGAGGTGATCCGCAAGTTCCGGCCGACCACGCTGGGCCAGGCCTCGCGGCTCGCCGGCGTGAATCCCGCGGATGTGGCGCTGGTGGCGCTGTGGTTGAGGCGAGGTTCGGCACGGCGTCCTGCGTGAGTCGCTGCCATGGTGCGGCGCGCGCGAATCCGCCCGTGCAGGGTGCGCGAACCTGCGCCTTCACGCAGGCCACGCCTGTCTGATGGGCCTAGCATCCGGAACGCGCCACGCCGCGCCGCAAGGACTCCCATGAAGGCACCCACCAGCAACGCGCCTCCGTCCATTCGCACGCTCGCCGCGCTTCGCGCCTCCGGTTGGCGCTCGCGCACCGTGAAGGAGGAGTTGCGAGGCAACTTCCAGCGCGCGCTGGCGGAGGCGGTTGCCGCTGGGCAGGGCGGTGCATCGAGCCTGTTCCCGGGCATCGTGGGTTACGACGACACGGTGCTGCCCGACCTGGCCACGGCGATCATCGCGGGGCATGACCTGCTGTTTCTCGGCGAGAAGGGTCAGGGCAAGAGCCGGCTCATGCGCATGCTGCCGAACTTTCTGGACGAGTGGCTGCCGTACATCGATATTCCCGGCTGTCCGGTGCACGAGGATCCCGAGCGACCGATCACGCGTGCGGGTCGCGAACTCATCGCGTCCAAGCCGCCCGAGTCCGTACCGATCGCATGGTGGCACCGCAGCGATCGCTACGCCGAGCGCCTCGCACCAGGCACCAAGTTCGCCGACCTGATCGGCGAGATCGACCCGGCCAAGCTCGCCGCGGGAACCTCGATGGGCGCCGAGGAGGCGCTGCACTTTGGACTGGTGCCGCGCATGCACCGCGGCATCTTCGCCATGAACGAGCTGCCCGATCTGGATGAACTGGTGCAGGTCGGCCTGTTCAACGTGCTCGAGGAGCGCGATGTGCAGATCCGCGGCTACCCGGTGAGTTTCGACCTGGACGTGCTGCTCGTGTTCAGCGCCAACCCGAGCACCTACAACCGCAGCGGCAAGGTGATTCCGCAGCTGAAGGACCGCATCGGCAGCACGATCGTGACGCACTATCCGCGCGAGCGCGACATCGGCATCGCGATCACGCGCCAGGAGGCGGGCCTGGACCTGGGCGGCGATCACCCGGTTCTCGTGCCGCCCTTCATGGAACGCGTGATCGAGGAGATCGCCGTGACCGCTCGGCGCAGCCAGTTCGTGGACCAGTCCTCGGGCGTCAGCGCGCGTTTCAGCGTGAGCAACTGGCGCACCATGGTCGCCAGCGCCCGACGCCGGGGCATCCAGCTTGGCGAGCGCCCCGCGGTGCCGCGCATCAGCGATCTCGCGCACCTGCACGCCTCGGCACTTGGCAAGCTGGAACTGGATCTCATGGGCACGCACCAGATGGGTGAGCGACAGGTCATCGACGCGATCCTGGCGGAGGCCGTCGGCACCGTGTTCCAGGAGTACGTCGATCAGCATGGTCTTGGCGCGATCGCGGAGGCATTCAGCAAGGGCGTCCGCATCGAGGTGGGCGAACTCGTGCCAAGCGCGCAGTACGCGGAGCGGCTCCGCGCCGTGCCGGAGGCGTGGGACAAGGCGTTCGAGGTGAACGCCAGCGGCGATCCGGCCGTGCGCGCCTCGTGTGCCGAGTTCGTGCTGGCGGGCCTGTGGGCCGACGACAAGGTGAGCCGCGTGGTCAAGCACGGACGCACCTCCTACGAGGTCAAGTGACCATGGCCGACGCGCCCGGCGATGCACCTCGGCAGCCACTTGGCGGCGCGTTCCACACGTACCTGGGCTTCGATGCCGTCCGTTTCGGAACGGCGATGCCTTCCGACGCGGGCGGCGCGGCGCGTGGCGCGTTCGAGCACATGCTTGCGACCGGTTCCATGCGTCGCTTCACCGACGAGGAACTCGCGAACGCGGTGCGCATCGATCCCTCCCAGATCCAGGGGCTCGGGCCGAGCATCGAGGCGCTCATCGAGCTGCTCGAGGCCCGCAAGGCGAAGATCCTGGCGACCTTCGATCCGGCGCCCGCCGCGGCGCAAGCGGCCGAGGCCTTCCGGAAGTCAGCGGACCGAGCTTCCCCCAACGATGGTTCGGAACTGGACCGACGGTTGGCGCACGCGATCAAGCAGGGGCAGCTGCGCGATCTGGAGCGACTGTGGTACCGCCTGCCCGAGGGTTCGGCGCCGCAGCGGGCGCTCACGATCGCGCTGGAACGCCTGCGAGAGCGGTTCCAGATCGACGCGATGCGGTCGCGCTTCGCCTTCACCGGGCGTGAGGCGCTCTCGGTCGAACGCGCGCTCGAGGTGGCCGACGAGCTCGAGCGCATCGAGCGACTGCTCGAGCAGCTGCGCGAGGCGCTGAAGAACGCCAAGCCCGCGATCATCGACCTGGACGCGCTGTCCGAGTTCGCGCCGCAGGAACAGGTGGAGTCGATGCGCGACCTGCAGCGTCGCGTGAACGAGTTGCTCGAGCGACTGGCCGAGGAGGCGGGCCTCTCCCGCACGCCCGAGGGAGGCTGGTCCGTGTCCCCCAAGGCCATGCGCCTGTACCAGCGCGGGCTGCTCGGCACGATCTTCGGCGACCTGCAGGCCGCGCGAAGCGGTCGGCACGAGGGCGTCACCTCGGCGGATGGAGCGGTGGAGCTTCCTGCCACGCGCCCGTGGGAGTTCGGTGACAGTCCCTCGGCGATGGACCTGCCGCAGAGCCTGACGAACGCGATGGTGCGCGAGGCCGCCGCGGGTGCTCGCGTGCCGGGTGAGCCGGTGCGCCTTCGCGGCGAGGACATGGTGGTGCATCGCACGCGCCAGCAGCCCAAGTGCGCCACGGCCGTCATCATGGACATGTCCGGCTCGATGCGGCATGGCGGGCAGTACGTGCAGGCCAAGCGCATGGCGCTCGCGCTCGACGGCCTGATCCGCTCGGAGTATCCGGGCGACTTCCTGCAGTTCATCGAGATGTACACCGTCGCGCGACTGCGTGCGCCGGGCGAGATCGCGCAGGTCATGCCCAAGCCGGTCTCGATCCATGATCCGGTCGTGCGCCTGCGCGCGGACATGTCCGATCCCGGCATCACGGAGCTCGACCTGCCACTGCACTTCACGAACATCCAGCGCTCGCTGCAGCTGGCGCGTCAGTGGCTCACCGGCCGTCCCACGCCGAACCGCCAGGTGCTGCTGATCACCGATGGCCTGCCGACCGCGCACTTCGAGGGCAACCAGCTGTACATGCTCTATCCGCCGGATCCGCGCACCGAGCGCGAAACCATGCGCGAGGCGGCTCGCTGCGCCGAGGCGGGCATCACCATCAACGTGTTCCTCCTTCCGAGCTGGAGCCAGACCGACGATGACGTGCAGTTCGCGCACCGCATGGCGGAGGGCTCGGGCGGCCGCGTGTTCTTCGTGGCGGGCAAGGAGCTCGACAGGTTCGTGGTGTGGGACTACGTGAAGCGACGTCGCACGATCCTTGGCTGATCCGCGCGTCGCGCGCATGCGCGATCCCCGTTGCGCGTGGTGTAAGATCGATCCCGTTGAACGCACACGCCGCCGTAGCTCAGTTGGCAGAGCAGCTGATTTGTAATCAGCAGGTCACCGGTTCGACCCCGGTCGGCGGCTCTTCGATTTTCCAGGCGGATGCGTAGCGTCGGCATCCGTCTCCGGGTGGCTGCGGTCGTCGCCCTGGCCGCCATCCTCTGCGCGACGATCATGGCCACGCTCGGCCTGCGCATCACGCGCCTGAAGGTCGAGGAGATCGGCGAGGGTGCGGCGCTGGACATGGCCGCGGTGCTCGCCGACGAGCTTGGCGAGCGCGGCATGACGCCCGATCGGCTGGCCGCCGACGCCGCCCTGCAGGAGCGCGCGCATGCATTGCTCGAGAGCCGGCTGGAGTTGCTCAACCCTGCGGGCCTGCTGTGGACCAACGTCGCGATCCTGCAGCCCGTGGGGGACCGGTGGGTGGTGCTCGCGCGAGCCGACTCGAGCGGCTCGTTGCGCGTGATCCGCGGCGCGGGCGAGTCGCTGCCGATCATCGGTGGGGCGAACTACAGGCTGCCATCGCTCACGACGCCGGTGGCCGGCCGGTTCCGCACCGACCTGAACGAGTGGTTCGGCGCAAGCGCACCGATCGGCACGCCCGGCCCCGACGGCCGCGCGCCCGGCGTGGTCAGCCTGACCATGCACGTCGAGGATGTGTTCGCCTACATGGTCGAGGTGCTGCATGCCGCGCTTCTCGCCCTTAGCGCGTGCATCATCGTCGGCCTGGCCCTTGGATGGTGGTCCGCGGGAGTGATCCTCCGTCCCGTCGAGGTGGTGCGGCAATTCGCCGCCGCGCTGCGCCGTCGCGAGTACGCCGCGCGGGTCGAGGTGCGGGGCGCCCCCGAGATGCGGCGCCTGCTCGGTGACATGAACCAGCTCGCGGAGGATCTCTCGCAGAACGAGCTTCGCCTGCACGAGCGCACGGTGCGCATGGCCGAGATGCGCGACCCCAAGGAGACCGGCCCGCACGTGAAGCGCGTGAGCGACGTGAGCATGGAGATCTTCGAGGGATGGCTCGCCCGCCATCCGATGGAGGCGGCGGAGGCCGCGCTGGCGCGACAGAGACTGCGTTCGGCCGCGGTGCTGCACGACGTGGGCAAGGTCGCCATCGAGGATGCTGTCCTGAAGAAGCCGGGCAAGCTCGATGAGGCGGAGTACGCGAAGATGAAGCACCACAGCGTCATCGCCGCCGGGGCGGTGCTGACCGGTGACGATGCCCAGGACCGTGCCGCGCGTGACGTCGCGCTTCACCATCACGAGCGGTGGGACGGCACGGGCTATCCCGGCCGAGCCGACGTGGCGTCCGCGCACGGGGATCTCGAGTTGCTGCGCGCGTTGCCGATTCCAGCCGCCGGACTTGCCGGCACCGAGATTCCGCTGTTCGCGCGCATCGTCGCGATCGCCGACGTGTTCGACGCGCTCAGCAGCCGCCGCTCCTACAAGGACGCGTGGCCCGAGGCGCGCGTGCTGCAGGTGATCCGGGAGGAATCCGGCAAGGCCTTCGATCCCGAACTGGTGCAGATCTTCATCGAGCGCTTCGAGCGCGTGAGGGCGGCGTGGGCGCGGCATCCGGACCACGCCCACGGCGCCTGAAGAGGTTCAGCGCGTGGGCGAGAGCACCAGGATCGCGACATCGCGATCGGTCTCGCGCGCCAGCACCCGATCGGGTAGGGCCTTCGCGAGCGCGTCGATCGTGCCGGTGCCGGTCGTGATCACGACCGGTCCCGAGGCGAGCCATGATTGGACCTGCACCTGCAACTCCGCGTGCGTGATGAAGCGCGTGCGCTCGGCCTTGATACCGAGCTCATTGTCGAACTCGCTCGGGTCGCCCACGATCACGAGATCGGTGCGTCCCGACGCCCAGTTCACCGGATGTCCCATCGAGTTCGAGACGATCACCCTCGACGCATCCCGGATATGCGATGCGTGGCGTTCGAGCAGACCCCACGGTGTCTTGGTTGCCGACAGCAGCGCCGTCGGAAACAGCAGGTGAACGCAGAGCAGTCCCGGCACCGGCACCCACGCCATGCGGGCGAGCCAGGCGCTGGCGTCGTGCGCGCGGTGTGCCCGCGATTCCAGCAGTGACCACGCAAGGAACACCGTCGCCAGCAGCAGCCAGCGCGCCCACTCGGCTCCAATCCAGAGGCGTGGAATCCCGAACCGGTCACCGCCCACAACGGCCAGGGTCAGGCACGTGATGGCCAGCAATCGCACGATCGTCAGCGCCACCGCGGTGCCTGCATCGCGGGACATGGCGCGCTGTTCGCGCCAGCGCAGCAGACCCAGCGCAACCATCGCCGAGACGGGCGGGAAGAGCGGCAGCACGTAGGTGGGCAGCTTGCCCTTGCTCAGACTCAGCAGGGCCAGCGGAAGCGCGACCCACGCCACGCAGAATCGCACGCCACTGCGCATCCCGGCGTCACCCCGCAGCGCGCCCCACGCCCGCGTCCACACCACGCTCCAGAACAGCCCACCACCCACCAGAACCAGCGAAAGCAGCCACCACGGCTCCCCGTGCTGGTTGTCATCCGGCGATGCGAAGCGGCGGAAGTGCTCCACCTCGACGAAGTAGCGCCAGAAGTCCGGTTCGCTGCGGTGCAGCAGCCACGCCAACGGGCCCGCGACCAGCGCGGCGCCAACCATCGGCAGCAACGCCAGCGCCGGAAGCTCGCGCCAGCGCCGATCCCACAGCACCCATCCGCCTGCCGCCAGTGCCGGAATCGCGAACGCAAGAAGCCCCTTCGTCATGAAGGCCAGTCCCGCGGCCGCGCCCGCGGCAAGGAGCCAGCGCCATCGCGCCGCAGCCCGGGCCGTCGCACCCTCCAGGAACCATGCCAGCGTGAGCGACGTGAAGGCTGTGAAGATCGGGTCGAGCACCGCCACGGTGCCGATCACCATCGGGAAGATCGAGGACAACTGCACCATCGCCGCCAGCGGTGCAGCCTCTCGGCGACCGGAGATGCGCCGCGCCACCATGCCGGCAGCGACCGCGCTCACCAGGCTTGCCAGCACGCACGGCAGCCGCACCGCGAAGGCGTTGTGGCCGAACGCGCCGATGCTCGCCGCGATCAGCCAGGTCCCAAGGGGCGGCTTCTCGTAGTAGACGAATCCGCACATGCGCAGCTTCAGCCACTCGCCGCTTGCAAGCATGTCCGCGCCCATCGCGCCGTAGCGCGCCTCGTCGGGGGTGATCATGGGCCGCGCCCACAGCAGCGCCAGATACAGCACCGCGAAGATCAGACCGACCTGGATCCATAGCCGCCCTGGGCTCATCGGGCGGCGAGTCTAGCCGCGCGTGCAGAGCCAGCCCTCGCGGCCAGCGATCGTTCCATGCACCAGTCGACCGGTGCCGCTCGGCGCGTGGCGCGCCAGCCATGTGCCGAGTGGCTCGAACCGATGGCCCGCGGCGAGCGCCGCGTCCAGGAATCGTTCGAACAGCGCGGCCTTCGCGCCGCCCTCGCTCTCGGCATGGATGGTGAGCACATGCGGCTTTCCATCGGCCAGACGCCGCAGGAGCGACTGGTTCCATCGCTCGTCCGCGCCACTGCCACGGCCAACGCCCTCGTCGTACGTCGGAAGATCGACCGGCACCTGAGGCTGATCGATCGGCACGCCGGCGAGGAGGGGCTGAAAGGGCGTGGCCGCACCGCGCGCGTCGCTGCGCCAGCGAAAGCGCCGCGAGGCGGGCAGGGCGAGCAGTCGCTCGTCGAATCGCCAGCCAGGGGCGGCGGCCATCTCGGGTTCGCGGCCGTAGACGCGCACGAAGGCAGCGGTGGCGAGCTCGAGCTCCGCATTCATCGCCTCGTCGGGCAATCGATCCGCGCCAACCTGCCAACGGTGGTGATCCCACGCGTGCAGGCCGACCTCGTGCTCCGCCAGCGCGGGCAGGCGCAGCTGCTGCACCAGCTGCCGCGAGATCACCGGTCCCGGCCACAGCGTGCCGCGCAGCACGATGTCCCAGCCGTACAGGCTTGGGGCACCGCTGCGGAGCATCTTCAGCGCGAAACCAGGCTTCAACATGCGCCAGGCGTGCCGGCCCATGTTGTCGGGGCCCAGCGTCACGAACCACGTTCCTCGCACCCCGCGCTTCTGCAGGCTCGACAGCAGCCGTGGGATGCCAAGCCGCGTGCCGCGGAAGGTGTCCACGTCGATGCGCAGGCCGATGGTCACGCGCGTGTCAGGGCTTGCGTGCGGCGCCGGCCGTGGCGCGCGCCGGCGAGGCGGCCCCCGACGGCAGACTCAGACCGTGATCCTTCGCGTGCTTGCGCAGGAACCAATCGAGGGTGCGTTCGACGCTCTCGCGCGTGCTGATCTTCGGCTCCCAGCCCATGTGCACCTTCGCGTTGCGGATGCTCGGTCGGCGGTGCTGCACGTCCTCGTAGCCCTGGCCGTAGTAGCGCGTGCTCTCGACCTCGGCGAAGCCCGCGAAGGGCGGATACAGGCTGCGCAGCGGGTGACGGTCGAAGGCATCCACCAGCATCTCGGCGAGTTCGCGGATGCTCGCCTCGTTCACCGGGTTGCCGATGTTGAAGATGCGTCCGTCGCAGGCGCCACCGGCGTTGGCGATGACGCGCCAGAGCGCCTCGATGCCCTCATCCACGTCGGTGAAGCAGCGCTTCTGCGCACCGCCGTCGACCAGCAGGATGGGCGTGCCCTCGACCAGGTTCAGGATGAGCTGGGTGATCGCGCGACTCGAGCCGATGCGCGCCGAATCCAGCGAATCCAGGCGCGGCCCGATCCAGTTGAACGGGCGGAACAGGCTGAACTTCAGGCCGCGCTGCGCCCCGTAGGCCCAGATCACGCGGTCCAGCAGCTGCTTGCTGGTGCTGTAGATCCAGCGCTGGCGGTGGATCGGACCGGTCACGCAGGGACTCGTCTCCTCGTCGAACTCGCCATCGGTGCACATGCCGTACACCTCGCTGGTGCTCGGGAAGATGATGCGCTTGCCGAAGCGCACGCAGTCGCGGATCACGCGCAGGTTCTCCTCGAAGTCCAGCTCGAACACCCGCAGCGGGTTGCGCACGTACTCGATCGGCGTGGCGATGGCCACGAGCGGCAGGATCACGTCGCACTTGCGCACGTGGTACTCGACCCACTCGCGGTTGATGCTGATGTCGCCCTCCACGAAGTGGAAGCGGGGGTGGTCCACCAGCGTGCCGAGGTTCTGCGTGTTGAGGTCCATGCCGAAGACCTCGTAGCCCTCATGCTGCAGGATGCGCTCGCTCAGGTGGCTGCCGATGAAGCCGTTCACGCCAAGGATGAGCACGCGTGTGGGGCGGTCGCTCTTCACGCCCGCCGCGCCCTTGCCGAACTTCATGCGCGGCACGATGTTCATCTCGCGCGCCAGCTGCTCGCCACTCGTCCACAGGCCATCGGTCGACTGGCCCTGCACGATCTCGATCGCGCCGCTGCCGCAGGCGACCACCAACGGGCTGGTGGACAGCACCTCGCCCGGATGGCCGCTTCCGGTGGCCAGCGCGCTCTTCCACACGAAGAGCTTGCGCGCGCCGGCGAACGTGAACGCGCCCGGCCACGGGTGGGCCACGGCGCGCACCAGGTTGTGCACGGCCTCGGCGGGCTTCGTCCAGTCGATCAGGCCGTCCTCGGCGGTGCGCCGACCGTTCACGGTGGCCCTCGATTCATCCTGCGGCGTGCGCGGCGCGGTGCCCGCCTTCACCTTCGGCAGCGTCTCGTCGAGCAGCGTCTCGCTCTCTCGCGCCATCTGGTAGGTCAGGCTGCGCGCGTCGGCATCGGGCGCGATCGCCACGCGTCGCTGCGCCACGATGTCGCCCGTGTCGGCCTTGTCGCCCATGTGGTGCAGCGTGACGCCGGTCTCCTTCTCGCCCAGCAGCAGGACCCAGTTGATGGGGCAGCGGCCGCGATGCTTCGGCAGCAGGCTGCTGTGCAGGTTCAGGCAGCCCTTGGCGAAGAGCGCGCGCACCGCCTTGGGAATGATGTTGCGGTAGTGGAAGCTCAGCAGCAGCTCCGGCTTCATCGCCTTGATGCGCTCGACCCAGATGGGGTGATCCAGCTTGTCGGGCGCATGCACGGGAATGCCGTGCTCCGCGGCCAGGCGCGCCACGCTGGCGTACCAGCCGCCCTCGTTCGGGTCGTCGCGGTGCGTGAACACGGCGACCACCTCGAAGCCGTTGCGAAGGGTCGCTCGCAGCGCCGCGGCGCCGATCTCGTGATATGCGAAGACGATGGTGCGCATGGATGGATTCCTCAGGCGGTGGTGCGGGCCGTGGAGCGCTCGCCGAGCGTCTCGCCGACCACGCGGTCAAGCAGGTAGCGGGGGCGTTCGCGCACGTCGCCGTGGATTCGGCCGACGTACTCGCCCATGAGTCCAAGCGCCACGAACTGGGCGCCGGTGAAGAAGAAGAGCACGGCGAAGAGCGTGAACACGCCCTGGCCCGCCCACTCGGCACCGTAGACGAAGCGCAGCACGAGCAACAGGGCGGCAAAGGCCACCGACAGCGCCGAGATGCCCATGCCCACCCAGCTCAGCAGGCGAAGCGGGCCCGCGGTCATGCAGGTCAGCAGGTCGAACTGCAGGTTGATCAGCTTGTAGAACGAGTACTTGCTGGTGCCTGCGGCGCGTTCGGCGTGTCCCACCGGGATCTCGGTCACGCGCTTGGCGAACAGGTTCGCGAGCACCGGAATGAAGGTGCTTCGCTCGCGACAGGTCAGCATCGCCTCGACCACCTTGCGGCGGTACGCGCGCAGCATGCAGCCGTAATCGTGCAGGATCACGCCGGTCGAGCGGCGCACCATCAGGTTCACCATGCCGCTGAAGATCTTCCGGAATGCCGCGTCCTGACGGTCCTGACGCACGCTGCCCACCACGTCGAAGCCTTCCTCGATCTTCTCGACCAGGCGGCCGATCTCCTCGGGCGGGTTCTGCAGGTCGGCATCGAGCGTGACCATGATGTCGCCCTGTGCGTGCGCGAAGCCGCACAGGATCGCGTTGTGCTGACCCGCGTTGCGGTACAGCAGCAGCGCCTTCACCTCGCCGGCGTGCTCGCGCGCGTACTGCGACAGCATCTCGTCGCTTCCGTCGCGACTGCCGTCGTCGATGAGCAGCAGCTCCCACGGGCGGCCCAGCGCCCGACCCGCCGCCAGCGTGCGCCGGAGCAGTTCCGGCAGGTTCTCCCGCTCGTTGAACACGGGCACCACCACGCTCACGCTCGGCTTCATCGAGTCGCTCCTGCCATGCTCACGCGGGCCTTCGCGCCGGCCAGCGTGTCCTTGATCGCGTGCACCACATCCATCGCGTCGGCATCGGTCATGTCGGGGAACATCGGGATCGTGCAGATTCGCGCCGAGTTCCACTCGGTGTTCGGCAGCTTGCCCATCCACTGCCCGCGGTGCTCGCGGTACCAGCGGTGGGTGTGGCTGGCCAGGAAGTGGATACCGGTGCCGATGTTGCGCTCCTTCAATCCCTGCATGAAGGCGGTGCGATCCAGGCCGGCCCTGCGCTCGTCGATCCGCACCACGAACAGGTGGCGCGCATGGCGATGCGACCACGCGGGATCGGCCAGCGGAAGCACGCCGTCCACGCTGGCCAGCTCGCGCCGGTACAGCGCGCTGATCTCGTCGCGGCGTGCGATGAACGCGTCGAGCCGCGGCAGCTGTCGCACTGCCAGCACCGCGTTCATGTCGGCCATGTTCTGCTTGAAGCCGGGCTCCTGCACCTCGGCCTGCGGGCTTCGTCCCTGCTGACTGCGGTCGTGTGCGTCCACCTCGAGTCCATGGAAGCGCAGCCGGCGCACCTTCTTCGCCAGCGCGTCGTCGTTGGTCGTCAGCACGCCGCCTTCGCCGCTGGTGATGTTCTTGATCGGGTGCAGCGAGAAGATCGCTGGGTCCTGTCCGCCGATCTCGCGGCCCTTGTAGTGCGTGCCGATCGCGTGCGCGGCGTCTTCCAGGAGCGTCACGCCCTTGGCGCGGCAGATCGCGCGGATCGGGTCAAGATCCACCGGCGCACCCGCGTAATGCACGGGGATGACCACCTTCGTGCGCGGCGTGATCGCCGCCTCGAAGGCCTCCGGCGGGGCGAGCAGGGTTCCGCGGTCGGCTTCGACAAACACGTTGGTGGCACCGAGCAACTCCACCATGTTCGGCGTGCTCACCCACGTCATGCTGGGGCCGACCACCTCGTCGCCAGGGCCCACGCCGAGCGCCTGCAGCGTCAGGTGCATGAGTGCCGTGCCGCTGGTCGCGGCGATGGCGTGCTTGGCACCCGTCCGCTTGGCGATGGCCTCTTCAAGGGCGCCCACGCGCGGACCCGTGGTGATCCACCCGCTTCGCAGCACGTCGCCGATGGCGGCGATGTCCTCTTCGCTGATGCTTGGCCGGCAGAAGGGCAGGAAGGTGTCCCGCATCGACCCATTGTACGGGAAATGCCGACCTTCCCAAGGGGGCTGGAGGGATCCCGCGAGCGCTTGTCGCGCTAGATCGCCTTGTTTCCACGTTCGCCGGTGCGGATGCGGATGCACTCCTCCAGCGGGGTCACGAAAATCTTGCCGTCGCCGACCTCGCCGGTGCGGGCGCCCTTCAGGATCGCCTGAACGGCACGCTCCACGTACGCATCATTCACGCCGATCGTCACCTGCAGCTTCTCGACCAGTCGCGGACGCGCGGCGCGGCCTCGGACGATCTCCACACGGCCCTCCTGGCGGCCGTGGCCCTCGACGGTCTGCACGGTCATGCGGTAGTGCTCGTCCTCGTCCAGCACCGCACGCAGGGCCTGCTGCACGGCCTCGAGTCGCTCCGGTCGGATGATCGCCTGGATCAGCTTCATGGTCGCCCCTTTCAGTGGCCGATCGCCGCGTGGTAGGCGCGTTCGCCGTGCGTGGTGATGTCCAGGCCGTCACGCTCCTCCTCGTCGCTTGCTCGAAGTGGCGTGAGGGCGCGCACGATCGCGCTCACCACCAGCGTGCCCACGACCGCCATGCCGATGCCCACGCCGACACCGAGCGCCTGCCTTCCGAACTGCGCCACGCCACCCGCGACTGGCGTGAAGCACAGCAGCCCCGTCAGAAGGGCGCCCAGCATGCCGCCCACGCCGTGCACCCCAAAGGCATCCAGGCTGTCGTCATAGCGAAGACGCGACTTCCAGCCGACCGAGATGCAGCACACGATCCCCGAAACCAGCCCGATCAGCAGCGCCGAAAGCGGCGTCACGAATCCTGCGGCCGGCGTGATCGCGACCAGTCCCGCGATGATCCCGCTGGCCAGGCCGAGGCTTGTCGGTCGACCATGTCGCAGCCACTCGTACAGGAGCCACGAGAGCGCCGCTCCCGCAGCCGCCGTCTGCGTTGTGGTGAACGCAAGGCCGGCTGCCGGACCCGCGACCGGACCTGGCAGGCCCACCGCGCTCCCTGCGTTGAAGCCGAACCAGCCGAACCACAGCAGCCCCGCTCCAAGCAGCGTGAACGGCAGGTTGTGCGGCACCACACTTGCGAAGCCGGGCACGTAATCGCGGCGTGGACCGATCATCAGCGCGAGTACCAGCGCGGACACTCCCGCCGAGATGTGGACCACCGTGCCACCCGCGAAGTCGAGCACGCCGAGCTTGCAGAGCCAGCCATCCGGCGACCAGACCCAGTGCGCCAGCGGGCAGTACACCAGCGTGACCCACAGGAAGGTGAACAGCACGAAGGCCGGGAAGCGCACGCGTTCGGCGATCGCTCCGCTGATCAGGGCAGGCGTGATGATCGCGAATTTGCCCTGGAACATCACGAAGGCAAGTTCTGGAATCCCCTTGTCACCGAAGGGCTTGTCGAAGGCGATGCCCTGCAGGCCAATCAGGTTCCAGTCCCAGCCGATCCAGCCGCCGCGGCTGGTGCCAAAGGCGAGGGCGTAACCAAAGAGAATCCACTGCACACCAACCACCGCCATGCAAACGAAGCTGTGCATGATGGTGGTGAGCACGTTCTTGCGGCGCACCATGCCGCCATAGAACAGGGCGAGCCCTGGAACCATCAGCAGCACCAATGCCGCACTCGAGAGCATCCAAGCGGTGCTTCCGGTGTCCCACACGACAGCAGGTTGTCCTTGCACGCGACCAGGCCTTTCCGGCCGTTTCGGCCGGGGGCGAAACATAGCAAGTCCGGCGGAATGACGAATCGAATCTCTTGATTCTGGAGTCCGGGGTCGATATTTCATACGTCATGTACGGGAAGCAGACCGAGCGGGCGATCGCGGCCTTGAGCCGCCTGGCCGAAGTGTGGGATGGTGGGCGCACGCGCCTCTCCAGCGTGGACATCGCCGACAATCGGGGGCTGCCGCGTCCGATGGTCGCCAAGCTGCTCACCACGCTCTCGCAAGGGGGGCTCGTGAACGGCTCGCCCGGTCCCGGAGGCGGTTACGCGCTCGCGCGCGCGCCGAAGGAGATCAACTTCCGCCAGGTGTACGACCTGTTTGAGCGCCCCGACACCAGCCGCAACTGTCCGTTTGGTGGTGGGGTGTGCGGTGGCGGCTCGCCGTGTCCAATGCACGACCGGCTGGTGCAGATGCAGAGCGAGTTCACCCGCTACCTGAACGACACCACCTTCGAGTGCTTCCGTGCGGCCGCGCAGGATCAGGGGCACAAGCCGTCGATCGCGCCGGAGCATCCGGACCGTCCGCGCGAGAGCTGGCGCGCGCCGCTCACGCGAAAGAGCGGCTGAGCCGATTCAGTCGCCGGTCTCGAACAGCAGGCCGCGTTCATCAAGCTCCAGATGCCGTCTCGGGCCGTCGTAGGCCTCGTAGTCGTCGTTGGGGTGCGCATCGAGCCACTCGACGAACACAAGCACGGTGGCCAGATCCGCGCGCTCGCGCCAGTGGTCCCCGAAGATCGTCTTGATGCCAAGCCATGCGTGCGCGTGCGCATTGCGTCGCGCAAGCCCCGGGTGCGGCGCAAGCAACGGCTGGATGTGGTCGGCCACCTCGCGAACGC
>JBMOGS010000040.1:0-25040 GCA_049318245.1 Phycisphaerales bacterium | reverse complement strand
GCACCGACGGCATGTGCCACATCAGCGAGCTGGCGCACGGCTACGTGAAGGCCGTGACCGACCAGGTCAAGATGGGCGACGTCATCAAGGTCAAGGTCATCAACGTGGACGAGAATGGCCGCATCAAGCTGAGCCGCAAGGCGCTGCTGCCGGCCCCGGAACCCGCCGCGAAGGCCTGAAAATCGCTTCAAACGTTCGCGAAACCCACGGGCGCGGCCACACACGGCCGCGCCCGCTTCGTTTCAGGAGTTGACCCGGAATGCGGCAAGGAACACTTGCAGAACCGCGATTTATGGGTCACAATCACGCGGCGCCGGGCCCCGGGCCCCCAAGAACTTCGAAACTGGAGCTTTCACCCATGAGCGACACCACCGACCTGAACAACATCGAAGGCAACGTGAAGTGGTTCGACCCCCGCAAGGGTTACGGCTTCATCGTCGGCCCGCAGGGTCAGGACATCTTCGTGCACTTCTCCGTGATCGACCAGGCGGAGGGCTTCAAGACGCTCCGTGACGGCGAGGCCGTCACCTACTCCGCGTCGAAGGGCCAGAAGGGCTGGTCCGCGACCGCGGTCAAGAGCGCGCGCGTCGCCAGTCCGACCAAGGCCGCGCAGCCGAGCTGAAGCCCGCGCATCCTCGAAACCACCGCGACGCGGCTGCGCCATATCGGCGCCTCCGCGTCGCTTCATTTCCATGATCCCCCCACTGCCGGCATTCCTGATCGGACTCGCCTCCGGCGCCGTGCTGGCCGCACTTGCCGCGGCGCGTTCGCTCCGGCGCCGCGCCATGCGCACGCTCGAGGCGGAACGGCGCGCGCAGGCGTCGGAGCGGCTGGCCGAGCTCGGCAGCATGACGAGCGGCCTGGCGCACGAGATCAAGAATCCGCTGAGCACGCTGAACCTCAACGCGCAGCTGCTTCGCGAGGACATCCTCGACTCGAACCTGCCCGAGGAGACGCGTGCGGCCGTCACGCGGCGCGTCGACGCGCTGGCGCGCGAGACGCTTCGCCTGAAGGACATCCTGAGCGACTTCCTTCAGTTCGCCGGGCGCATGCGTCTCGATCCGCAGCCACGCGACCTGCGCGAACTGATCAGCGAGCTCGTCGACTTCTTCCAGCCGCAGGCGGACCGCGCGGGCGTGCTGCTGCGCGTGGACGTGCCGGGGGTGCCGGTCATGGCGCGCGTGGACGCGGGCTTGCTGAAGCAGGCGCTGCTGAACCTGGCGATCAACGCCGTGCAGGCCATGACCCCCGAAGGCCAGGCGCGGCCCGGCGAGCGGCGCGGAGAACTCATGTTCCGTCTGGAACTCGACTCGACCGGTGACGAGGCCCGGCTCAGCGTGATCGATCACGGTCCGGGCATTCCCGAGGAGCGACGCGCCACGATCTTCAGGCCCTACGCCAGCACCAAGCCGGGCGGCAGCGGCCTCGGGCTGGCCACCACCCGCCGCATCATCGAGGAGCACGGCGGCACCATCACGCTCTACAACGGACCTTCCGGTGGCGCGTGCTTCACGCTCCGCCTGCCGCTCGGCGGCCCCCTCCCGCGCGCCGAAGCCTGATCAGTCCAGCCAGTCCTTCGCCTTCAGGCGCTGCGGCACGTACTCCTCGGT
Source organism: Phycisphaerales bacterium (assembly GCA_049318245.1). GTDB lineage: Bacteria > Planctomycetota > Phycisphaerae > Phycisphaerales > SM1A02 > SYAC01. The sequence goes on along the minus strand of JBMOGS010000040.1, from coordinate 23,430 downwards.
GACGTAACTGATGTCCTTGGTGATCAGCGACTCCACTTCCATCTTGAAGCCGCTCGAAAGCAGGCCCTCGATCTCCTTCTGCCAGCCCTTGTGCCCCTCGAACCACGGGTAGGCGGCGATCTCCTTGGCGCGCTTGATGTCGTTGTCGTTCAGCGCGATCTGCACGTCGTCGCTCAGGCCGCAGGCCTTGTAGTCCTTCGAGCGGATGCCCAGGAACTTCGCGTCGGGAATCGCCAGGCGCTCGCTCTCGAACGCGAGCGAGATGCTGCCCTGCTTGATCACGCTGTAGATGTAGTGCCCCCACGGGTCGCAGTCCAGCAGGCAGTAGATGGGCAGGCCCAGTTCCTCGTTCAGTCGCCGCAGCAGGCGGCGCACGCCGCGCGGAGGCTGGCCGCCGCCCTCGGTCAGGATGCAGTTGTGCTTCTCCCAGAATCGGTCCTCGTTGAAGCGGCTCCACACCGTGTTCTTCTCCACGTGAAGCACGAACTTCGCCTCGCACTTCTTGAACTGGATCACGTCGGGCTCGACGATGCTCGGAATGGCGTACCCGCCGCTGCCCATGCGGCGGCAGTCGATCTCGTCGCCGGAGTCCACCAGCGTGATGTTGCCGACCACCGTGCCGGCCTTCTTCGCGAAGATGTGCAACTCCTCGCGCAGGGCGCCGAGCGACACCTCGAGGTCCTCCAGGATGCCGTCCGACTCGTCCTGGTCGGCGAACGTCTTCTCCTTCGTGCCCGCCACGGTGTGCAGGCCCTTGTAGAACATTCCGCGGAGGCTCAGGGTCTTGTCCGCGGCGATCAGGTCCTTCACGCTGCTGCCGTGCAGCATGGTCTGCATGAAGCTCTTCGCCTGGTTCAGGTTGAAGAGCTGACGCTCCTGCGCGGCATCCCCCATCTGCAGGATGCCCTTCTTCCTGTTCCAGATGGTGTTGCTGCGCGCGCGCGTCGGGATGGAGACCATCGGCTCCCGGCCGCCCAGCGCCCTCTTCGCCACGGCGTCGGCCATCTCCACGATCTTCTTCTCGGTCACCGCATCGCGGGCCTTGGTCGCCGCATTCACGGACTTGCTCTTTGCCATGGTTCGTTCCTTGTCGTGCGCGTTGGATCAGAACAGGCTCGGGCCGTCGCCGCCACGCTTGCCGCGGGACTTCGCCGGTGCCCCGGACTTCGCGGCCGACGTGCCACGCTTCGGCGTGACCTCCGGCACCGGAGGCGCCGACACGCGGTCGCTCTCGGGCGCGGGCGCGATCGCGCTCTGCACCACGATCACGCCGTCCTCGTCGATCGGCTCGTCCTTCACCACCTTGCCGTCCTCGTCCAGCACCTGATCCGCCTGCGCGGTGCGCTTGCGGGCCTGCTCCAGCAGCGCGTCGTAGAGCTTGCGCGCGTCGGTGCCGGTGATGGCGTTCACCGCCTTGCTGATCTCGCCGATGTAGCGCTCGAAGATGTCTCGGCGCTCGCCCTCGCGACGCATGCGCTGACGCTTGCGCAGGTAGGTGCCGAGCTTGCGGCCGCACTCCATGAGCGCCAGACGCATCTCCTTGCGGATCTCGTCGTAGTCCGCGATCGCCTCCTTGCTCTCGCTGGTGAAGGGCACCCACACGCTGGCCACGTGGATCATGATCACGAGCGGCCCCACCGGCAGGCTGCCGCGCGGCTGCTGCAGGTTGTAGTTCTTCCAGCCGGTCTCGACGACGGCCTTGAAGCTGCTGCAGGCGCTCTGCTGGAAGAGCAGCGGCACGCGGTTGGCGAAGCGGATCACGCGCGCCGTCTCGTCCGCCGGCAGCTCGCCGCCGAACGCGATCGCCGCCTCGATCTGGAACGGCCGTCCGCGATACACCTCGGCCTCGCGGGTGCTCGCGGCGTAGAACTCCGCGCGCACGCCCTTCAACATGCCCGCAAGCAGCTGCCGCACGCCGATCGGCGCCAGGCAGTCGGTCGGCGGTGGCGCCAGTTTCGCGTCCTGGAACGCCTCGAACAGCTTCTCCGCCATCGGCGGCTCCACGTCCGCCACCTTGCGTCGGCTCGTCAGCCCGATCTTCTCGCACAGCGCGCCCGCGGTCGACGCGCTCACGCGACAGAAGCGCTCCTGCAGGAAATTGAAGAGCGTGCCCTTCTCGGCCGCCTCGTAATCCTTCAGCATCTGGAGCAGCGTGCCCAGCTCGATGCCCTTCGGGTGCGGCTGGATCTCCTTCGTCTCGGGCGGCAGTTCCTGCACGCCGCGCGGGAACACCGTCACGCCCTGCGTCTCGGTGGTCACCGCTGCGGCCGCCGCCGCGCCCGCCTCGGCCTGCGCCAGGATCGGCGTGTCGCCCTCGTCATCGGCGCTCACGCGGCTCGGCGGGACGAACACGAACCTGCCATGCGGGTTCGCGATGGCGGTGAGCTCCAGAAACTCGTCGACCGATCCGCGACCGCGCTGGTAGCGCCCCTCCAGCTCGATGCTCACGCACGTGCCGCTGCGATAGGCCTGCGCATCCAGGAAGCCTCCGGCCTCGCCACTCAGCGCGCGCGTGCCCGGCGTGAGCGAGCGGAACCGCTGCGGCGGGAAGTCGCTCGACTCCTTGTCGAGCGTCACCTCCGCGCGGTTCGTCTTCGTGTTCATCGCCAGCTCGATGTGGTGCGCCGCCTGCTTCGCGCCGGGCTTGGTGTGGATCACCATGGGCTTGCCCGTGGTGATGAGGCCGTACATGCCGGCCGCGCTGATGCCGATGCCCTGCTGGCCTCGGCTCATCTTCAGGCGATGGAACTTGCTGCCATAGAGCAGGCGGCCGAAGATGTTCTCCACCTGCTTGCGCACGATGCCAGGGCCGTTGTCCACCACGGTCACGCGGTAGCGCGAGCTCTTGGCGGTCGCCGGCCGGTCCGGCTGCAGGTCCTCGATGATCACCGTGATCTCGGGAAGGATGCCGGCCTCCTCGCAGGCATCGAGGCTGTTGTCCACCGCCTCCTTCACCGTGGTCAGCAGCGCCTTGCGCGGGTTGTCGAAACCCAGCAGATGGCGGTTCTTCGCGAAGAACTCGCTCACGCTGATGTCGCGTTGGCGGCCCGCCATCTCCTCGGCGGTCGCGCCCCGCTTGCGCGGGGTCTTGGGTGCGTTCTGGCTCTTGGACGAATCCATCACCGCGGCTTCCGTGCCTTGCATCGAACCTCCATGGAACTCGGGCGGCGCAGTATGCCACTGTTTCGGCGTTCACAGGCCGTTCCGCTCGCCTTTTCCATGCGGATCGGCGGTCGGGCCGCCGCCCCGCTACCATGGTCGCCCTAAATCATCCCCCTCAAGGAGACCACCATGGAAACCACTCTGATCATCCTGAAGCCAGACGCCGTCCAGCGAGGCCTGATGGGCCGCATCATCAGCCGCTTCGAGGAGAAGGGCCTGCAGATCGTCGGCTGCAAGCTGATGCAGATCTCGCAGGAACTGGCCGCCCAGCACTACAAGGACCACGCCAGCAAGCCCTTCTACGCGGGACTCGTGCGATTCATGACGAGCAGCCCGGTGCTGGTGATGGCGATCCGCGGCAACGGCGCGATCGCGATCTGCCGCGGCATGATGGGGGCCACTTTTGGCAGCAAGGCAGCCAGCGGCACCATCCGCGGTGACTTCGGCGTCTCGAACAGTTTCAATCTGATCCACGGTTCCGACGGCCCCGAGGCCGCCACCCGCGAACTCGGCCTGTTCTTCAAGTCCGGAGAGGTTCTGGACTTCCAGCGCGCCAGCGAGTCCTGGATCTACGACATGAGCGGTGGCAAGCCAGAGTAAGTCCTAGAACTTTTATGTCTGGGACTCCCCAGACCCAGTTCGCATTCCTCCAGAGGCCCCCATGTATACGGGGGCCTCTGTGTTTTTGATTTCAAGGTGCCGTGAAACCGAATCACAAGGACGAACGAACGACCCCTTGGGGCATGCGTTGAGCCCCTCCGCCGGCTCGTCCTCCACAAGCGATCCGGCATCCTGATTGCTCACTCATCTGGTGGTTCGAGACCCGCACCTCTCTCCGGCTTAATCCCCCCGACGCCGGCGGTGGACAGGAACACCATGATCGACTCGCTCTTCGGATCCAACTCCCCGATCGACCGCGTGAAGCAGCGCCGCCGGCCTGCGGTGCGTGATCGTGCGCGCGCCGGCGGCACCCGCACCAGCCTGACTCCCGCCGACCAGGCTTTGCTGTCGGAGATCATGGCCGAACCCATGGACTACATGGATTCGCCCGAGTTTCGCAAGCCGGACGCCGAGCGCGCGATCTACGAGAAGCCCGCCCCCATCCAGCGGCCCGACGTGACCTGGTACCGACCGCTCATGGACGACCTGGGTGCGAAGGAGCAGAAGCAGCGGCAGGCTCGAAATGGCTCGGTGCTGCTGACCGCCGCGCAGGAACGCGTGATCTTCCTGCAGTACAACTACGCCCGATTCCGCGTCCGCCAGATCCAGGACGGCCTGGAGGGCCGCACGCCCACGGCCGATGAGGCCCGCGAGATGATCCAATGGCACCGCACGGCGCGCCGGTATCGCGAGCAGATTTCCGAGATCAACCTCGCGCTCGTGCTTGCGATGGCGCGGCGGGTGCGACTGGGCGAGAGCGACTTCCCCGACCTCATCGGTGAGGGAAACATGGCGCTCATGCGCAGCGTGGACAAGTTCGACTGCGGTCGCGGCTTCAAGTTCAGCACCTACGCGTGCCGCGCGATCCTGAAGGCGTTCAGCCGGTTCGGCATCAAGCTGGTGAAGCACCGCCAGCGCTTCCCGAGCGAGTTTGACCCTGAATTCGAGCGCTCGAATCACCTGGAGACCGTGCGCGAGCAGCATGCGCGCGACAGCGCGGCGGAGGTCCGCTTCCTGGTCGAGAGCGATCGGGCCGAACTCAGCGACGTGGAACGCAAGGTGATCGGGCACCGTTTCGGGCTTGATGCCCCGACCGGCTCTCCCTCGCTCACGCTGGAGCAGGTCGGGCAGATGATCGGCGTGACCAAGGAGCGGGTGCGACAGATCCAGAACAAGGCACTGGAGAAGTTGCGACTCGCGCTCGAGGAGTTGCAGGGCGAACCGGTGCCAGAGCAGACGCTCTCGCACAACTGATCGCCGCTCAGCGCTCGCGCCGCATCGCCATCACCGTGCCTGCCGTGCACGCAAGGTGAAGCAGCCCGAAGCCGGCCATCAGCGCTTGCTGCGTGCCCATGCGATCACCCCCCGCCAGGGCGCCCACCGTCACCACGGCAAGGATTCCGAGGAAGTAGCCGCCATCCCCCGCGGCACGGAACGCCGCAAGGCCCGAGGTTCCCCGACCCGCCCGTGAAGCCAGCGACAGAGAAGCCGGAAGCAGCGGCGCCGCCGCCACGCCCAGCAACAGGAGCACGAGGCTCAGGGCCACAGTCGAGAAGCCAAGCCAAGGCACCAGGGCGAAGCACAGCGCGTAGGCAACAGCGCATGCGGTGCGCACGCGCAACGCGCCCAGACGATCCGCCACCCACCCGGCGGGTGCGGCCCCCACGGCCATGAGGATCAGGGGAAGTCCCACCAGAAGCCCTCGTTGCGCCGGGTCGTAACCAAGGTTCCTCGCGAGGAATCCCGCGAAGACGGCGGTCAACGCCGCGCCTGTCGCGCGATCCGACGCCGCCATCAGCAACACCGGCCAGAGCGAACCTGACCGCGCTGGTGGGCCACATTCCGGCCGCTCCGCACTGGGCGCGGAGCGCTCCAGCACCGCAGCCCCGATCCACGCACCCAGCGCCGTGGCCAGGCAGCTTCCGGCACCAAGAACGAACGCGATCGTGGGCCCCATGGAACTCAGCCGAATCATCGCGCCGCCGATCGCCGCTCCCGCACCAAGGCCTCCGACCAGCATGGACGCACCGACGCCCATGCGCCAGGCGGCCGGTCGGTCATGGACCTGCCCAAGAATCTGGAAGAGCGCCGCAAAGGTGGCCACATCGGCCACGCCCTCGAGCACCCGCAGGACCAGGGTTGGCGCGAACCCGATCGGCAGCCACATCAACCCCAGCAACGCGGCGTCCGCGAGCGCCCCCGACACCACGATCGACCACGCAGGGCAGGACTTTCGCAGCCAGCGCACCAACGGCACGGCCAACCCGGCACCGAGCAGATTCACCGCCAGAAACATCTGCGCGCTCTCGGCGGGGACGCCGTAGCGCTCCACGAAGAGATCCCGCAGCACCACCGCCAACATCGCGTCAGGCAGCGCGGACAGCAGGATGAGCAGAAGCACCAACGGCACGCGGCAGCAGGCTAGCGACCGGGCATCCGGCCCTACACTCCCGCGCATGGCAACGGACAAGGTCTTCCCCAGCGCGGCCAAGGCCCTCGAGGGCCTCACGCGCGACGGGATCATGGTGGCGGTGGGCGGCTTCGGCCTCTGCGGAATCCCCGAACAGCTGATTCTCGCGCTGCGGGACAGTGGCGCAAGGAACCTCACCTGCGTCTCGAACAACGCCGGCGTGGACGACTGGGGTCTGGGACTCCTGCTCAAGACCCGCCAGATCCGCAAGATGGTCTCAAGCTACGTGGGCGAGAACGCTGAATTCGAGCGGCAATTCATGAGCGGCGAACTGGAACTGGAGTTCTGCCCTCAGGGAACCCTCGCCGAGCGGCTGCGTGCCGGAGGCGCCGGCATTCCGGCGTTCTACACGCGGACCGGAGTCGGCACGGTGGTGGCCGAGGGCAAGCCCTCCGAGGTGTTCGATGGCGAGACATTCGTGATGGAGCGCGGCATCCGGGCCGACCTGGCGCTCGTGAAGGCCTGGAAGGCGGACCCTTTCGGGAACCTGCTCTTCCGCAAGACCGCCCGCAACTTCAATCCAATGGTGGCCGCGTCGGGCAACGTCACGGTGGCCGAGGTCGAGGAAATCGTGCCGCTGGGCGGAATCGATCCGGACGCGGTCCACACTCCGGGCATCTTCGTGGACCGGATCGTGGTGACGCGGTCGGAAAAGCGGATCGAACAGCGAACGGTCCGGCCCGCGTGAACCTGGTCCACGAAGCCTGCGTAAATTATGGGCCCGGCCTCGATGGCCGGTCCGGCAATTGCCGATCTATTGGAAACTTTCAGCGAATCCGGCGGCCTGTCGCCCGTTGACGCGGGCCCGCCCAAGCGAGGTCACCCCACCATGCGAAACATCCTCCGAACCATCGTCTGCTGCGCCTCGATCTCGCTCGCCCCGCTGTCGGCGTCCGCCCAGTTCGGTGGCAAGGCGGGCTTCAGCGAGGCATTCCGCCCGGACATCCTTCCGCGAGACATGGTCCTGATCGTGGAGACGCTGAAGCTGGAGGATTGGCAGCGCCCCATCGTGGAGAGCCTGATCGAGGACTACAGCGCCAGCTTCAAGACCGGCTGCGACGCCGTGCGAGAGAAGATGGTCGACATGGCCAAGGCCCAGAAGAACGGCGCCAAGACCGCGGCCGGCCTGCTGGCGCCGATCGAGACCTGGCAGCAGGAGAAGCAGCAGCTCTTCACGGACTTCATGGAGAGCGTGAAGGGCCAGCTCAGCGACACGCAGCGCGAGCGCTGGCCGCGTTTCGAGCGAACGATCCGTCGCGAGCACGCCCTGGCGAACAGCGACCTGTCCGGCGAGGGCGTGGACCTTCTGGCGATCGCCCGCCAGATGCAGATGCCGCCCGAGGCGATGACGTCAGCCCAGCCGGCCTTCGACGAGTACGAGGTCGCGCTGGACAAGGCCCTGGAGGCGCGCGACGCGCGCATCAAGTCGCTCATGCCGGACTTCCGCGTGGCCATGGAGAGCATGGATCTCGAGAAGGGCGCGGGCCTGCAGGCGCAGATCATGACCGCGCGCATCACGGTGCGACAGGCGCAGGACGAGGGCATCGAGCGCATCGCGGCCGCGCTTCCAGCGCCGTACGGTGCGGACTTCCGCCAGCGCGCGTTGGCGGCGGGCTACAAGGAAGCCTTCCAGCCGGATCCGCTCGCGAGCTTCTTCCAGGTCGTCGACGGCCTGGACGACCTGACGGCCGATCAGAAGACCGGCATCGCCGCGGCGAAGTCGAAGTGGGAGAGCGCGCTCTCGGGCCTGCGCGATCGCATGCTTGACACGATCCGCAAGGATGACCCGAACAAGGCTGCACGCGCGACCAAGTCGGCGCAGGCCCGCCTGGCTGCCAAGCAGGGCAAGACCGCCGAGGCGCCCCCAGCGGACCCGATGGTGCCTCTGCGCAACGAGAAGAACCGTCTGGTGCAGGAGACCCGCGACGCCGTGCTGGCGCTGCTGACCCCGGAACAGAAGGAGAAGATCACGGCCGGCATTCCGGGCCTGCGGCCGCCGAACGTGCAGACCAATCCGGCGATCTACGAGGGTGGCGCGCGCAAGGGTGCCGCGGGCGCCGGTGACGCCGATGCCGAGGGCGAGAAGCCCGCCCGCAAGGAGACGGTGGAGTGATCCACCCGCCATGCCGTGGCTGACGTGATGGCCGAGTCTGGTTCGGGCAACTCCCCCGCCGTCGAGGCGCTGCTGAAGGCAGCCGCGGCCGGCTCGGTGCGTGAGCGCTGCGAGGCCTGTGGTTTCGCGTGGCTGGACAAGCCCGTGCCGTCGGAACCCTCCGCCGTTCGGCTGATTCCCGCCGATGCCGCCGTGCGCCTGCGCGTGGTCCCGATCTCCGTCGAGGCCGGTCGCCTGCGCCTTGCCATGGCCGATCCCTTCGATCTGGGTGCCGTGGACGAGGCAGGCGCGATCGGTCGACTGCCGATCGCGCGCGTGGGGGTGGCCACCGAGGCGTTCGGCGAACTGATGCGACAGGCCTACGGCGTGACCGCAGCCCGCATGGCCGAGAGCCTGGCGAGCGAGGGTGATCTTGCGGACACGGGCAGCGAGAACAACCTGGACGCGATCGAGGCCGACGACGTGCACCGCATGGCCGAGCAGCCGACGCTGGTCAATCTGGTGAACCTGCTCATTCTGGAGGCGATCCAGAAGCGCACCAGCGACATTCACATCGAGCCCTTCGAGGGGCTCCTGAAGGTGAAGTACCGCGTCGACGGCGTGCTGGTGGAGCAGCCGAGCCCGCCGAAGCACCTGCAGCCCGCCATCGTGGGCCGCATCAAGATCATGTCCCACATGAACATCGCGGAGCGCTACGTGCCCCAGGACGGGCACATCTCGCTGCGCTTCGAGGGACGCAAGGTCGACATTCGCGTGAGCACCGTTCCCACGATCTACGGCGAGAGCGTGGTCATGCGAATCCTGGACAAGAGCAACTTGCCGCTCGACCTGCGCAGCCTGGGCATGAACGACCGGCTGGTGGGCATGATGGACAAGCTCATCGCGAAGCCCCACGGCCTGGTGCTGGTGACCGGCCCGACCGGCAGCGGCAAGACGACCACGCTCTACGCGGCGCTGAGCAAGCTGTACGACCCTCGGAAGAAGATCATCACCATCGAGGATCCCGTGGAGTACGAGCTCACGGGCATCAACCAGATCCCGGTGAATCCCAAGCGTGGCCTGACCTTCGCAGGCGGCCTGCGCAGCATCCTTCGCCAGGACCCCGACGTGATCCTGGTCGGCGAGATCCGTGACGCCGAGACGGTGGACATCGCGATCCGGAGCGCGCTCACGGGCCACCTGATCCTGAGCACCCTGCACACGAACGACGCGCTGAGCAGCGTGGGTCGTCTGGTGGACATGGGTGCCGAGAGCTTCCTGGTCGCCAGCGTGCTCGAGGGCCTGCTGGCGCAGCGTCTGGGACGCCGCATCTGTCGCAAGTGCGCGCACAAGGTGCCGATGACCGATGACCAGCGCGTCCGCATCGCGCCTGCGGAAGTGGAGCACTTCGGAGGACAGGTCACCGTGGGCGCGGGCTGCGAGGCCTGCTCGGGCAGCGGCTTCCGAGGTCGGTTGGGCTTCTTCGAACTGGCCCGCATCAATCCCGCGCTGCGCGCCGCGGTGGCCGAGGGTCAGAGCATGATGGAACTCCGCCAGCTCGTCGACGCGGACTTCATGTCCATGCGCGACGATGGCATGGAGAAGGCGCAGCGCGGCGAGACCACGATCGGCGAGGTGCTTCGAGCCACGCAGGACGTGGACGAGGGCTGATCCGTGGCGAACTGGCGTTACGAGGGCCTCGATCGCAGTGGCGCGAACGCCAGCGGATCCGTGGCTGCACCCGATCGGGGCACGGCCATGCGGCTGGTGCTGTCGCGCGGACTCACGCCGCTTCGTCTCGAGAGCGACGAACCGGAGACCGCGAGCCCGACGCGATCGGCGCCGCAGGGTGCGCAGCGCGGGGCGGGTGGCGGCATGCCGGCATGGCTGACCGGGGGGAGCGGACGGCCCTCGATGAGCAAGGCGGATCTGGCCAACCTGATCCGCGAGCTGGCGACCGCGGTGGAGGCGGGTCTTCCGCTCATGCAGGCGCTGCGAACGGTGCGCCGCCAGGCCAGCGGCAAGGCGCAGCCGGTGATCCTGGACGCGCTGATCGAGAAGGTGGAGGCCGGCCTGCCCCTGCACGAGGCGATGAAGGCCTATGGCGCGCCCTTCGACGACATGACGATCGGCATGGCGCGCGCGGCCGATGCCAGCGGTCGCATGCCCGAGGTGATGCACCAGCTCGCGGACCTGTTGGATCGTGCCGTGGAGCTTCGGCGCGAGCTCGTGGGCGCAACGATCTACCCGATGATCGTGGCCGCGCTGATCATGGCCAGCGTGGTGCTGCTGGTCACCGTGATCCTGCCCCAGCTGATGGCGCCGATCGCGGGCCAGCCCGGCATGGTGCTGCCGCTTCCAACGCGGATCCTGCTGGCTTTCGCTGGATTCATGGGCACCTGGTGGCTGCTGGTGCTGCTGGCGATGGGCGGCGGATTCATCATGGCGCGGCGCTGGATCGCCGTTCCCGAGAACAAGTTCCGGTGCGATGGACTGCTGCTGCGCATGCCCCTGCTGGGGCCGCTGCTGCGCGACGTGGCCGTGGCCCGCTTCACCCGGACCCTGGGCACCCTCTGCAGCGCAGGCCTGCCGATCCTGCAGGCACTGCGGATCACGCGCGACACGCTCGGCAACGCCGTGCTCACGCGCGCCGTGGACGAGGTGCAGGAGAAGGTGACCACGGGACAGGCCCTGGCGGAACCGCTGGAGCGCTGTGGCTTCTTCCCCCCGCTGCTGATCCAGATCGTGAACATCGGCGAGCGCTCGGGCCGACTCGAAAGCATGCTGCTCCACGCCGCGACGGCGTTCGACCGACAGGTCAACAGCAGCATCAAGATCTTCACGAAGGCCCTGCCCCCGGTGCTGCTGGTGTTCATGGCGATCATCGCCGGCTTCGTGCTTGCGGCGATCCTGCTGCCCCTCCTGCAAATGCAGTCCGCCTTGGGCGGCTGAGCCGAACCCGATCGGGCCTGCGCGGCTACGCTATCGGACACTTCGTCGGGAAGTCCGGCGAATTCGGCACGCGGCGTGCATTGCCAGATCCACGCCCCCGTTGCTGATGATCCACACGGCACTTTCTCGCGAGATCCACCGATGCCCCATCACGCTTCCCGACGCCGCCTGCCTGCCCGACGCGCCTTCACCCTGCTGGAGGTGATCATCGCCGTCACCATCGTCGCGCTGCTTGCCACGATCCTTGTGCCGAACGTGACGCGCTGGCTGGGCGTGGCCAAGAACCGCAAGGCCGAGGCCGACGTGAACAGCCTGGCGCAGCAGGTCCGTCTGTACATGACCGAAAAGGGCGTGAGCCGTCTGGGTGACGACTTCGAGCTGGACGTGCTCTGCGAGGGCGACAACCCGATCATCTCGAACCCCAACAACCTGAACGATCCGTGGGGCAATCGCTACGTGGTCGTGGTGCCGCCGAGCGTGAACCGCGACTTCGACATCGTGAGCTACGGCGCCGATGGGCAGCCGGGCGGCGAAGGCGAAGCCAAGGACATCGTCAACGGCGCCCGCTGAAGCGGGCTTCCAGCGCATGCGCCGAGGCTTCACCCTGATCGAACTGATCGTGGTGTCGGCGCTGCTGGCGATCGTGGCCGCCCTGGTCGTGCCGAGACTGACCGGCATGGCCCGCCGCGAGGCGGACGTGGCGGCGGAACGCCTTTCCGAGCTGCTCTCGATGTTCGCCTTTCGGGACAGTTCCGGGGCGGCGAGCTGCGCGATCTGGCTGGATCCGGACACGGGATGCGTCGCGCTGTGGACGCTCGAGAGCGATCCGCTGCGGCCCACGGAGGCGCCTGAATGGACGCCCGATCGTCATGTGCAGCCCGTCTGCATGCCGCAGGGCGTGGAACTGGCGGAGGTCCGGATGGACGGACGGCCCCTGGATGGTTCCGAGTGGCGCATCATGGGTTCGCCCAGCGGCGAGCGCCCCGAGATCTACATGCGCGTGATCGCGGACGGGCTGGAGACCGAGTTGCTGCTGCCACCCAACGGGTCCTCCCCGATGCGCACCGACAATGGTGTCGCTCGCGAGCGCGTGCGCGTGCCGATCGACCTGGACCAGGCCGGAATGGATCGCGAGCCATGGTGAGCGGACGGACCACCCGACGCGGCTTCGCGCTGATCGACGCCATTCTGGGTGGCGCGCTGCTGGCGCTGGGGCTTGCCAGCGTGGTGACGCTCTCGCAGCGAAGCCTGTCGATGCTGCAGCGTGGCGAGCACGAGGCGATGGCAGCGGCGATGCTGGATGAGCTGCTCGCGCAGGTCGTGGTCGAGGGGCCGCGGCGCTATTCGGAGAATCGCGAGTCCACCGGTCGACTCGCCGCACCGTGGCCCGACTGGGAGTACGCGGTCGAGATCGAGTCGGGCGGCGAAGGCGACGCGTGGAACGTGCTGGCGATGGTGCGCGACCCCGCAGGCGTGGAGTACCGCTGCGCCACGCGCGTGGCGCCGCAGGACGAGGAGATCGAGCCCGTCGAGCGCGCTCCCGAGAAGCCGATCGACCGACCCGGCCGCCTTGACGCACAGGAGTCCGGCGGTGGCAACTAGACGCGCATTCACCATCGTGGAGCTGATCGTGGCGCTGGTGATCGCCGGGATCGTGGCCACCGCGATCACGACTTCGCTGAGCCAACTCGGTCGCGCGCGTGACGTGGCCCGTCTTCGGATGACCGCCTCCCGCCGCGCGACGGACGCGCTCGAGCACATCCGACGCGACGTGCAGTCGACGCTGCGCAGCGACGACCTGTTCTTCACGCGCTTCCGACTCGCCGCCGAAACGGTCTCCTCACCGATCGGCGAACTCGACCGCGACCAGATGCTGCTGTACAACGAGCGGCTGCGCACGATCCGACCGCTCTCCTACTCGGGCGAGGGTCAGGAGTACGAGACGCAGTACCGGATCGAGATGGACGCGGACGGTGCGTCGCTGTGGCGTCGGCGCGATCCCGTCCCGGACCGGCACGAGGATGCGGGTGGACTGGCGGAACCCGTGGGTGACGGCGTCGTCGGGCTGCGTTTCGAGGCCTACGACGGAGCCTCCTGGCGGCAGGACTGGGACAGCGACGTGGACGGCCTGCCGCTCTCGGTGCGTGCGACCGTGACAGCAAGCGGCGAGCGCATCGGCGAGGAAATGCTGACCGACGGCGGCGCTCTGGTCACGCTGCGGACCGAGATTCCGCTGGACCGCGCCCCAGCCCCCAAGAAGGAGCCGGAAGAGGAGACGCCGGCTGCCGGCGCCGAAGATGCCGCGGCGGGCGATGCTGGCGCGGCTGGAGGCGCGGGTGGTGTGCCGACCGGAGCCGATGGCGGCGCGGGCACGGGTGGTGGCGACGGCGGTGGACGCGGCGGACGCGGGCCGGGCAATCCAAACGCGGGTGGCCGTGGCGGCCCCGGCGGCGGGCGTGGCGGTGGCTCCGGCGGCGGGCGAGGCGGTGGCAACGTGCCCTTCATTCCACCCCCGAGCCAGGGCGGCGGCCGCGGCGGAGGAGGTGGGCGATGACAGGCGCTTCACGACGTGGCATGGTCACGCTCACGGTGGTGTGGGCCATCGCGATCGCCGCGGTCATCGTTGCCGCCACGCAGGTGCTCGCGTTCCGGCAGGCGACCATCGGCCGCGAGACGCTTGCACGCACGCAGGCGCGTTGGGCGGCGCGCGCGGGGGTGGAAACCATGATCGCGATCATGGAATGGCACACGGCCAACCCGGATCCGGACGACCCGCAGGCGATCGTGCGCGATCTTGAAGCCAACGCCACGGGCCAGATCGAGACCGGAAGCTGGGACATCCGTCATTTCATCGACGGACAGGAGTGGGCCGGACCGCTGGACGAGCATTCCAAGCTGAACATCAACCTAGCCAACAAGGCCATCCTCCAGACCGTTCCGAACATGACGATGGACGTGGTGGACTCGATCATGGACTGGCGCGACGCGGACAACGAGGTGCAGTCCCTTGGTGCCGAGGCCGAGTACTACCGGAATCGCGGATTCTCCTATGCACCCCGCAACGGCGACTTCCGAAGCATCGCGGAGCTGGAACTCGTGGCGGGCGCCTGGCCGCAGTACGTGCGTGGCGAGGACTGGAACCTGAATGGCCGTCTGGATCCCAACGAGAATGACGCCAAGCGCTCACTGCCGGACGATCGGCCGGACGACAAGCTGGACGGCGGCTGGAGTTCCCTGCTCACCGCGGCGAGTCGCGCGAACCCCAACGGCGTGAGCGGCGAACCGCGGCTCAATCTGGCTCGCGCCACCCCCGAGGAAGTCATGGCACGCACGGGTGTTGACAACCAGCAAGCGGGTGCCCTGATCACCTTCGCACGCGGCTCCAATGCGACCATGGGGCAGATCCTGGCCACGCCGCTCGGGCAGCTGGGAAGCCGGCGAGGTGCCGCACCCACCAACCCGGGCGGAAGCAGCGCGACCACCGGCCGAAGCACCGTGGGGCGCACCGGAGGCACCACCCCTGCGACCGGCGGGGTGAAGAGCCTGGACCCACGGCAGCTGAAGGCCGTCATGAACGAGTGCACCATCCTGGACTCGCGTGGGACGGCCAACGCGACCGCAGGCAAGGTGAACCTGAACACCGCAAGTCGCACCCTGCTGCGCGAGGTCATGATGCTCGAGCCGCGGTTTGCGGAATCGATCATCACCCGCCGCACCGGTCGCTCGGAAGGAATCACGAGTCTGGCGGATCTGGTCGATCTACCCGGGGTGTCCCAGTCGCAACTGATCACCCTGGCGCAGGCGGCGGACGTGACCAGCAGCGTCTACACCATCTCCAGTCGCGGAAGGAATCTAGGATCGGGCGCCGAGGCTGAAATCGTGGTCGTCGTGGATCGTTCCACCGTGCCGGCCCAAATCCTTGAGTACCGAGAACCTTGAAGCGACGCCCCCGAGTCCTGCCTGATCCCTCCCAACTGGTCGTTCTTCCAGCGACCGGCGGCGAGGCCCTGCGCTTTGAGCGTTCAGCCGGGGGGGTTGTGCTTCGGGGCTCCTGGAGCGGCGTTTCCGAGCTGGAGCGGCCGCCCGCAGGTTCGGTGGTGCTTCTGCCGACCGGCAGGGCGCTGTGCCGAACGCTTGAACTTCCCGCCGCATCGACTTCGCAGCTCGAGACAGCGCTTCGGCTGCAGCTGGACACCCTGCAACTTGGGTCGGTCCCGAGCCACCGAACCGCGGCGGTCGTGCTGCCCGAAGTCTTCGCGACCGAGGGCCGGCTTGGCTTCGCGATCGAGTGGCCACTGAGCGAGCCCACGCCGGCCGCCCCGCGCGACCTTCCGCCGGACGGGGAACCGTGCTTCGCCGGCGATGCGGCCTGTCTGGTGGCCTTGCTGGATGCCGGACTCCAGGGGCCGCTGATGCTGGCCAGCGAGGATCGCCGCGCGCTCACCTTCGCGATGCGAGCCCCGAAGGGGGTGGTGGTGCGCTGTTCGCGTCTGGATCCGACGGAATGGCCGGGCTGCGCGGAGGCCGCCGTGCTGGAGAGCGCGGTTCGAGCCGGCGCCGATGCCTCGCTGCTGCGCGCGTTGCTGGCGCAGGTGCGCGAGGCGCTTCCGCATGTGGACGACGCGGGCCTTGGCTGCACCGAAGCGGATCTGGGGCGTCTGCCCGACATCACCGGTATCGGCGAGGAACCGGCGTGGTGGCGCGCACATGCCACGGCCGTCGGTGCGGCACTGGCTTGGTTCGGACCGCTCCGGACGCTGGTCTCGCTGCGTGCGCAACCGAAGGGGGAGCGCCCCTCCCGTGTCGGCGAGTGGCTGAATCGTGTGGCCGAGCCCGGGCTTGCATCGCAGCTGATGGCCGCCGCGCTGATCACCATCGCGGTCGGACCACCGCTGGTGGCGGGCACGCGACTGCTGCTGCTGAAGTGGAAGGTCGGCGACCTGTCCGCGCGCGAATACGCCAATCAGGCGCATCGGCAGCGCGTGGCGCTGTACGCCGAATTGCAGCGACGGGCCTGGCCCATGGGCAAGCTGCTGGGCGATCTCGCGTGCGTGACGCCGGAAGGCGTGGAGTGGGAGGACGTGAACCTTTCCCAGGATCGCAACGTGTCGATCCAGGGCCTCGCACGCCCGCACGACAAGATGAACGGCACCGAGGTGCTTCTCAAGATGGAGCGCCAGATGCTGGACAGCCGCATCTTCGACCGCGTGCAACGAAAGTGGGAAGCCGCGGATGGCAAGGGCACGGTGAAATTCCAGATGTCCGCCACCGTGGCACGCGCCACGCAGCGACCGAACTACTCGGCCGAGCAGGACTTCGGCAAGAAGTCGCTCGCGGAACGTCGTTTCGGGCCTGAGAAGCCGGATGCGACCGAAGCGAACGCGGAGCCTGTGGCGCCACTGGATCCAGCCTCTCTTCCATCGGAACCTTCGCTGGCGGACGCATCCGCGGAATCCACGGAGAGCGCAAGCACCGAGTCCGCCTCGGCAACGTCGACGGAGAAACCCGCTCCGTCCGGCAAGCGCCCATCCACCGTGTCATCGAAGCCTTCCTCCAAGCCCGTCAAGGCGGAGCGCAAGTCAGGCTCGGACGCCGTGGCTGCCTCGGAGACCGGCGGAGGCGAAGCGGCCCCCGCGGATGGCGGCGAGAGCAAGGGCGCTCGTGCCACTCGACGCTCCGGGGCAAGCGGCGGCGAATCCGGTCTTGCGCGCCGGAGCGAGCGCAATCCCGGCAGCTCGGACTCGGACTTCAAGCCACCGGAGCCGCTCAGCGACGCCGCGATCACCGCCATGACCCCTGAGGAGGTCAAGACCACCCTGAGCAAGGTGAGCGAGGCGCGACAGAGGATGCCCAAGGACGATCCGGAACAGGTTCGCCTGAAGCGCGAGTTCGACAAGCTCATGGGCCGCCTGCGGGGAGGTGGATCATGAAGCGATGGCTCCGTTCGATCGAGTGGAAGATCGACCTGCGGGACAACCCGACGCTCGTGAAGATCCGGAACCTGCCGTCTGGCAAGCGCGCCGCGGTGATTGGCGCGGCGGTGCTGGTGGCGTGGCTGGCGCTGGAGCAGTGGAGCTGGAGCTGGGCGCGCGCGTGGAGCGAGCAGGCCGATCGCATCGAGCGGGCGCTGGCCGAATCGCGCGCGCTCGCGGGAAGCGACGATCCCATGGCGCGCACCGGCGCCGAGCTCTACGGACCGGTCGATCCCCCTTCGTCGGAAAATGACGGAGCGCAGGCGATGGCCGAAGCGGTGAACGCGGTGGTGAAGAAGCACGCCACGAGCGGCTTCAGCTACGACGCGCAGCGCGCAAGCACCCGCTTGCCGGGCGCGGTGAACATCGGTGGAAGCTCGGACCGGATCTCGCGCGTGGTGGGCGAGGTCCGCTTCGAGGCGACCCCCGCCGAGGCCGCGAAGATCGTCTCGGAACTCGAGTCGAATCCGGCAATCGAGGCGATCAGCGCGCTGCGCATCGAGAAGATGGAGAATGACGCGCGCGTGAGCGTTCGCATGACGGTCGAGGCCTGGGTGTTCGGCACCCGAAGCACCGGAAGGAGGGCCTGATGCGGGTGCCTCCCTGGCTGCGCCTTCCCCCGGGCGTGCGATGGTCGCCGATGCTCGGCATCGGTGTCGCTTCGGCACTCGTGCTCGGGTTCTTCGGACTCTGGGCGGCGATCGGTCTGCTTGGCTCGCTGTTCACGTTCGGCAGCGGCAGTGATCCGAGTTCAAGCCTTGCGGACCCACTGAAGCGGCACGAGCAGCTTGCCGAGGCCTCGGCCAAGCGGTTCAACGGCCGGAGCGCGTTCTTCATGCCCTCGCCACCGGTGCGGAAGCCTCCCAAACCGACCAAGCCCGCGGAACCACCGCCCCCACCACCGCCTCCGCCGCCCCCCGCCGCGCCGCGCGAATACGCCGGCCCCAAGCCCATCGGCGCGATCGGTGATCTGATCTTCTTCGCCGACCAGACCCAGCTTCGCGTGGGCGAAGAGCGCGGCGGCGTGAAGGTGCTCGCGAGCGCCGCGCCCTGGTCGGTGCGCCTGGCGCACGGCGGCGGCGAGTACGACGTGGAGCTGTGGACCAAGGGTGGCAAGGAGCCGTTCTTCAACAATTCCGATTGGCGCAACGCGCGAACATCGACCCCGGGCGTTGACCCCGTGGGGAGCAAGCCGGACTCCAAGCCATCGCCCGGCGGGCAGGCCTCAAGCCTGCCACCGTCGGCCCCGGTCGGCGGACGCGGACCGGGCATGCGCGACATGGCCGCAGGGGCACCCACTCCGCCAGAGCCCCAGTTGACGGCGCCGGGCTCGCCGTCCGGCCCGCCGATGGTTCCGCCCCCGGGCGCGAAGGCGCCCACCGCCTCCCAAAGTCCCTGGACCGGCGACCACATGGCTCCCCCGCCCCCCCTGACACGGGAGCAGATCGCGGGAATGAACGCAACCGACGCCGAGGCGGCCTATCGGGCCGTTGGTCGGGCGAAGGCGAATCGGAATCTGGACGACCCGACTCGGCAGCGGCTGAATCAGGAGTTCGAACAGCTTTCGAACCGAATCAAGGAATTGGGGAAGGGGCAATCGCCCCCTCCCTGATCCGTTCCAAGCCCCGGCGGTGATGGCGATTCGAAGGCCCTCACCTCCACTGGTTCCGAAACCCCGGAGAAATGACTGTGCAACGGAAGCGCGAACTTCATGTCGGCCTGTGCCTTGCGCCGTTGGCGGTCCTTCTGACGCTGAACCCAACTCCAGTCTGGGCCCAGCCTTCCGTTGGCCGGCCGGCCCGCCCGCAGCCTGCGGCACAGCCGACATCGAGCCCGGCGGATGACGCCCCTCAGTCCGTGCCCCCGATCCCGGTGACCGCGCCTGCGCCGGCACCCGCGCCCAAGCCCGCCCAACCCGCTGCGCCGGATCGCCCGTTCGAGCCCGCTCCTGAACCCGATCAAGCCGCGCGGACAGCCACCGCGCCTCCCGCGCCCGCGCCTGCGCCCGCCGAACAGCCCGCGGTGCAACCGCCGGCGCCGGAAGAGGCCGCGGCGCCCGTCACACCACCCCCTGCCGAGCCTGCGGTGCTGGAGCCGGCCGCCCCCGTTGCGAATGACGCAGCGGAGAACTCGCAGACCGCCGTGGCCGTGCCCAACACGGTGGCTCCTGGCACGATGGTGCTGGAGGGTGGCTACTTGCAGGGCGCACCGCCGGAAAAGATGCGCGCCACGCGCCGGCCGGGCGGCGACGAGAAGGTCACCCTCTCGTTCAAGGAGACGAAGCTCGAGGACACGCTGCCGTTCATCGTGGAGACGACCGGCAAGGCGGTGATGATCCGCCTGCAGCAGGTTCGCGCGACGGTGATCACGCTGGTGATGGACCGTCCGGTGAGCCGTCAGGACGCGCTGGACCTGCTCTTCCAGGCCTTCCGACTTGCAGGCGTGGGCGTGGTCGAGACCGACAAGGTCGTGATGATCGACCAGCTCATGGACGCGAACAAGCTGCAGCCTGTCACGGTGCTGGGACCCGAGGTGAACGTCTTCGATCAGCCCGAGGACGGCAACATCTGCATCAAGATCTTCAAGATCAAGAACACCAAGGCGCAGAACGTCTACGACCGCCTGCAGGACAACGTGCCCGACTACGCCCAGGTGAGCCTGGACGCGAACTCGAACCAGATCATCCTGGACGGCGACATCGGCCTGGCCAAGCGCTTCCAGCGCCTGATCGACCTGCTGGACGTGCCCGCCTATCTGGACGTGCAGACCGAGACCTTCAAGCTGGACTACGCCGACGCGCAGCAGATCTCGACGATCATCCAGGACCTGTTCGCGGCCCGCACCGTGGGCGGTGGCGGCGGCGCGGCTGCAGGGCAGGCTCCCGGCCAGCCGCGCGGCGGACAGCAGCCCGGCCAGCCCGGTGGCCAGGCGCGACGCGCCGGTGGCTCGGGCGGCGAGGGTCTGATCAAGGGCACCAGCGAGCAGCTGGTGGTGACCGTGCTCCCGGCGACCAACTCGCTCACCGTGCGCGCCGAGCCCGAGGTGATGGCGGAGATCCGCAAGCTGATCGCCACCGCGTGGGACGTGCCGATCACGAAGAACGGAGATCCCTTCCGCCTGTACGACCTGAAGTACACGGACCCGCTCAAGGTGAAGGACCTGCTGCAGTCGCTGCTCGAGGGCGGATCCTCGCGTGGCACCTCCCGGCCCTTCGCGGCGGGTGGCGCCGCGACCGGCAACCGCCAGACCGGCGGACGGGCCGCGGGTGGCGCGGGCGGCGGTGGCGACTCGAGCGGCGCCGACGTGGCCGTGTCGAACGTGTTCCGCATCGAGGCCTATCCCGACTCGAACCGCCTGCTGGTGGTCTCGAAGACCCCCGACAACTTCAAGTGGCTCGACTCGCTCGTGGAGGCGATCGACCAGCCGCTGAACTCCGGCCTGCCGCTGCAGGTCGAGTTGAAGCACGCCAGCGCCGTGAAGGTGGCCGAGATCCTGAACGCGTTGCTGGCCGAGGCCGGCACGGGCAGTGGCATCGCGGCGCCCGAGGAGGGCTTGAGCGGCATCGACTTCCAGACCGCTGGTGGCGGCACGACCGGGGCGCAGAGCACGACGAGCAGCAGCTCGCTCGCGGGAGGACCCAACGGCGCCACAACCCCTGGCGCGGGCGGCGAGATCCGATTCCCGTGGCAGAACGCGCGTGGCGCGGGTTCCGGCGAGCAGACCGAGGTGAGCTCACTGGTGGGCAAGACGCGCGTGGTGCCCAACGCTGGCCAGAACAGCCTTCTGGTGCTGGCGCCGCCCGAGATCCAGCAGAGCATGGTGAAGGTGATCGAGCAGCTCGATCGGCCGGGCCGTCAGGTGATGATCGCCGCGGTGCTCGCCGAGGTCGCGCTGGGTGACGAGTTCGCCTTCGGCCTGCGCTTCGGCCAAGCGGGACAGGTGCTTCCCACCAACCCGAACAACGCGATCGTGATCAACGGCAATCTGGCGAACAACCAGATGTACTCGGGCAGCCGCGAGAACGTGGACTTCATCGGCGACCTGACCACGAGCATCCTGAGCTTCGGCGTGCCGGCCACCGTGGTGCTGCAGGCGCTCGAGGAGAAGACCAACGTTCGCATCCTGCAGCAGCCGCGCGTGTTCACGAGCGACAACAAGGAGGCCAAGTTCTTCGACGGCGCCGACGTGCCCTTCCAGACGGGCCAGACGACCGGCGGAACGACGGGTGGCGGCACCACCGCCAGCTTCAGCCAGATCGCGGTGGGCATCGGCCTGAACGTGCGTCCGCGCATCACGCGCGATCGCAACGTGGCGATGGAAGTCGAGGTGCTCTACAGCAACGTGGGTCGCGCGAGCACCGCGAACACGCCCGGCAACAATCCCACGATCGAGCGCCGGCAGACCAACACGAGCGTGGTGGTGAAGAACGGCCAGACCATCGTGCTGGGTGGCATCCGAACCGAGAACGAGGCCAAGAACAAGACCAAGGTGCCGCTGCTGGGCGACGTGCCCGTGCTGGACTGGGTGTTCAGCAGCCAGGAGCGCGTCACCACGACCAACGAGCTGGTGCTCTTCATCACGCCGATCGTGGTGGACAACCCCGACGAGAACGACTCGAACTTCAACGTCGGCGAACTCGAGCGCCTGCGCGCGCTGGAGCGCCCGCTGGACGACAAGGTGCAGAAGATGCAGGAGGAGGCCGGCTTCGAGCGGCGCGCGACCACTGCGCCGCCACCAAGCAACCCCCAGACGCAGCCCGTGGCACCGATCGAGACGCCCGCTCCGCAGCCGTCCCCGGCCGCGCCGGATGCGCCGAAGTCCTGACCGAGCGCGCGCGCTGGCGACGGCCTGCCTTGCGCTGGCCGGTGGCTGTGTTCGCCAGTCCGAGCCGGTCGGTCCTTCCCGTCTGATCACGCCACCCGCTCCCGGCACGGTGGTCCTGAGGGGCCCTGATGGCGCCGTGACGCGCGACGCGGTCCTGCAGATCTCGCTGGATCCCATGCCGGCGGTGCGCACAGACGGCTTCGTGCTGCCGCTGCTTTCCCCTGGGGGCGGTGGACTGGCCTGGCAGTCGCGCAGCAATGCCGACTGGCCCACCCTGCTGGCGCAGCCCGAGTCCACGCGCGCGCTGCTGGCGACGGTGGAAGGCCGGCAGGACGCGCAGTCATGGAGCGTGAGCGAGCCTCTGCTGCTGGGCCGCATGGCGCAAGCGCACGGCCTGCTGGTCGAGGCGCCGCGCGATGATGGCGCGCGCTGGATCGGACTGGTCGGATGGGACGGCGCGGGCCCGACGTGGCTGGTGCAGGACTCGGCGGTGAACGCATTCGCCGCGCTTGGCCCGCGCGGTGAGTTGGCATGGTGCCGGCGCGATCCAGCCTCACCCGAGTTCGACCTGGTCGTGCAGCGACCCGAGGGGCGGATCGACTGGCCGCGGCGCGAAGGCGAGAGCTGGATGATGCCCGTCGTGTCCGCGGAGGGCGTGTACGCGACCAGCCTGCGCGACGGCGTGCTGGAGCTGGCGTTCCTGCCGCTGCGCGCCGGGGAGACCTTGACGCGCTCACAGGCCGAGCCAGCCCTGCTGCGCAAGCGCATCTCGCTGCGTGGCACGGCACGTGTGGCCTACCAGACGATGGTCGCTTGCAGTCCTGACGCCGCGACACCCGACGGCGGGCTGCTGTTCTTCCATCCGGACCTTCGGCGCATGGCGCTCTGGAAGCCGGCCTCCGACGAGATGCGGCTTCTGGCTGAACGGTCGGTGGCGGCGTGGGTGCAGCCGGATGGTTCGGCGCTGGTCAGCCTGCCGGATCGGCTGGTGATGCAGGAAATGCCTCCAGAACCGGGCCTGGCGCCCTTGCAGGTGCTTCCCGGGCTGTGGCTGCCGCGCGGCCGTGACGCCAGCGGCGTCATCCTGCTGGGCCCACGCGAGAACTCGTGTCAGGTCAGTCGACTGCGGATGGGCGCGACGCCACGGTGAACGTCGACTGAGGTCGAGGATCAGTCCTCTTCCTCTTCGTCGTCGTCTTCTTCGTCTTCGTCTTCGTCGTCGTCTTCGTCTTCTTCGTCTTCGTCGTCTTCTTCGTCTTCGTCTTCGTCTTCTTCGTCGTCTTCTTCGTCTTCGTCTT
>JBMOGS010000039.1:0-25909 GCA_049318245.1 Phycisphaerales bacterium | reverse complement strand
GTCGTACTGGCTGATCTGGTAGCCCTTCGGAAGGTCGGGATAGAAGTAGTTCTTGCGGTCCCATCGGCAGCGCCTGGCGATGGTGCAGTGCAACGCCAGCCCGACCAGCGCGGACATCTCGACGGCGCGGCGGTTCATCACGGGCAGCGTGCCCGGAAGCGCGGCCACCAGCGGATCGACCAGTTCGTTCGGCTCGCGACCCTCGAACTCCGGGTTGGCCGGATTGGGTGCGCGCGTGAACATCTTGCTGCGCGTCCGCAGTTCGACATGGATCTCCAGGCCCACGATCAGCCGTGTGCTTCGGATGGTGGGCGATGCGACGGTCATGGATGGATCATAAAGTGCCGGGGATGAGCGCGTCCCGACTTGCCATGGCCATGCTCCTGACGCTCGGTGTCGGTTGCGCGAGCACCCCGGAGTCGCCGGCCGCGGAGGCCACGTCCCCGTCCGTGCCGCCGCCGGCGGCCGTGACCAAGCCAGCGCCACGCGCGTTGTCGGCCAAGGGACGCGTGCTTCGCACGAAGGAATCGGTGCTCGCCCCCGATGGAACGAACGCTCGCATGCACACGGACCAGCCCGTGTCCATCGCCACGGACCGGGCGATCGAGACGCGCTCGGCCGCTGCGGAGACCGTCACGCCTCCGGCCCCACCAACCCCTGCGGTCACCAGCCCCACCCTGACGCCGGTGCG
Source organism: Phycisphaerales bacterium (assembly GCA_049318245.1). GTDB lineage: Bacteria > Planctomycetota > Phycisphaerae > Phycisphaerales > SM1A02 > SYAC01. Next base: position 25,218 of record JBMOGS010000039.1, on the reverse strand, counting down.
GACACTGTGCCGGCCCGACGCACCGATCGAACTGGAAGTCCGTGCCCCCGCAACGCACGGACCCCTTGTGCTGCATGTGCTCGATCGCGCGGGAACGAGCCTGGATGAACTGGCGGTCACGCCGGGCATGGTCGATCTGTCGCCGCTGGTGACGGTGTTGGAACGCGCGGATCGCGCACGCTGGCTGCAGCTCCGCGAATCGGGCCAGCCGGTCGGAGCGCCTGTCTGGTTCGTGCCCCTGCGAGCCGCCCCTCCGGTTCGAACCGTTCGCTCCATCCGCGCAAGCACGCAGCAGCCCTACCTTCGCGTGGTGGGCTGGGGCGATCGGGCCTATGACCCGACCGATGCGGAGACGGCGGCGGCCATGCCCACGTGGACCGCACCCGATCCGATCGTGACCTCCGGGTTCCGTCTGGAGCCGGCCGTCGACGTGATCCTGCACACCGATGCGGGACCACTTCGCGTGGCACTGGTTCCCGACGCCGCGCCCGCCACCGTGGAGAACTTCCTTCGTCTGGCACGCGAGGGCTTCTTCGATGGCACCATCTTCCATCGCGTGGTGCCGCTGGATCGCGATGGCCGCCCCTTCGTGGTGCAGGGCGGTGATCCCACCGGCACCGGAGACGGTGGCCCGGGCTGGAACCTGGCACTGGAACCCAGCGATCTGCCGCACGACCGCGGCGTGCTGGGCATGGCCCGCGGCGACGACCCGCACAGCGCCGGCAGCCAGTTCTACGTGTCGCTGTCACGCGAGGGCACCGCTCGACTTGACGGTCAGTACTGCACCTTCGCCGTGCTGGCGGACGGATGGGACACGCTCGATGCCATCGCCGCCGGCACCATCGGTGACGCGACAACCGGGCGCCCCGCGGTGCCCGTGCGCATCGAACGCGTGGAGATCGTGCCGGCACCGCCCCGCGGCGCATCGCCACTGTGGCCCGGACCACCGAAGCCCGAGATCGTCAGCCCTTCGCCGACTCCGCAGCGCTGACCTTCGTCATCTTGGGAAGGCTTCCGGTGGGACGGCCGCTGCGATCCACCGGCACCGCCGCGATCTTCTTCACGATCTCCATGCCCTTGGTCACCTGACCGAAGCCCGTGTACTGGCCATCGAGGTGCTGGCACTGCTCGCGCGTGAGACAGATGAAGAACTGGCTTCCCGCGCTGTCGGGATCGGCGCTGCGAGCCATCGACAGCGTGCCGGGCTGATGGGGTCGCTTGTTGAACTCCGCCTTCACGCGCCAGCCGGGGCCACCGGTGCCGGTGCCTTGCGGGCAGCCACCCTGGATCACGAAGCCGGGAATGATGCGGTGGAATCCCACGCCGTCATAGAAGCCCTGTCGCGCAAGCTTCTGGAAGTTCGCGACGTGGCCTGGTGCCACGTCGTCCCAGAGCTCCACCTCGATGTCGCCGAATTCCGTGCCGATGGTTGCGGTTGGATATGCCATTCCGCAAGGGTAGCGCCACGCGCGCTCACCGACCGAGCGCACGCCCGGTCCGGACCTGGCTCACCACCGTGGGAAGCAGGTACGCCCGGCCCTCGAAACGCGTCACCTGTCCGCTCATCACCACCGAAAGCGGCTCCTGGGCGCTGCGGGCCTGACGCTCCAGTCGCTCGAGCACCGCGCACGGAAGCAGCGTCGCCTCGCGTTCACCGATCTCGCCGCGCGAACTCTCGAAGATGAAACGCCACTCGCCCGTGATCGGATCGCGCGTCACGATGCCGTGGCGGTCCTGCACCGGACGCGCAGGCTCAAGCCAGGGCCGCTGCGTGAGCGGATCGACGGCGCCTCCGGTCATCTGGATCGCGAGCTGACGCGCCTCGGACTGACGATCCTGGGGCGCAAGATCCGACGATCGCTGCACCAGCCCGATGCGATCGAGCAGGTCGCGCTCGACCTCATCCGCCTGGACAGGTCCGCCCTGCACCAGCGCTCGCTCGCGCGCGGCACGCGCCTGGGGAAGCAGCGGAACCCAGCGGATGCCGAACGCCTCCGACGGGTCCTCCGCGCGCCGCACCGCCGGAAGGTCGTCGTCCGAATCGTCCTCGACCGCCAGCTCGGCGATCGCCGCGCCCGGCGGTCGAAGCGCGGTGGATCCCGCGCTCGCCGCGAACTCGGCGATCGTGGCGGCGAACATCGGCAGCGCCGAATTCCGACCGTGATAGGTGGTCACGCGCGCGGAAATCTCGAAATTCGCCGTGGTGCCGGGCGCCAACGATTCGAGGCGTCGCTTCATGTCCTCCAGCGTGGCGCTGGGAAGAAGGTCGATGCGACGATCTCGCTGCCCTTCCAGCATGCCATGCACGCGGAAGGTCCAACCTCGGCCGGCCGCGGGCGGTTCAAGCGTGCCCTGGACCCGGGCAAGGAAAACGCCGTCCTCGAGCAGCGGTCCCTGATCAGGCACCGCCACGGCCCGGGAAGGGCCCGAGAGCACCGCGAAAAGCAGCAGGATCTGCACGAGATGCGACATTCGTGGTTCGCCCTGCGTTGACGGCGCGGGACTTGGCTGCAAGGATACGGATCCTGCCACGGCCGTGTACCCAAGTGGCCTAAGGGAACGGATTGCAAATCCGTGATTCGTGGGTTCAAATCCCACCACGGCCTTTGCGGCGCCCCACCTCGGTGCCGCAGGACAAGGCGAAGGGCCCCTCCGATCGGAAGGGCCCTTCGCGTTTTTCGAATGCTGCCGGGTTCGCGGCCGACGTCAGCCGCAGCTGCCCATCGAGAGCAGGATGAGGGAGATGTCCCCGCCGCCGACCTCACCGTCGCCGTCGACATCCGTGAAGCACCCGGGGCACGGACCGAAGTCCAGCAGCGCCACACCCACGTCGCCCGCGTCGACCTCGCGGCTTCCGTCCAGATCGCCGAAGCAGTCCGGCGCGTGCAGCACCACGTTGTAGTCGCCGACGGCCAGGAACTGCTCGACCTGCGCCGGAACGAGCGAGGCATCCGACTCGCCGTCGAAATTGGTGCCCCAGCCGAACCAGTTCCCCGCGGAGTCGCGCGCGAAGGCATGGTCGGTGCCGGCCTGCACCTCCACCCACGTGGCTCCTTCCGAAGGCTCCGCAGGAGCCCCCGAGACCTGCGCGAAGTAGTCGTCGCCCCACGACACCAGCGCACCATCGCTGCGGAGCGCCACGGCGAAGGTGCCCGCGAAGCTCATCTGCGTGAAGCGCATGCCCGGCGGCAGCGCGGGAACCTGCGAGGCGCCGTAGTAGTAGTCCAGACCCCAACCGATGATCTGGCCGTCGCTGCGAAGTCCGAGCGCCACGTCGTAGCCGATGCCGAAATCGACCCACTGCAGGCTTGGCGCGATGTAGGGCACCGCGAGCATCTGCGACTGCTGCGAGACGGTGAAGGTGGGCTGGTTCGCCCCCCACATCACGATCGATCCATCGTCGCGAAGACCGCCGCCGTGGAAGTAGCTCGCGGTGGCCTTGGTGTACCTGCGTCCCGACGGCAGCGGCACCACGTTCGCCTGCCCGACCGTGTTGCGCCCCCACGGCAGGAGCTCGCCCTGATTGGTGAGTCCGAAGAACGTGAAGCCCCATCCGCCGAAGACCTTGGTGAAGGCCTGGCCTGCCGGTGCCGTCGGCACCGCGCTGACCTCGCCATTCACGTCGTAGCCCCACGCGATGATCGATCCATCGGAACGGACCGCGGCGACGGTGCGACGCACGGCACCCACGTGCACCACGTCCGTCAGGCCGTCGGGCACGAGGCCCTGTCCGTAGATCGTGACGTCCCCGAACACGCGGACGACGCCCTCGGCATTCGCGGAACCGACCACCATCGACGCAACAACAACGGAGCGCGAAATTCGGGCACATCGAGGCATGCCAGCAAGGTACGGCCGAAAATCACGCCGGAAAGATCCGGGACTCCGGATTTCACAAAAATGTTCTTTTGGAAACGGCTTCGGTCACCGCGCGTCAGGTGTACAGCAGCAGCAGGAACGCAAGGTCTCCCGTGTCGACCTCGCCATTCCCATCCAGGTCGCTCGCGCAGCCGCCGCAGGCGCCGAAGTCAAGCAGGAGCAACGCGGCATCGCCGGAGCCCACGCTGCCATCGCCATCAAGATCGCCCTGGAGGCCCGAGCCCACGATGACGGTGAGCGTGACCTGCACGTTGCGGATCTGCTCGCCGGCCACGGCCTCGTCGCTGGTCCGGACCGTCGCCACGGTGCTGTACTCACCTGGCGTGGCGCCATTGGAGTCGAAGGCGAACTGGAGCGTGCGCGCACCGGCGGCGAGATTCGCGCCGATGCCCTGCGGCATGGTGAATCGCGACGCGAAGGTTCCACTGAAGGTGACCTGGTCCACGTCGAGCTTCGACTGCGAGGCGTCGTAGCCAAAGTTGTAGAGCGGCGTGGTCACCGTGGCGGCGCCCGTGTCCGGCTCGCACTCCAGCGTGAGCGCGATCGAGTTGAGGTCGCTGCCAAGGGCCAGCGATGGATTGCTTCCGCGGATCACGCTGACCGAGACCGGCAGCGAGACCGCCGTCGGCTCGACCGCCTCGCTGGAGCTCGTCACACTGACCGTGCCGGTGGCAGCGCCGACCGTCGTGGTGTTCAACGACACGTTCACGGTCGTCGAGGAGGGCTGCAGCGCCGCGGTTCCGGAGCCGGAGCCGGCGACACGACCCGTGCAGGAAAGGCTGTACGCAAGATCGTCGACGCCCAGCGCGTTCACGTAGGTCGCCGAGTTCTGCACGCGCACCGGCAGCGTGACCGTGGCGTTCTGGATGGCGCGCGTCGGCAGGGCCGACACGAAGGCCGCCGACAGCTTCGCCGGCACGGTGAACTCCAGGATCTGCGGAATGTGGTCGCTGGCGGCCTCCAGATCGTCGGCCAACGCGTTGGAACGGGCCAGTTCGCCGGGGAAATACGTGTTGTTCCCGACCCCCACGCCCGTGTCGTAGTGCGCCCCATCGTTGCCGACGTTGCGCATGGTGCCGGAGATCATCGAGATGCCGTTGCCGTCATTCGCCGAGAGACTGGGCATGACGAAGTCGAAACGATCGTCCATGCCGCCCCCGACCAGACCGCAGCAGGGGCTGACCGCCGGTGCCTGCGAGTGCTTGATCGCGTTGGCGGCACCGGCCCAGGAGCCGGTCCCGAACGGATCGACGGCCTGCGCCGGACCGGCCGAGATGAACTCGAGGTAGCCCGACTCCGAGTTGTTGTAGAAGTTGTAGTCGCCCGTGTAGATGATCGGGGAGCCCGCCGGCAGCGCGTCGGCGTTGTTGCGGATCGCGACCGCGCCATTGAGACGCAGCGCCTCGTTGGACGAGCCCGAACTTGCCTTCAGGTGCGAGCCGTACACGTACACCCGCGACTTGGCGTCGCTGTAGCCCGTCAGCTGGAGCAGCCAGCGATCCGTGTAGCGACTGGCCTCGGTGAAGATGTCGGCGTGACCGGAGGTGATCTCGGAGAAGCGGTCACTGCGATAGAACATCGCCTGGGCGCCGCTCGCGCCGGATTCGCCGCTGGCCGAGGTGTAGGTCGCGAGCGTGTAGGTCACGCCGCTCGGCGCGGCGGCGTTCACCAGCGACTGCAGCGTGCTCAGCGAACCTGTCGTGACTTCGTTGAAGGTGATGATGTCGACCGGCTGGGCCCACCCCGCCTTGTTGTCGGCATGGAGTGCCTGCAGAACCCGCGTGAGGGCGGCCGTGTTGCCCTTCGCCCCGCAGATGTTCCAGTGCGCCACCCGGATCTGGGCGTGCGCGGAGACAGCGAAACCACAGACCACCGACAGGACGGCGAGGAGGCGGTTTGCTCTCATGTGCGGGGAGAATATCCGCGAACTCCCGAAGTCCAAGAACTCGGGGTCCGGAACCATGAAACGCCGGGGCTCGGTGCGGGTATACCTGTCCTCCCCGATGGTTCCCGGCCGCCCGGCCCGGGCTCTCGGACCCGAACTGGAGACCTCCATGACCCGGATCCTCGCGATCGCCGCCGTCCTGACCGCCCTGCTCGCCTCCCGCCCCGCCGCCGCGCAGCAGGTCGATGTGCAGGAGTTCAAGCTTGCCAATGGCATGCGCTTCCTGCTGGTGCCCCGCACCGACCAGCCGAACGTGATCGCGGCGGGCTGGCTCGCCAAGGTCGGCAGCGTGAACGAGCGCCCCGGCATCACCGGCATCAGCCACTTCTTCGAGCACATGATGTTCAAGGGCACGAACACCATCGGCACGCGTGACGCGGCGAAGGACGCCGACTACCGCTCCAGACAGAAGGCGCTGCGTGACCGCATCAACGCGATGGTGTGGAACGACCAGTACGTGCGCTTCTTCCGCGGCGAGATCGACGATCCGTGGAACCCCGCCAACGACACCCCCGAGCTGAAGGACCTGCGCGCACAGCTGAAGACGCTGATGGACAGCCAGCAGGGCCGCGGCATGGGCGAGGAACTCGCCAGGCTGAAGAAGGATCTCGCCGCCGTGGACACCAAGGCCGCGGACGCGAGCGCCAGGACCGACGCGCTGAAGAAGCGCATCGCCGAAGTGGAACTGGCGCAGTCCGCCGCCGGCAGCATCGTGAAGGACGAGTTCGATCAGGTCTACAGCAGGAACGGTGGCAGCGGCATGAACGCCTTCACCAGCCACGACCTGACCTTCTACTTCATCAACGTGCCCAGCAACAAGTTCGAGCTGTGGGCGTGGATGGAGAGCGACCGCCTGAAGGACAGCGTCTTCCGCGAGTTCTACAGCGAGCGCGACGTGGTGCACGAGGAGCGCCGCCTGCGCACCGAGAGCACGCCCACCGGCAAGTTCCAGGAGCAGTTCGACGCGATGTTCTGGGTGAGCTCGGGCTACGGCTGGCCGGTCATCGGCTGGACCAGCGATCTGAACAGCTACACGATGGAAGAGGCGATGAAGTACTGGAACATCTACTACCGGGCCAACAACCTGGTGGGGATCATCGTGGGTGATTTCAAGCCCGACGAGGTGAAGGCGACGATCGAGCGCTACTTCGGCCGCCTCGAGGCCGGCACGGAGATGCCGCCGCAGGTCGTCACGCTGGAGCAGAAGCAGAGCGCCGAGATGCGCATGAACGCCGAGGGCGACTTCCAGCCGCAGGTCGAGGTGCGCTACCACACGGTGCCCGCTGGCCACAAGGACAGTTACGCGCTCGAGATGATGGCCGAGATCCTGAATGGCAAGACCGGCCGCCTGTACAAGACCATGATCGAGGGTCGCAGCATCGCCAGCAGCGGCGGCGCGCAGAATGACGCGCGCAAGTACGCGGGCCTGTTCGCCTTCGAGGCCGAGACCAAGGGCGACGCCACGCCCGAGCAGCTGGAGCAGGCCTGGTACGAGGAACTGAAGAAGCTTCAGGACGCGCCCGTGGACGAGCGCGAGCTGCAGAAGGTGAAGAACCAGGTCGCGGCCGACAGCTACCGCCGCCTGCAGAGCAACTTCTTCCTGCTGGTGCAGCTGGCCTACGCCGAGTCGATGATGAGCTGGCGCGAGCTGAACGAGGCGCCGAAGAAGCTGCAGGCCGTCACCGCCGCGGACATCCAGCGCGTGGCCAAGTCCTACTTCGACGTGACCAACCGCAGCGTGGCGACCTACAAGCGCAAGGCCGGCGCCGCCGCGTCGGACGATCCGGAACTGGCGGCGCTCCCCGCCCCGATGCGCGCGCGCGCCAAGCAGATGGCCGCGCAGCTGGCGCAGATGCAGGATCCGGCGGAACTGCGCCAGGCCATGGAGGCCATGGAGGGGCAGTCCGCGCAGGTGCCCCCGCAGATGAAGCCCATGTTCGAGTACATGAAGAAGAAGATGGCCGAGCGCCTGCAGCAGCTTGAGGGCGGCGCGGCGCCTGCCGGCAAGTGATCCCGACGAAGACGAACAAGGAACCCACACCATGCGACACCTGATCACCGCCATCGCGATGACGCTCACGCTGCCAGCCCTTGCCGGCAGCGACGCCACCACCCTGCCCAAGCGCCCCGAGGAGATCTCCTACGGCGCGCTGAAGTTCGACGCGCCCGACGCGGCGAAGTTCCGCCACACCCTGAAGGACGGCACGCCCGTCTACCTGGCCCCGAGCAAGGAGTTCCCGCTCATCAGCCTCAGCATGACCTTCAAGGGCGGCAGCAACCTGGATCCGGCCGACATGGTCGGCCTGGCCGGCATGACCGGCCGCATGATCCGCGAGGGCGGCACGGCCACCATGAAGCCCGGTGACCTGGACGAGGCCTTCGACTTCATGGCCACGCAGGCCAGCGCGGGCTGCGGCGACGTGACCAGCAGCGCCAGCCTGAACTGCCTGAAGAGCAACTTCGACGAGAGCCTGAAGCTCTTCGTGGACATGCTGCGCAACCCGGGCTTCGACGCGGCGCGACTGGAGACCAACCGGGGCCAGGCGCTCGAGGGCATGAAGCAGCGCAACGACGACGCGCGCGGCATCCAGGGCCGCGAGTGGACCGCCCTGCTCTATGGCCGCGAGCACTTCGAGGCGCGACAGCCCACCGAGAAGAGCATGAAGGCGATCACCCCCGAGGCGATGAAGGCCTTCCACAAGCGCATCTTCAATCCGGGCAACGTGATCATCGCGGTGAGCGGCGACTTCGAGCCCAAGGAGATGCTGGCCAAGCTCGACGCGGCCTTCGACGGCTGGGAGCGCGGCGAGAAGCAGGCGGACCCGGTGGCGCCCACCCAGACCCTGAAGCCCGGCCTGTACCACGTGCAGAAGGAGATCCCGCAGGGCAAGGTGCAGATCGGCCTGCGCGCGATCACGCGCGACGACCCGGACTACATCCCCTACATGATGCTCAACGACATCCTGGGCGGCGGCGGCTTCACCAGCCGCATCATGACCCAGGTGCGCAGCAACGAGGGTCTGGCCTACTCGGCGGGCAGCCGACTGGGCGCGAAGGTGTACTACCCCGGCGAGTTCCGCGCGAGCTTCGAGAGCAAGAACCCCACCGTGGCGCTGGCCACCAAGATCGTGCTGGAGCAGCTGCAGCAGATCCGCGACAACCCGGTGACGCCCGAGGAACTGGAGACCACCAAGAAGCAGCTCATCGAGACCTTCCCGCGCGCCTTCGAGAGCAAGCCGGCGATGCTGGGCATCTTCGTGAGCGACGAGTGGACCAACCGTCCGAAGGACTACTGGAAGACCTTCCGCGACAAGGTGAACGCGGTCACCGCCGCCGACATCCAGCGCGTGGCGAAGAAGTACCTGGCGCCCGATCAGGTGGCGATCCTGGTGGTCGGCGACTGGAAGACCATCTCGGCCGGCGACCTGAACGGCCGCGCGAAGATGGCGGACTTCTTCGGCGGCAAGGTGACGCACCTGCCGCTGCGCGACCCGATGACCATGGAGCCGATGGCGGAAGCGCCGGCGAGCGCCGGCGGCGACTCCGCCGCATCGCCAGCCAAGGGTGCCCCGGCCAAGCCGAAGGCCACCACGACCGGCTGAGCGCGTTCAACGCGTTTCATCTCAACGCACTTCAAAAAGAGAGACGGCGGCCCCCTCAGGCCGCCGTTTCTCTTTTCCACTTCCAGTTCGCGTGAGCCACACCCTCCTGTGGCTCGTGCGTGTTTCCGATGAATCCCTTCGCGCTTTCCGAGGCATGCCCCCCTCAGGGCTGCCTTGGTCCGGGCTCACACGCCGCGCCTCGCGTCCGTGTGGGGATTCCCTTTCCGACATCAGATACGGGATGAACGCCCCATGTGTGTGCTGACCGCGAGATTTTGTCGGAACCCGCGGGCCCGCACGGGGGTGGGCGGATTTCGGCATGGCCGTCGACGGTGGCGGAAAGCCCCCCTACCATCGCGGAATGCCAGTGCTTGCCGAAGAACCGACGGTGACCCTGCCCCCGGGCCACGACCCTCGCCTTGATGCGATCGAGCGCAAGGTTCGCGATGGCGTGCGACTGACCGAGGAAGACGGACTGGCGCTGTACGAGACGCGCGACGTGCATCGCGTGCTGGCGATGGCGGACCTGGTGCGTCGACGCCTGCACGGCGATGTGGCGTTCTACAACGTGAACCGCCACATCAACTACACCAACATCTGCGCGCTCAGCTGCAAGTTCTGCGCCTTCCATCGCAAGAAGGATCAGGACGGCGCCTACGAGAAGAGCACCGAGGACATCGTGCGCGACGTGCAGGGCGCGGCCGCGGCGGGCGCCACCGAGATCCACATGGTGGGCGGCCTGCATCCGTGGCTGCCGTTCCAGTGGTACACGGACACGCTGCGCGCCATGAAGGCCGCGGTGCCGCAGATCCACATCAAGGCGTTCACGGCGGTGGAGCTGGTGCACCTGCAGCGCATCAGCAAGCGCGGCAGCGAGGGCTACGAAGGCATGAAGGCCGTGCTGCGCGACCTGCGCGATGCGGGCCTTGGAAGCCTGCCGGGCGGCGGCGCCGAGGTGTTCGACGACCGCGTGCACGACGAGGCCTTCAAGGGCAAGATCCGCGGCGAGCAGTGGCTCGATGTGCACCGCGCGGCGCATGAACTGGGCCTGAATTCCAACGCCACGATGCTCTATGGCCACGTGGAGCGCCGCCCCGAGCGCATTCGGCACATGCGCCTGCTGCGCGAGCAGCAGGACCGAACGCTGGCCGACTGGGCGAAGGCGCAGGGCATTCCGACGGATGCCGATGGTGCCGTGGTGCTCACCGGCCCCGCCGAGCGCTATCCGCAGCATCGGCTCCCCATGCCGGGCCAGAAGGGCCTGACCACCGGCTACTTCCAGACGATCATTCCGCTGCCGTTCTATCCCAACGAGAGCGAGCTGGAGCGACTGCCGGCACCGACGGGGCTGGAGAATCTTCGCACCCTGGCCATCGCGCGCCTGATGCTGGACAACTTTCCGCACGTGAAGGCGTTCTGGATCATGCAGACGCTGCCGATGGCGGAGCTCATGCTGGGCGCCGGCGCCGACGACATCGACGGCACCGTGGTCTGGTACGACATCACCAAGGCCGTGGGCGAGGGAAACCACCAGGAGACCAGCGTGAAGGACCTGACGAAGGCGATTCGCGACGCTGGCTTCGAGCCCGTGGAGCGCGACACGCTGTACCGCCGCGTGGTGCGCGACGGCGCGTCGTGGCGCGTGGCGGAGTGAGCGCGAACACCAGCGCTGGCCGCAAGCCACGGGGCGGCGAACGGCGCGGATCCCGCGAAAATGAAACAGCGCCGCGCGGAACGATCTGCGCGGCGCCGCGGAGACGGCTGGGAAAGGCCGCACCAGACGCCTGGCGCGGCCGGCAGGGAAGGCTGTGTGGGCGTTGACCAGACAACTCGGTCGTCCCTGCCGACATCAAGTACGCGGCACCGGTGCCGCGTGTGAACCGGAAGAGGAAATGTGCGGCGGAACCTATTGGGCGTCCGGGGCGGCGGTGTCGGTCTCGGCCATGCCCAGCGCCCAGCGCCATTCGGGCATTCGGAGCTGCCGAGCCACCACGAACACCACGACCGCGCCCGTGAACGTGAGCGACACGAGTCGACCGAACTGGTTCCACCAGCCGTCGCCGAACGGCAACGCCGTGGAGACGCCCCACGTGACGACCCCCATGATCGCGGTGGTCACGAGGATGCGGCCGACACTGCCCCAGGTGTGATCGTCCATGACACGTCCCACCCGACGGTGCAGCTTGCGTGAAAGCAGGATCCATTGGATGTACGAGCAGATGGTGGTGCTCCAGGCCAGTCCGGTGATGCCGAGCGGCGTCCAGATCAGCGTGACGTTGAGCAGCAGGTTCAGTCCGACCATCTGCACGCTCAGCAGCGTGGTCGTGCGCTGGTCGTTGAGGGCGTAGAAGGCGCGGGTGTAGAGCTGCATGACGCTGTACGCGACCACCGCGGGCGCGTACGCCACCAGCACGTCGCCGATCTGCCGCACGTCGGCGGCCGTGCACTTGCCGCCCTCATAGACCACGCTGGACATGGCGTGACCCACCAGCATCAGGCCCAGGCTTGCAGGCGCGGCGATGAACATGGACAGGCGCACGCCGCGTCGCAGCGAGTGCAGGAACGCGGCCGGCTCCTGCGCCTGCCGCGAGAGCAGCGGGAAGATCACGGTGGCCACCGAGATGCCGAAGACCCCCAGCGGGAACTCGTAGAGCCGGGTGGCCCAGTTCATCACGGGATTGGCGTGCTCGTCCAGCGGGAACTGCCAGCCCGCGAAGGTGGGGCCGAAGAACAGCGGGTAGCACGCGATCATGCTGTCGATGAAGACGTTCAGCTGGAACACGCCAAGACCCAGCATCATGGGCAGCGCGGCCTTCACCGTGTCGAGCAGTTGCGGTCGCGTGCGCGCCAGATCGAATCCAAGCCGAAGGCCCGCCTTCCCCATCGCGTGGAACATCCATCCGAGCTGGGCGACGCCCGCCAGCAGCACGGCCGTTGCCATCCAGCCGACGCGTTCCGGCGCGCAGGCGCCGCTCTGGCACGGCACCAGCCACACCAGCAGCACCGCGCCGATGATCGCGAGATTCAGCAGGATCGGGCTGAAGGCCCCGGGCCCGAAACGGCCGTGCACGCCCAGCAGCGCCGCCATGAGCGCCACCACGCACACCATCGGCATGTAGGGCAGCATGGTGGCGAGCAGTCGCAATCCCATCGAGCCCGAGTCGGTCGTGACCGGCAGCGACAGCGCCACCACCACGCCGACCAGCGTGATCGCGGCGAGCAGGATGGCGAGCAACGAGAGCAGCGTGCCCGCGTAGGCGCGCGCGAGCACCGGATCGTCGCGATCCAGCCGTGTGTAGATCGGCACGAAGCTGGCCGTGAGCGCCCCCTCGCCGAAGAGGCGTCGGAACAGGTTGGGCACCTGGAAGGCGAACGCGAAGGCCCCCATCACGGGTCCCGTGCCGAACACGCGACTCTGCGCGGCGTCGCGAGCCAGCCCGGAGAAGCGGCTGAGCAGCGTGATCAGGGTGACGGTTCGGGCATGCTTCTCGAAGGCCATGACGGGGTCCCGGAGGATGCGAACGGGTAGCATCGACCACACCGTGACGGGCTCTCCACGAATCGTCCCGATGCTGCTCGCGGCCGCGCTGATGGCAGGCTGCGCCGTGCGCGCCGTCTCCAAGGTGAGCCGGGTGTTCGGGGGCGAAAGCGAGACCATCCTCGAGAGCGACGTGGCGGCCCCGCCCGAGATGGAGAACCGTCACTCCTCGGGCATCGAGCAGACCGACGACACGCTGGTGGGTGGCCAGTTCACGTTCCGCGGTCACATCGAGGAGACGGTCGCGTTCTCCAACGAGATCATCGAGCGCTACAAGGAGCGCGGATGGGGCATCGGCCGTCGGGAGGTCGAGACCAACCACGGACGACTCACCTTCCGCAAGGACGACCGGGAGGTCGAGGTGGACTTCCGGGGCAATCCCGTGAATCCGTGGATGAGTCAGGCCACGGTGATCGTTCGGCGTCTGGCCGGGTCAGCGCCGCAGCCAGCGGGCGGCAGCGTCGGCAGCGGCCCGGCCTGATCGCATCGCGGCGTCGATCGAGCCCTCGGCGACCCCATCACCCGCCAGGAAGATCCCGTCTCCGCGATCCATGCAGGGCCGCGCGTCCATGTCCTCGGGACGCTGCGCAGGCAACGCGTGCCGAACCTCCTGCGCACGCACCAGCTGCCATCCCGAGAGGTCGACGCGGAACCACCTGGCCAGTTGCGCGCGCACCAGTCGTTCCATGCCGGCGGCGCCCGCGTCGGAGAGATGCATCCCGACCACGTTCGCGCTGACGAGCGCGCGACCGGCGGGCGCGCACGCGACCCCTGCCGCCGCGATGTTCACGAGGTGATTCACCGGTCCGTCGCCCACGCCATCCAGATGCAGTGTGGCTCGACGAAGCGTGTCAGGTACCGATGCCTCGGGGACGTCGAACGCGAACTGGATCGTGCTGCGCCAGGTCGACGGGGGCGCATCCGCCAGCGCGAATGGCGCGATGGTGCGTGCCGCCTGCGGATCGACCGCGAGAATCAGCGTCGAGGCGGCGTGCGATCCGTCGGAGGTGCGAACACGCCATCCCGTCGCCGCGCGCTCCGCGCCGTGGACGGGCGTTCGCAGGCGGATGCTGTCCGCGCGAAGCGGCGCGGCAAGCGTGCGCGGAAGCGCCTCCATGCCATGCCTCGGAATCGCCGCGCCACCGCGCATGAACATGGTCAGAAGGAACTCCAGCAGGCCTGCGTCGAATTCGAGCGTGCGATCCAGGAACACGCCACCGAAGAACGGTCGGATGAAGCGGTCCGTGAAGGCTTGGCCCGCGCGTTCCCTCCGCAGCAGTTCCAGCGCGCTGATCCCGCGCAGACAGGGCGAGGTCGGCGTGGAGCGCATGCACGCGCGAATCAGGCGTGGCAGCATGAAGCGGAGTGCGCCGGGACCGGCCACGCCGCCAAGGATCGCGTTGATCGGACCCTGCGGCAGGACAAGCGGGCTTCCCACATGCACGAAGCGGCGACCGTTCCATACCTGCGCCTCAAGCGGGAGCCGACACAGGTCGAGCTGGTCCAGATCGATCCACTCGCCCGCCTCGGGATAGGCCGGAAGATGCACCTGGAAGCCGCGGTCGATGCGGAAGCCGTCAACCACGTCGGTTGCCACGCGACCACCGATCCGGTCGGAGGCCTCGAGCACCACGCTCTCGATGCCACGCTTCTGCAGCGCACGCGCCGCGGTGAGTCCTGCCAATCCGGCACCGATGATGACGACGGGGTCCATGGGATTCTTCACTCCTCGGCTTGGCCGACGCGAGGCGCCTGTTCAGGCCTTGGCCGCGGGCGCCGGCGCAGGGGTCGCCGCGGTGGCCGCGTCGCGTTCGCGCCACATCGCGATCACGCTCTCGGCGAGCCGACGATAGTCCTCGGCGCCGGGGCACTTCGGGTCGTAGTCGAAGATGGTCTTGCCGAAGCTCGGCGCCTCGGCCAGCTTGATGTTGCGGCGGATCGGCGGCGCCAGCAGCCGGCAGTCGCGCCACGGCACGTCGGCTTGGCGGAACTGCTCCAGGTGCGCGCGGATCTCGTCGACCACGGCCTTGCCGTGGCTCGACAGCGTCTCGTGCATGCAGAGGATCACGCCCGAGGCGACGAGACCCGGATTGAGACCGGCGGCCACCAGCTGCACCGTGCTCAGGAGCTTCTCCAGGCCGCGCAGCGCCAGGTACTGCGCCTGCATGGGCACGAACACCTCGTGCGCCGCGGTGAGCGCGTTCACGCTGAGCACGCCAAGCCCCGGCGGGCAGTCGAGCAGGATCACGTCGAACTTCTTCGCGACCTTCGCGAGCGCGTCGCGCAGCACCGTCTGCACGCCGTCACGGCCCGCCAGCTCGCCCTCCACCAGCGCCAGTTCGGTGTCGGCGGGGATGAAGGAGAGCTTGTCACGACCCTTCACGATGCAGTCCTCGATCTTCGCCGGCGGCTGCGAGAACAGCGAGCCGGTGCTCGGACGCCCCTCGTCGGTCTCCACGCCGAAGTGCAGCGAGAGGTTCGACTGCGGGTCCATGTCCACCAGCAGCGTGCGCAGTCCCGACACGGCGAGCGCCGCGCCAAGGTTCACCGTGGTGGTGGTCTTGCCGACACCGCCCTTCTGGTTCAGCAGCGCGACGATGCGGGGGCTGGCCTGGCGGGAGGACATCGGCGGCGAGTATAGAAGCGAATCCGCGCGGAAACGGGGCTCCGCCGCGGTGTCAACGAACCGGCGGCGTCCAAACGCGACACACGCACCTCACACGGGCGGTCCGAAATTCGGGCGCTTGGGTGCAGGCGTTGCAGGGGGTTGCCGTGGCGCCTCGGTCACGGGCGCGGGCTCGGGTACGGAAGGCTCCGGCATGGCGGGCGCACTCGATCGCAGAGGTTCCCCAGAATCCACCGCCGTGGTGGACATCGGTGAGGAACCGCTCCACCACGCGCTTGCGTCGAGGGTGGCCAGAGGAATCGGCATCCAATCGGGCACCGCGATCACGCCAGTCTGACGCGTGCCTGCGCCACCGGGTGAACGTGCGACACCCAGCATCAGCGCACCTTGTCGCGGCACCCACGACGGGGGCAGCTCGACCGTGCAGCGCCAGCGATCCAGGAACGAACCACGCTGCACGCGCGGAGCGTCGATCCCGGGGGCGCCGTCCACGATCGGATCTCCCACCTCATGCACCCGCACGCGCGCCGAGCCGACGCCCTCGCCGGCGACGACAAGTTCGAGTTCGTCCAGATCCGTGGCCTGCGGGCGCAGACACTCCGCAAAGACCTCCCACCGACCGAAGCGCTTGCGCAGGCTCGCGGTGGTCAACCACTCCGCGGGTGGCGGTGCGATGCGCTGCCGCTGCGCATCGGCCAGGCTGAGTGGCGGCCGAAGCACGCCGAACGCGTAGCCAGGCGGACGTGGCACGATGCGCGCGGGTGGAACAGGCAGGCGCATCTCCCATCCATTGCCGGCGATCAGCAACGTGCCTGAGCCCGGCGCGGCGTTGCGCGTGAGCGGATCGGGCATCAACTCCGCGGGACGGTCCACGTTCTGCCGCGCCATGCCGGCTGCAGACACCTCGATCTGCAGAGGCCTCGAGAAGCGACTCTCGACCCAGGACACTCGAAGCGTGATCGCCTCGGGCGAGGGATTGGCGCAGGCAAGGCGCAGCGATGTGCCGGCATCGGCCTCGACCCAGCAGGTGACGGGCGGGCGTTCGCGGATGCGCGTGAGCGCGGCTTCCATCACCTGCTCATCGGTGCGCGTGACATCCAGGAGGGTCGAGAGCAGCGCCGTGAGCTCATCGGCACGCGCGATCCACGCGGCCACGCGCACGGCGCGATCGCCGCGTTGATCCACGCAGGTGGCCGTCAGGTGCTCGCGAAGTTCGCGCGCGACACCCGGACTCACGCGCTCCACGCGATCCAAGCCCGCCTGCCAGAGTTGCGCGCGATGCAGCGCGTACAGCACGCTCTCGCGATCACCCGGCGGTTCTGGCGGGCTGCATCCGGCCTCATCCGCGAGCAGCCACCAGCGGAACCACTCCGCGGGAGCGAGCAGGTCGGGACGATCCAGCGTGGGCGTGTCGCCTGCGGCGAGCGCGGGCTTGCGCGCGTCAGGCCGCGGCTCGGCGAGCGGAAACCACACCGGATCCACCTGCGTGCCGGCCACGCGAAGGGAACCGCCGCGAAGATCCGGCGGCAACTCGGCAAGCAGCAGAACCACGCCCGGCACGGCCGTGTCGGCAGGCGCGCGAACGATGGGCCGGATCTCCAGCCGCTCGTCGGCTCGCGTCCAGCCGCGCTCCAGCATGGGCGAACTCGCGGCGATCCATGCCAGGGTGCCTTCGATCGGGGAGCCGCCGTCGACGCGTTCCACACGCATTCGCTCGGGCCAGCGGTCGCCTTCGGCACACTGCATTGGAATCGCCAGCACCCCTCCTGCCGCAACCGCGGGCTGGGTCATGGCTGGCTCGATGACGCGCGCACCCGCGTGCGCGGCCAGCAGCCACACCATCCACGCACCAAGCTGGCGGTGGATCATGGCTTCGGTGCGGGCGATGCGGCGGGCTCGATCCGCTTCGAATCGGGGGGAACCGCGTGCGCCTCGGCGACCGGAGGCGCGGGCTTCGAATCCGGAGCGCGTCGCTCCTCAAGGCGGGTTTCCACGCGCGGCGACGAGAGCCGCGCGTCCGGAACGCGCGCGTCACGCACGACATGACGCTCGTCGGGCGCACGCGCATCGGGCTGTCCGCCGGACGACGACGCTTCCCTCGCGCGAATGCCCGGGGCTGGCAGCATGGTGCTCTCGGTGTCCATGCGGATGCCCGGCACGCGCACGTTCGTGAAGTCGGGACGGCCGATGAAGAACTGCGTGCCCGAGGGCCACACGGGCAAGCCCACGCCCTTCCATGACACGTACTGGCCCTGATCGAACACCGCGTACATGCCGCCCTGACTGCGCACCAGAAGATCGGGGCGCCCTGCCACGCCGTAGAGGCGCATGAAGTTGGTGCTCTCGTTCAGTTCGACCGGCATCACGCGCAGCGTCGTCTGTGTGGCGGAGACATCGACGGTGCCCGGCTCCACCGGAACCAGATCACCGGGCTTCGACTGCTGCGCCAGCGCCGGAGCCGCGAACGCGAGAAGAAGGATGCGCGCGAGGACGGTCACGGTCCTCGCAGTGTAGTTCAATCGCCCCACACACCCGCCTCGACGCGCGTGGTGGCCGCGGGAAGCCAGACCGGACCGTCTCCGGTCCGCACCTCCAGGCCCCGCATCGCGTCGCACCGCAGCACGACGCCCTCGACGGGCCCTGACACGGACTGGAAACGAAGCCGCAGCCCGACCGTGCGATCAAGTTCCGTGAAACGTGCGGCGAGCGCCACGGGTTCCATCGAGAGCGCCTCGTCCATGCGCAGCAGCAGGTGCTCGATCACCTGCAGGCGATCCGCGACGGAGCCAAGCTGCGCCAGGCTGACGGCACGATCACCAAGGTCGTCAGGGAAGCCCGACTGCAGCACGTTGATGCCCACGCCGATCAGCGCCCTGCCCTCGCGCACCTCGATCAGCACGCCGGCGAGCTTGCGAAGCGCCCCATCGCCACAGCGCGCAAGCAGATCATTGGGCCACTTCAGTCCCACGCGCTCGACCTGCTCGGCCGGGAGCGCGTCGCGGGCAGCCCGTGCCACGGCGACGGCCGCACCGATCGAGAGCGCCTCGACCGTCCGCGTCGGCACCACGAAGGTGCAGGCGACACCCAAGCTGGCAGTGTCGGCCCACGCACTGCCGAGGCGGCCGCGACCGGCCGTCTGTCGCCCCGCGGTCACCAGCAGGCCGCCATCGACCTTGCACGCAAGCGCCGCGTCCTGCGTGCTGGCGGTCTCACGCAGCACCCGAACCTGCCGGATGTGTCGCGTCTGGGCGCACGCGCGCTCAAGCGCATCGGGCCATGCCTCGAGCGGCCGATCTCGCATGCTCAGTCTTCCACGATGTCCAGGCCGAAGTCGACCTGGGGCGCGGAGTGCGTGATGGAACCCGCGCTGATGAAGTCCACGCCGCTGCGGGCGATCGCGGGAACGCTCGCGACGTTCACGCCGCCGCTGGCCTCCAGTTTCAGCCAGGGCACGCAGCGATCCCGAAGCGCCACGATCCGGCGCATGCGCACGGGCGACATGTTGTCCAGCAGCACCGCGTCGACCACCCCGCGCGGCAACGCCAGCAGCGCCACGAACTGCGCCTCGGTGTCCACCTCGACCATCGTGAAGGCGAGCGGCGCGAGACGCCGCGCACGCACGACCGCCCGCTGCACCACGCTTGCCAGCCGCTCCAGTGGCACGCCCGAGAGGTGATTGTCCTTCGCCAGGAACGCGTCGAACAGGCCCGCTCGGTGCGAGACGCCGCCCCCACGGACCACCGCGGCCTTCTCGAGCGCGCGCAAGCCCGGCGTGGTCTTGCGCGTGTCGCGGATTCGCGCGCGCGTGCCCGCGGCGGCGGCGACCATCGCGCGGGTGGCCGTGGCGACGCCGGACATGCGGCCAAGCAGGTTCAGCATCACGCGCTCCACGCGCAGGATGCCGCGCAGCGAACCCGCGAGCGAGAGGACGGAGGCACCACGCCGGAACCGCGACCCATCGCGCACAAGCACCCGACAGCGAACGCCGGGCGCGCCGATCGCCACGAGCCGTCGCACCACCTCGACGCCCGCCAGC
Source organism: Phycisphaerales bacterium (assembly GCA_049318245.1). Classification (GTDB taxonomy): domain Bacteria; phylum Planctomycetota; class Phycisphaerae; order Phycisphaerales; family SM1A02; genus SYAC01. The sequence continues at coordinate 5,592 of JBMOGS010000039.1, read as the reverse complement.
ACGCCAGGACCACGCGCGCGCACCATCGCGGTGGCGCGCCGTTCCGCGGGCACCATGGCCAGGCTGGTGACGTCCCCGTGATCGCCAAGATCCTCGCGAAGAAACGCGCGCAACCGCGCGTCCAGTTCGCTCGACGAGAGACTGGCGGACGGCTTGATTCGCTTTCGGGTCGGCACGCGGGAATGGTACGGCCCTGCGCCACGACACCGTTACCCTGTGACGCCATGAGCATCTTCACGCGCATCATTCGCGGCGAGATCCCCTGCCATCGCCTGCTCGAGAACGACCTGGTGATCGCGTTCCTGGACGTGAATCCGCTGAGCCCGGGCCATGCGCTGGTGGTGCCCAAGGAGGAGAAGGTGCACCTGCACGAACTCGGCGAGGCGAGCGCGGCCGCTCTGGGCATCGCGCTGCCACGCGTGGCGGCGGCGATCCTGGCCGAGACCGGCGCGAAGGCCTACAACGTGCTGCAGAACAACGGGGCGCTGGCGCACCAGGCCGTGATGCACGTGCACTTCCACATCATTCCCCGTCTGGAGGATGGCCGCGGTCTGGGCATCCACTGGAACGCCATGCCGATCGATCACGCGGCCGGCGCCGCGCTGGCGGCGAAGGTCGCGGCGCGGCTGCGCGGCTGATGCTGTTCACGCGAGTTCCGGGGGTTTGGCCGAAGGCCGGGAGTCCTCGCGAGCCCGGAATTCAGGGGAACACGCCGCGAAGCTGATGCACCCTGCTGATCTGCTCCAGCGCCGAGGCGATGGCGGCCGTGCGCAGGTCGGTCTCGAACCGATGGCGCGCCAGCCGCACCCGACGCGCGGCCTCGGTCATGTGCTGACCCAGGCGCTCCTCCATCTCGGTGGCCGTGATGGTCGTGGAGCTCTTGTTCAGGGTCCACTCCATGTGGCTCGCCACAAGTCCGCCTCCGTTGCACAGCAGGCTTGGCAGCACCTCCACGCCACGCTGCAGCAGCACGTCGTCGCCCTCGGGGGTGGTCGGCAGGCTCGCGGCCTCGGCCACCACGCGCGCGCGAATGAGCTGCGCGCTCTCGCCATCGATCATGCCCTCGAGCGCCGCCGGGATGAACAGGTCGACCGGCGCGCGCAGGAAGCCCTCGCGATCCACCGTGTCGGCCTGCGAGAAGCCTCGGATGCCTCCGGCAAGCTGCACATGCTCTGCAAGATCCGACGCGTCGAAGCCGCGATCGTTCCGCACCGCACCGGTGTCGTCCATCGCGGCCACCAGCGTGGCGCCGCGCTCCTGCAGGATGCGCGCGATCCAGCTGCCCACCTTGCCGTAGCCGAGCAGGCTGAATCGAAGTCCCTTCACCTGCATGCCAAGGTCGGGCAGCATCTCCTCGAGCACCAGGACCATGCCCATCGCGCTGGCACGATCGCGGCCCGGCACGCCACCAAGCTCGATCGGCTTGCCGGTGACGGCGCGCGAGGTGTCCTGACGCCCGTGTTCGGGCGTGGTCTGCGCGAAGGTGTCCACGAACCACGCCATGGTCTGGGCGTCGGTGCCGACACCGGGACCCGGAATGTCGTAGTCGGGGCCGATCTGGTTGCTGATCGCGCTGCAGAAACGGCGCGTCACGCGCATCTGCTCGTCGCGGCCGAGCTCGCGCGGATTGCAGCGCACGCCACCCTTGGCGCCGCCGAAGGGCAGCCGCAGCAGGCTGCACTTCAGGCTCATGATCATCGCCAGGCCCTTCATCTGGTCCAGCGTGACGTGCGGATGGAAGCGCAGGCCGCCCTTGTAGGGACCGAGCGCGTTGTTGTGCTGCACGCGATAGCCGGTGAACATGCGGTGCTGTCCGTCATCCATCAGCACCGGGAAGTGCACGACGATCTCGTTCTTCGGCTGCGCGAACATGAGCTGATGCTCGCGGCGCATGCCCACCAGCGGCGCGGCCGTGAGAGCCTGCAGCAGGACCTGATGGAAGAGGCTGCCGGGCTCCGGAGCCACCTCGAGTTCCTCGAGCATGCGGGCCGGCGAGTCGACGGACGCGGGCTGTTCAAGGGCGGAGAGGGCGGGATCGTCTCGATGCTGGCTCATGGGTGCTTCCCTGAAGGACTGGATCGGAGGGTTCGCAGGGAGGCGCCGCGTGGCTGCGTCAAATCAGGCGTTTCCAGAACCGCCCATAACCGGACGGTTCACTTGGTCCGGGTGAACTGGATGCGCCCCCAGTGCTGCGGCTCCATGAAGTGCTCGCCCCAGCTGGGCGTCCACGCGCGGGCGTCGCCCGTGCTGTCCGGTTCCGACGCGTGCCCGTCGGGCATGTCGTTGCGCATGAGGTTCGCGCGCCAGATGTCACCGGGCACGGGTGCCGAGACGCCGAGACACTCCCACGGAATCGCCATCTCGAAGGTCCACGAGCGATCCCGATCCGAAGCGTCGTTCAGCGTGCCCTGCACGCGCACGCCGCCGTCAAGGCCCGGACAGTTCCACGCAAGCTCCTCCACGCCCCCCTGCGACGGCGGCTTCACGAAACGCAGGTCGCGTATCGCGCCATGCGCGTTCGTCACGATCACGAAGAGTTCACGCCCGTCACCGGCGGGATCCAGAAGCAGCGTGAAATTGTCCTCCTGGTCCAGCGCCGAGTCGTGCGTGGTCCGTTTCGCCTGCGCATCGGGCGTCTCGATCACGGCACCGACGTAGAGGGCACGCGCGTCCCACATCAACTTGACCCAGGTCCGCGTTTCCGCCGTTCGGCCGTCGCCCGACATGTGCATGAACGGATCGCTCCAGGGGGCGCTGGACCATGGAACATTCTCGACCGCGCCGCTGAGATCGGGGCGCGTGTGCGTGAAGGTGCACGGATACTCGGGCTGCGTGCCGAGCATCGGTCGCCTTGGCGACGGCCCGTAGGCCCTGTTCTGGCAGGCCACGAGCCACACGAGCGATGCGAGGATCAGGAGTCCGAGCGCGCGGTTCACGGCGCGAACTCTACCGCGCCCCAGCCGCGGGGCTCGGCGGGGTCGGCAGGCGGCTGCCAGGCGGCGCGCTCCAGGCCGTCCGCCTCGGGAGCGCCATCGTCGCTCGCGGCCATCGGATGCCAACTCGTCCTTCCGAGATCGACCCGCCACACGGCGCCGGGCTTCGGGGCCTCGATCGGTCCCGACGGCGATCGGCCCTGTGGCACAAGCGAACTCCACGGCAGCGCGAAGACCACGGTCCAGCGCTGGGTGGCGCCGTCGCGCGAGCGCTGCACGAGCGTGCGGAGGCCACGCGCGTCCCATTGGTTGCGGGCCTTCGCCTTGCCACGCGGGTCCGCCTCGAACCACGCATCGACGACCGTGCCCATGCCGATCAGTTCCACCTGATAGCCGCCAAGCTCAGGATCATCGGCAAGCATCAGGTCCACGTCGTGTCGTTGCGGTGGCTTGCCCTGCTGCGGCGCCTCCTGCGGCTCCAGCAATTCGACCGCGCAGTACAGGTACGCGTCGTCCCACAGCATCTTGGCACGCGTGCGAACCGGCGCGACGGGGCCGCGCCGGCGCACCACCACGAACTCCTCGGTCCAGGCTGCGCGCTGCCAGGGGCCGTCCTCGAAGGTGCCTTCCAGCGCGGGCGGCTCCGAGGCCCGCTCGCACCGGTAGGAACGGATCGGCGCAGCCGACTCCGCGACGATCGCAGGCGACGGATCGCCGCCTGTCTGCGCATCCGCGAAGTCGGGTCGGGGACCGCGACATGCGGCCACGGCAGCCAGCATCGCGAGCGACAGGAAGACCGGGATGCGCGCCCAGGGCCGCATCGCCCGAGCCTAGCGAACGCTCCCCGTTTCACCAACCCCAAACGCACGGACCCTCGCGCGATGGCGAGGGTCCGTGGAAGGTTTCGATTCAACGAGAAACGCGAACGCTCAGCGCTTGCCCTTCGAGGGCTTGTTGCGCTCGGCCTCGAGCACCGCCGCGCGACCTGCGGCCAACCGCGCCACGGGCACGCGGAACGGAGAGCAGCTCACGTACGCCAGACCCACGTCGTGGAAGAAGCCCACGCTCGCGGGATCGCCACCGTGCTCGCCGCAGATGCCGAGCTTGATGTCGGGACGCGTGGACTTGCCCTTCTCGACCGCGGTCCGCACGAGCTGTCCCACGCCACCCACGTCGATGCTCGCGAAGGGGTTCTCCTTGGCGATCTCGAGCTCGGCGTAGCGCGGCAGGAAGCTGCCCGAGTCGTCACGGCTCATGCCCAGGCAGGTCTGCGTCAGGTCGTTGGTGCCGAAGCTGAAGAACTCGGCGGTCCTGGCGATGTGATCCGCATTCAGCGCGCCGCGCGGCACCTCGATCATGGTGCCGACCATGTAGGCGAGCTTCTGGCGCGTCGCGGCCTGGACCTCGCGGGCCACGCGGTGCACCACCTCGACCTGCAGCTCGAGCTCGCGCTCGAAGCCGACCAGCGGGATCATGATCTCGGGCTTCACCTTGATGCCCTCGGCCTGCACCACCGCCGCGGCCTGCAGGATGGCGCGCGCCTGCATCTCGCTGATCTCGGGGTACACGATGCCCAGACGGCATCCGCGGAAGCCAAGCATGGGGTTGAACTCGTGCAGCTCGCGCACGCGGGCCGCGATGGTCTCCACGGGCACGCGCAGCTTGGTGGCCAGCGCCTGCTGCGCCGACGCGTCGTGCGGCAGGAACTCGTGCAGCGGCGGATCCAGCAGGCGGATGCATGCCGGGCGCCCCTCGAGCGCGCGGAAGATCCCCTCGAAGTCGCCCTGCTGGAAGGGCAGCAGCTTGGCCAGCGCGGCGCGGCGGGTGCCCTCCTCGCGGGCCAGGATCATCTCGCGCATCGCGTCGATGCGATCGCCCTCGAAGAACATGTGCTCGGTGCGGCAGAGGCCGATGCCCTCGGCACCGAAGGCGATCGCGTTGCGGGTCTGCTCGGGGGTGTCGGCGTTCGTGCGCAGACCCAGACGGCGGTACTTGTCCGCCAGCTTCATCACGAAGTTGTAGTACTTGAACACGTCGCTCTCGCTGGGCTTCATGGTGCCCGCGATCAGCACCTGCTTCAGCTCGCTATCGGCGGTGTCGATGGCGCCGGCGAAGACCTCGCCGGTGGTGCCGTCGATCGACACGGGCTCGCCCTCGCGCACGGTCGCGCCGCGGCAGGTCATGGTGCAGGTGTGGTAGTCGACCGCCAGCTCGCCGGCGCCCACCACGCACACCTTGCCCATCTGACGCGCCACCAGCGCGGCGTGACTGCTCACGCCACCGCGCGCGGTCAGGATGCCCTCGGCGGCGATCATGCCGCGCAGATCCTCGGGGCTGGTCTCCAGTCGCACCAGCACCACGCGGTGACCGGCCTTCACCAGTTCCTCGGCCTTGGCCGCGCTGAACACCGCCATGCCGCTGGCCGCGCCGGGGCCTGCGGGCAGACCCTTGGTCAGCATGCGGCCGGCATCGCGCGCCGCCTGGTGCGCCTTGCGGTCGAACACCGGCTGCAGCAGCTGGTTCATCGCCTCGGGGTCGGCGCTGCGGATCGCGTGCTCGGGCTTCATCAGCTTCTGCTTCACCATGTCGTGCGCGATGCGCACATAGGCCAGCGCGGTGCGCTTGCCGTTGCGGGTCTGGAGCATCCAGAGCTTCTTGC
>JBMOGS010000038.1:0-26052 GCA_049318245.1 Phycisphaerales bacterium | reverse complement strand
ACAGCGCCGCGCGGTTCGAGACCTACGTGATCCCGGGCGAGCGAGGCAGCGGCGTGATCGGCGTGAATGGTGCCTGCGCCCGGCTTTCGGGCATCGGTCACAAGCTAATCGTGATGAGTTTCTGCATGCTGAGCGACGCCGAATTCGCGGAGCACGAGCCCCGGGTGGTGATCGTGGCGCCCGGCAATCGCGTCGGGCAGGTGCTGGGGTATCCCGGGGAGTAGGCCGGAGCGGAATTCATCCTCCAACGCTTCGACCATCGCCGGCATGCTGCATGGCACCGCGATGGCCAGCACCACGAACACCCCCAGGCCGACGGACTCCCAGAGCCAGCGGCAGCCAAGCACGATCACGGTGATCGCCACCACGCTGACAGCGACCGCGCAGGCGATTTCACGGGATGATGGCGAGAAACGGGCGTGTTCAGGAGCGCTCATGCGCACAGCGTGACGGCATTGGATCGTCCGCGTGGCCCATGCCGCCGCCGCCGCCCCGAGTTCTCGCGACGGCCGAATGTCCCGAATGTGTCACGATTGAGGGCTCATGATGCCTTTCCATGAAACACTCAATCCATCGACATCACGCACTCAAGATTGATCCACGGAATTCTTCCCCGAAGGGGAAGGGAAGTTCGCACGGCGTGACGCCAAACCGCGCCGCTTGACTTTCGGTTTTCACGAGGCCTACTGTGGCCGCCACCTCACCGGGGTCTGGCACAGTCCAACCCCAGCCACTCCCGAATGCGCAGTCCACCGGGGCCTTCGCATCGCGTTCCGTTCTCCATTCACCGCACATTGAAAGGGGTTTTCGCATGGTCACCACGCAAGGCGATCGCACGCACTTCTCCGTCATCCTGGACCGCACCGGCAGCATGGAATCGATCCGGGAGGACACGATCGGCGGCTTCAACGGATTCCTTCGTGAACAGCAGGCGCAGCCGTCGCCCGCCACGCTCACGCTGGTCCAGTTCGACAGCCAGGATCCCTACGAGGTGCTGCAGAAGTTCGCGCCGATCGGCCAGGTGCCGCCGCTCACGCCGGCCACGTACGTGCCTCGGGCAAGCACCCCGCTGTTCGACGCGATCGGTCGCGGCATCAACGACCTCGCCGCGCGGCTTGACGCCATGGGTGCGGATCAGCGCCCGGCCAGGATCGTATTCGTCATCGTGACCGATGGCCAGGAGAACGCCAGCCAGGAGTTCACGGGCGAGCGGGTGCGTGCCATGCTGGACGAGCGCCGCAAGGCGGGCTGGCAGTTCGTGTTCCTGAGCGCCGACGAGAAGGCCATCCGCGACGGCGGCTGCCTGGGCGTGACCGAGGACTACAGCATGGCCGTCGAGAAGGACAGTCACGGCACGCAGCGGATGTGGCGGGCCATCTCGGCGCGCTCGATGGAGTTCCGGCGCGCCGCGCAGCCGGACATGAACCTGCGGGAGCTCAAGGAGCGACTCGCGCGGAGGAATTCTCAGGAAGGCTGATCCGGGCTGCTGCGACGTGGGGCCTGCTCCATCACGGGAAGCGCGCGGGCCCGAACTCCATCGGCATCAATGGAGACGAGCGCCCCGCGTCGCAGCGATTCCCCGACTTCGCCTAGGCATGCCATCACGCTTGGACCTGCGATCTCTGGCGCCATGTCCAACGCACGGATGAGGATCACGCTCGGCCCCGTCACGCCCGCCAACGCAACGATGCGTCCGAAGTCGAGGTCGCACGTCAGGAGGCAGGCATCCCATGCACGCACCTTGGACAAGACGTTCTCATCAGGCGCATCGGCAGGTCCCAGCTCACTCCAATGCCGGGCATGCATCCCATGGGCGCGTAACCACACCGCCCACCTCGGCGAGAGGTTCATGTCGATCACGATCTGCATCAAGTTGGCCTACGAGGCTGCGCGCTTCGCCAGAGACTCATCCTGCTCATCGACCCGCCATGCGGCGAAGGCGAGCGCAGCCAGGATGTCCGCTCTCTCGAGATACGGGAATTCCTCGAGAACCTGCTCATGTGACCGGCCAGCGGCGAGTTGTGCCAGCAACGCACCGACCGTCACACGCATGCCACGAATGCACGGCCGGCCCGCCATCACGGCCGGGTCTTGCGTGATTCTTGTCGTCCAGGCCTCGTTCACGAATCTCATTGTAATTCCCTCCCGCCGCGCCACCGTGCGCGCCGCCCTCGCACCGTACCGCGTCCGACTCGCACCCCGTCGAATCGAGGCTATTTTTCCGTCATGGGCTTCTTCTTCCGGAAATCGATCGGGCGCGGCCCCTTTCGCATCAGCCTGAGCAAGCGAGGGATCGGTTTCTCGGTGGGCGTGCGCGGCCTGCGCATCGGACGCTCGTCGACTGGGCGCACCTACACGCGGGCGAGCATTCCGGGCACCGGCGTGGGCTGGCAATCGAGCGGTAAGGGCAAGAGCGGCTGTCTCGTTCCCTTGGCGCTTGGTGCTGGCGCGATCGGCACGCTGGGCACGGTCGGCGCGATCGTCGCCGGGCTTGCCTGAGCAGCCGCGCGAGCGCCCATCCGGAATTCTTGCAAATTAACATATCGATGGTAACTTTTAGGCATGCTCACGCGCCTCGCCGCTCGCACCCTGCGCGACCGCCTGCGCCGCTACCCCGCGGTGGCGATCGTGGGTCCGCGCCAGTGCGGCAAGACCACTCTTGCGCGGGCACTTGACGGCGAGCATTTTGACCTCGAGCAGGATGCCGATCGCATTCGCCTCGACCTGCAATGGGATCGACTGTGCAGCGGTCGATCGCGCATCATCCTCGATGAGGCGCAGTCGTTCCCGGAGGTCTTCCCCAGGATCCGCGGCGCCATCGACGCGGATCGCAGGCGAAATGGCCGCTTCCTGCTGCTGGGATCCGCGTCGCCCGCGCTCATGCGCAACGTGGGGGAATCGCTCGCGGGCCGCATGGCCGTGCTCGAACTCACGCCCTTCCTGCGACCGGAACTTCGAGCGGTCGCCATGCGTGATCGCCATTGGCTGGTGGGCGGCTTCCCGGATGGTGGCGTGCGCAAGCCCGCATCGTTCTCCGACTGGCAGTCCAACTACCTGCGGCTGGTCACCGAACGTGACATGCCCGCGCTCGGCATTCCGTGCTCGCCGCAGATCACCGCCCGCTTCCTGCGCATGCTGGCCGCCCTGAACGGCCAGCAGTGGAACGCCTCCGAACTGGGGCGCAGCATGGGAATCAACTACCAGACGGCCGCGTCCTACTCCGACTTCATCGAGGGCGGGTTCCTGATCAGGCGTTTGCCACCCTTTCATGCCAACATCACGAAGCGTCTGGTGAAGGCTCCCAAGTTGCTGCTGCGTGACTCAGGACTGCTGCACGCGCTGCTCGGCATTGACTCGATGGATGCCCTGCTCGCGCACCCGGCCGTTGGGGCCAGTTGGGAGGCGTACGTGATCGAGCAGTGCCTTGGCCTGCTGTCCGCGCTCGGGGTGCCGCACGAGGCCTTCCACTTCCGGACCAGCGACGGTCACGAACTCGATCTTGTGCTTCAGGTTCGTCGACAGCGCTGGGCGATCGAGGTGAAACTGACCAGTGATCCTTCGCCGCACGACATGGCACGGCTGGACAAGTGCGCAGCCATGATCTCCGCCACTCGATCGTTTCTGGTCTCGCGCGTGCCTCGGGATGCCGGAGTTGGTGCGCGTGTCTCCTGCGGGCTCGACCGACTCCTGAAGGAGATCAACGACCTTGCGCGCGCGAACTGAGGCGAGGAGCCTCCGAAGCCAAGCCGGCCTCGGCACACGCACCTTGTCCATCGCCAAGGCACCTCGTCTGGCGGAGACGTTCACGAGCAACAGGATGTCCACCGGAAGGGCTCGAAACGATCCGCGCATGACCCGCTGACCGAGAGGGAAACCTAACGCCTCGCGGTGGACACATTTGGGACACAAGCGACCAGCCAAGGGGATGGGGACATTGCATGACAAAACCGAGAGCAGAGCGGCACGGGTGTTCGCCATCGCAAACTCGGGGCATCGGATTCTTCTGCATGCCCAGCCCGCCTGTGACCGCTGCGGCCGCTCGCAATCTGCATGAATCAAACCAGATCGACTCGGCCCGATGCGCTCCAAAGGCCGATCCGTCCTCACACAGGCCCCCACCTCACTTCGGCTAGTCTCGCCGAGGCCCCTTCAGGCCCTCCCACACCTCGATCGAGCCCCCCATGACCCTCCTCCTGGTCAGCCTCGCCCTCGCCTACATCATCGTCATCTACTTCCGCACGAACCCGCTGCATCACACGCGGAAGTTCATGTGGCGGCGGTTCCTGAACTGGTTCCCCCTGGGCATGACCTACGCGTTCCTCTACATGGGGCGCTACAACCTGACCGTCGCCAAGAACGCCCTGGGCGACCTGATGAACAAGGAGGACTTCGGGTTCATCACCGGCGTGGGGTTCACGGTGTATGCCTGCTCACTTGCGCTGAACGGCCCGCTCGTCGATCGCATGGGCGGCAAGCGCGGCATCCTGATCGGCGCGATCGGCTCGGCGCTCATGAATGCGCTGATGGCCGGCACGCTCTATCTGTACCTGAACAACCAGCTGAAGACGAACCTGGTGCTCGCCTTCTCGGTGCTCTACGGCATGAACATGCTGTTCCAGAGCTTCGGCGCCGTCAGCACGATCAAGATCAAGAGCTTCTGGTTCCATGTCCGCGAGCGCGGCACCTTCGGCGCGATCTTCGGCACGCTCATCTCGCTGGGCGTGTACTTCGCGTTCGACTGGGGCGGCGCCATCGCCAACGCGGTGGCCATCAAGCAGCCCGAGAACCCGGGCTGGGTGCGTGAAGTGCTGAACTATTTCTTCGCGCTGGATGGCCGGAGCATCCCTGCGCTGTGGCTGATCTTCGTGATTCCCTCGCTCATCATGATCATCTGGGCGCTGATCGACGTGATCATGCTGAAGGACACTCCAGACCAGGCCGGGTTCGACCCGCTGGACACCCACGACGTGTCGAGCGATGACGGTCACGACCGCAAGTACGGCTATTTCGAGGTGATCAAGAAGGTCTTCACCAACCGCATCGTGCTGATGATCGGCGTGGTGGAGCTGACCAGCGGCGTGCTGCGAAACGGCGTGATGCAGTGGTACCAGACCTTCGCCAAGGAGACCGGCCTTGGCGTGCAGCACATCACCGACCACTGGGGCTTCTGGGGCTGCGTCACGGGCATCGCGGGCGGTTTCGCGGCCGGTCTGATCAGCGACAGGATCTTCCAGTCTCGGCGCGCTCCATCGGCCGGCCTGATGGAAGGCATCATGATCGTCTGCTCGGCGCTGATGATCGGCTTCCTGTGCCTGCAGTTCCTGCCGGCTGCAAGCGCCGGCAAGCCGGTGCCGCCCGCCGAGGTGACTGAAGGCGGCTTCATGACCAGCCTGCTCGGCATGCGCGCGATCGTGGTGGGCGTGTGCGCCGTGACCATCATGATGAGCGTGATCGGCGTGCACTCCATCATGTCGGGCACCGCCACGGCGGACTTTGGCGGCAAGAAGGCGGCGGCCACGGCCACGGGCATCGCCGACGCCTTCGCCTACGCGGGCAGCGCGCTCCAGAGCTTCGTGATCGGCAAGGCGGCGAGCGTGAGCTGGTCGTACTGGCCGATGGTGCTGCTGCCCTTCGGCATCCTGGGCCTGGTGTTCTGCCTGAAGATGTGGACCGTGCTGCCCGCCGCGACGCGCAAGTACCTCGCCGAGATCGAGGGCAAGACGGTGCCGGAGAAGCGCGGGAAGCGGACAAGGCAAGCCTGAGCGAATCGAGGAGGCACGAGCGATACGAAGGCGAGCGACCACGGCAGGTCGCTTGAGTCTCGTCAGCTCTGGCCGAGCTGCGCCACATCCCCCCGCGGCGCCGACTCCACCGCGCGCACGTCCTCGGGCAGAGCTTCGGCGCGATGCGTCAGTTCCGCGGCGGCCTTCGCCCCGGGCAGCAGGCGCGTGTTGAACGAGCCCACCGACTGGTTGTAGCTCTTCACGGCCGTCTCCAGGCCCTTGCCGATGCCCTGCAGGTGCTCGGCGAACTTGCCGATTCGATCGAGCAGTTCCGAGGCTCGCTCGCCGATCAGGCGCGCGTTTTCGGCCAGCGCAGCCTGCTGCCAGTGCATCGCGAAGGTGCGCAGCAGCACCAGCAACGTGCCCGGCGTGGCGATCACCACGCCGTTCTCGAGCGCCTCGGGATACAGCGCGGGATCCGCCTCGAGCGCCGCCATGAGCGCGCTCTCGATCGGCACGAACAGCACGGTGAAATCCACCTCGCCATCGAGCGCCTTCGCGTAGGCGCGGCTTCCAAGCGTGCGCACATGCGTGCGCAGCGCCTGCACATGCGCCTGACGCCGCGTGGCGCGCTCCGAATCGGCAAGCGCGGTGTCGAGCGAGTCGAAGTACGCGTTCATCGGCACCTTCGAGTCGATCGGCACCTGTCGCCCCCCCGGCAGGTTCACGGTCATGTCGGGGCGCAGCCGTCCATCCTCGCCCTCGAGCGAGGCCTGCTCGGAGAAGTCGACATGCGCGGAGAGCCCCGCCATCTCGACCACGTTGCGCAGGCTGATCTCGCCCCAACGGCCGCGCTGGCGGTTGTCGCGCAGAGCCACCGCCAGTGACTGCGCCGCGCTGCTGGCCTTCTGCTGCAGCTCGCTGATCATGCGAAGCTGCTCGCCCAGCGTCTTGGTGTCGCCCTCGCGCTTGAGGTCGAGCTGCTTCACCATCTCCGCCTGCAGGACCAGCTGTTCTCGAAGCGGCGAGACGGTCGCGTCGATCGCCTTGCGACGTTCGTCGATCTCCTGCTGGGTGAGCTTGCGCTGATCCTCGAACTGGCGCTTGGCCTGCGCAGCCAGCTGCTCGCCGGCCTGCTTGAGCACCTCGGCGCCGGTGGCCTGGAAGGCCTCGCGCAGGGCCTCGCGAGCCTGCGCCTGCATGGCCTTGAGCTCCTCCAGACTGCGCTCGCGCTCGGCCAGAAGCTGCTGATGCGCACGCTCGCGCTCGGCCAGTCGGGCCACGGCATCGGCGGCCTTGCGATCAGACTCGGCAAGCGCGCCACGCGAGCGCTCGACATCGCGCTGCGTCTCCGCGAGCTGCCGATGGGCCTGCTCCAGGCTTGCACGATCCGCAGCTCCCTGCGCGCGGGCTGACGAGCGGGCCAGCACGAAGCCGGCCACCGCACCACCAACCGCACCGAGCGCCAGACCGGAGAGCAGCGAGGGAGCGTCCATGCGCGCATGGTACGAACGGCGGCGCGGATTGCGGCGCGCTTTCGAGTGAAAACCGCCGGTGAACGGCTGCGATGTTCGTGTCCAAAATGTGTCCATGACCCATGGCAACAATCTCGACCGGTTCCGGCACCGCAGCCGAAGCCGCTTCCCGAAATCCTTTCCCGGAGGTGCGCCTTGTTCATGCAACCCGAAGGCCACGGGGCCCCACGCCGTCGTCGCATCCGACCCTCGCTGACGCCCCGAGGCCGGCAGCTGCTGAAGGTTCCGATCGCCGACTGGGAGGTCGGCCTGCTCGATGACATGGTGCGCACCGAGTTCGATCTGCGCGTGATGAGCGCGTTCGGTCGCCCGCCCACCCTGTTCTCGCACGGCCAGACGCGCTTCGTCCTGATTGGCGGAGACCTCTACGACGTGGCGCAGATTCGCGACATCTACCAGCGACAGAGCGCCGAGCTCGAGGCGATCCTGGATCTCCAGGACCTTGAAGATCCCTCCGATCCGACCGCCACGCACACGCCCTGCCCACCTCCCGCAACCCCGCAGGAGGCCCTGCAACGCGCCGAATACCGGGTGTTCTGGCCGCTCTACCGCGATGCGGCGCTTGCCGAGGTGGACGCGGCGCATCCCTCGGTGGTCGATCTTCAGAACTTCGGATCCCGACTGGCGGTGCTGGCTCCGGATCTCTTCATGACCCACCCCGAGCCGCAGGCGATTCCCCTTGCGGTGTTCGAGCAGCTCATCGCCGATGATCTGCTGGCGCATCACTCGACCGACCCGCGGCGCCGCATGATCGTGGTGCAGGCAACACCCGACTCGCGGCATCAGGTGGGCAAGCGCGTACTGCCCGGATGGGAGCCCGCGCGCCGCAAGTCCTCGGCCGGCGGCCCACGGCGAAGGCGCAAGACATGAATGCCCGATCAACACCGCGCGACTGTCTGCGACTCACCCAGGGCCGACGCCGCAAGGCCGCGGTCCGCGCTACCCTTGAGTCTCGGCAGCCCCGCTAGCTCAGTTGGATAGAGCACCGGTTTCCTAAACTGGAGGTCGCGCGTTCGAATCGCGCGCGGGGCGTTCAGGCGCGAGCAAGGCGGACCATGCCCGGGACCCCGGATCGCGCGGTCTTTGCAGCTCAGCCTCGGGCGCGCAGTGGCAGGCCGAGTTCGTGCGCGGTCTGCAGCAGCGCGCGGTTCAGGCCGTCGAAGGTTTCCCAGCTCGGCGTGTCGCGCTTCTCGAAGAGCGCGGTGACGGTGTACTCGATGCCATAGGCGCCAAGGGCCGTCACGCCGACCTCGATGCTCTTGGCGCGCGCACCCGATGCCTGGCGAACCAGTTCCCTGGCACGCTCGCCGAAGGCCTGCAACTTCGCTGGTTCGGCATCGAACGAGACCGGAAGCACCGCCTTGAATTCCTTCAGCGCGTTGCCGGAATGCGTGTCGAGCTTCGTGTTCGCCATCGTGGCGTTCGGCACCAGCAGCCTTGTCTCGAGCTTGGTGCGCAGCGTGGTGGTGCGGAATCCGACGTGCTCGACCTTGCCCTGCACCCCCTCGAAGCTCAGCGTGTCGCCGACGCCGAAGTTCCGCTCGGCGGCAAGCACGATCGAGCTGAAGAAGTTGCGCAGCGGCTCCTGCAGCGCCAGCGCGAACGCGATGCCACCGATGCCAAGGCCCGCCAGCAACCGGTTCACCGAGCTCTCGGCACCCAGGATGCTCACGATCCAGACGACCGCGCCGATGAGCACGAGGATCTTCGCCACCCGCACCCGGATGATGATCAGGAGGTCATTCAGGGCACGCAGCGAGGCGCCATCCCGCTCGCGTGAGCGGGCCCACGCACCGGCGAAATCCGCCAGCTGCATGGCCAGACGCGCCACCAGCGCCACATTCACCACTTCCACCGCAAGCAACACCAGATCCAGCGGACCCAGCGGCAGTCCCAGCAGCAGCACCAGCCACGCGGCCGACTGCAGTGCCACGGTCCAGCCCGCAGCGTGCGTGCAGCGCACGATGATGGTGGACCAGTCCGTGCTGCCCGCGCCGCGACCCGCCACGCGTCGCAGCAGACCCTGGATCGGCACCTCGACCAGCAGCTTCAGCAGCCACCCCAGCAGCACCACGATCGGCAGGCCGAGCCATTGGTAGAGCTCCAGGCCCAGCGCGTGGCGCTTCCACGACTCGGGCAGCGACACCCAGAGGGCGACCTCCGGAGAGCGCCACTGCAGCACGTCGATCGGCTTCTTCGCCTCGCCAAGCGACGCAAGGGAAGGGTTCACCGGACCATTCCGCATCACCTGCCGGAAGATGCTGGGCAGCGCCTCGATGGTGCGGCTGGCGAACTGCCACAGCCGCTCGCCACCCATGGCCGACCTGCGTCGCATCGTGACATCTCCCACGCTCATCGTGGCCAGCGTGAGCGAGTCCTCCTTGGGCTGATCCTCGAGCGCCACCGGCGGCAGGCGCTCGAGCGCCAACGCCAGCTGCAGCGCCAGCCGCTCGCCGATCTCCTCGCGCACGCCCGGCGGAATCGTGCTCAGGTCCATACAGCGCATGGCCGACTCGGTGTCGCCACGCTGCATCGACTGCTCGAAGTGGCGCAGCAGCGCCATGGGCGTCGCGTATCCGAGCGGCTCCGGCGCCTCGGACGGGTCCGTCGCCGCCGCCGTCGGCGGACCGGCCAGGGCCACGGCGGTCACCCACAGGCAGAGCGCACACGCCACGAGAGCCCGCAACCGTCGCGACGCATGATCGACGTTGCGAATGCGCCCCTGTTGCATTGCGCGCGACACGCGCCGTCAGTCCTTGGGCTCGGGCTCGAGATTCGCCAGATAGCGGCCGCCCTTGGCCCGATCCGACCTCTCCTGCACGAAGTAGGCGATGCACCAGGCGGCGAGCAGGACGACCCAGGCGAGATTCACGAGCAGCACGGGGACCATGGCGGCAAAGTGTACCCTTCCCCTCCGCGGCCTTCCACGCCGTCCCCATGAGCCTCAGTGCCGCCGCTTCGCTTCTCCTGGCCTCGGGCGTGCTCGCCACGCTGGTGGCTGGCGCCTTGTGGATGCGCGCGTGGCGCGGTCGCGTGACCGGATGGACCACCTGCTGCGGCAAGTGCGGGTTCGAGTTGCGCGGACTGAATCCCGGCGGCACCGCATGCCCCGAGTGCGGCCACAGTCTGGCGAGGGCGTCGCTGCGACCGGCGACCTCGGAGACGGTGCCGTGGCGATGGGCCGCGGCGATCATGATGACGTCGCTGGGCGTGGCCCTGCTGTGGCTTGGGCATCCCGCGAGACTGTTGAATGGAGGCCGCAGCCTGTGCGCGTGGCTTCCGGATTCCCTGCTGCTGGTCGCCTTCGAGGCCATGCCACGCGTGGCGGTGCCCGAACTCGAGACCCGACTGGTGGATGGCCGCATGGAGGGCGATGCCGTGGAGGCCGCGGCACGCTCGGCCGCGGCGATCGCGGCGGCGTCACCGAACCAGCGACCGGGCGAGGGCGGAAGGATCCTCGGAAGACTCGCGGATCTTCGCCGCCTGCCGCCCGCGCTCACGGCGGAACTGCTGCGGACCTGCCTGCAGGGCGTGCATCCGATCGCGGGCGAACCGCGCCCCGTGCGCGCGGGCAATCTCTTCATCGTGACCACGCGCCTGCCCAGCACCCAGAACGCGGCGTGGGTGAACCGCTCCACCCTGGTGCTCACGATCGCGAAGGCGACGTTGAAGGCACCGGATGGATCGGTCGCCGAGCTGACGCAGAACGCGGGCTTCCAGCAGCGCCCGCGTCGCGAGTTCGATGGCGCGGCGTTCGAGGCGCCCAGGATTCCTGGCGACTACGAGGGCACACTGACCGTCCTGATGCAGCAGCCCGACGGGCCCTTCCACGCCACCGGCACCGCACCGTTCAAGTTGCGCGTGGTGGATCCCTCGCAGATCAAGGTGGAGGCGGCGCCCATGCCGGAGCTCGCGTCCATGCTGAAGGCGTGGGCCAGCGGCGCGTCAAGCGCGTGCGATGCCTCCGGAAAGCTGATCGTCTCGCTGCCGGGTGACATCGCGCCATTGCAGCGCGACGACGCGGCGATCGGTTCCCGCGTGCTGGTGGAACAGGATGGTCTGCAACTCGAGGTTGGCCGCATCTGGATCGACATGACGGCGCCATCGATCGAGCTCTCCGCCGTGGCGATTCCCGACGCGCTGGACCGCACGCGCCCCGCCATGCTTCGCATCGAGCCCGATGCCGGCTTCGCGCTCTCCAGGGCCGCATCAAGCTGCACGGTGCTCGCCGACACGGTGCGCGTTCCGCTGCAACTTCCATCCCCCCCGCCACCCCCTCCGACACCGCCGCCACCTGGGGCGCCGCAAGGCTGATCCATGCCCGAACCGCTGCTGAACATCGTGCTGCTGCATCCGCAGATCCCCAACAACACCGGCAACGCGGGGCGCACCGCCGCGGTGACGGGGTGCCGTCTGCACATCGTGCATCCGATCGCCTTCGACATGAGCGAGAAGGCGCGCCGACGTGCGGGACTTGACTACTGGCATCTGGTCGATTGCCGCGAGCACGCAAGCTGGGAGGCCTACCTGGAATCCGAGAGGCCCACGCGCGCGTGGCTCTACACCACGGGCTCGAGCAGGCCCCATTGGCAGGCGCAGTTCCATCGGGGCGACCACCTGCTGTTCGGCAGCGAGACCGACGGCGCCCCAGCGTCGGTCCATGACTGGATCGTGCGGCACTTCGGGGAAGGGAACCGCATCAACCTGCCGATGCGCCCCCATCCGGACGCCCGCAGCCTGAACCTGGCCACGGCCGTCGCCTGTGGGGTCTATGAGGGCCTTCGGCAGGTCGCCAGCGCGGATCCCTCCTGCCTGCTGCCAGGTCCCGGGAACCCGTAGCATGCCCGCTTCGGATGGATTGTCTTACCCGTCGCCCCGAGAACCGATTCATGCATCCCACCACACGCCGCGGCTTCACCCTGGTCGAGCTCCTTGTCACGGTCGGCATCATCGCCTTGCTGGTCGGCATCCTGCTGCCCGCGCTGGGCAAGGTGCAGGAGCGCGCCAAGGCCACCCAGACGCGCGGCCTGATGGAGGAATTCTCGAAGGCCTGCGACAGCTTCCAGCAGGAGATCGGCCGCTATCCCGGCCTGGTGCCTGATGACATTCTGGCGGGCGATCCGAAGTTCAGCAGCACCGAGAATGCGCTGCTGGAACTGATGGGTGGTGGCGTGCGCCGCGCGGACATGGAGCAGACCGCCTACGACGCGCTTCGAACCGCCGATGGCTGGACCGAGGTGAGCTTCAACGTGAGTGGCGGCACGCCCTACCTCGTCAAGATCAACCCCGGCAAGATCGGCGAGGGACCTCGCATTGCCGGCAAGCAGTACACGGCCTTCTTCGCCCCCAAGGCGGCAGATCTGCAGCCGATCGGCGGCAAGCTTGGTGGCAACGATCAGCCGCTCACCGACGAGCAGGGCAATCCGATCGTCACGAGCGGTGCCAATGGCGAGATCGCCAAGTTGCCCGGCCTTCGAGATTCGTGGGGCAACCCTCTTCTCTACATGCGATCCGTTCGCACCATGGGTCCGCTCTGCGGCCGCGCCTCGGACCGCCCGCAATTCATCGTGCTGAGCAACTCCGGAGGCCGATTTGCCGGGCTGCAGCCCTATCTTGGAAGTCCCTCGCTGGGTGCCATGATGAGCAAGCAGACGAAGGCGAACGCGCCGTCCGGTGCCGCCTACTCGGTGCTGGATGGCGCCGATGATCAGGGCAAGATCCGCAACTTCGCGCAGCTGATCCGCAATCCTGCCTTCGGCGAACCCGGCAAGCCGCTGCAGTCGAGTCCGCGAGGCCGCTTCGTCATCGTCTCGAGTGGCAAGGACGGCATCTTCTTCAGCACCGAGGATGGTCCCGGACGCAAGGGCGCGCCGGTCACCGACCTGGCCACCAAGGACTCGCTGGCCGCGATCGACAACTACGACGACATTCGCGTGTTCGGCGGCGGCTGAGACAACCGAACCCTCCACGACCAAACGAAGACGGCCGCCCCGGAAGGGCGGCCGTCGTGCTTGTTTGGACATTCGCGCAGAACGCGGGATCAATCACTGATCCATCGGCGGCGGCGGCGGAGCGCCCTCGCCATCCATCGGCGGAGGCGGCGGTCCACCGGGCTTGCCGCCCTTGCCACCCTTGCCACCGGGGCCGCCCTTGCCGGCACGCTCCTTCATCTTCGCTTCCGTCTCGGCAAGCTTCTTCTTGAAGGCCTCCTGCTGCTCGGGGTTCAGGAGCGCGAACATCTGCTTCTGACCTTCCTCGATCTTCGGCCGACTCTCGTTGAGCTTCTGCATGGCCTGCATGACGGCAGGATCCGGACGACCGCCGCCCTGCATGGCGCCCTCGACCTGCTCGCGGAGCGACTTGAGCTGCTCGGCGTTGGCCTCCTGCCAGGCCTTCATCTTGCCCTCGAATTCCTTCTGGATCTTCTCGGCCTGCCCCAACTGTTCCGGAGTCAGCGTGCTCTTGAACTCGTTCCAGGTCATCATCCAGGCGCGGCCCCCCTGCATGCGCTCGCGTGCGCCTGCCCCGGCACCACCCTGCCGACGGCCCGGCTTGGCCGCGCCACCGAAGTCGCCGTCGCCCTCCTGCGCACCCGACGGCACCGGCGGACCGCCCGTGTCACCACCACCCGGCGGTGGCGGCGGCTGCCCGGGCCCCTGCGCGCTGGCGACGAAGATGGCGGTTCCGATCGCGATCGCCGAAGCGAGGCAACGGAGATTGAAGAGACGGTCGGTGTTGCTGGCTGGACGCATGGGTCCGTTCCTTTCGGGTGTCGGTGCGCTCGAATCCACGTGGCCCGAGGCCCGCACCGCGCGATGAACGGGGTCTGCATCGGTCGTATTGCCCCGCCGGGGCGAATTCGCGCGGAAATGACGGCTGCGGAAGTTTCCAAGGGCTTCTAGGATCTCCCTCCCATGCATTTCGATCGTGATGCCGTCGAGCAGGCCCTTCGCACCGTCCAGGACCCCGAGATCCACAAGGATCTGGTCACGCTGGGCATGGTCAAGCACATCGCTGTCGGAGGCGATTCGGTGCGGCTGGTGATCGAGTTGACCACCCCCGCCTGCCCGATGAAGGACAAGATCCGCGCCGACGTGGAAGCCGCCGTGCACGCGAAGGCGAAGGCGTGCGGCACCACCCTTGAGACGATCGAGATCGAATTCACCGCCGACGTCCGCAAGGCGAACGAGAAGGTGCAGGACCAGGGCAGCCCGCTGCCGCTGGTGAAGCAGGTCATCGCGGTGGGCGCCGGCAAGGGCGGCGTGGGCAAGAGCACCGTGGCGGTGAACCTGGCGGTCGGCCTGGCGCGCTTCGGCAGCAAGGTTGGCCTGCTCGATGCGGACATCTACGGGCCGAGCGCCCCCACCATGCTGGGGCTCGATCAGGTGGGCACGAAGGCGCGCGGCAACATGCTGCTGCCCTTCGAGGTGCATGGCATCAAGGCGATGACCATCGGCAAGCTGGTGGATCCCGACAAGGCGCTGGTGTGGCGCGGCCCCATGGCCCACGGCGCGTTCAAGCAGCTGGCCACGCAGACCGACTGGGGCGAGCTCGATTACCTGGTGATCGACCTGCCGCCGGGCACCGGCGACGTGGCGCTGACCATGAGCCAGCTGCTGCCAGTGACGGGTGCGGTGGTGGTGTGCACGCCGCAGCGCGTGGCGCAGGATGACGCGCGGCGCGCGGTGCGCATGTTCCAGAACCTGGGCGTGGATGTCCTGGGCGTGGTCGAGAACATGAGCTTCTTCGCGGCGCCGGACGGGAAGGAATACGACCTGTTCGGCCGCGGCGGCGCGGAGATCATGGCGCAGACGATGGGCCTGCCGTTCCTCGGCAGCCTGCCGATCCACGTGGACCTGCGCCGCAATGGCGACGAGGGCACGCCCCTGCGCAACTGGGACGTGCCTGCGATGGCGAAGTCGCTCGATGCGCTGTGCCAGCAGGTCGCCGCGCAGGCGAGCCTGGCGGCGATGAGCGGGCAGGCAGCCGACAGGCCCACGCTGACGATCAGCTGAGATCGCGACCTCCACAAGCGCGGAGGCGCGCAACGGAACCGTGCATGCGCGCCTGGATTCAGTGCGCGGCGGGCGGCGGCGTTTCGCCGGGGCCTTCCTTGGCGGGTGGCTCGCCGTGCGGCATGCGCTTGACCAGGCCGTAGCGCGACGCGAAGCCCACGATCATCACGAAGAACACCGGCACCACGAGCTGGTCGAAGGTGGCGGATCCGATCATGCCGCCCATGACGGTGGTGCCGATCGACTGTCGGCTGTTGGCGCCCGCGCCGACGGCCACCACGAGCGGTGCGATGCCCAGGATGAAGGCGATCGCCGTCATCATGATCGGGCGCAGGCGCTGGTGCGAGGCGTTCACGGCCGCATCGATCACCGACTCACCCTGATCGAAGCGCATCTTCGCGAACTCCACGATCAGGATGGCGTTCTTGGCCGCCAGGCCCACCAGCATCACCATGCCGATCTGCGCGTAGACATCGAGCGCGCGCTCGCGGATGTGCATGAACACGAGCGCGCCGAGCACGGCGAAGGTGACGGCCAGAAGCACGTTCAGCGGCAGGATCCAGCTCTCATAGAGCGCGGCCAGCAGCAGGAACACCGCGACGATCGCCATGATGAACACGAATGGCGCGTAGCTGCCCGCCTCGATCTGCTGGTAGGTGGTGCCGGTCCACTCGTAGCTCACGCCGTCGGGAAGCACCTGCGCCGCCACCTCCTCCACAGCCTTGATGGCATCGCCCGAGCCGTGGCCGGCGCCGGTCGAGCCGTTCAGCTGGATCGTGTTGTAGAGGTTGTAGCGCGTGGCATTGTCGGTGCCCACGATAAACTCGAAGTCGGCGAAGGTGGTCAGGGGCACCATGCCGCCGTCCTTGTTGCGCACGTACAGCTTGAAGGCGTCGCTCAGGCGCATGCGGCTGGCCGCGTCGGCCTGCACCATCACGTTGTAGACCTGGTTGAACTCGTTGAAGTTGTTGATGAACGACTGGCCCAGCGTCTGGCCCATGGCCGAGAAGACGTCCGTCATGGCCAGCCCGTAGTTGATGGCCTTGGCGCGATCCACCTTGATTCGCACCAGGGGCACCTGCGACTGGAAGGGCGTGGTGACACCCGCCACCTCGGGGCGCTTCTGCAGGGCCTCGATCATGTCGTTGGCGGCGCCGGCCAGGAAGTTGAAGCCCTGGCCGTTGACGTCCTCGAGCTGCAGCTGCCAGCCGGCGACGGTTCCGAGGCCGGGGATGGGTGGCGGCGGGAACGGCATGGCGAGGCCCTCGGGGATCGAGAGCAGCTTCGGCGCCGCGCGCGTGATGATCGCGCGGGCGTTCTCGGTGAACGGATCGCGCTCGTCCCACGGCTTCAGCACCACGATGATGAAGGCCGAGTTCGTGGTGGTGACGTTCGTCATCAGGTTGAGGCCGTTGATCTCGATCACGTCGACCACGGCCGGATCCTGCCGGACGATCTCCAGCACCTTCTGGCTGACGGCCTCGGTGCGCTCGAGGCTGCAGCCCGAGGGCATCTGCACGCCCACGAAGTAGTAGCCCTGGTCCTCGTTGGGGATGAACGCGGTCGGCGTGCGCTCCAGCAGGTGGAAGACACCGAACGCGCCGAGCACGAAGGCCGTGGCGATGATCCACCAGCGGTGCGCGAGCCAGCGCACGAAAGACGAGTACTTGTGGGTGGCCCAGTCGAATCCGCGGTTGAACAGCACGAAGGGCTTGAACTTCGTCTCGTGCGGCTTGTCCAGGAAAACCGCGCACAGCGCCGGCGACAGCGTGAGCGAGTTCACCATGCTCAGGGCGATGCTGAAGGCGATGGTGAGCGCGAACTGGTTGTAGAGCTGGCCCGTGATGCCCGGCATGAGCGAGGCCGGAATGAACACCGCCAGCAGCACGCTGCTGGTGGCCACGATCGGGCCCGCCACTTCCTTCATGGCCCGCTCGGCCGCCACCACCCCGTTCGGCGCGCCCAGCTCGAGCTGGCGATACACGTTCTCGACCACGATGATCGAGTCGTCCACCACCAGACCGATCGCCAGCACCAGCCCCAGCAGCGTGAGCGTGTTGATGCTGAAGCCCGCCGCAGCCATCACCGCGAAGGTGCCCACGATCGACACCGGGATCGCGATCATGGGGATCAGCGTGGCGCGACCGCTCTGCAGGAAGAGGAAGATGACCGCCAGCACCAGCAGGCCCGCCTCGACGAGGGTCTTGATCAGCTCGTGGATCGATGCCGACACGAACTTGGTGCTGTCGTAGGTGACCTGCCACTTCACGCCCGGAGGCAGCAGCGGCTCGAGGCGCTTCATCTGCTCCGTCACCTTCTCGACCACGCTGTAGGCGTTGGCCGTCGGCAGCTGGTAGATGCCGATGGTGCCCGTGCTGCCACCGTTCAGGCTCGAGGTGCTGCTGTACTGGTAGGCGCCCAGCTCCACGCGGCCCACGTCGCGCACGCGCACCTGCGCGCCGTTGTCGCCGGTGCGCACGATGATGTCCCCGAAGTCCTGCTCGGACATCAGGCGGCCCTTCGTGACCAGCGTCAGGTTGAAGCTGGGCGAATTCACCGTGGGTGCCGCACCCACGCTGCCGATGGCAGCCTGCTGGTTCTGGTCGTAGACGGCGCTCACCACGTCCTGCGGCGACAGGTTCATGGCGGTCAGCCGCTCCGGATCCAGCCACACGCGCATGCTGTACTGCAGCAGGCCGAAGATGGTGATGCTGCCCACGCCGTCCACGCGCGACAGCACCGGCTGCACGATCGCGTTGGCGTAGTTCGACAGGAAGGTGCTGTCGTAGGTGCCGTCGGTCGAGACCAGCGAGACGACCACCGTGAGGTTGGTCGACTGCTTGTTGATCGTGACGCCGAGATCCTGCACCTGCTTGGGCAGCTGCGGGATCGCCGACTGCACGCGGTTGAGCACGTCGACCGCGCCGATGTTCAGGTCATAGCCCACCTCGAAGGTGACGGTGATGACCGACGCCCCGTTGTTGGTGCTGTTGGAGGACATGTACAGCATGCCCTCGACGCCGTTGATCTGGTTCTCGAGCGGCATGGTGACCGCGCTGGCCACCGTGAGCGCGTCGGCGCCGTTGTAGTTGCTGTTCACCTGCACCGTGGGCGGCACGACGTTGGGGAACTGCGAGATGGGCAGGATCACCATCGCGATCGCGCCGGCGAGCGCCGTGATGATGGCGATCACGCTGGCGAAGATCGGACGATGGATGAAGAAGCGCACCATGGGGTGGATCGGCCGAGGGGGCCTTACTTCGCGGCTCCGCTGGCTGGCTTCGCGGGGGGCGCGGCCGGCTCAGGGGCCGGCTTCGCGGACGTGTCGATGATCTTGCTGCCGGTCTTCAGTCGCTGGATGCCGTCGACCACGATGCGATCACCCACCTGCAGGCTTCCGGAGAATGCGAGCTGGCCATCCTCGACCTTGATCGGCTTGATCGAGACCGACTCCACGGTGCCATCGGGCTTCACGCGCCAGACGAAGATGTCGGAAAGACGCGCGAAGGCCGCGCGCTCGGGCACCACCATCGCGTCGCCGAGATCGCCGATGTCCACGGACACGTTCGCGTAGGCGCCTGGACGAAACACGCCGGTGGGGTTGGCGAACTCGGCACGAAGCATCAGGGTGCTGGTGCTGGTCGAGACCTGGTTGTCCGCGAACACCAGGCGTCCCGAGGCCTTCGCCGGCATGTCGCCGTCGGTGGTGAGCTCGACGGGAACGCTGCCCTTGGCCATCAGCGCCTGGAAGTGCGGCCACTCCTTCGACGAGGGGCTGAACTGAACCCACATCGGGTCGATCTGCACGAGCGTGTTCAGGTTGCGCGTGCTGGCCTCGCCGACCACGGCGCCCTCGAAGTACGCGCTGGGACCCAGCAGCCCCGCGAAGGGGCTGCTGATGGTGCAGTACGAGAGGTCCAGCTTCGCGTTGATGAGCTGCGCCTGCGCAACCTCAACCTGGCCCTGCGCCGACTCGTACTTGGTCACGAGGTCATCGAACATCTGCTGGCTGATGGCGTTCTGCTTCACGAGCGGCTCGTTGCGGTCCCGCTCGAGCTTGGCGTAGTTGCGCTCCGCCGTCGCCTCGGCGAGCTTGCCCTCGGCCGCGAGCACGGCAGCCTCGTACTGGCGCGGATCGATGCGGTAGACGACGTCGCCCGGCTTCGTCACGGCGCCGTCGGCCAGCCCCTGCTTCAGCAGGAACCCCGGCACGCGCGCGACCAGGTTGATGCTGCGCGGCGAGGCGATGATGCCGGGGTAGTTCTTCCGCATCGCGATGTCGCGCTTGGCGACCAGCGTGGTCGTCACCGGGACGCCCTCGGGGCGTGCCGGCGGCGGCTGCTGGCCGCAGGCGGAGAGCGTGGCCAGCGCAACCAGGGCGAGGAGGCAAGACGCGCTTCGATGCATGGTCATCCGTTCGTTTCCTGCTCGGCCGGCGCGGGCGGATTCTCGCTCGGCAACTTCGGCTGCTTCTTCCACATGTCAGGACCGTCCTTGTCGAAGGCGTCCTCGCCCGCGGCAGGCAGGCTCGCACTCTCCCAGCCGCCACCGAGGCTTCGGTAGAGGCCGACCAGGTTCTGCGAGGTCAGGCCGCGCGCCTGGGCGTAGCCGCTCTCGGCCTCGAGCACGTACTGCGCCAGACTCAGCAGCTTGGTGACATCGATCGTGCCGGCCTTGTAGCGGGAAAGGGCGAGGTCGTACACGTTCCGCGTGTCGCTCAGCGTCTCGGTGTAGGCCTTCACCTGGAGCCGGGCGCCCGCGTAGTTGTCGAGCGCGCTCTGCACCTGGCTTGCCGCGTTGAGGAGCGCCAGACGCCACTGCAGCGCCGCGCCAAGCGCCACGGCCTGCTTCAACTGCACCTGGCTGGTGACCATGCCGCCGTTGAAGAAGTTCCACGTGAGGGATGGACCGACGGTGTAGGTCTGGTTCGAGATGTCGCCCAGGCCCGAAAAGTCCGTGGAAGCGATGCCGAACGTGCCGTTCAGGCGCAGGTCGGGGTAGTAGCCGGCCTCGGCCACGCCGATATCGGCCGTGGCGGCCATGAGCAGCCGTTCCGCCTGGAGCACGTCGGCCCGGCGGCGGAGCAGATCGCTCGGGATGCCGATCGCGGTCTCGCCCTCGATCAACGGGATCGGCCCGCTCGCGGCGAGTTCCTCCTGCATGGGCCCGGGAGCCTCACCCAGCAGCACGCTGAGGCCGTTGCACTGGGTCTTGATGTCCGCCTCGAGCTTGGGCACCGAGGCCTTCGAGACGGCCAGGCGCGCAGCCGATTCGCTGAGATCGATCTGCGACGCCGTGCCCGCCTTGTACTTCGCCTTCGTGGCGTCGTAGATCTGCTGCAGCAGGTCGACATTGCGCACCGCCAAGTCTCGCTGCGCCTGCAGGGTGCGGATGGTGAGATAGGAGGTGGCGACCTCGGCGCGCAGGCTGACGATGGCCAGGCGCCAACCCTCGACGCTGGCCTGCAGGCGGGCCTGCGAGGCCTCCATGCCGCGGCGGATCTTGCCGAACAGGTCGATTTCCCAGCTGGCGATGCGGACGCCGTAGCCCCACTGATTGAAGGCGTTCTCGGGCGTGTCCGCGCCGAGTTCGGCGGTGTTGAACAGCGAGTAGTTGTAGTTCGTGCCGAGATCGAGACTCGGGAACAGCTGGCTGTAGCTGATGCCGTAGCCGCTGCGGTACTGGGCGATGCTCACGCCCGCCTGCATGAGCGAGATGTTGCCCTTCTGCGCCCGCTCGACCAGTTCGTCGAGCTTGGGGTCGTTGAAGCGCTTCCACCACTCGTTCAGGTCGGCGTCGGCATCCACGCGCACCTGGGCGGGCTCGGGTGTCTTGAACGCCTCCGGGAGCAGCGGCGCAGGTCGCTTGTAGTCGGGACCCACCATGCAGCCGGCCGCGATGGCGGCGACACAGATCGCCAGCCATCGTTCTCGTGCGGACCACAGGGTGCGGATCATCGCGGAAGGATACCGAGAGTCTTCCGCATCGTCCCCGTCCGGGCGGCCGTTCGCGCGATCAGTATGGCACGCGCGCGACGTTCGCCCTCCATTCTCGAAATGCGACCAGGGCCTCGTCGCGCAGCATGGGCTCCATCGGAATGGACCGGTGCGCGGCATCCTTCGCGAGCTCATCGTAGATGAAGTGGTCGTCGAAGTCGCTTGCGGCGGCGTCCACCTTGGTGTTGGCGAACCAGATTCGGCCAAGGCGCGCCCAATAGATCGCGCTCAGGCACATCGGGCACGGTTCGCAACTCGTGTAGATCTCGCATCCGGCAAGGCTGAAGGTTCCGAGTCGCGCGCAGGCTTGGCGAATGGCGACGACCTCGGCGTGCGCCGTCGGATCATTCGTCGCCGTGACGCGGTTGAATCCCTCGCCGACGATCTCGTCGGCCTTCACGACCACCGCTCCGAAAGGCCCTCCACCGCGCTTCACGTTCTCGCGGCTCAGGGCGATCGCGCGCCGCATGAAGGTTTGCCGCTGCGGCTCGGTCATCGGTTGGCTTGGCGGAGATGCGACCGGACCACGTCGTCGGAGGATACGCGGAACGAATCGCCTCGCGAGCTTGCGGCGGCGGATCGTGCACGCGCGAGGGTCACGAGCCGAAGTCGCGAGGTAACCTCGGGACCCATGACTGTCACGTCTCGGCGCGAGGCCTCGAACATGACGCCAGTGGTGTCGCGTGACGACGCGCCCTCACCGCCCATGGCGTGTCCCATGGGGTGAGCGCACCGGTCCCATGAGCGAGCGCGCGGAAACCCTTCATCGACGCGCCGGCGCGTGGGGCGCTGCCTGGGCGGTCGCGCTCGTGATCGCCCTCGGCCTGCAGGTCGCCGGCCTGCTCATGCCATTCCTCCGGATCGCCGTGTTCATCAAGGGCGGCGAGGACTACTCCCTGCTGCGCTCGGTGTGGCTGCTCTGGCAGGGCGGGCTCCACCTGCTCGCGCTGCTGATCACGGGGTTCAGCATCGTGTTTCCATTCCTGAAGATCGGGGTGCTGGCATGGGCGTGGTTCCGCATGCCTGCCGGTCCCGGCCGGACCCACACCCTCGAGTGGATGGGCCGACTCGGCAAGTGGAGCATGCTCGATCCGCTCAGCGTGCTCGTGCTCGTGCTGCTGGCGACCGATCAGTGGGCCGTGAGCGCCACGACCTTCCTGGGCGTCTACGCCTTCCTCACGGCGGTGGCGACGACCATGTGGCTCTCGATCGCGGCCTCGGCGCTCGATGCCGCGGACATTCGCGAGCGTGCCGAGGATTCGCGATCTCGCACGTCGCTCGCGCGCCGTGCGGGCATGCCTGGCGCGCTTGCGATCGCGGTCCTGGTGATTGCCGCGGTGCTCCTGGTGGGTGCGCTTGGCCTGCCGTTCATGCAGGTGAACCAGTTCCTGCTGCGCAGCAACGAGTTCGGCGTGGGAAGCGTGCCCGCCACCATGGTGCATGATGGCAACTGGCCGCTGGCGTTCCTGTCGACCATCACGCTGGTGGCGATGCCGGTACTCACCGTTCTTGCCGAACTGTGGGCGTGGCTCGTGCCCGCCACCCCCCACGCGCATCGCCGCCGCTGGCGCTGGATCGGCTGGGCGCGCGAGTGGTGCATGCTCGACGTGATGGCACTGGCGCTGGGCCTGTTCCTGATGGAAGGCCAGAGCGTGATCCGCGTGGATGTGAAGCATGGACTCTGGCTGCTGATCGCGACGGCGATGATGCTCTGGCTCAGCGGATGGCTGGGCCAGCGCGCGGCGACCGATGGAATGTGTCGGCTGGATGGGGCGACGGCCTGACGCGGTGACGCGCGTCAGTTGCGCCAGCGATCCAGGTTGCCCCGCGGCGCGAACCACACCCAGTCGGCGGCCTCGTCGTTGCGCGGATTGGGATTGGTGCTCAAACCCGACGCCTGCGCCGGATCGCCACCGTCGTCCTTGCCGTCGCGGCCAATCGACCACATGCGGAAACCGTCCTTGCCCTCGGCCATGCGGATCGGGGCGTCCGCCCATGGATCCGTGGGCACCGTGCCGCCATTGAAGGAGGCGAGTTCCGCCGCACTCGTCGGCCAGCGCTTGTTGGCGCGATGGAAAAGCTCCGCGGCGATCGCCGCGCACGCGGACGCACGGCTCGCGCGATCGAGGGCGAAGTTGATCGCAGCCTGCCCAAACGCCGGGCCGAGCAGGCTCTCCAGAAAGTAGCGCGCGCGCTGGCGGGCGCTGGAAGACTGCATGTACTGGCGCGCGTCGAGTGGAGCCATCTTCGTCCGTACCTCGCGTGGCGAGCCGCTCGAGGCCGCTTCCACCTCGGCCGTGTACGCCGCGTAATGCGCCAGCGAGTCCTTGCGGCCAGCCACCATCATCGCGCCCACCGGTCGCAGCACGGGCACGAACGCGAGCGCCGCGAGTCGCTGGCCACCCTGCCCCGGCGAGCCCGCCGACACATTGCTGATGCTCTCCATGACACTGATCTGTCCCGGGCTGGGAACAAACCATCCGTCTCCGTTGCCGTCGTCCGAGTAGAACCGCTGCACGGCGTCCTCATACATCAGACGCTCCGTGGCCAGGTCCAGCCGCTCGAGCGACGCCGGAACGGATCGCAGCGCAAGTTGCATGCGCCGCAGTTGATCGTCCGAAAAAACCTCGGGCTTCCACTCAAGCGCCCCGATCACGGTCGTCACGGCGACCCGTCGCAGCGCAATGCCCACCAGGTCACCGATGAGGATGCGCCCCTCGGTCACATGGACCGATACCGCCATGATCGCTTCCAGATCGTCCGTGGCGCGCGCACCATCACCCTGCTCCACTGCGCGGAACATGTCGGTCGCGATGGCATTCGCGAGGCTTCGCATGGCACCAAGCTGCGGCAGCAGAAGGCCGAGCATCGGGAACGTCTCCCGGTCCTTCCAGTCACCGCCGGTCCCATCGGGCATGGTGCCGAACAGCGCCTCCTCGGCGGCTCCGCGATCAACGCCCATCGGGAACGCGAACACCGGTCGCTTCGAGGCGGCCCGCACCGCGGCGATCGCGGGCTGATTCGCGTCGACCCACGCGCTCAGCAGCGCCCACTCCCGATCTCCGGGGCGACGACCAAGCGCGTCGCGCACCCCCTCGTCCCGGAAGGTGCCGTTCGCAAAGCCAAGCGCCGTCAGCGCGTCGCGGTAGGCAGGCCACGCGGCGTCCTCGGGCTTCGCGGGCTTGGGCAACGTGTCACGGAACCGCTGCACCGCGTCGATGGAGACCACCACCGGTCGCGT
Organism: Phycisphaerales bacterium; assembly: GCA_049318245.1. Classification (GTDB taxonomy): domain Bacteria; phylum Planctomycetota; class Phycisphaerae; order Phycisphaerales; family SM1A02; genus SYAC01. The sequence continues at coordinate 1,542 of JBMOGS010000038.1, read as the reverse complement.
GGCGAGGTAGATCGCGAACGCGCAGTAGATCACCGCGATCAACAGGATCAACAGGCCGATTGCCTGCAACACGGGGAATCGCTTGCGAGAATGTGCCGTCGTGACCGCAGCGCTCGTCATGGCTCAGAACTCCTTCTTCAGCCGCTTCAGGCCATCGACCAGCGTCTGGATGTGCTCCGGCTCGTGCGCGGCGCTGATCTGCACGCGCAGGCGGGCGTGGCCCTCGGGCACCACCGGGTAGCCGAATCCGATCACGAACACGCCAAGCTCCAGCAGGCGCCTGCTCATGGCGATCGCCTTCGCCGTGTCGTGCACGATGATCGGGCAGATGGCGGTCGGGCTTTCAAGCACCTCGAAGCCCGCCTCGCGGATGCCCGCGCGCGCGGCGGCGACGTTCTTGCGCAGCTTCTCTACACGCTGCGGCTCGCGCATGAGAATCTCGATGGCCTTCTGCGCACTGCACGCGATCGTGCATGGCAGCGCGTTGCTGAAAAGCGTGGGGCGCCCGCGCTGCACCAGCAGGTCCATGGCCTCGCGGCTGCCCGCGATGTATCCGCCCGCCCCGCCGCCGAGCGCCTTGCCCAGCGTGCCGGTGAAGTAGTCGACCTTCGTGGCCGCCATGTTCCAGTGCTCGTGCGTGCCGCGGCCGGTCTTGCCCATCACGCCGGTGCCGTGACTGTCGTCCACCACCAGCAGCGCGCCAAAGCGGTCGCAGACCTCGCGGATCTTGGGCAGGTTGGCAAGCGAGCCTTCCATGCTGAACACGCCGTCGGTCACCACCCAGATCGTGCCGGTCACGGCGGGGTTTGCGCGCGCCTCGGCCAGCTTCGCCTCGAGCGCGGCCAGGTCGCCGTTCCTGTACACGGTTCGGTGCAGACCCTTCTTGATGCTCACCGCCAGTCGGATGCCGTCGATGATGCTCGCGTGGTTGAGCTCGTCGCTCACGATGATGTCGCCCGGCTCGCACAGCGTGGGGAAGATCGCCTCGTTGGCGTTCCAGCAGCTGGTGAAGGTGTAGGCCGCCTCGACGCCGTAGAACTTCGCGATGGTCGCCTCGAGCGTGTGGTGGCAGTCGAAGGTGCCACAGATGAAGCGCACGCTCGCGGTACCCGCACCGTACTTCTTCAGACCCTCGATGCCCGCCTGCACCACCTCGGGGTGGTTCGCAAGGCCGAGATAGTTGTTGCTGCAGAAGCAGGCGACCTCGCCGTAGCCCTTCAGCTTCACCGTGGCGTCCATCGGGCCCTCGATGGTCTGCAGGTGCTTGAGCTGCCCGCTCTGCTTCAGCGTCTCGAGGATGGTGTGCGTGCGGCTGGTGAAGGTGGGCTCGACGGCGGTGGTCATGGGCGAAATGTACCCCTGCGTGCAACCGTCCCCCAGCGGTCCGAAGGGCGCGCAAAAACAGCACCGCCCGCCGGTGCGTGCCGACGGGCGGTGCCTGAAGGGTGGCATCCAGCCGCTGGATCAGCGGTGGATGCCTGAGGTGGACTGTGGATTCAGTGATCCGCCAGAAGTTTCACGGACAACCCGAGTCGTTGAGTT
>JBMOGS010000037.1:0-27315 GCA_049318245.1 Phycisphaerales bacterium | reverse complement strand
GGCCACGTCGACCGGATGCCGTCGGACAGACTTTCGTCTGACCGGCGATCTCTGATCGACGCCCACGCTGGCCCCTCTTGCTCAATTGGACCAGCGACCTGCTGCACTCGCCTAGGCGACGTGTGCTGCAGGCAGCATCTCAAGCTCATTCTCGATCGGTGCTTGCCATCGAATCGCGCAAACGTGATGCGGGCCCAGCCCGCGCGTCTGCGCGACCTATCAACCATCGAGTCTCATGCACTTGTCACAGAACCGCAGATTTCTCCGCCCCTGACGAAATGCCCATAGGGCGTTGCGTCGGGCCGAGCAGTTTAACGAAGCCCAAGTGGCTGTCAAGGGGTTGGGAAGCCCGAATTTGGCCCGATTTTTGGGTTTTTCAACCCTCGCCCGAGCCGGATCTCAACCGCCCTTGCCAGCGCCACTTGCGGAGGCCTGGGGCCCCGCGGGAGCTCCTCCAGCCTGATCGCTCAGATAGCTCCTGGAGGGGCTGGCCGTGTCCGAAGCGGGCCGACGCACGATGATCCGGTTCGGATCGCGGGCGTTGGCAAGGACAACCAGCATGGGACGATCGCCAGCGCGAGTGGCACTCGCCTCGGTCGCGAGATCGCGATACACGCCAACGACGAACCACTCCGTCGTGAAGTCCACCTTGGCGGTGCCCTTGTCGCCGGCCTCAGCAGGACCGCCCACGCGATCCCCGAATTCGATCATGTCGCGCGCGATTCGCCACGAACCGCCGTCCAGCTTGAACAGTTCGAAGCGGCCCATCCCGAGTCCGGAGGCCCCCTCCCCCGCCATTGCCTCGAGCGCGAAGAACTCACGCGGACTGCGAACGCGCACCAAGACCCAATCGCTGGGGGCCGTGCGGATGCCGGTTGCGCCGTCGAGCTTCTGCTGCGACGGTTGCAGTTCGTTGCGGCGGCCAAGGAACGGGTTCACGAATTCGATCTGGCAGCGGTATCGGTACTCCGCGCCCGGACGCACCTGGAAGTCGTTCGCCCAGACCATGACGCGATCGGACGAGGCGCTGTCCTCGGCACCCTTCGCCGCCGCAGCATCCGCCTTCGCGAGTTCGTCAACCTTCTTCGTGAGCTCCGCGACCTCGGCCTTCAACTTCTCGACCTCAAGCGTGAGCATGCGGCGCTTGCGAAGCGTCGCCGGATCTCCATCGTCGGTGGGGCGTCCGGCGCCGCCACCCGCGCCGCCCTTGCCTCCGCCACCGCCTCCGCCACCGCCTCCGGACGAGCCGGATGCGCCGCTGCCACGACCGCCCTTGGGGGCTCCGTCGTAGGGACCGCCGGCCTTCTGCAGATCGGCGTCCTTCTGGTCCAACGCCTTCTTCGCGTCCTCGAGACTCTTTCGGGCATCCGCCAACTTGCGATTCGCTGGCGCGGCCGGAGCCGCACCGGCGGCGGTGCTCGCCGCGGCGCCGCCTGCCGCCATGGGCGGAACCGCGGGCCGAAGGATCTGCTCACGGGCGTCGGGAGCCTTCTTCAGCGCCTCGACCACGGCGCCCACGCTGGTGAACTTCTGGCCCCGCAGGCTCGCCATGCCGGGAAGGCTTGACACGAGCGTGGTCTCGCCCCAGGTGCCGTCTTCCTTCCGCTCCTGACGCTCGAAGCGCACGTCGAGCACGATGACTTCGCGGTTGCGCTGCTGCCACCAATGCACCGGCAGGCGCTCTCGCGGCGAACCGCCCTGGGACCCGGAGCGCTCGAACTCGGCCCGGATCGCCGCCAGGTCAACCTCGGCTGTGGGCGTGGTCCAGATGACGTTCCGATCACCCTTCGACCAACCCTCCGGGCGCTGATCCAGGAACGCCGCAATCGCCTTTCCGGCTTCGTCCTCGGCCAGCTGCACCGCGTTGTCGCGCTGCAGCACAGGGCTCACCATCTTCACCGGACCCAGGGACGGCTCGAAGTACATCGGAATCGGACGATTCGCCCTGGCGAAGAGCGAGGTCGCCAAGGGCGGCGTGGTGCGCACGATCGGGTCGCCGGCGACGGCAGGCTTGTCGAAGCCCGCCGCGGCGCTCTCGGTCGAGACGCCGGATGGAATCTCGATCGCGACCTCGGTGCCACCCTGCAGTCCTCCGACCTCGTCGCTCACCTGCACGAGCTGCTTCGCCATCTCGCTGAGTTCGACCTCGCGTCCACCCATCTTTGGCTTGGACTGCAGGAAGCCGGACACGTCGACGAGCGCGTACCCCCCGATGCCCAAGGCGATCAAGGCGAGAACCGCCTTCTCGAAGTGACGCTCGATGATGCTGATGCCCTTCATGGGGAAATACCTGCTTTCACGCGCCAGCCGGCGCCGCGGGGGCCCCGTCGGTGGGCGCCTCCGGCTTCGGCTTGCCGGCCGACTTGATGGTCTTGAGAAGCGCCACCGGCATGCGCTCGGTGGTCCAGTCGCGCAGCCACACGGACTGCAGCGTGAGGCGAAGATCACTGCACGGCTGACCGCCGTACGCGTAGCCGCGCCGAAGCGCTTCGAACGAGTCCGCGGGCTTGAGCCGGACGTCGGCCACGGTGATGAAGTTGCAGCGCGCCAGCTCGTTCACGAGCGCCGGAATCGCGGCGGTCTCGATCACCACGTCGACCACGGTGGTTCGCACGTCGAACAGGTGGTTGGAGACCAGTCCCGTGAGTCCCCCCGCCTTGAAATCGGGCGCGACCTCCTTCTTGGGATCGATCGCCTCGCCCTCACCGCCACTGGCCGCGTCGGCACCTTCCGCAGCCCCGCCACTGCTTGGCTTCGGAAGGCCGAGCGTGTCGAATTCCACCGCCACGACGCGCTTGAGCGGGGACTTCATGGGCCCGCCGGGCTGCTTGGCATTCACGCCCCGGAACGCCTTGAGCAGGTCGGAAACAAGCCAGAGATCCCACTGGGCGCGGTACATGCCCACGAGAATCTCGTCCACGGCTGCGGGCCCGTCGGCCTTGCCGCCGGACGGACGCGGAAGCCACCGGATCGCGCCGGGATCCATGTAGAAATCCAGGCGTCCCGCATGATCCACGGCCGCGCCCACACGGGCCTCACGCAGGGCGTCCAGCAACTTGGGCATCTCGCCCGCGGGCAGCTCGGCGCGCGAGGCCACGCGGTTGGCCGAGCAGAACTGGACCTCCGCGCCACGAACGCGCTCCAGCGCCTCCGAGGACGGCACGGGCCCCTGGAGCGACGGATCGTCGAGCAGCTTCGCGCGCGCGGGCTCGACCAGCTGCGCCCACTTCTGCAGGAGGATGTCGCGCGTCGCCTCGTCCGCCCGCTGCGGCGCTGGGAGGTAGGCGTCGAGGCCGGGAATCATGACGTGCGCCGACTGGTTGCGCTTGACGGCGGCGGCGTAGACCTCTTCGGAACGCTTCCCGAGCTCCTCGTTGTGCTCGCGGATCTTCTTGATGACCGCGTCATTCAGGGCCGTGGACTCCTCCTTCGAGGTTCCGTCCGGCATCCGGATCGTGACGGAGCCCTTCCGAAGACTCCCCACCGAGTCGAACAGCGCGACACGCGTCTTGACGACCTTCGCGTTCTCCTCGTCCATGGACTGCTGCACCAGGAACGCCGCGACAGGCGCGGCCACCACCACCAGGCCACAGAGCATCATGATCCAGCGGCGCTTCAGCACCGCCGCGACCTTGCTGAAGTCGATGTTCTTCAGGGCGGCAAGATCCAGTTTGGCGCTCATGGGTTGGAGGCTCCTTCCGCGGGCTTCGCCGCGCCGTCGCGCAGGCGCACGCGGAACGTGATCTCGCCCCGGTAGACCGTGGCGGTGGGACCAAACACGGAACCCTGCATGTCGAGTGGCGCGATCTGCTCGAGGTCCGTGGACTGCTTCTCTTCCTCGCGGCTCTGCGCCGCGGGCTTGGCGCTTGACGTGGTGGTCTCCTCGACCTGCGTCGGGAGGGGATCCTCGGTGGACGAACCCATGCCCTTCGAGAGGCCCGATCCGGACTCCGAACCGAAGCCCTCACCCTGACGGCGCCGACGCGATCGCGAGCCCTGCGAGTCACCGGCCGGCGCGCCGCCAGACGCCGCAGTCTGCGTGGGTGGAGGAGCCGACGCACCGCTCGACTCCGAGGCCGACGCCGCACCCGCCCCCGGCTCCGCCGTGGCGGCGGTAACGGTTGAGGTCGGGTTCTCGTCGGTCTTCAGCTTGATGGTGTTCACGTCGATCGTGTAGGGCACGCCCGGACGATCGAGATTGTCGCGCAGCCACTTGCCCGCGGTCTCGTTCAGGAAGGTCGCGGCGGTGCGATCCATGTTCGCGAAGGCGACCTTCACGGTGACGTCGATCGAGCGGCTCTTGTCCTCCTCACCGAAGAGGTAGGTGCCCGAGAGATCCTCGATGGCGATCAGGCGGATCTTCGAGGGCTCGATCGCCGCGATCGCCGCGGGGCTCTCCGCCGCGAGTTCGGCGCCCGGCTTCGCGCTCAGGCTCATGGCGAAGGCGTCACGCACGATCTGCGGCCACACATCGCGCTGGCCGGCCAGACGCATGGTGTTCGTGACGGTCGCGCCAGTCTGACCCATGCCGTTGGCCTGATCAAGCTGGCTCTTCAGGCCCTTGCCCTGCTGCACCACGCGATCCGCCTTGCGGACCGCGTCCTCGCCCGCCTTCAGCGCCTGCGAGTCCAGCGCGGGACGAAGGAACAGGCCCGCCGAGGCCGCCACCGAGACGCATGCCGCGGCGATGAACCACTTGTTCTTGGCGGCCCACACCTTCTCGCGCAGCCCACGGAGCGGGGCCAGGTTCACGCTGATGCGCGCGAGCCCGATGCCCTGGAGCGCCAGACCGTACGCGGTGACGAAATTCACGCTGTTGGCCGCGAAATCGGCCGCCTCGCGGCCCTCGACGCGGATCCGCTTGAACTCGTCCAGACGCTGCACCTCGATGTTGAGCTGCTGGCTGAGGAACTTGCGGAGGCCCGGGATCCGGAAGGTGCTTCCCAGGCCGACCACCTGATGGATCGGGCTCTCGGGATGGGACATCTGGTAGTGACCGATGGAGCGCTGCACGTCGGTGACCAGATCGCCGAAGACGGGCCGCATGGCCTGCATCATCTGACGCGCGTACTTGCTGCTCGCGCTTTCGGCCTTCAGCTTGTCCGCCTTGCCGTACTTGATGCTGAACGACTCGGCCAGCGCATCGGTGAAGTGCGTGCCGCCCAGCGGGAAGGTCCGGACCCAGCATCGGCCGTTGTAGGCGATCACCACGTCACTGGACTGCGTGCCGATGTCCAGCGCCACGACGGGCTCGGACTGCTCGCCGAGGGACATGTCGAAGGACAGGGCGTTGAAGGCCGCCAGTGGTCCAAGCGTCACGATTTCCGGGCGAATGCCGAACTCCGCGTACAGGCCGAGTCGCTCCGCGATCTTGTCCTTGGTGATCGCGAAGATGCCGACCTCGACGTCCGGATTGTCGTCGCTCGAGAAGGTCTGGTAGTCCCATTCCACCTCTTCCATCGGGAATGGGATCTGCTGCGCGGCCTCGAACTTCACGATGTCCGGGATCTTCTTGGGCTCGACGGGCGGCAACTTGGCGAAGCGCGCAAGACCGACATGCCCCGGCACCGAGATGACCGTTGGATGGTCCTCGAGGTTCTTCGACGCGATGAACTGCTGCAGGGTGAGTCGCGTGATCTCGGTGGGATCGGATTCCGGCGAGCTCAGCGGCTTGGCGTGCGGAATGAACGCGAAGTCCCGGACGATCACCTCGTCACCGTCGCGCTCGAGACGGATGGCCTTGATGGCGAAGGCACCGATCTCGATGCCCCAGGCGGATTGGCTTTTCGGCATGCGGTGTGGGTCTGGACGCTCGGCGTCGTGGAGGGTGCGGACGGGGTCGAGTCCCGGGGTCGGGGAATATACCCATGGACAGGGAAAGTCCGCCTGAGCATTCGGGGCTCCCCCGGGGTCGGGTTGCGGCATTCACCCACAACCCGCCATGAAACGGTTAGCCTCGAAACCCGTCATGTCCGAACCATCCAAGACGAATCCGGCGCCGGAACGCCCGACCCCCCCGCCCTCCTCGGTTGGAGGCTTCGATGCCGCGCTTGAAGGCGAGTTGCAGGCGGCCCTCGGCGGCTTGAGCGAAGGCGAACTGCTGAACCTGCCCACGTCGAAGGTTCCGGCATCACGCCTGAAGACCGATCGGGCCTCGACCCGCGTGGGCACCGTGGTGCGCGTGCAGGGCGAGGACGTGATGGTGGAGTTCGGACCGAAGAGCCAGGGCGTGTGCCCGCTGCGACAGTTCGCGGAGCCGCCGCAGCCCGGCGCGCAGGTTGAATTCGTGGTGGAACGACTGGATGCATTCGAAGGCCTGCTGATCCTTGCGCTGCCCGGCGCGAGCACCAAGGCGCCGTGGGAACATCTGGCCGAGGGCCAGATCGTGGAAGCCCGATGCGTGGGCATGAACAAGGGCGGTCTGGACATGGAAGTGTCGCATCACCGCGCCTTCATGCCGGCGGGTCAGGTGGATCTGCGACCCGTTGAAGACATCAGCATCTTCCTGGGCGAGAAGTTCCCCTGCATGATCATCGAGCTCCGCAAGGAGAAGGGCCGCATGGTGCTGAGCCGCAAGGCGGCGCTGGGCCAGGAACGCGGGAAAATGCGGGAAAAGACGCTGGCGGAGCTGAGCCCCGGCCAGATCCGCGACGCGACGATCTCGAGCGTGCAGAGCTTTGGCGCCTTCGCCGACCTCGGCGGCGTGGACGGCCTGATTCACGTGAGCGACCTGGCGCACGAGCGCATCAAGGACCCCTCCGAGGTGGTGAAGGTCGGCGACGTGGTGAAGGTGAAGGTGCTGCGCGTGGATCTCGCGCAGAAGCCGCCGAAGATCTCGCTGAGCCGCAAGGAAGTGATGCAGGACCCGATGGCCGGCAAGCTCGAGGCGATCGCCGCGGGCGAGACCGTGTCGGGACGCGTGACCAAGTTGGCGGAGTTCGGAGCCTTCGTGGAGGTCGCGCCGGGCGTCGAAGGCCTGGTGCACATCAGCGAAGTGAGCCATGACCGGATCCCAAGCGTGGATCGCGCGCTGAAGGTCGACCAGATCGTGACGGCGAAGGTGCTGAGCGTGGATCCCGCGCGTCGCCGCCTGAGCCTGTCGATCAAGGCGCTTGCGGACCGCCCGATGAGCGCGAAGGAAGCCGCAGCCGCGAAGCCGCAGCGCGAGGACGACGCCGCGATGGCCCGTCTGCGCGCGAAGTTCGCGTCGAACCGCCCCCTCAAGGGCGGCCTGGGCTGATTCAGTCGACTCGGACGCCCGCCGGGGTGCCCGGATCCCAAAGGTCCTCGAAGGGCTGATCGTCGCAGGTGCGGCGAAGCGCGAGGTACGCCGCCGTGGCCGTGGTGCAGATCGCCGAGAAGACCGCCCCTGCCGCAAGCGTCTGCAGGATGCCCTGCCACAGCCGCGCAAGGCCGATAGACACGGCCTGCATGGACGCCGTGAACGAACCCCCGACGAACACGGCGGGCGCGTTGGTGTCGGGCGCGAGCAGGCGTGCGCCTCCGGTCGCGGCCATCGCGCCCTCGCCGGCCGAGAGACCGGTGACGCCCGACGCGATCGAGATTGCAGCGGTGCTGACGAGGTCCACGGTGAACGCGAGCAGGCACGTGCCAAGGAGCGCGCACGTCGCGTAGAGCAGCGTGTGCAGGGGTCGACGGAACACCAGCGCCCCGCATCGCTGCGCGGCCTCGAGGCCGTCGCATCCTTCGCACGCGGCTGCGGCCACCGCCAACGGCATGGCGACGATCCACGGCAGCAGGACGATCGCGGCGATCGTGGCGAAGAACAGCACGAGCCCGTAGGCCGCGCCCGCCACCACGTCCAGGCCCGGCACCCGTCCCATCAGGCCGATCACCAGCGCCACGGGCAGCAGCACGACCAGCGAGATTCCGGGCCAGAGCGGCACGAGCGCATGATTCAGGGAACGCGCGCGCACGAAGTCGATGGCCTCGACAGGTGCGAGCTCACCGCGCCGCGCCAGATGCACGGCGGCCATGCGGCAGATCGCGGCGCCGAGGAAGCCGAACACCATCCCGCCGGCGATCGCGTAGAAGATCGTGAAGACGCGATCCTCGCGCCAGAGCGCGGTCGGGATGTCGATGAACAGATCGGCCAGGCAGCCCGCAGCGCCACGGAAGTCGAGCGTGAGCGTGGCCGCCACAAGCGCGTCAAATCGAAGGCCGACCGCGGTGGCGAGGGAATCGAACGCGCCCTTGCCACGGTAGGGCTCGAGTCGGTCCAGGCCGCGGCGGACCAGTTCCAGTTCGGTGCCTTCGACCTCGCCACGGCGGTCCAGCAGCACCGCGCGGACTTCCTCGATGTCGACCCGACCGCCGAGGCCATCGACGCCCTGTGGCCGCAGTTCCGCGGGCAGCGTCTCCCGCGCGATCCGACGCGCCACTTCGCTTCCCATGCCCGAATCGAGCGCCGTGCGCGCCGGTGCCAGCAGACCCGCGGGCTGGATGGAGGGGCCGCGCACCGCGTCGTAGCCGCGGCCGAGCACGACCAGACACAGCAGGCTGAAGGTGGCGAGCAGGAGGCGCGGAAACTGCAGCGCCGAGACGGCGGAAGCGACGACGCGCGGAAACACGAGCGTCTCACGGAAATCGATTCGATCCACCACCACGCGATCTGCCATCAGCGAAGCCTCCTGGGTCAGGGGTCGCATCCTAACCCGCGCGCGTCGGGCCAGCGGCCCATGCGAGCTCCGCCGCTGCATCCATCAGGATCCATGCGGAGAGCGGCGTCGGCTGACCCGTGAGGGCCAGCGCGTTGTGGAGCAGCGTGCCCGCGTAGGCGTGCGCCTCCGGGGAACCCTCGATCAGGAACGCATGCACCGCCCATGGTCGGTTCGTGCCGTTGTCGGGCTGGGTGTGCTCGATGTGCCAGCGCACCGCGGCGCGAAGGCGTTCCCGGGCGTGCGCGGAGTCCATGCGCCTGGCGAGCCGCGCCAGCGCATGCATGCCGGAGAGCTCCTCCTCGGTCCAGACCTCGATCGCCACGCTCTGGTCCCAGACGACCAGGGGTCCCGCGCCCGCGGGGATGGCCTCGAGCGAGGGCGCGGATCGACACGCCTCCAGCCACAGGCGCAGATCCACGCTGTCACGCTGCGCACGTGCGCTGCGCAGCGCCTCGGGTGGCGGCGAGGACCCGAGAACCACGGGATGACCGGAGGCCGTGGCCAGATGCGCACTCCAGGACGCGAGGGTGTTTGCGGGTTCGTGCGGCATTCTTCGCGCCTGCGCTGGCATCGTCGCAGACCGGTGCTACGGTAGTCGCGCATGCGTCTGCGCACCAGCACCATCGAACCGCGACACCTGTGCCGGCGCTGCATGCAGTGCGGCCAGATGCAGCCTGCGTCGCGCGCGCCGGCGACCTGCGTGACGTGCGGATGCGACTTTCAGGAGCGCCCACCCCGCAGTTACGCCGAGATGGAGGGACTCGTGGATTTCACGGAAGACCCGGGTGCCGAGGCATTTGGGTCGTGGTACCGCACGCTGGCCTTCGAGCGCTGGCTGCTGACGGCCTTCACCGCCGTGATCGTGGCCGCGTTTCTGGTGCACGTGGGCGCATCGCTGCTGCCCTGAGCCTGCGGCGTGCCCGCGATAGCCTGTCTGCGCCATGACAGCCGACCTCGAAAGCGTGCTCGCACGTGCCGATGCAGATCATCCCGGTGCGATCGAGCGTCTGAAGGATTTCCTTCGCATTCCCACCATCTCGACCGATCCGAAGTTCGCGCCGGAGGTCCGGCGCGGCGCGGCATGGTCGGCCGAGCAGCTGCGTGCGCTCGGCTTCGAAGCGCGCGTGGTGGACACGCCCGGGCACCCGATGGTGCTGGCCAGACATCCGGGCCCCAAGGGCGTGACCGCTCCGCGCGTGCTGTTCTACGGGCACTACGACGTGCAGCCCGCCGATCCGCTTGAGCTGTGGGAAAGCCCGCCATTCGAGCCCGTGGTGGTCGACGGCCCGCGCGGCAAGCGCATCGTGGCGCGCGGCGCGGTCGACGACAAGGGACAGGTGATGACCTTCATCGAGGCGCTGCGCGCGTGGCATGCCTGCGCCGGCTCGCCCCCCTGCCCCGTCACGGTCATGCTGGAAGGCGAGGAGGAGAGCGGCAGCCCAAGTCTGGAGCCGTTCATGGAGTCGCACCGCAGCGAACTGGACGCGGACGTGGCCATCGTGAGCGACACCGGCATGTGGGACGTGAACACGCCGGCGATCACCACCATGCTGCGCGGGCTGGTCTACATCGAGGCGACCCTGCGCGGGCCCTCGCACGATCTGCACTCGGGTCTGTACGGCGGCGCGATCGTGAACCCGATCAACGCGCTCGCGCGCATGGTGGCGAGCCTGCATCACGCGGACGGCCGCGTGGCGATCGAGGGCTTCTACGACGAGGTGCGGCCGCTGCCCGAACGCACGAAGGCGCAGTGGGCTGGGCTGGGTTTCGACGAGGCGGAATTCCTCGGCGCCGCAGGCCTGACGAGCGGATTCGGCGAGCCGGGCTTCGGCGCGATGGAGCGCACCTGGTGCCGCCCCACCTGCGATTGCAACGGCATCAAGGGCGGCTACATCGGCGCGGGCGCGAAGACCGTGATCGCGAGCCAGGCCAGCGTGAAGATCTCCTGCCGGCTGGTGGCCGACATGGATCCCGAGAGGACCTACGAGCGGCTCTGCGCGCACCTGCACGCGCGCGTGCCCGCCGGCTTCAGCCTGAAGATCGAGTCCTTCGGCCGCAACCCGCCGATCCGCGTGGCGGACGAGAGCCCGTACCTCACGGCGGCGGAACGCGCGCTCGAGACCGTGTATGGACGCGGTCCGGTACGCATCGGCTCGGGCGGCAGCATTCCCGCCGTCGGCTCGATCCAGAGGATCCTGGGGCTCGAGAGCCTCCTGGTCGGCTTCGGCCTGGACGATGACCGCGTGCACAGCCCGAACGAGAAGTTCGAGCTGACCTGCCTGCACCGCGGCACGCGAAGCCATGCGGCCATCCTGAAGGCGATCGCCGACCTGCGGCCGTGAGCGCGACGGCGTCCATCTTGGGGCCTCGCCGGGTCGTCACGCTGCTGATGCTCGCGATCACCGCGGTGATGGCCTCCGCGGCCCGTGCCGCGGACGAGGTGACGGTGGCGCTGGAGCAGTTCGGCGCGCTGCGCGCCTTCCGTCCGGGTGACGTCACGGGCATCTGCGTGAGCCTTCGCTCGAACCTGAACGAGCCGGTCGAGTGCGTGGTGCAGTGGGATCTGCCGAACGCCGACGGCGACCTGGTGTCGCACACGCGAACGGCCACGCTGACCCCGGGCCAGTCCACGCGGCGATGGCTCTACGCGCGGCTGCCTCCCGCGGCGAGTTCGGCGGGCCTGGCCACCGACACCTTCACGATCCGCGTCTTCGAGGCTCGCGACGGCGCGCGGGTGCGCGAGATGGTCCAGACGCGGTTCAAGCCTGGGGATGCCGCGCGCCCCTCGGAACCGCTGTCGATGACCCAGGGTTTGATCGCGATCGTGGGAGATGGTCGCATGGGTCTGGAGACCCTGGATGCGCAGTTCGACGGCCCCGACGTGCCGTCGATGCACGAGGCGACGCGCGTGATGCCGGGAACCCGCGTGGCGGACCTGCCGGACCGCTGGGAGGGTCTCGCCAGCGCCGGCACGCTGGTCTGGGCCGGCCCGGTCCCTGGCACCCTGGATCCCGAACGCGCCCGCGCAATCCTGGAGTGGGTGGATCGTGGCGGACACCTCGTGATCGTGCTTCCGGAGGCGGGCGATCCGTGGTCGCTTCGTGGCGGCGGAAGTCACGGGCTCTCCGAGACCCTGCCCACGAAGGGCACCACGCGGGTGGAGGGCGTCGACATCGAGGCGCTGCTTCCGGTGCTGTCGAAGGATCCCGCGCTTCGCAAGGCGGACGTGACCACGACGCTCACGGTGTTCGACGCGAAGGCGCTCGACCGTGGCTGGAAGCCGCTGATGCTGCTGCCCGACGCGGCGGCGTCGAAGGAGACCCGGGGCGCGGCGCTGGTGGCGCAGCGCGTCTGGGGACATGGACGCATCACGCTTGTCGGCCTGGATCTGGCCGCCGTGCACGCGCGCGCACTCGCGGCCGACGGACTGCCGCAGGCGGACGTGTTCTGGAATCGAATCGTGGGCCGGCGCGCCGACAGCCCGACGCTCGGCAACTACAACACGTGGCAAGCCGCCCAGCCCCCGCAACTGCTGGCGCGCTCCGGAACGCGCACCTTCGTGGCAGGCGATGGCGATCTCGTGCTCGAGCAGATCGGCCAGACCGGACAGGCAACGGGTGGCGTGCTGTCGGTGCTCGCGTTCTTCGCGCTCTACTGGATCCTGGCCGTGCCCGGGAGCTGGCTCTTCCTGAAGCGACGGCATCGTCTGGCGAAGGCATGGCCGGTCTTCGCCGCGATCGCGCTCCTGGCGGCGCCCGTCGCGTGGGCGCTCGGGCTGGCGTTCGGCGGCTCGACGATCCAGGTGCGTCACCTGTCGGTGGCGGACTTCATCCTTCCGACGGCCGATGACGGCGAGGGCGCGAAGGTCCGGCGCCTGCGCGTGAACGCCTGGCTGAGCGTGGCGCTGGGCGGATTCGGCACGACACCCGTGCGTCTGGGCGACGTCGCGCAGCGCGACAGCCTGCTGCTCGACTGGAGTCCGCCGCCTGACGGAAACACGAGTCGATTCCCCGACACGGCGCAGGCCTCGCGTGACGTGGATCGGCCGGGCGAGGTGCTGGCTCCCTCGCGCGCGACGGCGACCGAGATGCAGGCGTGGTCGTTGGCGCCCGCACCCGATGCGTGGGGGCGCGTCGCCTGGGTCGAGGAAGGAAGCCCCGTGGAGACGATCGTGCAGTCGGGAGCCAACCCGAAGGTCGGGCTGCGTGGTTCGATCCGGCATGGCCTGCCCGGACCGCTGCGGGACGTGCAGATCGTGCACGTGACACCCTGGCTCTACGTGCCCCGGTCGTGGACCACGGGCTCCAGTCCGCTGATCGATCCGTCGGGGCTTCCGCCGCGCCCCGCTCGCATGGTGACCCTGAGCGCCTGGAGCGGTGAGGCGCTGGACCTTGGCAAGGCGCTGTATCCGAACGGTCCGCTGCCCGTGAGCGGCAAGGGCGAGGGATCGATGGTCGCGGAGATGAAGCGCACCTATCAGGATCCGCTGGAGTCGGACGTGGGCGCGACGCTTGGCGGCACGGTCACGGGAGCCTTCGGCTCGACCGGCTGGATGCGACGCCTGGAGATGCTGAGCCTGTACGACATGCTGGAGCCACCCGCGTACCGCAGGAATCAGGCCGCACTCTCGCAGGGCGTGCTGCGCGTGCATCGAAGGCTGGGGCGCGAACTGGATCTCTCGTCGTGGTTCACCCGCCCCTGCATCATCGTGACGGGCTTCCTGGATGGGGCCGCCCTGCCCGCCCCGTTGCGCGTGGATGGGCGCGAGCCATCCAGCGCGGGCGCGGTCATGGCGCGGTTCATCCTGCCCCTGCCCTGCGAGGAACGGGGCTTCGTGCGGCCGTCGCCCTGAATGGCGTACCCTTCGGTCTCGCCATGTCGATGATCGAGACGGTCAACCTGACGAAGAAGTACGGCGACCTGACGGCGCTGGACAACCTCAACCTGTCGATCGAGGCGGGCGAGTGCTTCGGCTTCATCGGTCCCAACGGCGCCGGCAAGACCACCACCATCAAGATCCTCGCCACGCTGCTGAAGCCCACCTGGGGCGAGGCACGCGTGGACGGAAAGACCGTCGGCTACCAGAACCACCTGATCCGGCCCGTGATCGGCTACGTGCCCGACTTCATGGGCGCCTACGAGGACATGGTGGTGCAGGAGTACCTGGAGTTCTTCGCCGCCTGCTTCGGCCTGCACGGCAAGGCGCGCGACAAGGTGGTGGGCGAGGTGCTGGAGCTCACGGACCTCGCCCACAAGCGGATGACCGAGGTGAACGGCCTGAGCCGCGGCATGCAGCAGCGCCTGAGCGTGGCGCGCGTGCTGCTGCACGACCCCAAGGTGCTGCTGATGGACGAGCCCAACTCGGGACTCGATCCGCGCGCGCGCATCGAGATGCGGGAACTCCTGAAGGAGCTGCGCCGCATGGGCAAGACCATCCTGATCTCCAGCCACATCCTGCCGGAGCTCGCCGAGCTGTGCACCAGCGTGGGCATCATCGAGCAGGGCAAGCTGGTCTACGCGGGACGCATGGCGGACGCGATGGCGCGCGCGCATCGTGGCACGCTGGTTCGCATCACGCTGGAGGATCGTCATGAGCAGGCGGCAGAACTGCTGCGGAAGGTGCCGGGGGTGGCCAAGGTGGCGTTGACCAGCGCGGAGGGGTCCACGCGACTCGACGTGACGCTGGATCCGGCCGCTGGCGTGCCGGTGAGCGACCTCCCGAACCGGCTGATCGGCGCGGGATTCCGCATCACGGGCCTGCATCAGGCCGCGGTGGATCTGGAAACGGCGTTCCTCCAGCTCACGAAGGGCCTTGTGGCATGACCGACGTGCTGCTGGTTGCCGACCGAAGCCGCAAGGGCGTGCCCGAGGCGCTGGACCAGGTGCGACGCATCGTGGGCATGCACGGGCGCATCGTGGAGGAACTCGATGCGGACCAGAAGCCGATCCCGACCCGCACCGTCTTCGATCGCGTGGTCGTGCTGGGCGGCGACGGCACGCTGATCGCGCAGTGCAGGCGACTGATCGACCGGGGCGTGCCGCTGGTCGGCGTGAACTTCGGACGACTCGGCTTCCTCGCCGAGTTCGACCTGGAGGGACTGCACAAGCACGCCGAGATGATCTTCGGGCATGACCCCGTGGTGCGCGCGCGCATGGCGATCGACGCGATCGTGCGGAACGCGCGCGGCGATCTGGTGCACGAGGGGCTGGCGATCAACGAGGCCGCGATCACCGCGGGCGCCCCCTTCCGCATGATCGAACTCAAGCTCACGCTGGGCGGACGGCCGGGCCCCGACCTGGTGGGCGACGGCGTGATCGTGGCCACGCCGATCGGCAGCACCGCCTACAACGTCAGTGCGGGAGGACCGATCGTGCAGCCCGATGTCGAGGCGATCATCGTGACCCCGAATTGCGCGCACAGCCTCGCGTTCCGTCCGATCGTGGCGCCGAGCCACGTGGAGATCCTGATCGAGGCCGCGCGCGCGAACGAGGGCACCTCGCTGGTCCTCGATGGACAGGCGATCGTGCCGATCGGCAAGGGTGACCGCGTGCTCGTGGGGCGTCACCACACGGACGCGCGCTTCATCGGCAATCCCGACCGCAGCTACTGGGACACGCTCGTCGAGAAGATGCGCTGGGGTGCCCCGCCGAGCTACCGCGACCGGGGCGCCTGAGCGCCATGCGCATGCCTCGGAAGTTCGGGAGTCGGATGCCGTGACGCTGACGCGCCGCAGGGTCGCCGAGCGGATGGACGATCCCGCGATTTCGCCGGAAGCCCACATCCACGCGCTCTCCGGCCTGGCGCGCTTGAACGCAGTGTCCCGCGCGCATCGCCTGCTGTGGCCTCCGCTGCGCGAACTCGCGTCGCGCGCCCATGGTCCGCTGCAGGTGCTGGATGTCGCCAGTGGTGGCGGCGACCTGCCCCGACGCCTCGATGCGCTGGCGCGACGCGCGGGCCTCACGCTGCACTGGATCCTGAGCGACCGAAGCCGACAGGCGCTCGCCCAGTCGATCGGCCGGGCGCGCGCGTCAGGCATGCGCTGCGAAGGGGCGGTGATCGATGTGCTTCACGAGCCCCTTCCGCAGGCCGATGTGGTGATCAACAGCCTGTTCCTGCATCACCTGGACCCGAACGACGTGGCGAGGGTCCTCCGTTCCATGCGTGACGCGGCGCGGCTTGCGGTGGGCGTGACGGATCTTCGCCGAACGCGGCGCGCGCTCGCGCTGGTGTGGCTTGGATCCAGATTGGTGACCCGAAGTCCGGTGGTGCATCACGACGCCATCGCGAGCGTGCGCGCCGCGCACGAGCCGGCGGAGATTCGTGCCATGGCTGCACACGCCGGGCTGGATGCGGCTTCGGTCCGGGTGATGGATGCCGTTCGCTGGCGCCTCTGGTGGCACGGACCCGGGGGCGCAACCGCATGATGCCCCTGCCAGCCATCGAGAGCGTGCACGCGATTCCGAGCCATGTCGATGTGCTGGTGGTCGGAGGCGGCCCCGCGGGCGCGATGGCGGCGCTCGCGTCGGCCCAGGCAGGATTGCACACCCTGCTGGTGGACCGAGTCGCCCATCCGCGGGAGAAGGTGTGCGGATGCTGCCTGGCGCCGTTCGGCCAGCAGGTCCTGCATCGCGCAGGCACGGCCGAGGTGCTTCAGGGATCGCGTGAAGTCCACGGTGTCCGCCTGTCGATCGGATCGCGTTCGGTCCATGTGCGCCGCGAAGGAACACGGGTCCTCTCGCGATCCACGCTGGACGCGGGCCTGCTTCGCATGGCGGCCCGGGCCGGCGCGCGACTGGCATGGCCGTTCGTGGCCACCGTGCGGGATGGCGGCCACGCGACGATCCGGGGCCCGGGCGGCGAGCGCGCGATCCACGCGCGGATCCGCGTGGTCGCCGATGGACTGCGCGGTGGCGCGCTCGCCGAGGACCCGCGATTCGCATGGCGCGTGCGACGCGCGAGCCGCATCGGGATCGGCGCCATCCTGCCCGCGCATGCCGTGGATGTGGCGGACGCCGAGATCCGCATGCACGTGAACGGATGCGGCTACGTCGGCCTGGTTCGACTGCCGGATGGACAGGTGGACGTCGCTGCGGCGATCCGCCCCGCGTCGATTCGCGAGCATGACGGACCCGCCTCCCTCATGCGGGACATGCTTCACACGATGGTGCGCGATGCCGACGCCATCGCGTCCGCCGACTGGCTCGGCACGCCGCACCTGTGGCGGGAGCGCCGCACGCTGCAGACGGACGATGTGCTCGTCGCCGGCGACGCGGCCGGCTACGTGGAGCCATTCACCGGCGAAGGCATGGGCTGGGCCTTGGCGACAGGATTCGCCGCAGGCGAGCACGCCGCGGCGGTGTTGCGCGGTGACGCTGCGTCCCATGCATGGCCCGCGCGCGCGGCGGAGCTTGTGGGCCACGCTCGCCTGCGCTGCGGCTGGACCGCGCGGATGCTGCGCACGCCGTCCATCGTTCGCGCCGCGATGCATGTGGCGGCCCGCTGGCCGAGTCTGGCCGCGCGCGTGGCGACGAAGTTCGGCGGCGCGCGCGCCACGGAGATGCATGCATGTCGAGCCTGATGCGAGCCTCGCTGCTGGGACTCGGCACCGCCGTGCCCGACCGGACCATGCTTCAGTCGGACTGGATTCCCATCGCGGATCGAATCGCGCCAGCGGGCGTCGATCGCGCCATCACGGAACGACTGGCCCGACGAAGCGGCATCGAGACGCGCCATTGCGACACGGCCGATCAGCCCGGGACGCCGACCTTCTATCCAGGCGATCCAGCGGGCCGCGGTCCGACGACCCTGGAACGGATGCAGCGATTCGCGCGCGCGGCGCGGCCCCTGGCGGCGCGTGCCGCCGCGATGGCCCTCGAGCGATCCGGAACAAGCCCTGCCCAGGTCACGCACGTGGTCACCGCAAGTTGCACCGGATTCCACGCGCCCGGCCCTGACCAGTGGCTGATCGAGGACCTCTCGCTTCCCCCGACCGCGCGTCGCGTGCACGTGGGCTTCATGGGCTGCCATGCCGCCGTGAACACGCTCGCGGTGGCGGCGGCACTGGCGCGCTCGGATCCTCACGCCCGCGTCCTGGTCTGCTGCGCGGAGATCTGCTCGGTGCACCTGCACTACGGCGCGCGGCTGGACCGGCTGATCGCCAACACGCTCTTCTCGGATGGCGCCGCCGCAGCCATCGTGGGCACGCAGCCCGGCGCACCCGTGCTCGAGACCTTCGACAGCGTGCTGATGCCGGACACGCGCGACGAGATGGCCTGGACCATCGGCAACCACGGCTTCGAGATGACGCTTGGTGCGCGCGTGCCGGAGATCCTTCAGGCGCGCGTGGACCCGTGGGTCGGCTCCATGCTTGCGCGCCACAACCTGCGCATCAGCGAGGTCGGCGGCTGGGCGATCCATCCGGGCGGACCACGCGTGATCGAGGCGGTGCTGGCGTCGATGCGACTTCCGGAGGCGGCGGGCGCCCACAGCCGCGACGTGCTCCGAAGGTTCGGCAACATGTCGAGCGCGACGCTGCTGTTCATCCTGGACCAGCTGGAACGCGACCGCGTGCCGCGCCCGTGGGTCGGCATGGCCTTCGGACCCGGGCTTGCGGGCGAATCGCTGCTCGTGACGTGAACCGCGACGCCGGGGGCGATCAGCCCGCCAGCAGACGCAGCAATTCCGCGTGCATGGAGGGATGGCAGGCGACCGAGTCACCGCCGTGGATGCCGGGCTCGCCCTTCCAACTGGTGAACACGCCACCCGCCTCGGCGATGATCACCGGGAAGGGCCCGCAGTCCCACGGATTCATCATGGGGTCGAGCGCCACCTGGCAGCGACCCGTGGCCAGCAGGACCAGCGCGTAGCAGTCGCTCCAGCCACGCATGCGGCCACAGGTCTCCTCGAGCCGCTTGAGCACGTGCATGCGGCTGGTGCGTCGGTAGTACTCGCTGCCGGTCGTGCAGACGATCGACTCGGAGAGCCGCAGCGGCTCGCACACCCGAGCCGGCACCGTCGGCTGGCCCTCGCGCTCCCACCACGCGCCACCACCCTCGACCGCCCACACGCGCTCGCGAAGCGCAGGCATGCTGGCCACGCCGGCCACCACGCGTCGCGAGCCGTCGGGCAGCGTGCGCTCGATGCCGATGAGCGAACCGAACAGCGGCACGCCCGCGGCGAAGCTCACGGTGCCGTCGATCGGATCGATCACCCAGCGGAAGCCGCTCGTGTCAGGCGAGGTGCCCTCCTCCTCACCGATGAAGCCGTCACCCGGAAAGGCGGCGGACACGGTCTCGCGGATCAGACGCTCGGCCTCGCGGTCGGCCTGCGTCACGGGGCTCTCGTCGGACTTGCGCTCCACGCGCACCTCGGGGGACTGGAAGTAGCGCCGCGTCAGCACCGAGGCTCGTGCCGCCACGTCCAGGAGGCAGGCAAGTCGCGAGACGATCTCGGGAGGCTGGCCGGAGACGATGACGTGCGGTTCCATGCGATCCGGAGGCTAGCCCAGGGATCCTCCCTGCGGCACGCGCTAGGCTCCGGAACCATGCGGCCCTTCATGCGTCGGCTTGGAACATTCGCCCTGCTCGTGGCGCTCGCGTGCATCGCGCATCCGGCCGCGCATGCGGAAGCCGCGGACTTCCCAAGCGCCATTCCCGCGGCGCGCAAGGCGAACCCCGGCGCCGCCGCCCTGCTGATCGTGCACTATCGCCGCGCAGGCGGCGACTACGACGGTTGGAATCTCTGGACCTGGCCCTCGGGCGGCGAGGGTGGCGCGTTCGCCTTCTCCGGCACCGATGCATTCGGCCGCTACGCCGTGGTTCCCTTCGCGCAGCGCCCCGACGGAGCGGGCTTTCTCGTTCGACGCGGCAACTGGGAGGCGAAGGACGTCGACGGCGATCGCGGCGTCTCCTTCGCCAGCGGACCCGTGCAGGAAGTCTGGCTGGTGTCCGGCGACGCGACGGTGCATCGCGATCCATCGGCGATCGACCTGAAACCGCGCGTGCGCGGCGCGTTCCTGGACGCGTCGGATCGCGTCACGCTCGCCACCACGCAGCCACTGTCGCCGATGCAGCGCAAGGGTGTCGCGCTCGCCCTGCGCGGCGACGTCAAGAGCGCCCCACGCTGCGCGAGAGTCGACGGGCCGGGCGAAGGCGGCGTCTACACGATCAAGCTCGCCGGCAAGGTGAAGGAGGCGGACGTGGCGGCTCTGGAACTCCGCATTCCCGAGCTGAACCCCGCCCCGGTCTTCGCCCGCGGCGTGCTGGATCAGCCGTCATTCACGCCGCTCGACGCGAAGCTGGGCGCGATCTGCACGCCCGCATCGACCACCTTCACCACGTGGAGTCCCGTGGCCGAATCGGTGGATCTGCTGCTCTTCGGGTCGGACCTGAAGTCCCCACCCAGGGTGGTGCCGCTGACCCGCGGCGCGCGCGGACTCTGGAGCGCCCGGGTGGATGGCGACCTGCACGGCACGCGCTATCGCTACCGCTTCCGCAGTTACGGCAAGGATCGCGAGGTGCCGGACATCCACTGCGTGGCCGCGACCAACGACAGTGCGTATTCGGTCGTGGCGGATCTCGCGCGCGAGGAACCGGCGGACTGGAATCGAACGCCGGTACCGACGCTTGCAAGCCCCACCGACGAGGTGATCTACGAGATCCACGTTCGCGACTACTCGATCGCCGACGCCGCGTGCCCGCCCGAACTTCGCGGCACCTATCTCGGTCTGGCGCAGCCCGGGCCCTCGAAGCCCGTCTCATCGGGCCTTGCGCACCTGAAGGATCTGGGCGTGACGAGCGTGCACCTGCTGCCGGTGCACGACTTCACCGCCAAGCCCGACGAATACAACTGGGGCTACTGGACCGCGCTGTTCAACGTGCCCGAGTCGAACTATGCCTCGCGCAAGGGCGATCCCCTGCAGCCCGTGCGCGACCTGCGTCAGGCGATCCAGTCGCTGCACGAGGCGGGCATCCGCGTGATCCTGGACGTGGTCTACAACCACACGAGCAGCACCGGCGAATCGTCGCCCTTCGACCAGACGGTGCCCTTCTACTTCCATCGCACCGCGCCCGATGGCTCGCTCCTGAATGACGCAGGCGTGGGCAACTGCATGGCCGATGAGCGCCCGATGATGCGCAAGTACATCCTGGACAGCCTGGAACACTGGACACGCGACTATCGCGTGGACGGATTCCGCTTCGACCTGGTGGGCACGCACACGCCCGAGACGGTGAAGGCGGTGTGCGAGCGGCTGCTTCCGATCCGTGGCGACCTGACGCTCTACGGCGAGCCCTGGACGGGCGGCGGCCCGATCCGCTTCGGCAAGGGGGCGCAGAAGGGCCTCCGCTTCGCGGTCTTCAACGACCATCTGCGCAACGCGATCCGCGGCGATCTGGATGGCACGGCGACCGGCTTCGCCACGGGACCCGGTGGCGACCGCGCGGCGATCCAGCGTGGCGTGGCGGGCGCGATCGACGACTTCGCGCGCGAGCCGCTCGAGAGCGTGGCCTACGTGAGCGCGCACGACAACCTGACGCTCTGGGACAAGCTCGTGAAGGCGCAGCCCCAGGCCAGCGATGCCACGCGCCGCGCCATGCAGAAACTCGCGCTGGGCATGGTGCTGACCAGCCAGGGCATCGCGTTCCTGCACGGCGGCTGCGATTTCGCTCGCACCAAGGGCGGCAACCACAACAGCTACAACGCCGGCGACGAGGTGAACCGCTTCGATTGGCAGCGCAAGGGCGCGTACGCCGACGTGCACGATTACGTGCGCGGGCTGGTGGCGCTGCGGCGGGCGCATCCGGCGTTCCGCATGGATGACGACGAGAAGGTCCGTCGTGCCGTGCGCTTCCTCGATGGCGGCGGACCGGTCGCCTTCACGATCGACGGGTCGGTGGCCACCGATCCATGGAACATGATCCTGGTGGCCTACAACGGGGAGGCCACCCCAGCCACCCTGAGCCTGCCAGCGGGCAGCTGGCAGGTGGTGGTGGATGCAAAGACCGCGGGCACCGAAACCGTTCGCACGGTCTCCGGCGAGGTGCGCCTGCCGCCGTGGTCGATGCTCGTCGCGCGCCGCCCCTGAAGCGCCCTGCGGTACCCACATGAAAGCCGGCGGCCCGAAGGCCGCCGGCTCGATTCCACCCTTGTACGGAGCTGCCGCGAGCGTCAGGCCCGACGACGGCGACCGACCACACCGGCGATCGCCAGCAGAGCCGCCGCGCCCGGCGCTGGAACCGCGCCCACCACCAGGTCACCACCGTCGAGCTCGTAAGCCCAGTCCACGATGGTTCGCTGCAGGTTCGTGGCACCCACGCTGATGCGCACCCACGCCTTCAGCACCGATCCATCGCCCTCAAAGGCAAGCACGCCGAGGTAGTTGTCCGAATTCAACTTCCACTGCTGGGTCGCGGTGCCAAAGGCAGCCGCGCTGCCCGTGAAGGACCACCCGTAGGCGGCATTCATGCTCGAGGCTCCAGCCGTCGAGGTGCCGTCGAACTTGATCAAAGAACCCAACGCCAGGTTCACCGCGGTGCCACCGGAAGAAGTCGAGCCAGCTGGCGTGAGGCCGACGAAATACACGTCAGGCACCGGATAGTTGGTGCCGAAACGCAGCCCCGTCGTGCCCCACGGGTTGATGTGCCAACCGGCGACCGGGGCACTGCTGTTCGCACCCGTGATCAGATTGACGTAAACGCCGTCGGCGGTCGCGGGAGCCGCGATGTTCTTGAGGCCGCTGTACACGATGGCTGCCTCGGAACCGCTGGTCACGGCGGTGGCCGCGACGACAGCGGCTGCACAGGCCGCGAAATGCCTATTGAGACGATCGGAAACCGACTGCATGATGGGAACTCCGGAGGGGTGAGTTACAGGCAACGCCGACAGGGAAAGTCGGCGATTGGAGACGGCCGATGCTGGGACGCAACGGAGGGAAACCGTCTTCGGTCCCAACAGGTAGCCCATAAACTGATGGGGTCAAATCGCCTCTTGCAATAGTTATCGCTTTTCCACAACTTTTTGGCGCTTGCGCAAGGCAAGACTCCGTCCCATCCTCGGGGGATGGCCACGCGGCTCCTGATCGTGGGCTGGGACGCCGCCGACTGGCAGCGACTCGACCCCCTCCTGATCACCGGGCGAATGCCCCGGCTGGCCCAGGTGCTGGCTCGAGGCGTCCGCTCCGACTTGGCCACGCTGCAGCCCATCCTCTCTCCCCTCCTTTGGACTTCGGTTGCCACGGGCAAGACGGCCGATCATCACGGCATCCTGAACTTTCTGGAGCCTCGGCCGACCGGGGACGGCGTGCGCATCGCCGCCAGCACCTCGCGGCGAACCAAGGCTCTCTGGAACATCCTGAGCCAGTCCGACCGCATGGTGCATGTGGTGGGCTGGTACGCATCGCATCCGGCGGAACCGGTTCGCGGCATCTGCGTGTCCAACATGCTTCAGGAGGGCGCTCCGGCGCGTTCGACGGATGACTGGCCCCTGCCCGAGGGCGTGGTGCACCCTGCGCACCACGCGTCCGCCATCGCCGACTGCCGCCGGCATCCCGACTCGATCGGGATCGATGAATTGGCCCGATACATCCCGGACCTGCGCACGCTGCGATCCGACGACCCCCGGCCCCGGCAGTTGGCCGCGCAACTCGCGCGCATGCATGCGGTTCACCAGGCGGCACTCGCGACCCTTCGGACCGAACCCGCGTGGAACGCGGCCATGGTGTTCTACGAGACGATCGACACCGTCGGTCATCACTTCATGCAGTTTGTGCCGCCGCGCATGAGACATGTCACCGCCGCGGAGACGCGTGCCTTCTCCGGGGTGATGGACCGCATCTACGAGACGCACGATCGCATGCTCGGCGAATTGCTCGATGTGTCGGGCCCGGATACCACGGTGATGCTCCTCTCGGACCACGGCTTCCACTCCGATCATCGCAGGCCGGTGATCGACACGTCGGATCTGAAGGAGCGGGCCGCGCAGGAGGCGCAGTGGCACCGGCCGCTCGGCGTCCTGGTGATGTCCGGGCCGGGTGTCCGCCGCGGCTCGATCCCGAACGCACCCGGCCTGCTTGACGTGACTCCCACGGCGCTGGCTTTGATGGGTCTTCCCGCGGGCCGTGACATGCAGGGCCGCGTGCTCGTGGAGTGCCTGGACGGCGGGCCTGCGCCCGAGGCCATCGCGAGCTGGGACGACGTGGAGGGCGACGCAGCCATGCATCCGGCCGCGATGCGTCAGAACCCCTTCGATTCGCAGGACGCGATCCGGCAACTCATCGACCTTGGCTACATGGCGGCTCCAACGCAGGGCGTGCAACTGCACATGGACCTCGTGCGGCGCGAGACGCGCTTCAACCATGCGGTCGTGCTTGCCTTCACGGGACGGGCCGCAGAGGCCGTGACGATCCTCGAGGATCTGGTCGAGGCGTACCCCGACGAGGCGCGCTATCGCTCGGATCTGGCCAAGATGCTTCACGCTGCCGGCCGGCACGAGGCCTGCATCGAGGCGTTGCAGCGACTGACTGTTTCCGCCGCGGAGGATCCTGCACTGCAGCTGCTGCACGCGGCATGCCTGATCCATCTCGGCAAGACGCAGGACGCAGCGCGCAGGATCGATGCCCTGCTGGCGGCGGGATCGGTCCCACCCGAGGACCTGCTGCAGCTTGGACAGGTGCTCACGGCGCTCGGGCGGAAGGAGGCGGAGGGCACGCTGGCGCGAGCCGCGACGCACGAACCGGACAATCCGCTGGTCGCCATGGCCCAGGCGCGAGACGCTCTGCTGCATGGCCGGCATGCGGATGTGATCGATCACACGCTGCGCGCCGCCGAATTGAGGCAGGCGCTGCCCGAGGCGCACTTCCTTCTGGGCGTCAGCCTTGCCTGGATCGGCGACCTGAAGCATGCCCGCGCGTCGTTCGAGTTCACGATCACCCTGCAACCCGGACTGGTGGACGCACACCGCTTCCTGGCGATCGCCTGCCGTGCCATGGGGGAGCGCGATGCCGCCGAGCGCCACGAGGCCAGGGCGACCGAACTGCTCGATCGGATCCTGCGCGAGCATCCCTCGCTCGAACCCGGCGATGGCGAGTCGGCCCCCTGGGGCTGGAGGGCGCTCGCGCGCTCGCTGGGCCAGCGACTCGACTGATCGTCAGTTCCCGCGATTGCGATGCAGCGACGGATCGACCGCCGCAGCCATCGCCCTCGCATCCATCGGCACCCCGAGAAAGTTCCGCACGCGCTCGGCCTGCTCAAGTGGTCTCGCGACAACCTCGGCGTGCTGCAGGTCAAGCACCTTGAAGCAGGGCCGGGCCGACAGCCATGTGCGCACCTGCGCGAGCTGCGATTCGAACACCTGCGCAAGCCGCTCCGGGGGAAGCGAGGCGCCCGCGCGACCGCTGCGACCGAGCATCAGCGCCTGCGAGCGGATCACCTCGGCCATCGGACGGTGCATGAAGATCACGCGATAGGGCCGGTCGTCGGGCAACTCCATCAGCAGCAGATGAATCACCTTCACGGCGCGTCCCGAGGCCTGGTCGAGCCAGCCACGATCCGTGCGCAGACGCTTCACGCGCTCGAACTCGAGGTAGCCCCGTGGATTGTCCGCATCCGCGACGCGTGCATGGTCGGTCATCACCTCGATGCCACCGGCCTGCAGCATCTGCATCGCCATGCTGGTGCCCGACCGCGGAAGGCCCGAGACCACGATGATCGGCTGCGAATCACCCATCCTCTGAAGGCTACCGGCCCCGGCATGTCGGCCTGCACGAGCGGCATGCTCTACGCTTCCCACATGCTTCGCATGCACACGCTCATCGCGGCCATCCTGGTGCTTGCCTGCTCGATGCGCGCCCTGGCCGAGCAGATGCTCGAGCGGCGCGCTCGCGAGGCCGCGGGAATCCTCGCCGAGAAGCCCGCATGGCCGGACGGTCTCTTCCATGCCACCTTCTCGGCGCAGGTCAGCGACGCGCAGCTCGCCGCGATCGGCACGCAGTTCTTCGGCAAGTGCGGCGCGGTGGAGTCGGTGCAGCAGACCTCCTCGAAGGGGCCGAACTTCGGCACCTTCGACCTGATCACGGCGAAGGGCTTCGTGGTGCCGATGACGCTTGGCGTGGAGGCGAGCGCGCCCCATGCGGTGAGCACGCTCTTCTTCGGCGTACCCGCACCGATGGTGAAGAGCCTCGCCGAGGCGACGGCCGCACTGGGGAAGCTGGACGGACAGGTCTCGTTCGGTGTCTGGAAGCTGGGGGATGGCGCGATGCAACCGATCGCGACCCTCGAACCCGATCGGTCGCTGGCGATCGGCAGCGCCTTCAAGCTCTACGTGCTGGGCGCGCTCGTGCACGCGGTCGAGGCGGGCTCACGGCAACTCTCCGACACCGCCACGATCGACGCCGCGATCCGCTCGCTGCCCTCCGGGCTCCTGCAGGACTGGCCCGAGGGCGCCACGGTGACGCTCGACACCGCCGCGAACCTGATGATTTCGAGGAGCGACAACACGGCGACCGATCTGCTGATGCGGACGCTCGGCCGAGAGCGCGTGGAAGCCATGCTTGGGCCCATGGGCATGCAGGACCCTGCACGCACACGCCCCTTCCTGACCACGGCGGAAATGTTCCGGCTGAAGTTCATCGATGGCGGCAAGGCTGGCGAGGCGTATGCCGCCCTGAACGAGACCGAGCGGCGCGAATACCTGCGCACAAAACTGCCCGGCGTGGCACTGGTCGACGCGGCGCTGGACCCAGGCGCGTTCACGAACCCCTCGCGCATCGACTCGATCGAGTGGTTCGCCAGCGCGGCCGACCTGGCCCGCGCGATGGACTGGCTTCGACGCAACACCGAACCGGCCACGAGCGCGAAGGGCCTGCTTCGCGGCGCACTCGCGATCAACCCGGGCCTCTCGATCTCGGAAACGCAGTTCCCGTGGATCGGTTTCAAGGGCGGCTCCGAACCGGGCGTGCTCAACCTCTCCTTCCTGCTTCGGCGTGCCGATGGCGCCTGGTTCTCGGTGGTCGCCACCTGGAACGACGCATCGCAGGCACTCGACGAGCAGGCCTTCATGCCACTTGTGCAGCGCGCCATCTGGCTGCTTGGCAAGGACGGCCAGGCCACGGAATCGAAGGCGCCATGAGTCCGGATGCGATCCCGCTGTCGACCGCCAGCGGCCGCCTGATGATCGAGCCTCGGGGCGGTTGCGTGGCGACGAGCTGGCTCGTGCATGGCTCGGAAATCCTCGCACTGCCTGCACCACTCGAGACGTTTCTGGCAAGCGCCCGCACCGGCGGGATTCCCCTGCTCTATCCGTGGGCCAATCGCCTCCGCAGCGACCGCTTCACGACCGCGGGCCGTTCCGTGGATCTGTCTCGGGTCCCCAACCTAAAGCGTGACGGCAACGGCCTGCCCATGCACGGGCTGCTCCTGCGCTGGAAGCAGTGGCATCTGGGCCGCCACGGCGAGGCAGGCCTCGAGGCGCGTCTGGACTGGCGCGAACATCCTTCCCTGATGGAAGCCTGGCCCTTTCCGCACACGCTCCGCGTGACCTGGCAGCTGCGCGACGAGGCCGACGCCGCGTGCCTGGACATTTCCACCCGCATCGAGGCCGACGGCGGCTGCGACGTTCCCGCAGCCTTCGGATGGCACC
>JBMOGS010000036.1:0-27346 GCA_049318245.1 Phycisphaerales bacterium | reverse complement strand
CGCCCTGATAGCCGGGACGGCTGCTCCAACCGGCGCGGCTCTTGGCGCCCTTGTGGCCGCGGCCGCTGGTGCCGCCCTTGCCGCTGCCTTCGCCGCGACCGACGCGCGTTCGCTTCTTGTGCGCGCCGACCTTGGCAGTGATGTCATGGATCATCATGGGAGGAATCTCCTGTCTTCGTCTCGTGTTCGGGATCAGCCGGCCGCCGGGGCGTCGCCCGCGCTCTCCGGAGCGGCAGGTGCGCTCGGCGCGCTCGGAGCGCCACCGTCGAAGCCGCCGCGACCACGGCCCGGACCGCCACGGCCCGGACCGCCACGGCCGCCACGGCCACCGCGACGATCGTCGCCGACGGTGTTCACGGGGGCCTGCGCCTTCTCGCCGCTGCGTGCCGCAGGCATGGCGGCCGCGCCCTTGCGGATCGCGTCCTCCACCGCGGTGGTGCCCAGCGTCACACCACGCACGCTCTCGACCTGCTCGCGGGTGCGCAGGCGGTCGAGGGCGGCGAAGGTGGCCTTCACCAGGTTCTTCGGGTTGCTGCTGCCGTAGCACTTCGTGAGGCAGTCCTGCACGCCGATCATGTCCAGGATCGCGCGCACCGCGGCGCCCGCGATGACGCCGGTGCCCGGCGCGGCCGGAACCAGACGCACCTTGCTGGCGCCGAAGCGGCCTTCGACCGCATGCGGAATGGTGCGGCCCTGCAGCGGGAAGCGGCGCATCTTGCGGCGACCTTCCTTCTGGGCCTTCTCCACGCTCTGCGGAACCTGGTTGCTCTTCGCGTAGCCCATGCCCGCGCTGCCGTTCTTGTCGCCCACGACGACCAGGGCACTGAAGCTGAACCGACGGCCGCCGGCCACGGTGGAGCTGGTGCGATACACGCCCACGGTCGTGGAGTCGCTGTCTCGTTCTTCGAACTTGCCGCTCATGGTTGGTCCTCGTGTTTCAGAACTGCAGGCCGCCCTCGCGGGCGCCGTCGGCCAGCGCCTTCACGCGGCCGTGATAGATGTAGCCGTTGCGGTCGAACACCACCTTGGTGACGCCCGCCTTCTTCGCGCGCTCGGCGAGGGTCGTGCCCACGCTCTTGGCGCTGCCAGTCTTGGCCTTCACGGCCTTGCCGCCCTTGCCGGCCTGATCGCTCGCGCTGGCGAGCGTGCGGCCCGACACGTCGTCGATGACCTGGGCGTAGATGTGCTTGAGCGAACGGAACACGGTCAGGCGCGGACGCTCCGGCGTGCCGTTGATGCGCTTGCGCAGGCCGATCTTGCGGCGGGCGCGGCGAACCTTCTTCTGGATGGCTGCGGATGGCATGGTGGTTCTGCTCCTTGGATCAGCTGCCGAAGGCCTTGCCCTGCTTGCGCTGGATCACTTCATCGGTGTACTTGACGCCCTTGCCGTTGTACGGCTCGGGCTTGCGCTGCGAGCGGATCTGGCTGGCGAAGGCGCCGACGGCCTGCTTGTCCGGACCGCTCAGCTCCACGAGGGCGCCGTTCACGTTCACGTTCACGCCCGCGGGGATCATGAGCTCGATCGTGTTGGCGTAGCCCAGCGTGAGCGCCAGCTTCTTGCCGGCGACGCGGGCGCTCCAGCCCACGCCGACGATCTCGAGCTTCTTCTCGTAGCCCTTGGTGACACCCTCGATCATGCCGTTCAGCACGGACCGGGTGGTGCCCCAGAAGGCCTTGTTGCTGCCCAGCTCGACGATGGCCGGATCCATGTCGCACACGATCGCCTTGTCGGCGTCGCTGTAGGCGACCTTGACCTCGGGTCGGTGGGTGAAGGAGAGCTTGCCCTTGGGGCCCTGCACGTCGATCACGCGGGTGCTGGCGTTGACCTGCACCTTCACGCCGGCGGGCACGGTGACGGGCTTTCGTCCGATGCGGCTCATGGGTGGTTCCTGTCCTTTCTCAGCTGACCAGCGCGACGACTTCGCCGCCCAGGCGTGCCTCGCGGCAGGCGCGGTCGCTCATGACGCCGCGGCTCGTGGTGACGATGGCGATGCCCAGGCCCTGCTGGGGACGGGGCAACTGTTCAACGCCCGAGTAGACGCGACGGCCGGCCTTGCTCACGCGATCGATCGAGCCGATCACGCTCTGGCCGTCCGGGCCGTACTTCAGGTCGACGCGAATGAGTCCGCCGCGGCCGTCCGCGATGGTCTCGAAGCCGCGGATGTAGCCCTCCTCATGGAGGACCTTGGCCACGCCGCGGTTGAGCTTGTTGTCCAGCACCATGACCTGCCGCGCGCGGTTGGAAACCGCGTTGCGGATGCGGGTCAGCATGTCGGCGGTGAGATCGTGAAGGGGCATGTTGGGTTCCTCTTCTGCTCGGGGTTCACCAGCTGGCCTTGCGCATGCCGGGCACCATGCCCTGGAGCGCGAGCTCGCGCAGCATGTGACGGCACACGCGGAACTTGCGATACACGCCGCGACCGCGGCCCGTGATCTCGCAGCGGCTTCGCTTGCGGGTGCTGAACTTGGGCTTCTGGGACATCTTGACGAAGGTTCGCTTGCTGGCCATGGGTCTTCTCCGGTTCAGGCCTTCTTGGCCTGCTTCTCCTCGGGCTGCACGAAGGGCATGCCGAGCTCGGCGAGCACGAAGCGGCTCATCTTGGGATCGCTGTTCTCGAACACCACGTTCACGTGCATGCCGTGGCTGAAGGTCACGTTGGCCATGTTGATCTCGGGCCACACGGCCTGCTCGGTGAGGCCCATCGCCCAGCTGCCGCCACGGTCGAAGCTCTTGTCGCTCACGCCGCGGAAGTCCTTGATGCGGGGGATGGCGAGGTTGATCAGGCGATCCAGGAAGCCCCACATGCGGTCGCGACGCAGGGTGACCATGAACGCGCTGGGCGAACCCTCGCGAACCTTGAAGTTGCTCACGGCCTTCTTGGCCTTGATCATGATCGGGTTCTGGCCCGTGATCTTGCGATAGGTGTCGATCACCGCTTCACGGTGCTCGGGCTTCAGCTTCTGGTTCTCCAGACGCTTGCCGACGCCGGTGCTCACGATGACCTTGGCCACCTTCGGCACCTGATTGGCGTTCTTCAGCCCGAACTCCTTCAGCACCTTGGGGATGACTTCCTCGCGGAAGGACTTCTGCAGACGGGGAATTTCACGTGTTGCTGCCATGGTTCTGTCTCCGGATCAGGCCTTCGCCTTGCCGCGGGCCTTGTGAAGCGTGTGCAGCTCCTTGCCACCACGCGACGCCACGCGAACCTTGCTGCCATCGGGCTTGGTCACGAACCGCACGCGGGACGGCTTGCCGTCCACCACGGGGCTCACGTTGCTGATGTGAATGGGCATCTCCTGCTTCACCTGACCGCCCTGGGGGCGCGTCTGGCTGCGGCGGAGATTCTTGGTGCGGATGTTGACGCCCTTCACGATCACGCGATCGCTGTCGGTGATGACCTCCAGCACTTCGCCGACCGTGCCGCGGTTGTTGCCCGCGGTGACGATCACCATGTCACCCTTGCGTACGTGTCGAGCCATGTCAGACGACCTCCGATGCCAGGGAAACGATCTTCATGAAGTTCTTCTCGCGCAGCTCGCGCGCCACGGCGCCGAAGATGCGGGTGCCGCGGGGATTGCCCTCGGCGTCGATCAGCACGCATGCGTTCGAGTCGAAGCGCACGTAGCTGCCGTCGGGACGACGGGTGGGGTACTTGGTGCGCACGATGACGGCGGTGGCCTTGTCGCCACTCTTCACGTCGCCGGTGGGCAGCGCCTTCTTGACGGCCACGAGGACCTTGTCGCCCACGCCCATGGCGACGCGGGTGAAGCGTCCCTTGGCGGTGCTGACGCCCATGATGCCGATGACCATGGCTTCCTTGGCGCCACTGTTGTCACAGACCTCGATGCGTGATTCCTTCTGGATCATGACGTGTGTCGGGCGCCTTTCAGCGACCCGCCTCCTCCGTGATGGCGAACAGCTTCACCGGGGCCTTCTCGACCACTCGGACCAGCGTCCAGCTCTTGGTGCGGCTGATGGGGCGGCACTCGGCCACCTCAACGCGATCGCCGACGCGGCTCTCGTTCTTCTCGTCGTGCACCTGCAGCACCGTGCGGCGCTTGGTGAACTTGCCGTACTTGGGGTGGCGGGCGACGAAGGCCACGACGACCTTGCGGGTCTTGTCGCGGTTGTCGCTCTCGACCACGCCGACGCGGCGCGGACTGTTCTCGGGCACGATGATCGTGTGTTCGTGGCTCATGCCTTGGCTCCGGTCTTGGTGCGCGCGCCCTGCTCGGTGAGCAGGCGGGCGATGGTGCGGCGGGTGGTGCGGAACTGGCTGGTGTTCTCCACCTTCTCGGTCACGGCCTGGGCGCGCAGGTTGAAAACCTTGCGGCGCGCGGCTGCCAGCTCGCTCGCGATCTGCTCGTCGGTCAACTTTCGGATCTCGGTGCTTTCCATGGTGAACTCCGGTCAGACTGCGATGCGTCGGGCCACGAAGCGGCACTTCACGGGCATCTTGTGTGCGATTCGCGCGAAGGCCTGCTTCGCGAGGTCCTCAGGAACGCCGGCGATCTCGAAGAGCACCGTGCCCGGCTTGATGCGGGCGGCCCAGAATTCCACATCCGCCTTGCCCGTACCCATTCGGGTCTCGAGGGGCTTCTTGGAGATGGGCTTGTCCGGGAAGACGCGGATGTAGAGCTTGCCTTGACGGCGCAGGAAGTGCTGCGCCGCGATGCGGCCGGCGTCGATCTGACGGGCGCTGAGCCAGTGCGGCTCGAGGCTCTGCAGACCGTAATCGCCGTAGGCAACGTAGTTGCCGCGCGTGGCGTTGCCCTTCAGCTTGCCACGCTGCTCTTTCCGGAACTTCACTCGCTTGGGCATCATGCTCATGGCTGGTCCTCGTGTTCAATCTTTCAACGACGGCCGCGGGCGCGCGCACGGCCACCGGCCGCGTTCGACACCACTTCGTCCTGCTGGTCCTGGCTGTACATGCCCTTGTAGACCCACACCTTCACGCCCAGCGCACCGCTGGTGGTGAATGCGTGAACCACGGCGTAATCCACGTTCGCCTGCAGCGTGCTGAGCGGAATCTTGCCCAGACGGCTGTCGAGCGTGCGGCTCATTTCGGCGCCACCAAGGCGACCGCTGAGCTGGATCTTCACGCCGAGCGCGCCGTTCTGCATGGCGCCTTCGCAACGCTGCTTCAGCACCTTGCGGAAGTTCGCGCGCTTCTTCAGCTGCTCGGCAAGGGTCTCGCCGATCAGACGGGCGTCGATCTCGGGGTTCTTGATCTCGATGATGCGGATCGCGACCTTGCGGCCCGTGAGGGTCTGCAGGTCGTTGGTCAGCTTCTCGACCTCGGCGCCCTTCAGGCCCACGACCTGGCCGGGACGCGCGGTCTTGATGATGACGGTCAGCTCCTCGCGCGTGCGCTCGATGTGCACATCGCTCACGGCCGCGAAGGGCGGCGTGCGGTTGAGGCGCTTGTCCACGTACTTGCGGATCTTGTAGTCCTCGATCAGCAGCTCGCCGAACAGGGCCTTGGGTGCGAACCAGCGGCTCTTGTGAGCCTCGGTCACACCGACGCGGAAACCGAATGGATGGACTTTCTGTCCCATGGTGTTTTCCTCAGCGGACGTCCACGCCAACAATCAGGTGACTGTTGCGCTTGAGAATCTGGTGCGAACGACCGCGATCCTTTTCCTGGAATCGCTTGATGGTGGGTGCCTCGTCGACACGGCTCTCGCTCACGAAGAGACGACCCGGATCGACGTTGGCCTGCTCCGCCTGCGCGATGGCGCTGCGGAGCACGTAACGAAGGAAGAACGCGCCGCGCTTCTTGGTGAACTGCAGCTCGGTCAGCGCCTGATCGACGGGCTTGCCGCGGATCAGATCAGCCACCAGCCGTGCCTTGCGCGGGGCGATGCGTGCGAAACGATGGGAAGAGATGTAGGCCATGGGTGTACTCCGAATCAGCCGGCTGACTTCTCGCCGCCGTCGATGCCTTCCTTCTTGTTCGTGTGGCCCTTGAACAGGCGGGTGATGGAGAACTCGCCCAGCTTGTGGCCCACCATGTCTTCGGTCACGAAGACATCGTGGAAACCCTTGCCGTTGTGCACCTGGAACGTGACACCGACGAACTCGGGCACGATCGTGCACGAGCGGCGCCACGTCTTCAGCGGCTGACGGCGACCGGATGACTGCATCTTCTCCACCTTGCGGTAGAGACGCTCGTCGACAAAAGGACCCTTCTTGGAGGAACGGCTCATGCGTGGTCTCCTGGAATCACAGCTTCAGCTGGCCGTAACGCCGGCTGTAGCGGCGACGGATGATGAGATGGTCACTGGACATGCCGAAGCGACGGGTACGACCGCCCTTCGACTGGGTGCCGCTGGCGTTCGAGGGCTCCTGGCCACCCTTCGAACGGCCTTCACCACCACCGTGCGGGTGCTGGTGATGGCTCATGGCGACACCGCGGGTGCGGGGACGACGGCCGAGCCAACGTGCGCGGCCGGCCTTGCCGAGAATGACGTTGCCGTTGTCGGCGTTGCCAACGGAGCCGATGGTGGCGCGGCACTCGAGCAGCACCTGACGGATTTCGCCGCTGGGCAGCACGAGGGTGGCCATGCGGCCTTCCTTGTTGGTGAGACGCGCAGCCATGCCCGCGGCGCGGCACAGGGCGCCGCCCTTGCCGGGGGTCATCTCGATGCAATGCACGTCGAGACCGGTGGGGATGTGCTTCAGCGGCATGCAGTTGCCCGCCTCGGGCTCCACCGCATCCTTGCTGCTGATCACCTTGCCGCCGACCGTGAGGCCCTTCGGGCAGAGGATGTAGCGCTTCTCGCCGTCGGTGTATTCCACCAGGGCGATGTGGCAGGTGCGGTTGGGGTCGTACTCGACCGCCATCACGGTGCCCACCACGTCGTCCTTGCGACGCTTGAAGTCGACCAGACGGTAGCGGCGCTTGTGGCCTCCGCCCTGCTGGATCACGGTGAGCTTGCCCTGGCAGTTGCGGCCGCCGGTCTTGGGCAGCGGACGGCACAGGCTCTTCTCGGGCTTGGAACGCGTCACCTCAACGTGCATGTTCACGCTGGCGTTGCGACGGCCGTTGGTGGTCTTCTTGTAGATGCGAATCGCCATGGGAATTCCTCAGCTCAGAAGAGCTCGATCTTGTCCTCGGGGTGCACCTTCACGATGGCGCGCTTGGTGATCGCGCCGGCCACGAGGCCGTACTTGTACTGACGCGCGCGCGCCTTGTGATTCTGCGTGGCCACGCCAAGCACGCGCACCTTGTAGAGCTGCTGCACGGCAGCCTTGATCTGGTCCTTGCGAGCGGTGCCCGCCACCTCGAAGGTGTAGCGGTTGCCGTGGCCCGTGCCGAAGCTGGCCTTCTCGGTCACGATGGGCCGGCGGATGATGTGCGTCGGATGCATTAGGCGGCCTCCTTCCCGGCCTTCAGGGCCGAGCCGTCGATGAACGCCTGCAGGCTCGCCTTGTCCACCACCACGTAGCGGTGGTTCAGCAGGTCGAACGCGTTCAGCTGCTCGATGCGGGTCACGGTCACGTTGTCGAGGTTGCGGGCCGAGAGGCGCGCGTTCTCATTGGCGCCGTTCAGCGCCACCAGGCAGCTGCGGTCCACACCGCCGGCCTTCAGCACGTCGGCGAACGCCTTGGTCTTGGGCTCCTTGAAGCTCAGCTCGGCGAAGCACTTCACCTCACCGTCCACGAGCTTCGCGAGCAGCGCGTTGCGGTTCGCGAGCTGGCGCATCTTGCGGGTCAGGCTGGTGCGGAAGTCCTCGCGGGTGCGGGTCTTCTCGAACGTCACGCCACCGCCCTTGCGGCTGTTCACGCGCGCGTTGCCGACGCGGTGATTGCCGGTGCCCTTCTGCTTGTAGAGCTTGCGGGTCGAGCCGTGGACGGAGCCGCGGCCCTTCGTGCGGGCGGAACCCTGGCGCTGGTTGCCATGGGTGATCACGTACGCCTGCTTCAGGAGGGCGTGGCGGACTTCGCCGCCGAGCGCGCCCTCATCGATCTTCAGCACGTCAACCTTCTTGCCGTGCACATCAAGGATTGGAAGTTCAATCATTGGTCATTCACCTTTGGCCTTGCGGCCGTCTCGCCTACCCTCCGGCGCCCGTCACGATGGGGCGGCGGCAGGGATCGACTCGGTCAGGGGTCTCGCTTGTTTCGACTGGGCGGTTCCCGAAGGGCCTGCCCAGCCATCCAGGTCACTTGCCGGCCTGGATACGTGCCTTTCGCTTGTAGAGACGCGTGGGCGTCTTGATGAACAGATAGCCGTCGCTGGCGCCGGGGACAGCCCCCTTCACGACCAGCAGGTTCTTGTCGGTGTCGATGCTGACCACGTCGAGCGAACGGACGGTGACCCGCTCGTCGCCCATGTGGCCGGACATCTTCTTGCCCTTCTTCAGCTTCGGGCCGACGCCACGGTCGGTACCGCCGCCGCCGATCGAGCCGGGCGAACGGTGCTTGCGCTCGGTGCCGTGGCTGGCGCACATGCCCTTGAAGTTCCAGCGCACCATGGTGCCCTGAAAGCCCTTGCCCTTGCTCTGACCCGTCACGTCGACGAACTTGATGCCGTCGAGCGCGCTCACGGTCACAGCCTGACCGAGCGTGAAACCCTCGGCGTCCTTGTCGTTCTCGAGACGAAGCTCGCGGTGCACGCGCTTGGGCGCGCTGCCGGCCTTCGCGTCATGACCGATCACCGGCTGCGTGCTGGTGCGGGCCTTCGCGTCATCGAAGGCCAGCTGCACGGCGGCGTAGCCGTCGGTTGCGGTGGTCTTGACCTGGGTGACGATGCAGGGTCCTGCCTCGATCACGGTCACGGGGATGTTCGTGCCATCCTCCATGAACCAGCGGGTCATGCCGATCTTCTTGCCAAGGATCGCTGCGGCGGGCATGGTCATGCTTCCTTCGGATCAGGCCTTGATCTTGATGAACACGCCGGCGGGCACCACCAGGCGGTTCAGCGCATCGACGGTGCGCGGGTTCACTTCGGTGATGTCGATGATGCGCTTGTGCGTGCGGATCTCGAACTGCTCGCGGCTCTTCTTGTCGATGAAGGGCGAACGGTTGACGGTGTAGATCTCGCGACGCGTGGGCAGAGGAACGGGACCAGCCACGCGGGCGCCGGTGCGCTTGGCGTGATCGACGATCTCGCGCGCGGACGCGTCGAGGGCCTGATGGTCGTAGGCCTCCATGCGGATTCGAATCTTGCCGCCTGTCATGGCGTTCCTGCCTCTTTGCACTCGCGAACAGCGCCGTTGGACCGAGCGGCACCGTGCCGCTGGGCCGGAAATGGCGAGAACGAACAAGGCTACAGAAATTCAGGCTGCCGTCAAGGTGCCTGTGAGTCGGTATTGTGGATCGTCATGCGGACTGGATTCCAACCCACCGGCCGGCGCATGCTGGCGACTTCCTTAGTCGTTGCGGTGCATGTTCTTGTGATGTCCGGGATGGCGATGTCATCTCCATTGCTGTCCTATAATACTTGCTCTTTTGATTCCAAATCAACCTTTGAGCAGACTCCGCCTCCGCCGCCGACAGCCCCCCGTCGCCCGCAGGCGAGCCCTCGCCCGGGAGAGACCCGGCCGCCGGCTCCGATCCCGGCCCCGATCTCAGCTCCTGCAGCCGATCCCCGCGCAACCCCCGCCGCGCCAGCGACAGACGCACCGAATTCCGAGGAACTTGAGACGGAACCCACGCAGTTTGCGGCCATCGGTGCTTCGATTCGGCTTCCCAAGGGGAGCGATGTCACCCGACTCAGCAACGAGGAGTTCCCGGCGTGGCAGGTCCTCTCCCCCGCCGGCGGCCCCGAATGGCGTCTTCGCGTCGAGCAAGTGTGGGGCCCCGACGCCGAGACCGATTGCGCAGCGCAGGTGAAGGCGGGTCTGGCGGCGCTGACGCTTGGGAACACCGAAGTGAAGATGCTTTCCGAACGCGACTGGAGGATCTCCGGATGCGATGCGCGTTCGGTGTGGGCCACGCTCACCGGTGGAGGCGCGTCGCGCGTCGCGGGCTTGCTGGTGGTTCGCACGGGCGACGGCGTGTTCGTGAGCATCGCGACCAGCATGAAGCCCGATCGTTTCGCGGAAGCCGAGGCGACGCTGCAG
Organism: Phycisphaerales bacterium; assembly: GCA_049318245.1. Lineage (GTDB taxonomy): Bacteria > Planctomycetota > Phycisphaerae > Phycisphaerales > SM1A02 > SYAC01. The sequence continues at coordinate 17,275 of JBMOGS010000036.1, read as the reverse complement.
CGAAGTTTCGAGACGCTTCAGGTGGTTGATCCACGCGCGATCCAGCTGGAGCGCGAGGCCGCGATCACCCGCGGACAGGACTTCCTGAAGGGACTCTCGAAGGAGCGACTGCAGGCGCTCGCCGACGGCGTGTCACGCGTGCGCCGGCTGTGGCGGCCAGGGCCCGATGGCGAACCCGAGGAGCTTGGATGGGTGGAGGTGCTCATGAAGCGCGCGCCCCGATCGAGTGCAGGTCGCGCTGGACCATCCGTGCTCGACAAGCCAACCGAGCGCGAGGAGGGCCTGCTCATCTCGCTCATCGCGCGCACCACCGCCGCCGATGGCACCGACCGGGTGGAGACCCGCGCCAACTACTGGGTCGCGTGGGATCTGGGCAGCGAGGCGTGGACGGTCCGCAGCGAGCAGAAGGGCGCCGGTCCGAAGAGTCGCTTCGAGCAGGTCGGGCTGCTCCCGCGCGGCGACGGCCAGCAACCTCCCGTGCTGATGGTGGCGAGCGATCTCGGCGCGGGCATGCAGGAGCCGGCGATCTGGCCACGGCCTCCCGTCGCGTATCTGCCGCAGGCAATCGCGCTGGCGCTGGGTGCGATGCTGCCGAAGGACGGCACCGCGCCGGCCAGCATGGTCTTCTACGCGCTCGACCCGGGCAGCGGACGACTCTGCCAGCGCCTCGTGCGCTGGTCGCGCGATGACACCACTCCCGGCGCCTGGAAGCTGGAGGTCCAGAACACGCCCGACACCCCCGCCAGCCTGGAGTGGTTCGACGGCGAGGGCCGCCTGCTGCGCCGGCAGGAGGCCGACGGATCGCGCATGGACCCCAGCACGCCCGCGGAAATCGAGCGCCGCTGGAAGGCGATCGGTCTGGATCCCTAGTTCGCGCCGTACCGTGTTTCGACGAATCCCACGCACGCACCGGACGAAGCCCATGCCAGAGATGCCCGTCGACCGCTCCTCCATCCTGCTTGCCATTCCCGTGTTCAACGAGGCGGCGACGCTGGAGGGCGTGCTGGGCCGGGTCCGGCCCTTCGCGCGAGATGTGCTTTTCATCGACGACGGCAGCACCGACGCGACACCCGACATCCTGGCGCGGCACCGCGTGAACGTGGTGCGACACGCCGAGAATCGCGGCTACGGGCGCGCCATGCAGGAGATCCTGCGGCTGGCCGATCGCGATGGCTACGCGTGGGTGATCACCATGGACTGCGACGAGCAGCATGAGCCGGCGCAGATTCCCGACTTCGTGCGCGCGATCGAGGCGGGTGGCGCCGACGTGATCAGCGGCAGCCGCTACCTGTCGGAGCACGCGCAGGACGACGCGGCACCCGAGGCGCGCCGCAAGGTGAACCTGCAGATCACGCAGGAACTGAACGCGCGCCTGGACCTGGACCTTTCCGACGCCTTCTGCGGCTACAAGGCCTATCGCACCGCAGCCACGCGGCGCATGGACCTGTCGGTGGATGGCTACGACTTCCCGCTGCAGTTCTGGGTGCAGGCCGCGGCGGCCGGCCTGCGAATCCGCGAGATTCCGGTGCGGCGCATCTACAAGGATCTTGGACGCAGCTTCGGTGGCGGACTCGATGACCCGCAGGTGCGCCTCTCGGTGTACCGTCGCACCATGCATCGTGAGATCGCGCGATTCCGACATCGGCTCTCCGGCAAGGCCTCGCGAGACCTGCCCGCCTCGGGCGGGTGCCTGGGCGGATGACGCGGCTCGGCGAGGGCGTGGAGATCGTGGTGCACGGCCGCGACGCGCACGCGGCGGCACTTCCGTCCATCGAGGGCAAGCCCCTGTCCGCGTGGCGCGACGAGGCGCGCGCGTCGCTGGGAATCCCGGGTGGAGCCGTGTTCGCGACCGGGCATCAGAGCGAGTGCTGGCATGCGGGCATCCTGGCGAAGTCGCTGTGGGTGCAGGCGATCGCGCGACGCGAGCATGCGCTGGCGGTGCACGTGGTCGTGGATCAGGATGGCTTCGACGGCATGCCGCTGGAGTGGCCATTCCAGCGCCCGGACGGCTGGTGGGGCGTCCGAGGCCACCGATTCGCGGCGTCGGCGGAGTCCACCGCGGCCGTCGCGTGCGCGGCGTTCCGACCGCGACCCGTCGATCCAGGTGCAGGCGTCGACCCGCGCGTGTCGGCGAGCGTGCAGGCGGTCCACGACGCGCTGCGCCAGCACAGCGCCGCCAGCAGCGCGGCGATGCAGGGCACGCTCGCGATGCTGGATCTGGCCGGTCCGTGGCTGGCGCCACCCGCGCTGGTGCGCGCAAGCGACCTGATGCGAACCACGCTCGCGCGTCGCTTGCTTGAGCGCATGCTCGAGGACCCCGAGCGCTGCGCCCGTCACTTCAACGCCGCCCTGCGCCACGCGCCACGCGCGGCGCGCGCCCTGCAGGTTCGCGGCGCGGACTCGGAACTGCCGGTGTGGATGCTGGGCCCCGATGGCACGCGACTTCGCGCAAGCGCGCAGGCGCTTGGCGACGCGCTGTCACGCGGCGAGACGGTGTTGCCGCGGGCGTTCCTGATGAGCGCGATCGCGCGCACGGCGCTGGCGGACCGATTCACGCACGGCCTCGGTGGCGGCGTCTACGAGCAGGCGACGGATCGCTGGATGCGCGAGTGGCTTGGCTGGAGTCCGCCGCCGCACGATGTCGTGAGCGCCTCGCTTCGCATGGAGCTGCCCATGCCGCCGGCGCCCGCGAAGGCCGCGATGCCGTGGCGTCGCGCGTGGTGCGATCCGGACCTGCTCGAGTCGGGCGGAACGGGACCGAGCGCCATCCGCCAACGGGCGCTCGAGTTCATCGCGTCGATTCCGCCGCGCGATCCGCGGCGACGCGCGGCCTTCCGCGAACTGGTGAACGAGCGCAACTCGGGACGGCTTCGTCGAAGCGGCGAACTCGACGCCCTGCGCGGCGCCGAGGAGGCGGCCGGTGCGGCGCGTCTGGCGCGGGAACTTGCAGCCCGGCGCACCTGGTGCTTCGCGCTGCTGGATCCGCGGCGCGTGACGGCGCTGCGGGACGCGCTCGAGGCGCGGGCGAACGCCTGATCAGCCCTGCGGCGGCGTGGCCACCGCGGCCGGCGCCAGCGGATCGGGACGGTAGACGCGCACGTCGAGCGCCCAGACCTTGTCGCTGAACTCGTGGCCCGGCTGGTGACTGTCGCCCTTCTCGCGGGCCGCGGCCACCAGCGACGTGGCCACCTTGGCGTCGAGATTGTCAAGCATCGCGACGAACATCGCCTCGGGCGTGCTCGGCACCTTGGCGGCGCCGTGCTCCAGTTCGCCGTGGTGACTGATGACCATGTGCATGAGCACGCGCAGCGCGTCGGCCGGCAGCGCCGCACCCTTCTCGGAGGCGGCCTTCGCGGCCATCGCGTTCAGCCAGACCGCGCCTCGCACCACGTGCCCGATCAGGTTGCCGTCGGTCGTGTAGCTGAAACCCTTCTCCCACTCGAGCTCGGCGGTCTTGCCAAGGTCGTGCAGGAAGAGGCCCATGAGCACCAGGTCGCGATTGAGCGCCGGATAGAGCGGCAGCGTGCGGTCCGCCAGGCGCATGAGCTGCAGCGTGTGCTCGAGCAGTCCGCCGATGAACGCGTGGTGCACGCTCACGGCCGCGGGCGCGTGGCTGAAGCGATCCATCAGCGCGGTGCTGCCCAGGTACTGCTCGGCCAGCGCCAGCATGCCGGGGTGCTCCATCGAGCGCAGGAGCGAGGCGACCTCGTCCATCATGGATCGGATGTCGCCCTTGGTGACGGGCAGCAGGCGCTGCAGGTCCTTCTGCTCCACGTCGACGCCACGGATCGCCTCGGCGATCAGCTGCACCTGGCCGTTGTAGGCCTGCGTCTGGCCGCTCACGAACACGAAACCGGTGCGCGCGACCTCCGGCATCTGCGCCTCGTCGAAGGTCCACACGCGCACGGGCACCTCGCCGGTCGCGTCGCGGATCAGCGCCTTGAAGAACGGCTTGCCTGCGCGCGTGACCCCCATCTGCGGGTTCACCAGCGAGTAGGTGCCGTTCACGTACGTGTTGGCGACGAAGTCCCGGATGGCCATGTGCGGCATGACCGAACCCTCGTTACGAGTGGCGCTCATCCACGCGAGTCTAGCCGCACGCGCGCCGTGCCTATCCGCGCAACGCGGCCATCGCGTCCGGAATGCCGTCGGCGATCTCCTGCGCCAGCATGCCCGCGTGGCCATGCTTCGCGGCCCATCGCGCCGCGCTGTCGGCGTGCAGCTGCACCGCCAGGCATGCGGTCTCGAACAGCGGCAGCGCACGGCGCGCGTCGGCGCGGACGAATTGCGCAGCCAGTCCCCCCAGGACGCCGGACAGCGCGTCACCGCTTCCACCCGTCGCGAGCGCCGGCTCCACCGCGCCACAGATCCACGCGCGCACGCCATCGCTCACCACGGTGTTCGATCCCTTCAGCACCACCACGCAGCCCAGCCGCGCCGCCAGCGCGCCCGCGGCGTGCTCGCGCTTCGTCGGCGCGATCGGATCCGCGTCCAGGTCGAGCGCCTCGGCGAGTCGGGCGAACTCGCCCGGATGCGGCGTGACCACGATCGGTGCGCGCAGGTCGGCGGCGAAGTCGGGCGTGGCGGCAAGGGCGTTCAGCGCGTCGGCGTCGACGACCATCGGCACCTCGACCGTCGAGACCAGACGCACCACGAGTTGCTGCACGGCGAAGCCGGAGCCAAGGCCTGGCCCGATCACCACCGCGCGCGCTCGCGCGAGCAGCGGATCGAGCACCTCCGCGGCGGCGCTTGGACGCAGGTGACCCTCGGCATCGACCGGCAACGCGCAGCCCGTGGCGCTCGACGCCACCGCCAGCGCCGGCGCCAGCAAGGGCTCGGGCATCGCGAGCGTGCAGAGGCCACAGCCGGCGCGAAGCGCGGCGCGGGCCGCCAGCGCCGGTCCGCCCAGCATCACCGGATTCGCGGCGTGCCCACCGATCACGAGCACCGAACCGAACGTGCCCTTGTGACCCTCGGCCTCGCGTGGCGGAAGACTCGGGGTGCGTTCAACGCGCTCCATCAAGCACCTCGATCTTCAATGCGCCCAGCGCGGCCACCAGGCGCACCAGCGCCGGGTCGGAAGCCGGATCCGCGAGCGGCGTGGTCACGAACGCGACGTGACCGGGATGGAAGGCCACGCCCGGCTCGGTCAGCGTGGCGTCCAGGTCGACCCAGCGCCCATCCACGAGCGCCTGCGTCCAGAGATGCCAGCCGAAGACGTCGCGCCGACCCGCGAACTCGTCGCACCACACCAGGCCCGCGACCACGCGCGCGGGAATCCCCTGCGAACGCAGCAGCGCGGCCAGCACCACCGCGTGTTCGGTGCAGTCCCCGGACTTCGTGCGGAGCGCCTCGCTGGCGCTGGCAAGCGCGCTGGAGAGGTTCTTGCGCGGCAGGCTCGCGCCGGCGACCCGACGCATCCGCTCGATGCGCACACGCGGATCCGGGGGCGCGTCGGCCAGCGTGCGCGTGGCGAGCTCCACCACCATCGGATCGCGCGAATCGATCATGGGCGAGGGCGACAGGTAGGCCGGATCCGCACGCTCCGTCGCGGTGGCTTCCTGGGCCGGCGCGTCCAGATCCACCGTCACACGCCATGCATCACCTTCACGCGCGACGGTCTGCGCGCCGGACGATGTCGGCTGCACGCCCTCGGTGGCACGGATGCGAAACGCGGCGCGGCGCAACCGCGCGGGATCGGACATCGGTCGATCGACCTCGGCGAAGCTGGCGACCATCACCTCGGGGCCCGAACCCGCGCGATCCAGCGCCTGCTTCGCGCGCTCGGGCGTGCTGCGGATGCTCTCGATGCTGCCGAGGCCCGTGGGCGAGAGGCTGCGCAGCAGTTCGCCGTCGGCCGCGCGCCACTCGCGCGAACCCGCCGGCACCATCGGGCCCTCGAGTCGCCAGCGCACCGCCTGCACGGGCTCCCCCGCCACGCGGATGGTCTCCTCCACCTCGCGCACGGCCCGCACCTGCTGCGGCACGGCGCCCTGCGCGGGCTCGAAGACGAGCTGCTCGATCGTGGTCGCACCCGAGGCGCGCCTGGCCTTCGCCTGCGCCTCCGAGGCATGCGGCGCCAGCGCGTCCGCCGGCACCGGCGGCAGCTTGCGGTCCAGGATCCTGTCCAGATCGACCGTGCGTTCCTCGATCGCCTCGGGTCGATAGCGCCACGTCACGCGCTGGCTCTGTCCGCTGCCGGCCTGCGTGCGCCCCCCCTGCATCGGAACACCCTTCTCGTTCTCGATCAGCCAGCCGGTGGTGGTCATCTCGAGCGAGGTGCCGCCGCGTCCAAGGCGAAGGCGCGTCTCGCTCTCGGTGCGCCAGCCTTCGGGCACGCGACGCTCGACCGATCGTGTCCAGCCGGCAGGCCGCCCACCGACCAGCACCTCGAACCAGCGCTCGGTGACTTCGGGCGTCGCGTCGCCGGCACGGAACGCGACCAGCAGCGCGATCGCGGGCAGCAGGACCAGGAGCCGCGCGCGCATGGCCTCACTGCCGCTTCAGGAGCGGGAACAGGATCACGTCGCGGATGCTCGGGGAGTTCGTGAGCAGCATCACCAGGCGGTCGATGCCGATGCCCAGACCGCCCGCCGGCGGCATGCCGACCTTCAGGCTCTCGAGGAAGTCCTCGTCGAGCGTGCGGAAGGTGCTCTCCTCGTCGTCGATGCCCGCGAGCTGCTGCGTGAACTTCTCGCGCTGGATGTCGGGGTCGTTCAGCTCAGTGTAGGCCGGGCCAACTTCCATGCCCGCGATGAAGATGTCCCAGCGCTCGCACAGGCGGGGGTCGTCGCGGCGCGGGCGCGTGAGCGGACTGATCGCGCTCGGCCAGTCGGTCACGAAGGTCGGGCGCAGCGGGTCGATGAGCGGCTCGCCCACGATCTCGAAGAGCGCCTCCACCAGCAGCCAGTGATCCAGCTTCGCGGCGTCAGCCACGTGGCGCTTCACCGCCTCGGCGCGCACCTTCGCCTCGTCGAACATGCTGAAGCCCGCCCCACGCTCGAACAGCTCGCCGAATGCCACGCGCACGAACGGCTTCGCGTAGCTGATCGCCATCTCGCCGAAGGGCAGCGTGGGGCCCGCACCCGCGTCGTCGCGGCCCTTCGCCATCTCGACCGCCGCCTCGTGGATGAGCGACTCGGTGAGTTCCAGCATGGTCCAGCAGTCGCCGAAGGCCTCGTAGGCCTCCATGGCGGTGAACTCGGGGTTGTGGCTGCGGTCCACGCCCTCGTTGCGGAAGTTGCGGTTGATCTCGAAGACCTTGGGCATGCCGCCCACGAGCAGCCGCTTCAGGTAGAGCTCGGGCGCCACGCGCATGAACAGCTCCATGTCGAGCGCGTTGTGCTTCGTGACGAAGGGCCGCGCCGCCGCGCCACCCGCGAGCGGCTGCATCATTGGCGTCTCCACTTCCTGAAACCCGCGCGCCTCCATGAAGCGGCGCACCAGGCTCACGATGCGGCTGCGCGCCTGGAAGGTGGCGAGCGTCTTCGGCGTGGCCCACATGTCCACGTACCGGCGGCGGTAGCGCGTCTCGTTGTCCTCGAGGCCGTGCCACTTGCCGGGCGGCGGCGCCAGGCTCTTGCACTGCAGCGCGAGCGACTTCGCCCACACGCACACCTCGCCCTTGTTGGTTCGACCGACGGGGCCCTCCGCGCTCACGATGTCGCCGTAGTCAAGCGCCTTCGCCAGCTCGAACTCACCCGCGGAGACCGAGGCCTTGCTGATCGAGACCTGCAGGTCACCGGTGTGGTCACGCAGCCACACGAAGACCAGCTTGCCCAGGTCGCGGTGCTGCACGATGCGGCCCGCCACGCGGCGGACGGGCCGCGGCTCGGCGGGCGCGTAGGCAGGATCGGCCTTCTGCTTCGCGGCTTCGGCATCCGCGGCGACCTGCAGTTCCTCGCGGAATTCGGCGCGTGCCGCGGCGAGCGACACCAGGCCCTCCACGCGACCTCCGAAGGGCTCGATCTTCAGCTCGGCACGGAAGCGATCCAGCTTCGCGCGGCGTGCGGCCTCCAGCACCGAGGGGCTCTCCTCGACAGGTGCGGCATCTTCCTTCTTCTGCGGTTCGGCGGCCATCGCCGGATGGTAGTGGAGCGCGACGTGCGGCTCACTTCGCCGGCCGATACACCCCATCCCACGGCTGCGCGGCGGCGGCAAGGCGCTCGGCGTGCTCCGCGAACCACTGCAGGCGAGGATGGCGATCCGCTCCGGCCGCGAGGCTCGACGCCAGCGACTTCAGCGCGTCGGTGCCCCGGGCCTGCTCCACCTCACGCGATGCGGCCTCGATCTCGCCCGCCAGGGCTGGCGACACCGAGTCGGGCGCGACGACCTCGAAGACCTCGACCGGCTCGGAGAGACCCGCGGGCAGGACCGCTCCGATGCGGAGGAACTGCGCGCTCTCCTGCGCGGACGGGTCCCGCGCAACCGCGGCCGTGCACAGCACGCCCGCGCGCAGGCGCTCGGCGCGGCCAAGCCCTTCCATCCGGCTCGCGCGGTTCACGACCGTCCCGAACAAGCCGAGCTGGGCGTGCTGCCGTGCGCCCATCGGACCGAAGAGGCTGCGGCCGGTGTCGAGTCCGATGCGCGAGGACGGCTGCAAGCCGCGCATGACGAGTGCCGCGCGCACCGCGGCGCTGACGTGTCCCTCCTGCTCCGCGGGCACGCCGAACGCGGCGAAAAGCCCGTCGCCGGTGAAGTCGACCACCATGCCCTGCTCGTCGAACACCGCGCGCGCCAGCGCATCCATCACGCCGCGAACGCGCGCATGCAACTCGGGCAGCGCGCGCTCGTCGCGGTCCACCATGGTGCTGAACCCCTGCAGGTCCACGAACAGGCATGTGGCGTTGCGCCACTCCGGGGGCTGCTCCAGCGCGTCCTGCCCGCCGCGGGCGAGCAGCGACGCCACGCTTGGGGAGACGTAGCGCGAGATGTGCGAGCGCCGCAGCTGCACCACCGCCTGCGAGGCGAGCTCGGACACGATGCCAAGGTAGTGCGTGAAGTTCGCGCGTCCGTCGCCAAGCGCGGCGCGCCCCTCGGCGCACAGCACGAGCGTGCCGGCACCATGCGCGAGTGTCGGCGCGTGACAGGCCACGTACTGGCTGTCTCCCATCATCGTGGCGCGATCACCGACACTGCCTCCGCCGCGCTCGAACACCGAGGTCTGGCCGGGCTTGGCGATGGCCTCGGCAAGGGCGCGTCGGCTCCACCCGCTGGAGCGCGCGCCATGCTGCGCAAGGGCCGCAACGCGCTCCCCCTCGCTGATCTCGAGCACCGCGGCGCTGCTCACGCCCAGTCCCTGCGCCTCGGCAAGGGCGCGCGCCACATTCGCCCAGATGTCTACCTCGCTGGAGGCCTGACTGATCGCCCGAGAGGCCGAGAGCACGTGCGCGAGCAATCCGTCGGTGGAGGCCTGCGGCACCGACTGCGCCTCGCCAAGCACGCCGGCCTCGTCGACGGCGGTGGCCGGGGTGGACTCCACGAACACCTCGATCTCGACCGCGGCGACCACGCCCGCACCCAGATCCAGCTGATCGCCGTGCAGGAGGGGGACCGGCTGGTTCGGCCGCAGGGCGTACCCCTGACGACGCGTGCCAACGGTGCTGCCAAGATCGGTCACCGTCCAGCTCCCCTTCACGTGATTCATCCGAAGGTGCTGACGCGACACGGTGGGCACCGGCACCACGAGATCGCACTGCGGGTCACGACCAAGCGTGACCACCTGACCTGGATTGGCCTCCAGCGCGAGCGAGTGGCCAGCCCACGCAACCACAACCCGCAGGCTTCCGTGCACCGCCATGCCGGACAGGATATCGAGGTCCTCGGGGGCAGCGGCTAGAATCCGGGACTTGCCATGATGAGCCCTCCCGCCAACATCCGCCGCATCGGTGTGCTCACCGGTGGTGGCGACTGCCCCGGTCTGAACGCCGTCATCCGCGCCGTCGTGAAGACGGCCATCCTGCAATATGGCATCGAGGTCGCAGGCATCGAGGATGGCTTCCAGGGCCTGATCGATGACCGCGTGCGCCCGCTGTCGCCGAAGGACGTCGCCGGCATCCTGGTGCGTGGCGGCACCGTGCTCGGCAGCAACAATCGATGCAACCCCCGCCGCTACCACGTGGGTGACGACCACGAGGGCCAGCCGGTCTACCGCGACGTGACCGACCGCTGCGTGTCGGTGGCCAGGCGCCATCAGCTCGACGCGATCATCGTGATCGGCGGCGACGGCACGATGGCCGCGGCCAGTTCGCTGGTCGACAAGGGCCTGAACGTCATCGGCGTGCCCAAGACGATCGACAACGACATCGTGGGCACCGAGATCAGCTTCGGCTTCCTGACCGCCGTGAACACCGCCAGCGAGGCGCTGGACAAGCTCCATTCGACCGCCGACAGCCATCACCGCGTGATGGTGTGCGAGCTCATGGGCCGCAACGCCGGCTGGATCACGCTGACCGCGGGCGTGGCCGGTGGCGCCGACGTGATCCTGCTGCCCGAGATCCCGTTCGAGATGGAGAGCGTGGCGCAGTACATCGACGAGCGCATGAACAAGGGACCGGGCTTCGCCATCGTGGCGGTGGCCGAAGGTGCGCGGATGCGCGGCGGCGAACAGGTCGTCGCCAGAATGGTGCACAACAGCCCCGATCCGGTGCGCCTGGGCGGCATCGGCCAGCGCGTGGCCGACGGTCTGGCCAAGCTCTGCCGCGTCGAGACGCGCACCACGGTGCTCGGCCACATCCAGCGTGGCGGCACGCCGATTCCGGCGGACCGCATCCTCGCCACGCACTTCGGGTATCACGCGATCCAGACGCTGATGAACGGCGGGCGAAATCGAATGGTCGTGCGCCAGAACAACATCTTCGGCGACGTGGATCTGCTGCATTCGGCGGGCAAGCAGCGGCTGGTGAACGAGGACCATCCGCTCATCAGCGCGGCGCGCGCACTTGGCACGAGCTTCGGCGACGGCGTGCCGCACAGCCACTATCCCGACCCCAAGCCCGCGGTGGTGGTGTGAGCGATCCGCGCGGCGCCGCCGGAGCGGCACGCGCGGCAGTGCGGCGCGCGGTGTTCCTGGACCGCGACGGAACCGTCATCCTGAACGATGGTGATCTCGGCGATCCGGATCTGGTGCAGCTGCTGCCGGGCGCTGCCGCGGCCATGCGAAGCCTGCGCTTGGCGGGCTACGCGCTGGTGGTCGTGACGAACCAGGGCGGCGTGGCGCGCGGCAGGTACGACGAGACCGCCGTGCACGCCACCCATGCGCGACTCGAGGCGATCCTTCGCCGGGAGACCGGGCTTCCCCGCGTGGTCGACGCGTTCTACTTCTGCCCGTTCCACCCCGAGGGCACGGTCGAGCGCTACCGACGCGAGCATCCGTGGCGCAAGCCCGCGCCGGGCATGCTGCTGGAGGCGACCCGCGAGCACGCGCTTGATCTTGCGACAAGCTGGATGGTGGGCGACCAGGAACGCGACGCGCAGGCCGGTGCGGCGGCGGGCTGTCGATCGATCCTGATCGGTGCACCCAGCGCCGGCAGCGACGCGGACTTCTTCGCGCACGACCTGGCCGAGGCGGCGCTGCGCATCGCCCACGAGGACGCGCCCAAGGTGGCGGCCGGCGTGATCACGCTGCATGCGGCACCCCATGCCGATCTGCGCGAACCACGACTGCGCGACGCGATCACGGCGATGGCGGAGTCCCTCGCCGAACGCACTGGCGTGCGACTGGCGGCGCTGGACTGGAACACGCACTCGCTCACCGCGACCGTGGAGGGTGGCGAGATCATCGCGCTGGGATTCGTCGCCGAACTGCGACGCTCCACCGAGGGGTGGTGGCGCTCGCACGGGGGATCGGGTCCACTCTGGGCCGGCGCATGAACGGTCCTCTCCAAGGCGTCTCGCGACTTCTCGTGGTCCTGCCCTCCTGGGTCGGTGACGCGGTCATGGCCACGCCCGCCCTGAGGGCGCTGCGCGAGTCGCTGCCCGGCGCACGCATCGAGGGGCTCGGGCGACCGGGCCTTGACGCCGTGCTGGAGGGCGCGCCGTTCCTCGACGCCTTCCACGTGCACACCATGCGTGGATGGCTTGGCCCCTTCACCGGAGCGGGCCGGTTCCGCGCCATGCGCCTCGATGCGGTGCTGCTGCTGCCCAACAGCCCTCGCAGCGGACTGTTCGCGCTTGCCACCGGCGCGCCGCGCCGGCTTGGCTGGTCACGCGATGGCCGCGGCTGGATGCTCACGCATCGGCTGCCGGCGCCGAAGGACCGCGTGCCGCGCAGCGCCGTGGATTGGTACGCGGACCTGGTGGCGTGGGCGCAAAGGCGCCCGGTGACCGATCGAACCGTCGCGCTGGCGTGCTCGGCGTCGCAGCGCGCCGCCGGCGAACGCCTGCTGGAAGGCCTGGCGCGGCCGATCACGATCCTGAACCCGGGCGCCAACCGCGAGGACAAGCGCTGGCCTGCGGAGCGCTTCGGGGAGCTCGCGAAGCGCCTGCTCGCGGCGCGCGGCGGCAGCGTGTGCGTGACGGGCGGGCCCGCGGAGCGCGAGGTGGTGGCGCGCGTGGTGCAGGCCAGCGGCGACGCCGCGGTGAACCTGATCGACCGCGGCGTCACGCTTGGGTCGCTGAAGGCCGCGATCGGGATTGCCGACCTTCTCGTGACCAACGACACCGGCCCGCGGCATCTGGCGGCAGGCATGGGAACGCGCTGCGTGAGCCTGTTCGGACCCACCGACCCTCGGTGGGCCGCGCTGCACGAGGCCGCAGGACCGGCGCGCGAGATCCAGCTGCTCGCCGAACCCTTCCTGCCCGCCGAGATCGTGGCCGACCGCGTGGCGCGCTTCTGCAGGATGGAACGGATCGGCGTGGGCGACGCGCTGCACGCCTGCCTGCGGCTTCTGGATCGCTAGCATCGCGCGCATGCAGGGTGGCTGGCCGATCTGGATCGTCATCGCGTTCCTCTCCGGAAGCGTTCCCTTCGGCGTGATCCTGGCGAAGGCGCACGGCGTGGACCTTCGCAAGGTCGGCAGCGGCAACGTGGGCGCCACCAACGTGGGCCGCGCCCTCGGCCGCACGTGGGGATTCATCTGCTTCTTCCTGGACGCGGTGAAGGGCGCCGCCCCCGTGATCCTGGCGGGGCGTGCGATGGGTGCGCTGGGCACGCCAGTGACCGACCTGCCGCCCGCCGACCTGTGGTGGTGGAGCGGAACGGTCTTCGCCGCGCTGCTTGGCCATGTCTTCAGCCCCTGGATCGGCTTCAAGGGAGGCAAGGGTGTGGCGACGGGCTTCGGGGCGATGGTGGCGATGTGGCCCATCCTGACGTGGCCCGTGCTGCTGGCGCTGGCGGCGTGGCTGGTGGGCATGCGGGTCACGCGCATCGTGAGCCTGTCGAGCATGGTGGCTGGCTGCTCGCTGCCCCTCTGGTGCGCGATCACGCTGCCATGGCCTTCGGATGGAGCCGTCGGCTCGCCGTGGCGCCCCATGGTGATCACCGGCGCACTGGCGGTGGCGGTGCTGCTGACGCATCGCGCGAACATCGGCCGGCTGCGTGCGGGCACCGAGCCGCGCGTGGGTGCGAAGAAGGTGCAGCCCCCCGCTACCATCGCGCCGTGAGCGACACGGCCCGCACCACGGATCTGTGGCAGAGCGCCCTGGCTTCGCGATTCGCGAGCGACGCGATGCGCCGCACGTGGAGCGACGCGCGCCGCTTCGGACTGTGGCGACGCATCTGGCTGGCGGTGGCCGAGACCCAGAAGGACCTTGGCCTGCCCGTCACCGACGAGGCGATCACGCAGATGCGCGCGAATCTGGACCGCATCGACTTCGAGAGCGCGGCTCGACACGAGGCGCGCCTGCGCCACGACGTGATGGCGCATGTGCACGCCTTCGGCGAGGCGGCACCCGCGGCGAAGGGCGTGATCCACCTTGGCATGACCAGCCAGGACGTGGTCTGCAACGCCGACGCCATGCTGCTGCGCGACGCGCTGTCGCTCGTGACGTCGGGCCTCGCGCGCCTGGTGGACCGCTGCGCCACCTTCGCCGCGGCGCGACGCGACCTGCCCTGCCTGGGCTTCACGCACTACCAGCCCGCGCAGCCCGTCACCGTGGGCAAGCGCGCCACGCTGTGGGGCCAGGATTTCGCCATGGCGCTCGAGGAAGTCGAGTCCGCGCAGGCGAAGGTGCGGCTGAAGGGGCTTCGCGGCGCCACCGGCACGCAATTCAGCTTCCTGGCGCTGCTCGGCGACGGCGCGAAGGTGGATGCCCTCGAGCGCGGCGTGTGCAGGCGTCTCGGCTGGCCCGAGGACGGAACCTGGGCCGTGTGCGGACAGACCTATCCGCGCGGCTTCGACGCGCTGGTGCTGAACGCGCTCGCGCTTGCGGCCAGCGCCATCCACAAGTGCGCGAACGATCTTCGACTGCTGGCGAATCTTCGCGAGGTCGAGGAACCCTTCGAGAAGGAACAGGTCGGCTCCAGCGCGATGCCCTACAAGCGCAATCCGATGCGCTGCGAACGCGCCACCGGCCTCGCGCGATTCGTGATGGGGCTCGCGCCCGTCGCGCTCGACACCGCGGCCGAGCAGTGGCTCGAACGCACGCTGGATGACTCGAGCGCGCGCCGACTCGCGCTGCCCGAGGCGTTCCTGGCGCTCGACGCGGCGATCGAGGTGATGACGAACGTGCTCGGCGGACTCGTGGTGAACGAGGCCACCATCGCCGCGCGCCTGAAGCAGGAACTGCCCTTCGTGGCGACCGAGGACCTGCTGATGGCCGCCGCGAAGGCCGGCGCCGACCGTCAGCACGCCCACGAGGCGATCCGCACGCACGCGCTCGCCGCCGCCGATCGCGTGAAGCGCGGCGAATCGAACGACCTCGCCACGCGCCTCGCCGGCGACCCGCTGTTCCGCGGCGTCGATCTTGCCGCGGCGCTCGACCCCGTGCGCCTCACCGGTCGCAGCGCCGAACAGGTGGACCGATGGATCACCGGCGTCGCGGCGCCCATCCGCGCGCGCCACGCCGCGACCCTCGCCCATCAACCCACGCTCCGAGTCTGACCATGCCGATCCCCCGACTTCGCGCGACCGACACCACGCTGCTGGTCGTCGACATTCAGGAGCGATTCGCCGCGTCGATCCACGGCTGGGACACGCTCGTGCACAACGCCGCGATCCTCTGCCGTGCCATGGGCGCGCTGGGCGTTCCCGTGATCGCCACCGAGCAGAATCCCCGCGGCCTTGGCCACACCGTGGCCGGCGTGAAGAACGCGCTGCCCGAGGGAACGCCGCTCTTCACGAAGACACGCTTCAGTTCGGTCACGCCCGAGGTCTCCGGCGCGCTCGCCGCGCTTCACCGTGGCACGGTGATCGTGTGCGGCATCGAGGCGCATGTCTGCATCCTGCAGACCACGCTGGACCTGCTCGCCTCGGGTCGACAGGTCTTCCTGTGCACCGATTGCATCTCGGCCAGTCAGGAGGCGCAGATCGCGCACGCCTGCGCACGCATGGAGCGAGCGGGCGCCGTCCGCACGGGATCGCTCTCCGCGATCTACGAACTGATCGGCGACGCGACCCACCCCAGCTTCAAGGCATGCCTTGAAATGGTGAAGGGGCTGCGGACCTGAGCGGTCTCGTCAGCCCCTGACAATCCACAACCGATCCGGGATTGGTCTCAGGCCTTGGGAGGCGGCGGCGTGCGGCCGACCTCAAGCACCTTCACGCGGATGTCCTGGCACACGGCCTTGATGTCCTGCATCGCCTTGCGAACACGGGTACCGGCGGCCTTGTTGCCACCAAAGGCCTTGGCCATGTCATCCGCGACTTCCTCAACCTTGCGCTTCAGCAACTCATACGTTTCCATCGTCAAGTGCCTCCTCGGGTTGGTGGCGGGCGCACCCCGCCTATCCATGCATGGTAACGGAAAGATTCCCGGCTGTCGCTTCCCGGACCTCTGAACCCCGATTGGGCTATCTTCCCTCCCTCACCTCCGCGAGACCACCTTGGCCAGCGAACCCCTTCTTGATCTCTCGACGCTTGACCTGACCCGCAGCGCCATACCCGCGTCCGAAATCGACCGCGTGCTGCCGCAGACCGGCCCGATGCGCATGGTGGACGACGTGGTGTTCTTCGATCGGGTGAGCCACGTCGCCGTGGGGCTGAAGCGCGTGCGCCACGATGAATTCTGGGTGCCGCACCACATCCCAGGCCGGCCACTGCTGCCAGGCGTGCTCATGATCGAGGCCGCGGCGCAGCTCTGCAGCCTGGTGCAGACGATCTGCCTGGACCTGACCGGTTTCCTTGGCTTCACCCGCTGCGACGAGACAAGCTTCCGCGGACAGGTGGTGCCGGGAGACACGCTGTATCTGGTGGTGAAGCTGGTCGAGCAGAATCGCCGGCGTTTCGTGAGTCAGGCGCAGGGGTTCGTGAACGGCAAGTTGGTGTTCGAGACGCGCATCACCGGCATGACCTTCTGAGCGCATGGAACCGCTCATGCCGATGCTGCTGCGCCCGATCGCCAAGGCGCGCGCCTGGGGCGGCCGGACCTTCGTGCAGCACGGGAAGTTCCCCGCACCCGCGGCTGGCGCGCCACCCATCGGCGAAAGCTGGGAGCTCGCGGACCTGCCCGGCACGGATCCCTCGGCGTGCTCGCACATCGACGGCGGCGCGCACGCGGGAAGCACCCTGCGGGAGGCGCTCCTCACGGATGAACGACGCATCATGGGCCGGGCGTCGCTCTCGGAGCATGCACGGTTCCCCCTGCTGGTGAAGTTGCTCGACGCGGCGGAGCACCTCTCCGTGCAGGTCCACCCGAGTCCCGCGTTTGCCGCGGCAAATCCCGCGGCGCACCTGAAGACCGAGACGTGGTTCGTGCTCCATGCGGAACCGGGAGCGCGGATCTGGCGTGGCGTCCGTCCCGAGGTCTCGCGCGCGACGTTCGAGCGCACGCTGCGAGCTGGCGGCGACATCGTCCCGATGCTGATCGAGCTGGAGGTGCGCGCGGGCGACTGCATCGACCTGCCGAGTGGGCTCTGCCACGCGCTCGGCGCCGGCATCGCGGTGGCCGAGATCCAGACGCCCAGCGACACCACCTTCCGCGTGTTCGACTGGAACCGCAACGATCCGACTCGGAAATTGCACCTCGATGAGGCGCTGGCGTGCATCGCGTTCGGGACCGACCAGGCGCTCGCGTCTATTCCGGTGATTCACGCCTCCGAGGCCCCCGCCATCGTGACGCGCCAGTTCAGGACCACGCAACTCTCGCGCACCAAGCACTACCGCATCGAACGTCTCGA
>JBMOGS010000035.1:0-27510 GCA_049318245.1 Phycisphaerales bacterium | reverse complement strand
TGCACGCCCGCCACATGAATGACCCCACGACCACCGACGTGCTGACCTTCGTGGATGGCGCCGAGGCCGACGTGGCGGTCTGCGTGGACGAGGCGCGTCGGCGGTCGGCCGAGATGGGACATGACTTGCGGCGTGAGCTGCTGCTCTATGCGCTGCACGGCCTGCTGCACGCCGTGGGATTCGATGATCGCACGCCCGCCGACTTCGAGCGCATGCACGCCGAGGAAGACCGACTGCTGGCGGCCATCGGCGTTGGGGCCACCTTCGCTCCGGAGGCGCCTCGATGACCCTGACCTGGCTTTCGCTCGCCTCGGTCGTGGTGCTGCTGCTGACCACGCTCCTCTCGGCGATCAACCTGGCGCTGGTGCAGGTGAGCGACTCCGCGCTCGAGCGACGGCTGGAGCGATCGGGTCGACTGGAGCGCGGGCGGTGGATCTTTGGCCGGAAGGAGCGGGTGGACCATGCGGTGGCGCTGCTGCGCACGATGGGCCGCATCGGCTTCTTCGCGCTGGTGCTGATGGAGGTGGTGGGCAAGGACGGCGTGATCACCTGGGCGCCGGTGCTGGGATCGTTCGCGGTGGCTGCGCTGCTGATCTGGTTCTTCACGAGCGTGGTGAGTTCGGCCGTGGCCCGCTACGCCGCCGCCGGCCTGCTCGCGGGCACGCTGCCCACGCTTCGGCTGCTGGACGTTGCGCTGCGCCCGCTCACCAAGCCGGCCGAGATCGTGGACGAGGCGGTGAAGCGCCTGGTCGGCGCGAATCTGGTCGAGGACGAGGCCGAGGAGGACCTTCTCCGAAGCATCGAGGACACCGAGCGGCAGGGCGGCATCGACGCCACCAGCGCGCAGATGATGGAGAACGTGGTCGAGTTCAGCGACACGCTGGTGGGCAGCATCATGACGCCGCGCACCGCGATCGAGGGCATCGAGTACACCGACGATCTCGCGGCGATCCGCGGGTTCATCCATGACGACGGCCACAGTCGCGTGCCCGTGTACGAGGAGAGCCTGGACCACGTGGTGGGGGTGCTCTACGTGAAGGATCTGGTCCGCTGGGTGGGCGCCGCCGCGGGTGACTTCAAGCTGCGCCCGCTGCTGCGCGAGCCGATCCGCGTGCCCGAGAGCAAGCGCGTCAGCGAGCTGCTGCGCGACTTCCAGCGCGGCAAGGTGCACATGGCGATCGTGGTCGACGAGTACGGCGGCACCGCCGGTCTGGTCACCATCGAGGACGTGCTCGAGGAGATCGTGGGCGAGATCCGCGACGAGCACGACGCGCCCGAGGCGTCGGAGCCCGGATTCCGAGAGGTCTCCGCGGGGGTGCTGGAGGCGGATGGCCGCTGTCCGGTGGCGGACCTCAATGCGCGGCTGGAGGTGCACCTGCCCGAGGACGAGGGTTTCGACACGATCGCCGGCTTCGTGCTGAGCCGATTGGGTCGCGTGCCCGAGGTGGGCGCCACGGTCGAGGGTGGTGGGGCGCGCGTGAAGGTGCTGGCGGCCGGTCCCACCGCGATCTCGCGCGTCAGCGTGGAGCGCGTGAGCGCCAGCGACTGAGCAGGTTCAGTCGAACTCGTCGCCCCGGAAGGTGCTGGCCAGGTAGGCCTCGCGCACCATCGGATCGTTGATGACCGACTTGGGGTCGCCTTCCTTCAGGTTGCGGCCCTGGTGCACGATGTACGCGCGGTCGCAGATGCGAAGCGTCTGCTGCACGTTGTGGTCGGTCACCAGCACGGCGATGCCGCGCGCGGCGAGCTTGCGCACCTCGGCCTGCAGTTCCTCCACGGTGTGCGGATCGACCGCGGCGAAGGGCTCGTCAAGCAGCATGAGCGTTGGTTCGGTCACCAGCGCGCGCGCGATCTCCAGGCGCCTGCGCTCGCCGCCGGAGCACGTGCGCGCCTCCTCGCGTGCCTTCACCTTCAGTCCGAACTGGTCAAGCAGCGCGTCACAGCGGCGGCGGCGCTCGGCGCGCGCGAGGCCGGGGATCGTCTCCAGGATCGCGAGCAGGTTGTCCTGCACCGAGAGGCGCTGGAAGACGCTGGGCTCCTGGCTGAGGTAGCCCATGCCGGCCTTCGCGTGGCGCCACATGGGCAGGAACGTGACGTCCTGCCCGTTGAAGTGCACGGAGCCCGCCTCGGGCGTGATCATGCCGATCGTCATGCGGAAGCTGGTGGTCTTGCCCGCGCCATTGCGGCCGAGCAGCCCCACGATCTCGCCGCGGTCGACATGGAAGCTGACCTGGTCGACGACCTTGCGGTCGTTGTAGGTTTTCACCAGCGACTTGGCCTCAAGCAGTGCCACGCGCGCGATGCTAGCCGGATGTCGGTAGAGTGTGCGCATGGAACGGCTCGCCCGGCTGGTCACGATCGCGCTGCTTGCGGCCTTCTGCACGGGCTGTGTCCGTCGCGTCATCGACATCACCAGCGATCCGCCGGGGGCGCGGGTGTGGGTGAACGACCGCGAGGCGGGCCGCACGCCCTGCACGATCGAGTTCACGCACTACGGACGCTACGACGTGCGGCTGCGCCGCGAGGGCTTCGAGCCCGTGGTGGGGTTCGGTGATGCCGATGCGCCCGTGTGGGACTTCGTGGGCTGCGATCTGGTCAGCGAAGTCATTCCAGCCCGGTTCGAGAGCCGTGTGCAGTGGCATTTCACGATGATCCCGACCGACAAGGACGAGGCCGCGCTGGTGAAGAGGGCGCGCGAGATGCGCACGGGCCTCGACGCGCGTGCCGCCGAAATGCAGGCCGACCGGGCCGGCGAGGCGGAGGTTTTTCGCGAACCCCCGAAGGACGCGGTTCCCTTGCCGCCCTCGCTCATCCCGCCAGCGCCACCGGGCTGACCGGGCTGCCACCGGCCATTCCGGGCCGGAATCGGCGGTCATGAAACCTCGCCCAGGCATGGATTTATGAATCGGGACGGAACTGTCGCCTGTGGCGTTGAACAGGCGGCCGTCCGAGCGCTACCTTTCCCGGCCCAAACTTCTTCGCAGCCCCCTTGTGGGGCGTGCAGAGCCGCCGTCCGTGCGTGTCGGAGCGACCGGACGGCGGTGTTGTTTTTCGGGGTCCAGGTCGCGCGGCACTAGCATCGCGCACATGCAGATCTTCTCGATGGCGGCGGTCTTGGCGGCGGTCCAGTCGGCGCAGGTGCAGGCGCCCCAGTCGGCGATCGCGCAGGCTTCGCCGCAGGTTGCGCTTGCGCTCGGCGCGTCGCAGCGCACGCCGGCACAGGCGCCACCGCCCTCGACGGGTTCGAGCGGAGCAGGGCAGGCATCCGCCCCGGTCATGCAGGCCTTTGGCGTGAAGGACTCGTGGCGCTGGCAGCTGCTGGGTTCGTGGATGGGCAATTTCGAGGGCGCGGACCAGCTGGAGATGGAGTGGAGCGCGAGCTGGTTCTTCATGCAGAACGTGAGCCTGGATTTCGGCCTGAGCGGCGACGCGATCCTGCAGCCGGGCCTGGATGCGGGCGGCGGCGGCGCCTCGCTGATGCTGCGCTGGCACTTCCTGGCCCGCGCCGATTGGAGCGTGTACGGCGACATCGGGTGCGGGATGCTGTTCACGAACGAGCCCGTGCCCAGTGACGGCGGACGCGTGAACTTCACGCCGCGGGCAGGGGTGGGTGGCACGCTGGCGATCGGTGGCTCGGCTCGCCTGATGGGGGGGCTGCGCTGGTATCACATCTCGAACGCCAACACGGGCGAGGACAATCCCGGCCGCGACTCGCTGCAGGTCTATGGCGGGGTTTCATTCCCGTTCTGAGCGGCATCGGCACCGGGCGGAAAGTTGGGGAATCTGCGCTGGCTCAGCCGAAGAACGGGGTTGGTGACGCCACTTGTGGCGTTATGAGACATTTGAGCACTTGCAGTTGGGTCGGAGACCCCGGAGAATGCCCCCATGGATGGATCCCACGCCCGGTTGGCCGGCGACCTGCCGGTTCTGACCGAGCCCAAGCAGGCTGGTACGCAGGATGCACCCAGCCTCCGCCTCGCAGGCACACTGGCTTTCGAAGGCATTGACCCGACCGATGAGCGCCTTGGGGCCCTTCGGAACGCGTGCTGTCTGCTGGAGCGGATGAAGGCCGAGGCTGCAGCTCTGGAAGTCCGGGCGCAGGCGGGTCGCGGCGACCCCATGACCCTGGCCACTGGCCGGAACAGTCTGGACACCGCGGTCGAGCAACTTGAGGCCCTGATTCGGCGCCTGGATGAGGCAGTGCTGGCGGACCTGGATGCCAAGTCGGGAGTCTCGCGGTGACGCCGCCAGCCACGGATGACATCGGCATGCTGTCGACCCGCCGGGTCGATCGTGGCGATCCGGTGGCCTTCGAGGCTGCGCTGGAGGCCGCACGTGACTTCCGTGGCGACGTCACCGTGGAGCTTCGCGACGGCACCACCGTGGAAGGCTTCCTGTACGACCGCAAGGCCGGAGCCACCGAGGCCGACCGGAAAGTCCGACTGCTTCCCAAGGACGGTGGATCGCGGCAGTCGATCGGCGAGGCATCGATCGCGGCCATCGCCTTCACCGGCAAGGACGCGGCGGCGGGCAAGACCTGGGAGAACTGGGTGAAGCGCTACGCCGAGAAGCGCATGGCCGGCGAGAAGGCCTGCATCGAGAGCGAAAAGCTGGACTGAGTGCCCCCCGGGGCGGCGCGGCCTCAGGGCGAGAGCTCGCGGCCCGAATTCGGATCCACGATCTTCCACTGCAAGTCACGGGCGAGGCGAACGATCACGTCCCAGGCGATGTCCTCGTCGCTGATCGTGAGAAGCATCTGCAGCACGGGATCTTCCTCGGGGGCGATGTCGATCTCGATGCCAGGGCCATACAGACGATCACCGCCCGCATGATCGGACATGGTGTTGCGGCAGGCGAGGGCGGATTCGATGTCGCGTCGCGATCCGAGGGGCGCCAGGGTCCCATCCGCCGCACGGCTTCTCGACTGCACCACGAATTGCTTCGCACCCATAGGTGGCGGAGGGTAGCGGCATCGCGCGCGTGTCGCGAGCCGGTTCGGGAGATCAGGCCGCGATCTCCGCGGTGCACGAGGCGATCCGATCGACCTCGTCGGGCCGCATCCACGGCAGCTCGAGCAGTTTGCGGCGCACCCGATCGGGCATCGGCTTGCCGTCGCGTTCCCAGCTGGGCCGGCTCTTCCAGCGGCGATGGATCCAGAGGTACTGCTCGGGGGCCAGGCGAACGGCCTCCTCCATCGCGCGGTTGAATCGGGCGGTGCAGTAGAAGATCGGGTCGGGTGCAGCCTCGCACTCGTGCGGCTCGATTCGGTCCACCGTCTCGATGCGGTAGCGCATGCGTTCACCCTGCCGGATGGCGGTGCCCACCACGATGGGGAGCTTGTACCGCAGCGCGAGCAGCGCGATGCTCTTGTAGCTGCTGGCCATGCGGCCGAAGAAGGGGACGAAGATGCCATCCTCGCCGGCGTTCTGGTCGGCGATGAACGCCACGCGGCCGCCGGACTCGATCACGCGCTGCACCTCGGTGGTGGCTCCCCATTTGACGAGAATCTCGAGGCCGCGCCTTCGGCGCATGTCGAGCAGCCAATGATCGAGGTACGGGTTGTCGAGCGGTCGCGCCAGGGCGCTCATGCGGAAGCCGAGCAGGCTGAGCGCGAGGCCGAGGAATTCCCAGTTCCCCGAGTGACCCGTGACGAAGATCGCCGGTCGATCCTGCAGCAGCAGGCGCATGGTGGTGTCGACCTTGCCGAACGCGAGGTGCCTGGCCCATCCGTGCTCGTTGAGCTGCTGCGGCGCGGCAAGGCTGTCCACGAGGAACAGCTGGAACATGTGCTGCAGGCTTGCGTGCGCGATGCGCCGCGCCTCGCCGTCGGGCAGATCTGGATAGGCCAGTCGCACATGCTGCTCGGCGCGACGCACCCGCGCCGGACCGATGTGCGCCAGGAGCGACCCAAGCCCCGCGGCGAAGCGCAGGTTGCCCTCGGTGCTGAAGAGATGAAGCGTCGACGCCGCGGCCCGGAGCGCCGCATAGGGCAGGAAATGCGCGAGGGCCTTGGCGGCGGCGTGCACCCGGGCGTCAGTCCGTCATGCCGGTCAGGGACTGGAAGCGGTTCCAGTTCAGCACCGGGATGCGTGCACGGGTGGCGTCGCTCAGGATCTTCTCGTACTGGTCCTTGGCGGCCTTCGCGCGCTGATAGCCCTCGACCTCCTGGTCACTGGCCGTGGGCGAGAGCGGATTGGGCTCCTCGGGCACTTCGCCGATCACCACGAAATCGAGGTCGCCGGTCACGCGATCCTCGCTCGAGACGGTGCCGCCCCAGTCCTTGATGCGCTGGACGATCAGCTGGGTCTCGTCGGTGCTGGCGAACTTGTCACCATCGACGTTGAACTTGCCGTGGACCAGGAAGCGGTAGCGATGGCTGGGCGAGTAGACCGCGTTGGCAAGCAGGTCGTTCTTCACGACAGGCCGCCCCGGCGTGGAGCGGATGACGCGAGCCGTGCTGGTGAGATCGCCGACGCGCATGATCTGGATGCTCGCCTTGCCACGCAGGCCCTGTTCGCCGCTGGAACGGATCTGCTCCGGGGTCTCGAAGACCTCGAACGTGGTGCCGGCCTGCAGTCGCTGCTGCTTGCCGAGATCGATGAAGATCTGGCCTTCGCTGCCGTTGACCTCGATGACGTGGCCGTCGACCAGCAGGGCGGGGTTCTGCAGTCCGGTCTCGAACTGCGAGAGCTTCTTCTGCGCCTGGTCGAGCTGTGTCTGCAGCTGCGCGCTGTCGTTCTTCAGTCCGTCCACGGTGCTGTCGCGCTCGTTCTTGACTTCCGCGACGCGACGATCGAAATCCTGCTTCGCACCGGCCAGCGCCTGCTTGAGGCCCTCGGCGTCGGTGCGGTACGCCTCGGACGCGGTGCTGAGATCCGCAAGCGCCTGCGACGCCTTGGCAAGGACCTCGCTGTCCTGCGTGCCGGCCTGCGCCGCCTTCGCGGAGGCGGCGTCGATCTGCGCCTTCACCTGATCCATGCGCTCCTTCAGGCTCTTGAGTTCCGCCGCGTTGGTCTCGGCGCTGGCCTTCAGGCTGTTCACGAGCGACTTGACTGTGCCGCCTTCCTCGACGCCCATGGCCTTCAGCGCATCGGCAAGGGTCTTGTCGTCGATGACCTTGCCGCGGTCGCCCGTGAGCTGTCCGCTGAACTGCTGGTTCAGGTCGACCAGGTACGGAATGAGCTTCTTCTGCGAGGAGCCGGCCATGGTCTCCAGGCGCTTCACGTCATCCGTGCCGATCTCGGCGCCGGTGCCCATGCGCTTGTACATCTCGTCGTTCTTGCGCATGGCCTCGGTGATCGACTTCACCTGGGTCCACTGCAGGATGTTTCCCACCAGCAGCGCGATCGTGAGGATCACGAAGATGACGAGCGTGACGAGGACGCCAGTGCTGGCGGAGCGCGTGGCCATTCGAGGGGGGTCTCCAACGGGCTGAAAGCGCCCGAAAGGGCAGTTTCGGCCCCCGGCGTCGGCCCGTCAAGGTGCGGGCCGCGGCATTCCGCCCACTTGCCCCGGAACGGAAAACCGGGCATACTCCCCGACCCTTCGGAGAGAAACGTGCCAAACACCAAGAGTGCAGCCAAGCGAGTCCGTCAGACCAAGAAGCGCAACGCCCTGAACAACTGGCGCAAGCGCCGCGTGAAGGATGCCATCAAGGGCTTCCTTGCGGCGATCGCCACGGGTGATGCCACCGCCGCCGAGAAGGCCTACCGTGACGCCGCCTCGGCCGTGGACAAGACCGCTGGCACCAGCACGATGCACCGCAACACCGCGGCGCGTCGCAAGAGCCTGATGGCGCGCAAGCTCAAGGCCCTGCAGGGCGGCGGCGCGGCGACGGCCTCGAAGCCCGCCAAGGGCGCCCGCGCCAAGAAGGCGTGAGCCGATCCCGATCCCGGAAGACGCCGGTGCGCCCCGTTCGGGGTGCGGCTGTCCTTCGCTATCCCGAGGCCTCGACCCGCCCGCTCGAGACGCTGCTGTTCCTGTTTCCGTTGCTCGCCTGCTACGAGGTCGGGCTTGCCCTGTGGCTTCGGCGTGGAGCGGGCACGCTCACGAACAAGGCGCACGGCGGCATGGTGGGCCTGTTCCAGGCCTTCGGTGTGCGGGCCGAGGACCTTGGCTTGCCGCTGCTGTCGTTGCCCGCCGCGGGCCTGATCCTGACGCTGCTGGCGTGGCAGGTGATCGGCAGGTTTCCGTGGCGTGCGCGCGTCACGACGATCCTGGGCATGTACGCGGAGAGCGTGGCGCTTGCCGCGCCACTGCTGCCGCTGGGCCTGCTGGCAGGCCGTGGGGCGGAGCGATTTGCCCCGGCTGCGGCGGGCGCCGAGTTCGCTGGCATGGACGCGATGACGCGATTGTCGATGGCGCTGGGCGCCGGCGTCTACGAGGAACTCGTGTTCCGCATGGCCGTGATGGGGGGCCTGCACATGCTGCTCTCGGATGTCGCGGGATGGAAGGGGTCGCGCGCGTGGGTCGTGGCGATGCTGGCAAGCGCGCTCCTGTTCGCGATGTACCACCCGCTTCGGCTGGCGGATGGAAGCATGGATGCCTGGAAGTTCGCGTTCCTGCTGCTGGGTGGCTGCTGGTTCGGGACGCTCTTCCACTGGCGTGGATTCGGCATCGCGGCTGGCACGCACGCGGCCTACGACGTGGCCGCGCTGCTGCTGCTCAGGGGCTGACCGCGGGCGCCCGATTCGCGAAGAAGGCCGTCGCGACCATGAGGTAGGTCAGCGTGCTGGCCACGTCGACCGCCATCAGGGTGACCGGACCGGACGCGAACTTCGGGTCCGCGCCAAGCCGCCGGACGATGCGCGGCACGAACGAGCCGATGAGTGCCGCGATCATCATCGCGGCGATCACGCTGAGCAGCAGGGTCAGGATGATTCGGTTGCGCTCGTCGGGATCGGTGAAGATGAGCGTGGAAAGGCCAACGATTCCGCCGGCCGTGACCCCAAGCAGGATGCTGGTGGCCGCCTCGGTGCGCAGCCGACGCAGGAACGCCCCAAGCGACGCGTTGGAGCGGAGCAGGCCCACGGAGAGTTCGGCCGCCTGGACGCCCACCGATTCCGTGACCGTGAGCACCAGGGGGATGAACGCGGCCAGCACGATGACCGTCTCGAGCAGCTCGTTGTGCGCCTCGGCAATGAACGCGCATCCGAGCCCGGACCCGATGTTGCAGAGGAGCCAGGGCATGCGCATCCTGAAGCCGCGGATCGGGCCGCCCAGTCGGTGCTCCTCGACCGCGGCGCCGAGGCGTCCGAAGAATTCCGCACGCCCGCCCTCCAGGCGCTCGGCGGCGTCGGCGGTCCAGGCCGTGACATCCACCACGCCGAGAAGACGCCGCTCCCCGTCCACGACGGGAATGGCGAGCTGGCGAAAGGTGGCCAGGTACTCGAAAGCGCGTCCCACGGTGTCGGTGAATGCGACGACCGCGGGGGCCGGATGCATGAGATCGGTGATGCGCTCGCTGCCGTGACTCAGCAGCAGCCGTCGCGCCGAGACCTGCCCCAGCAGGCGATCGTCGGCGTCGACCACGTACACGTAGAAGAGGTGGTGGTCCAGCTTGCGTTCGCGAAGAAGGGCGCGAGCCTCCTCGGCCGTGGCGTCGGCGTGCACGGCCGTCCTCACCGCGTGCATGGCATGCATGACGGGGCTGGAGAGATCGGTGGAGGACACGTTCTCGGCATGGTACTGCGGCCATGCGCGATACACTCGTCGCATGCCTCGTCCGAGCGATCCCGCCCGTGTTCGGCTGCTGGTGCTTGATGCCGACGGCACGCTGACGGATGGAGGCATTCACGTGGACGGGCATGGCGTGGAGACCAAGCGCTTTCATGTGCGCGACGGCTTCGGCATGCGCGCGTGGATGCGATCAGGTCGGGAACTGGCGGTCGTGACGGGGCGCGGGGAGCTGGCGCTTCGGCATCGGCTGGCCGACCTGGGCGTGCCGCATGTCGTGACGGCGAGCGGACCCAAGGGGGTGGTGCTGGATCAGCTGCTGGAACGGTTGGACATTCCGGCGGACGAGGTCGCCGCGATGGGAGATGATCTTCCCGACATGCCGCTGCTGGCGCGCGTGGGCTACCCGATGGCGGTGGCGGACGCGGTGCCTGAAGTGCGCGAGATGGCCGCGTGGGTGGCGAGTGCGCCCGGAGGCCACGGCGCCGTCCGCGAAGGCATCGAGCATCTGCTCCGGGCCGCTGGGGCGTGGCAGGCCGTGGTGGAGGCGCAGAAGTGAGCCTTCGTGGCCGGGCGCCGCTTGTGGCGACGGCGCTTGCGGCGACATTCGGAGCCGTGATCCTGCTGGTGGCGGTGTGGATCGAGCCGATGGCCGAGCCGCCTCAAGCCGCCAAGTCGCCGCGCATCGTGGGTGCGAAGGACCTTCCATCGCCGGGTCCACTGCGCGCCGATGAGGGCACCGGTGGCGGTGCCGCGCTGGAGTCGCGAGGCGTGTCGCTGGATCAGGGTGCGTGGGTGCAGGTGGCGGACGACACGGGTCGCCTGGCGCAGCAGTACAGCGCCTCGCGGATCGATCCCGAGCGCGACCGGTGGATGCGCATGCAGGAGCCGCGCGCGATGATGTTCCCGAAGGGCGGGCGCGTGATCAGCATGCGGGCAGAGCGCGGGCGCCTTCGGGTGCCCGATCGCGCGATCGAGAGCGGACGTCTGGACGGTTCGGTGGTGATCCGCATGTATGCGCCAAGCGGGGGGCGCGCGGTGGACATGGATCGGGATGCGCCGGCGATCGTGGTGCAGGCCGACGAGGCGCTCTTCGACAGCCGGCTGGGTGAGGTGCGCTGCGACAAGCGCGTGGAGGTGGTGACGGACCAGCTGCGCTTCGCGGGCGAGGGGCTCACGATGCTGCTGACGCCCGATGGCCGCAACATCGAGCGCCTCACGGTGGAGCGGCCGCTCTCGCCGATCCTGATCACGCGTCGCGTGGGCGCGGCGGCCGCCTCGGCGTCCGAGCCGCCGTTGCCGCCGGCACCGCGCGGCCCAAGCGCGGCGATCGCGCCTGCCCCCATCGAGCCGCGCTTCTACCGACTCACGCTGGACCGATCCGTGCAGGTGCTGCGGGAGAGTGAAGGCGAGCGCACGCGCATCGATGGTGACCGACTGGAGGCCGTGTTCTCGCTGGAGGGCAACTCGATCGGCGAGAACCTCGCGCACGTCGAGCCGCAGCCACGCCCGGGCGAACCGTCGCGTGTCGCGATGCCGATCGGCCTGGCGATGCTGGCGAGCGCGATGGGACCCGTGCAGCCGGTGATGGAGCGCACGGAGATCCGGTACGCGGGGCGACTGACGATGGAGCTGCTCGACGGCAAGGCCGAGCGGCCGCCGACGAAGGACGACGTGATCGTGGACATCCTGGGCTCGCCCACCAGGCTGGAGGACCAGCGCAGCGAAGCGCGGATCGACTGCGGTCGTCTGCGTTACGTGACCGGTGACGAGGCCGTGATGATCGAGGCGCAGTCGGGCCGGCGATTCGTGCTCGCGAGTCCGCGACTGGATCTGGAGGCGACGCGCTTCGGCATGAACCGACGCACCGGCCAGGGCCAGATCGATGGCGCCGGTCGCATGCGCCTCGGTGGCGCCGACGGCGCAGCCGTGCAGGCGGTGGCCGCCTTGCCGGAGGAGGCCGTGAAGGGAGCGGGCGAGCGCGAGGTGGCTGCGGCGCCTGCGTCGGCGCGCACCGTGCGCCTGGAGTGGGGCCGCGGCGTGACGCTTGCATTCGAGCCGGGCGCCAGCGCGGCGCGTCTGCGGTCGGCGGACTTCCGAGGCGCCGTGCGCGCGAACGCGGACGAGGTGCGCCTGGAGGCGGAACGGCTCATGGTGGAGTGCGTTGCGCGGGGGAGTCGCGATGCCGTGACGCGTCTGCTGGCCGAGGGCACCGCGCGGGCCGTGCGCCAACCCGAAGGCAGCAGTCTGGCGGCGGAGCGCGTGGAACTGTCGCTGCTGCCGCTGGAAGACGGCGCGTCGCAACCGACGAAACTGGTGGCCGAGGGCCGGGTGGCGGCGCTGGATCAGTCGCAGCGGCTGTGGACCGACGCCATGGAGTGCACCTTCCGACCCGTTGTGGGCGCTCCCGCGCAGGCCGACCGCGTGGACGTGGCCGAGATGAAGTCCCGCGGATCGGTGCAGGCGCTTGTGAGCGGTGACGCGCGCATCTGGGCGAACGCCATGGAGGCGGATCCTTCCGCCAAGCGCGTGACACTTCGTGGACCGGACCTGCTGCTCGCGCGCGGAACGACCGCGGCTGACGGCATGTCGCTGATCGAGCTCGATGACGGGGCGGGCGTCGGTGCGGCCCCGGGTCCGGGCCGATGCCGGGCGTTCGACACCGTGGTGGCCGACGCGTCGCCCGAGCCACGCGCTCGTCCGACCCTGCCTGCGCAGGCCTCGATGGAGGCCACGTGGAGCGATGGCCTGAAGTACCGCCGCGTGGACTCGCAGGCCAGCGAGGTGGAGCTGAACGGCACCGTGAAGGCGGTGGCGAGCCGCACGGCGACCGAGCGCGATGATCTGGAGGCCGCGCAGGCCACGCTGACGCTGGCTTCGGCGGGAACCGGCGCCGGCACGGCCGCTGGCGAGGCTGGCAGCGTGCGGCGCGTGCAGGCCCGTGGTGGCGTGAAGCTGGAAAGCCGGTCGTGGGGTCGCGCGGATCGATCGGATGAGCCGCGGCTGTTCCGGCTGATGGCCGAGGAGGTGACCCACGAGGTTGCCACCGGCGAGGCCGAGGTGCCCTCGGCTGGAACGCTGCTGGTGTTCGATCGTGACGACGATGGTGCGCGATCGGCGCCGCCGTCGCTGTTCGACGGACGCGGCACGACCCGCTTCAAGTGGGTCAAGCGCCTGGACATGCGTCGGCTGGACGTGCTGGGCCGGTACCGGATCGACCTGGACGAGGGCGTGGAACTGCTGCACGCCGGACTGCGCGAGCAGGACACGCTCACGCTGACCTGCGATCGCCTGCAGGCAACCGTGGATCGTGTCGCCTCGCAGCCGTCCGTGGACGCGCCGAAGGCCGCGGGAACGCCGGCCGACCTGGGCGCGCCTGTGCAGCTGCGACGCATCGAGGGTCTGGGGCGGGTGTTCGTGCGCACACCCGAGGTCGATGTGGAGTGCGATGCCTTCGACTACGACCTGGCGACCGGGATCGCGCAGGTGACCGCGCGACCGGGCCGCATGATCAAGGTGCTTCAGCGCGGCGCCCGTGCGCAACCCGTTCCTGTGCAGGCGGAGAGCGCGGTCTGGGACCTGCAGAACGGTCGCATCCGGATCGTGGGAGCCTCGGGCACCGGCGTGCGCTGAGCGGCGCGGCGAGGGAAGTCCTCAGAGCGCGCTTCGGAGTTCCCAGAGATCGGGGAAGAGGGGCTGGAAGAGCGTGGACTTCAGGTACTGCACGCCGGCGGAACCGCCCGTGCCGGGCTTGGACCCGATGGTGCGCTCGACCATCTTCACGTGGCGGTAGCGCCACTCCTGCACGCCCTCATCGAGGTCGACCAGTGATTCGCAGAAGGCGTGGATGGGGCCGATCTGTCGGTAGATCGGCAGCAGAATGGCCTGCATCGCCGGATCGGCGGCGGGAGGCATCGCGGGATCCCGGTGCAGGGTGCTTGGTGGAACGGTGTGACCCTGCTTGGCGAGCCCCTGCGCGAAGCTTGTCCAGACCGAGGGCGCGTGAAGGCGCCGCTCCAACTCGGCACGTTCGGCCGAGCCCGCCGGGTAGCGCTCGACCGCCTTCGCGTTCTTCTGGCCCAGCATCATCTCGAAGGCCCGGAACTGCCAGCTCTGGAAGCCGCTGGCGCTGGTGAGGAACTCGCGGAACTGCAGGAACGAGACGGGGGACATGGTCTCGAGCACGTCGATCTGCGCGACCATGGTCTTCAGGATCTTCAGCATGCGGGCAAGCGTGCCGCGCGCGCGCTCGAAGGATCCCTCGTGCAGCAGCGCGCACAGTCGGTCGCCCTCGTGCAGCTGCTGGCGGAACCACAGCTCGTACACCTGATGGATGACGATGAACAGGAACTCGTCGTGTTCCGGCGGGTTGGAGACGACCTGCTGGAGCGACAGCAGTTCGGGAATCTTCAGGTAGCTGCCGTAGGTGATGTCCACGCGGCGAGAGTAGCGGAACGCATGGCGCTCGACGCCGGAGGCTGATCGATGGCGCATGGCAAGCCCATGCGCTGACAGAGCAGGCGCGCGGTGATCTGCGCCGACAGGAAGATGACGGGCAGGCCCGAGCCCGGGTGCGTGCCGCCGCCCACCAGCCACACGCCATCCACGTCCTGCAGTTGGTGATGCGGTCGGCGATGCAGCATCTGCTTCAGCCCGTGCGCCAGATTGAAGGTTGCGCCGAACTGGATGCCCTCGGCCTGCCAGTCGAGCGGCGTCACCTGTCGCTCCACGCGGATGCGGCGGCGGATGTCGGGGATGCCGAAGACGGTCTCGAGCTGCTGCATGGTGCTCTCACGCACCTTGGCGGCGTCCGTGGACCAATTCACCTTGTTGCTGCCGGGCTGCACATTCGGCGTGGGCAGCAGCACGTACAGCGAACTGCATCCCTTCGGCGCCATGGTGGGGTCCGTGGCGGCGGGATTGCAGGCATACATCGACGGGTCCTCGCTCAGCGTGCCGTTGCGCGCGATGTCGGCGAGGTTGCGCTCGTACTGGCGGCTCACATAGATGGTGTGGTGAGGCAGGTCGACCTCGCCATCCACGCCCAGATACAGCATGGCGGTGCTGCAGCTGTAGCGACTGCGGTCGATGCGCTCGTCGCTCCAGCGGCGCCGCAGGTGCGCGGGCACGAGCGTTCGCATGGCGTGCGTGGCGTCGGCGTTCAGCACCAGATTGCCGTGGCGACGCAGCGCGCCGTCCACATGCACGCCAACCGCGCGTCGGCCCTCGAACTCGATCGCGTCCACGCTGCGACCCAGGTGGAAACGCACGCCCAGTTCCTCGGCGATGTCCGCCATGGCGCGCATCACCGCATTGCACCCGCCTGTGGGGTGCCAGATGCCGTACTCGTACTCGATGAACGGCAGGATGCTGAAGAGCTCCGGGCACTCGAAGGGGCTCATGCCGAGGTACTTGCTCTGGAAGCTCATCGACAGCCGGATCGAGGGGTTGCGGAAGTACCCCTTGAGGTGGTCGTAGAGGCTCTGCCAGGGACGCAGGTGCGGGCCGGCGCGCATGGCGTCGAGCGAGGCCAGATCCAGCACGCTGCGGATCGGCTTGCGAAGCAGCGGCGTCATGGCCGCGAGCTTGCGACGGTTGTCGGCGATGAATCGCAGGAAGGCGGGTCCATCATTGGGCTCGATCGCGGAGAGGCGCGACGCCATCTGCGCGAGATCCTGCGTGGTATCGAGCGTGATGGGCGCGCCCTCGGGCTGACCGAGCAACAGGCGGTACATCGGATCCAGGCGGGTGAGTTCCACGCGATCGGAGAGCTTGCGACCGGCGGCCGCGAGGATCTCGTCGAGCACGTAGGGCATCATGAAGAACGTCGGGCCCACGTCGAAGTGGTGCTCGCCGAGGCTGAGCCGGCGGGTCCGGCCGCCGAGGACGGGCTGGCGCTCGTAGACATCCACGCTCGCGCCGCTCGCCGCGAGCAGGATGGCCGCGGACAGGCCTCCGGGGCCCGCGCCGACGATGCCGACATCGGACAGGTGGCGTACGCTGCGTTCCTCGGCGATCATGATGGGAGTTCGTTCGGCTCGTTGGGGTGGATTCGATGCGAATCCGCAGGCAAGGAATGGTCGAAGCAACCCCGTAGGATCGCCCCCCGATGACCCTGGTGGATGAGAATCTTCCCGCCGCCTGCCGGACACTTTTGTGGCCTGAGCGCAGGACATGGCTGCGGCGATTCCGACGGGCTGTGGCTGCTCACGGTCCTGATCTGGCTAGGGTGATCTCCGAGGAAGTCGGCAAGCCGGAGTCCGAGGCCTACGTCAGCGAGGTGCTGCCGCTGCTTGCCTCCATTCGGTGGCATGAGGCATGCGCAGGATCGATCCTGGGCGCACGCCCGGCCTGGGGTCGCCCGGGCTGGCTCCTGGGCCGGACCGTCACCCTGCAGCGTGCGCCGGTGGGTCGCGTGCTGATCATCGCGACCTGGAACTATCCGGCGGGGCTGCTGGGCATCCAGTTGCTGCAGGCGATCGCGGCCGGCAATCAGGTCACGGTGAAGCCCTCGGAGCGTTCGCCCGAGTCGCAGCGGCTGCTGGTCCGTCTGGCTGCGTCGTGCGGGCTTCCCGATGGCTGGATCGAGCTCGCGGATGCGTCGCGATCGGAGGGCGAGCGCCTGGTTGCGAGCGCCGCCTTCGACAAGGTGATCTTCACGGGCGGCAGCGGCACCGGCCTGGCCGTTGCAAAGATGTGCGCGGATTCGCTCACGCCCTCGGTGCTGGAACTCAGTGGACGCGACAGCGCGCTGGTGCTCTCGGATGCGGATCCGGCGCTTGCGGCTCGACGGCTCTGGCTCGCCTTCACCATGAACGCCGGCCAGACCTGCATGGCGCCGCGCCGTGCGCTGGTGGATCGATCGGTGTACCGGGCCTTCCTGGACGCGATGGCACCGCTCGCCGCCGGGGCGCGACCGGTTCGTCTGGTCGATGCCTCCGAGGCGCAACGTTGCACGACGCTGGTGCGCGAGGCGCTGGCGTTGGGCGCGCGCAGCCTGAGCGGCGTGGCCGAGGCTGCCTCGGATGGATGGATGCGTCCGATCGTGGCGGTGGACTGTCCGGCGCACGCCCCGCTGGTTCATGGCGAACACTTCGGTCCGGTGATGGCGGTGGTGCCGGTGGATGGCCTGCAGGAGGCGATGCAGATCCATCGTCGAATCGCGCATGTGCTGGCCACGAGCGTCTTCACGCGATCGGCGCGCCAGCTGCAGCGCAACGAAGCCTTCGTGCAGTCGCTCGGTTCCTCGGTGGTGACCTTCAACGAGTGCGTGACGCCCACGGGACACCCGGGCGTCTCCATCGCCGGTCGGGGCGAGAGCGGGTGGGGTGCCTCGCGCGGCGAGGCGGGACTGCTGGAACTCACGCGGCCACTCTCGGTTTCGCGCACGGCGTCGTGGACGCCGGATGCGGAGCCGCCGCCGCCGCGGATGCTGGGCATGCTGGATCGCATGGTGCGGTGGTGGCATGGTGCACGATCGCCTGGACGCCTCGAGCACCCCGCTCGGCCGGTGATCGACGGAACGACAGTGGAATCGCCCGTGACCGCGGGCAAGGAGCAGCACGGATGACGCGGAGCGCGATCGTGGTGGGTGGTGGCCTGGCCGGACTTGCGGCCGCCGTGGAGTTGACGACCGCCGGCGTGAAGGTGACGGTCGTCGAGCGCAACGCGCATCTGGGCGGCAAGATGAACGTGCTGGACGAGGCGGGCTTCCGCTTCGACATGGGGCCCACGATCCTCACCATGCCGCAGGTGGTGCGGGGCATCATCGCGCGCAGCGGGCGGCGGCCCGAGGACTACCTTTCGCTCGTTCGACTGGATCCCCAGTGGCGCTGCCTGTACGAGGACGGCACGCGCGTGGACCTGCTGGAGGACGTGGGCCGCATGGCGGCCGCGATGGACCGACAGTTCCCCGGGCGCGGCTCGGGCGAGGGCTGGCGCCGCTTCATCGACTGGAGTCGCCGGATGTATCGCCTGAGCGACAAGGTCTTCTTCTACAAGGACCTCGGTGGCATCGTGGACCTGATGCGCAAGCCGCCGGCGAACGACCCTGGCCTGCTGGGAGACGTGCTGGCGATGCGCATGCACAGCACGGTGGCACGCACGGTGCACAAGTGGATCGGCGAACCGCACCTGCGGCAGCTGAGCGAGCACTTCCTGCAGTACGTGGGTTCGAGTCCGTTCCTGTCGCCGTCGATCCTGGGCCTGATCGCCTCGGCGCAGGTGGACCATGGCTGCTGGTACGCGATGGGAGGCACGCGACAGGTCGCCCGCTCGCTCGAGCGGATCCTGCGCGAGGAACATGCGGAGCTGGTCACCGGTGCCGCCGTGAAGCGCATCGTGCAGCGCGGTGGCGTGGCGGTGGGCGTGGAGCTCGAGGATGGGCGCGCGCTGCAGGCGGATCTGGTGGTGAGCAATTGCGACGTGCAGCGCACCTACCGTGACCTGCTCGGTGATGGCTCGAGCGTGCGCGAGCAGCAGGCGATCGCTGCGCGGTACACGCCGGCGTGCAGTGGCGTGGTGCTGTACCTGGGCCTGAACCGGCAGTACGACCACCTGCTGCACCACAACTTCCTGTTCAGTCGCGACTCGGTGGCGGAGTTCGACGACATCTACGCGAAGGGCATTCCCGCGCGCGATCCGACGATCTATCTCTGCGTGCCCAGTCGGACCGATCCGGCCCAGGCGCCTGCGGGCGGCGAAGCGCTCTATGCGCTCATCCACACGCCGTATCGCCGCGAGGGTCAGCGCTGGGAGGGACCGGGCGGCATGCTGGAGCAGTACCGTCCGGTGCTGATCGAGAAGCTCAGGCGCTTCGGGATGGAGGACATCGAGCGCCACATCGTGGTGGAGCGGCATCTCACGCCGGCCAGCATCGAGCGGCTGTACAACGCCGAGGGCGGCGCGATCTATGGCCTGGCGAGCCACGGTCGCATGCACGGCGGCTTCAAGCCCCGCAACCGCAGTGCGGTGCTTCGCAACCTGTACCTCGCGGGTGGCAGCGCGAATCCAGGCCCCGGCGTGCCGATGGTGCTGATGAGCGGTGTGACGGCCGCGCAGTCGGCGCTGCGTGATCTGGGGCTGCCCACCGAGGGCCGTGTGGCGGTCGCTGGAGCCGAGGCGTGGGCGACCGCGGCGGCGAACTGAGCGGCGTCCGCATCCAGGACGCGTGGAGCCCGCGATTTGCGGCGTTCTTCGGCTGGTACGCGCTGCGGCAGCTGCGCGGCAGGTTCCACGCGGTCCGGATCATGCCGGGCACGCGCGAGGCGCTGGCCGAGTTGGCGGCGTGCACGGAGCCGGCCGTCGTGGCGATGAACCACAGCTCGTGGTGGGATCCGATGCTCGCGGTGGCGCTGTGGCGATCCTTCTTCCAGGGTCGTTCCAACCTGTCGCCGATGGACGCCTCGCAGCTGGCGCGCTTCCGATTCCTGCGCAGGCTCGGCATCTTCGGCATCGATCCGGATGATCCGCGATCGATGGCGGCGATGGGGTCGTACGTGGCGCGCCGGATGGCCGAGCTGCATCGGCCCACGATCATGCTGACGCCGCAGGGACGCTTCACCGATGTGCGCGAGCCGGTGGTTCCGCGGCCCGGCACGGCGGCGCTGCTTGCCGCGCAGCCGGGCATGCGCGCGTGGAGCCTGGCGATGGAGTACGGCTTCTGGGCCGACGCG
Organism: Phycisphaerales bacterium; assembly: GCA_049318245.1. Lineage (GTDB taxonomy): Bacteria > Planctomycetota > Phycisphaerae > Phycisphaerales > SM1A02 > SYAC01. The sequence continues at coordinate 8,161 of JBMOGS010000035.1, read as the reverse complement.
CGCCCCGAGGTGTTCCTGCGGGTGGTGGCGGTCGAGACGCCTTCGGATCCGCGTCTGGTCGGTTGGCAACGAACCCTGGAGGGGGCGATGGAGTCCAACCAGCGCACGCTGGCCGCCGCGGTGCGGTCGCGCGACGCGGCGGCGTTCGAGTGCATCGTGGGCGGCGACGCGGCGCGCGTGCATCCGGTGTACGACCTGTGGCTTGCGCTCACGGGCCGAGCCGGCCGGATCGACCCGTCACGAGGACCCCGCCGATGACGGTCGAACTGTCCACGGTGCTCGGATGGGCCATGGTCGGATGCGCGGCCTTCCCGTGCGCGATGACCGCGTGGAATCTGCTGGTGTACCGGCGTCCGCCGCGGTCGGGCGAACCGCTCACGGTGCAGGATCGGGTGGATGTCTGCATTCCCGCGCGCAACGAGGCGGCGAACATCGAGGCGTGCGTGCAGGGCGTGCTGGCGTCGATCGAGGTTCCCGTGCGCGCATGCGTGTACGACGACCAGAGCGCCGACGCGACCCCCGAGATCCTGCGCCGACTGGCGGCGTCGGACGCGCGCGTGATCCAGGTTCCCACGCAGGCGCTTCCGGAGGGATGGAACGGCAAGCAGTGGGGGTGCGAGCGCATGGGGCGCGCGAGTGACGCCGCGTGGCTGCTGTTCACCGACGCTGACGTGCGGCTGGACCCGCGGGCCGTTGCCGCCGCGGTTCGATTCGCGCAGCGGTCCGGCAGCGATCTTGTCAGCACCTTCCCGCACGAGATCTGCGGCTCGCTGGGCGAGGCACTGATGGTGCCGATGATCCACTTCGTGCTGCTTGGCTACCTGCCGATGGGTTTCATGCGGCGGGATCGACGACCGGCGCTCGCCGCCGGCTGCGGGCAGTTCCTCCTGGTGCGTGGCGAGGTGTGGCGGCGCAGCGGGGGACACGCCGCGTTCAAGGCCAGCATGCATGACGGCATCAAGCTGCCGCGGAGCGTTCGAGCCGCTGGTGGGCGGACCGACCTCTTCGACGGAACGGACCTGGTGTCGTGTCGCATGTACCGTGGGTTCGCGCAGTCGTGGCGCGGCTTCGTGAAGAACGCCTACGAGGGACTCGGATCGATCGGCACGCTGCTCTTCTTCACGATCATGCACGTGGTCGGTCATCTGCTGCCGTGGGCCGTGGTCCTCGCCGCGCTTGCGGGTGCAGCCTGGGGACGCAGCCTGATCGGAGGGGCCATGGCGGCGATGGCGCTGGCGCTGCTGACGCGGGTGATGCTCGCGGTGCGCTTCCGGCAGCCGTGGAGCGCGGTGGCGCTGCACCCGGTGGGCGTGGCGCTGATGACCGCCATCCAGTGGACCAGCCTCTGGGTGGCCACGCGGGGCAGACGTGAATGGAAGGGGCGCGTGGCCGGCGCCTGAACCGGTTCAGCCGGCGGCCTGCGTGCGGGTCTCGGTGCGAAGGTCGGGCCGCGCCGTCTGGATGAGCACCATGTCCCGATAGGGTCCGCTGCCCTGCATGAGCTCGTCGTGGCTTCCCTGCTGGACCACGCGGCCGCCGCGCAGCACCACGATGCGGTCGGCGTGGCGGATCGTGGAGAGCCGGTGCGCGATCACGAACGAGGTGCGCTGGCGCATCAGGTTCGCCAGACCCTGCTGGATCGACTGTTCGCTCTCGACATCCAGGTTGCTGGTCGCCTCGTCCAGGATGAGCACGCGGGGATCGGCCAGCACGGCGCGCGCGATCGCCAGGCGCTGGCGCTGGCCGCCCGACAGCCGCACGCCGCGTTCGCCGATGCGCGTGTCGTAGCCCTGCGGCAGGGCCGCGATGAAGTCATGCGCGCAGGCGGTGCGTGCCGCGGCCTCGATGCGCGTGCGCGAGGCCTCGCGGTCGGCGTACGCGATGTTCTCCGCGACCGAGCCGTCGAACAGGAAGACGTCCTGCTCGACGACACCCAGCAGGCGCCGCCAACTCGACAGGCGGATGTCCCGCAGATCGGTGCCGTCGATCGTGATGCGACCCGAGGTCGGATCGAAGAATCGGGCGATCAGGTTCGAAAGCGTGGTCTTGCCGGCGCCGCTCGCGCCCACGAACGCGATCATCTCGCCGGCGCGCGCCTGGAAGGAGACGTCCGTGAGCACGTTCTCGGTGGCCCCGGGATAGGCGAAGGTGAGGCCCTCGACGGCGATGTCGCCACGCACGGTCTCGCGGTCCAGCGTGCGGGCGCCCACGCGGTCGGGCAGCTCGGGCGACTCCGAGAGCAGGTCGAGCGTGCGGTCATACCCGGCCAGGTTCGTCTGGAAGTTGGTCGCGCTCGAGGCGAGCGCCTCCATCGGTCCGAGCAGCATGACGAGATAGGTCATGAAGAGGACCAGGTCTCCGGGCGTGAGCGAGCCGCCCAGCACCTGCTTGCCGCCGTACCACAGCAGCAGGGCGCTTCCGATGGGAACGAAGAGCGCCCATGCCAGTTCGATGCCGCGGCTCCACCACCAGGTCAGGATCTCCTGACGCGCCATCAGGTGGCTTCCGGTGGCGAACCTTCCCGACTCGCTGCGCTCGCGCGCGAAGGCGCGGACCACGCGCATGCCGCCGAAGGTCTCGGTGGACTGCGCGTCCACCTCGCTGCGCTGCTGCCGGATGTCGCGATAGAGCGGCCGGATGCGGCCGATCCACGTGCGATGGCTGAACCACACGAGTGGAAGCAGCAGCACGGCACCAAGCAGCAGGCGCCAGTCGGTCCAGGCCAGCACGGTCAGGATGCCGACCAGCTGCACGAGCGCCCGGAACGGGTTGTAGATCATGCTGAAAACGAGTTCGGCCACGCCGCCGGCGTCCTCGCGCAGGAGGCTCGTGAGGCCACCGGACTTCAGCTGCCAGATGCGGCCGAGCGGCAGGTGCACCGCATGCTGGAACGCCGTGCGCCGCAGCGACGCCTGCAGCAGCTTGGTCACGCGCGTGGCCTGCCAGCGTCCGGTCAGGTGCACCACCGTTCCGAAGAAGCTGAGCGTGACGATCGTTCCGGCGATCCAGGTGAGAAGCGTCGCGGGATCGCGCACCGCCTGTTCGGGCAGCCACCGTGCCAGCGAGGCCGGAAGCGGCTGGCGCATGAACACGTTGTCGATGGCGATCTTCGTGGCCGCCGGTGGCACCAGGTTCAGGATGGTGCCCACCGTCAACGTGCCGAGCGCGATGGTCATCGCGCCCCGGTAGGGTCGGAGCGCGCCAAGGAAACTCCGGAAGAGCTGCCCGAAACTGCGCTGGCGCTTCAGGCTGCGCTCGGTGCCGTGGAAGCTGACGATCGTGCGCTCGGCACGTCGACGCCGCTCGCGCTGTTCGGCGCGATAGGCGGTGTATCGCGAGCGACTGCTTCCTGGGGGCATTGCGCGATGGTAGCCGTCGCCCGTCGTACACTCGGCCGCATGCCGACGTCTCGTCCAACCGCCGTGGCACTGCTGGCCGTGTTGCTCGCGTCGCTCGCCTTCGCGCAGGCCGCGCCCGCGCCACGTCAGGAGAAGCCGAACACCTACAACGGGAAGGCCTCGCAACCCATCGGCGTGGCCACGGCTCCCAGGAAGGCCGAGGGCTGCATCCGTCTGGCGGCATTCAACGTCGAGAACCTGTTCGACGAGAAGGACGACCCCGGGCTCTCGGGCGACTACGACGACAACAAGATGAAGACCGACGCCACGCGGCTGCAGAACCTTGCCGCGGCGATCAAGGCGCTCGATGCCGACGTGCTTGCGCTGGAGGAGGTCGAGAGCGAGGAATGCCTGCGCTGGTTCCGTGACCAGTACCTGAAGGACCTCGGCTACGAGCATCTGGCGAGCCGCGAGGTGGGCTACTACCGCGGCGTCGAGCAGTCGGTGCTGAGCCGATTCCCGATCCTCGACGTGAAGATCTATCCCGACGTCAAGATCGCCGGCGCAGCCGCGCGTCTGCCGAAGGATCCCGCCGAACGCAAGCGCCAGAAATGGGCCGACCCCGACGAGACCGAGGGTGGCGGAGGCTTCCAGCGCAGTCCGCTGCACGCGAAGGTCCAGTTGCCCGATGGCAGCGCGCTGGACCTCTTCGTGGTGCACTTCAAGGCGGGTGGCAAGAAGTTCGCGTACCAGCGGGAGCTCGAGGCATTGTCGACGGTCAACCTGATCGATGCGGTGCGCGCGAAGGACAAGGATGCGCAGATCGCGGTGGTGGGTGACTTCAACGCCCAGCCCACCGACATGACCGCCAAGGCGCTTCGGGACAAGGCGCTCGGAGGCCTGATCAGCGCGTATGAACTTCGCCCCGGTGCGAGCAAGGGCGACGACGATGGCGAGGGCTCAGCCAAGAGCGATCGTCGCAAGTTCCTGACGCACTCCTTCGTGCCGGAGGACAAGCCGGGCAAGCCGATCGAACGCTCGATCGACTACATCCTGCTGTCGCCGAACCTGTTCCAGAAGGGGCAGAAGGGCTCGTATTTCGTGCTCAGCGTGCCCAAGTCGTCGCAGCCGGGCAGCGACAAGCCCGCTGGCTACGCGAGCGATCACAACCCGCTCGCAGTGGACCTGAAGATCGCGCCAAAGGCGACCGACAAGACGCCCGCGAAGAAGTGATCGGGCTCAGACGCGGTCGCCGCGCGCCTCGAGCAACCGGATCGCCTCGTTCACGTCCTTGTCGCCCCGGCCCGAGACGTTGATCACCACCACCTGGTCCGGTCGCATGCCACGCGCGACGTCCAGGGCCGCGTGCACGGCGTGCGAGGTCTCGAGTGCGGGAATGATGCCCTCGCGTTCCGCCAGCAGCCGGAAGGCGTCGAGCGCCTGATCGTCGGTCGCGGCCACGTACTCGACGCGACCGGTGTCCTTCCAGAAACTGTGCTCGGGGCCGACGCCCGGATAGTCCAGTCCTGCGCTGCAGCTGTGCACGTCGGCGGTCTGGCCCGCGGGATCCTGCAGCACGTAGCTGAGCGAGCCGTGCAGCACGCCCGGCGTGCCGAACGAGAGCGGAGCCGCGTGCTCGCCCGGCGCGGTGCCGCGGCCGCCGGCCTCGACGCCGACCAGCCGCACGCCCGCATCGCCCACGAAGGGGAAGAAGATGCCCGCGGCGTTGCTGCCGCCGCCCACGCAGGCGACCACCGCGTCGGGCAGCCGGCCCAGCCGCTCCAGGCTCTGCGCGCGGCACTCGCGGCCGATCACGCTCTGGAAGTCGCGCACCATCATGGGGAAGGGGTGGGGGCCCACCACGCTGCCGATGATGTAGTGGGTGTCCGCCACGCTGCCCATCCAGTCGCGCATCGCCTCGTTCGTGGCATCCTTCAGCGTGCGGCTGCCCGTCTCGACGGCGTTCACTCGTGCGCCCAGGAGCCGCATGCGGAACACGTTCAGTGCCTGGCGCCGCACGTCCTCGGCGCCCATGTAGACCTCGCACTGCAGGCCCAGGCGCGCGCACGCGGTCGCGGTGGCCACGCCGTGCTGGCCGGCGCCGGTCTCGGCGATGATCCGGCGCTTGCCGAGGCGCTTGGCGAGCAGCGCCTGTCCGATCGTGTTGTTGATCTTGTGCGCGCCCGTGTGCGCCAGGTCCTCGCGCTTCAGCCAGATCTGCGCGCCCCCGGCTGATTCGCGCAGGCGCTCCGCCTGGGCGAAGGGGGTCGGGCGGCCCACGAAGTCGCGCAGCAGCGTGTCGACGTCGCGCTGGAAACACGCGTCGGCGCGCGCGGCGGCGTAGGCGGCCTCCAGTTGCTCCAGCGCCGAGAGGAGCGTTTCCGGCACGTAGCGGCCGCCGAACCTGCCGAATCGGCCCTGCGCGTCGGGAACCTGTGGAAGCGTGGTCATGGAAGACCGATCGTAGCCACGTCGCGTCGCAGGTTCATGCAGGCGGCAGGATTGGGTGCGCGCGTCGTCGGACCCGGCGATTCATGGCACCCATCGGTCCCGTGAGCGCGTAGGCCACGAAGCACACGGCCAGTGCCACCTGCAGCCACCACACCGCCATCACGATCGGGATCACGATGCGCACGAGCGCGCGGAAATCCTTGCGCCCGATCACCCAGCGGTTGATCAGGTGCGGATAGCGCATGGTGCTCACCATCCCCAGCGCGGCCAGCAGCGTGACCAGCGGGATGATCAGGCTGCTCGTCTTCTCCACGCCCGGGGGGAACTCGCCGCCGAAGCGCTTCACCAGGAGGTGCTGGTGCAGCAGGATCAGGCTGGCGACGCAGCCCGCGGCGCCCGGCGAGGGCAGGCCTCGGAACCAGCGGTGATCCTCGGCGCTTGCCGACGGGGTCTCCACGTTGAAGCGCGCGAGTCGCAGTGCCGTGCAGCAGATGTAGGCCGCGGCGATGGTCCATGTGGCACGCGCGTAGAGATTGTCCGCGTCCGGGCCCAGCACGCCGGTGTAGTGCTCGGGGCCGTAGTAGTGGCTCACCAGGCGAAGCATCATGAACGCCGGGGCCACGCCGAAGGCCACCATGTCGGCGAGCGAGTCGAGCTGGGCGCCGAGGTCGCTGGTGCTGCGGGTCAGGCGCGCCACGCTGCCGTCGAGCGCGTCCAGGAACATGCCCGCGAAGATCAGGCATCCGGCCACCGTGAGCGTGCTCCAGCCGAGGATCTCGCTGGTGGCGACCGGCATGGCGGCGTAGTGGATCGCCGCGAAGCCGCACAGCAGGTTGCCCAGGGTCATGAGCGCGGGAATGACCGCGAGGCCCGGGATCGGTCGTCGGTCGGTCGCGCGCCGGCGCATGCGGAAGCGTTCACGCAGGTTGGTGGGTGTGGGCAGGCTCATGGGTTCGGCCCGATGGCCGTGCCGACAGTGTCCCGAATCGGGGCGTCGGAGTCCACCAGGCCGGTTTCGGGTGGTCGCATGGCGGGGGGCACGCGTGCCGCGATGGCGAGGGCCGTGGCGTAGCCATGCTGGGCCCCATCCGGCAGCCGCCGCAGCGGTTCTCCAAGCAGAAGCGTGCCGATCCGTGGTGGAAGATCCGCGCCCGTCGCGGGGCCCTTGGTGACGGCGGGCAGCGGTCTTGGCAGCAGGAGCAACGCCTCGCCATCCTGCAGGCAGCACTCGATGACGCTGTCGGCCGCCACCGATCCATCCGGAGGCTCGCCCGGTTGCGGTGCGCGCCGCGAGCCGGCCTCGACCAGATGCATCACGACCTCCACATGCGCGCATCCGCCTTGCGTGTCCGGCACCAGCCACGAACGCACGCTCACGCGCGCCTCGCCACCCTCGCTGCGCAGCACCGTCGTCCCTGCACCGATCCGCTCGCCCGCGCGCATGTCGCGGCGCACAAGTTCGGTCCAGCTGCTGGCCTGGCCGATGGGGAAGCGGGTGACCTCGGTGATGGGGCCGAGGCGTCGACGGATCTCGCCCAGATCGGACGAGCGCACGATCGCCGCCTGCACGCCCTCGCGCGCCAGTCGCTCACGGTCGGCAGGCAGCGGGAAGACCCGCGTGGCGAACGCGGCGGTGACGGCCTCGATGCGCGGCGCCTCGGTCGCGAACGCGTAGCGCATGCTCTCGATGCCATCGTTGCGTCCCTCGGGATCGAGGCTGGACGTGGCGGGCTTTGGCGCGGGCGCGCACGCGGTCACGCACGCCAGTGCCACCAGGATGGCGTGCCGCGCGCTCACGCCTCCGGGAACGCGTTGATGCGGTCGATCATCCTTCGGAGCTTGCCGAAGCCGCGCTTGGCGAAGTGGAAGCGCAGGCGGGGAAGCGTGTGGTGCTCCTCCTCGCCCTCGACCACGCCGGTCTGATGGATCGTGCCGGTCTTCACGAGCGGCCGGAACTCCGCGTCAAGTTCCGCGACCTGCGCCTCGGTGAGCGGCCGCTTCAGACGGATCACCAGATGGTCGTCCACGTAGCGGCTGCTGTGATAGCGGTGGTAGAAGCGCAGGATGCGCTGCACGGCGTCGGCGGGGCTCGATGCGAACTCGTACAGGCCCGGGTCCTCGGCGCTGATCCAGCCCTGCGAGAGGAGGTTCTCGACCACGCCGAACTCCCAGCGCTTCCAGTAGCCGAGCGGCTGGCCGTCGGCGCCGCTTCCCTCCACCAGCACGATCGGCACGATGGGACTCTTGCCGGTCTGCACCAGCGTGAGCACCTCGAAGATCTCGTCCATCGTGCCGAAGCCACCGGGGAAGACGGCGACCGCGTCCGAGTGGCTGACGAACATGAGCTTGCGCGTGAAGAAGTAGCGGAAGCT
>JBMOGS010000034.1:0-27688 GCA_049318245.1 Phycisphaerales bacterium | reverse complement strand
GCGCCAAGACCACCGTGGCGCGCATCAGCGAGTTCGGCCTGGTCGAGCTCACGCGCCAGCGCATGCGCCCAAGCGTGCGCAAGGCCCACTTCGCGGAGTGCCCGCACTGCGCCGGTGGCGGTGAGGTGCGCATTCCGGACAGCACCGCGGGCGAGTCCCTGCGCCGCGTGATGACGCTGTTCGGGAGCGACCGCGTGCATCGCGTGGAGATGGTGTGCAGCGTGCGCGTGGCGAGCGTGCTCCTCTCGAGCCGACGCGACCAGATCTTCGACATCGAGCGCGAGACCGGCAAGCGCATCGACGTGCGCATCAGCGAGGCGATCGCGGGTGATCGCGTGGACCTCTACGCCTACGACGATCGTGGCGCCGACGTGGAGATCGAGCGACTGCCCACCCCGGCGCTGCCGCGTCTGGATGAGCTGCCCGAGGAACCGCCGGAGGAGACCGTCGATCAGGCCTACGAGTCGGGTGAGGCCTCCGAGCCCCGCCGCCGCCGTCGACGACGCAAGAAGGCGCAGCCCGCCGACGCGACCGCCATGCTGCTGTCCGGGGCGTTCGACGACCTGCCCGAGGTGGCCGACGACGAGCCCAGCGTGCTCGTGGCGCTTCGACAGAAGGAAGCGCAGGAGCGCGCCGCAAGGGAAGCCGAGCGCAAGGCGCGCGACGCCGAGCGCCGTGCGGCTGGCGAGGAGGTGCCCGAGGACGAAGCGGCAGCGGAATCCGAGGCTGGCGACGGCTCGGGCGAGCATGGTGGCGAGGGTTCCGAGCGGCGCGGCCGCCGGCGCCGACGACGTCGCGGACGTGATCGTCACCGCGAGCCGGGCGAGACGCCGACCGCAGGCGGCGAAGGATCGGCCGACACCGCTGGCGATGAGACTTCGGACGATGGCGCCCCCGCCAGCGAGGGTGGCGACGGCGCGCCCGCAGGCGAAGGTGGCGACGGCGGTGAAGGTGGCCGCCGCCGTCGACGACGCCGTCGCGGCGGACGCGGACGCAATCGCGAGCGCGGCGAAGGTGCACCGGGTGCCGAAGGCGTGCCGAACGCGGAAGGCGGATCGGGCGAAGACGCTCCAGCTGCCGAGGGATCGGCTGAAGGCGGCGCAGAAGGCGCTGGTGGCGAAGGCCATGACAACGAAGGCGGCGAGCGCCGCGGTCGTCGTCGGCGTCGTCGCGGCGGCCGCGGCCGCGATCGCGGCGAGGGTGGCGACGGTGGCGGATCGGGGTCCGCGGATTCGGGCGGCGCGTCCGCCTCGAACGCCGGCGGCTCGAGTGGCTCGTCCGGCGGATCGCCGGCCGCGCCGGCTCCATCCGCAGGCGATGCCTCCAAGCCGAAGTTCACCTTCCGATCGATCTTCGGACTGGGCAAGCGTCAGCTCACGCCAGGCGCCGCCCGTGACGCGATGAAGAAGGACGGCTGAACCGTGGCCACGCGGCGCCTGATCCTGCTCGGCAGCACCGGGAGCATCGGCGTCAGCACCGTGGAGGTGCTTCAGCATCTCCGTTCCGAGGGCGTGGCCTTCGAGGTGATCGGACTGGCCGCTGGCTCGAACGCGGCGCTGCTGGCCGAGCAGGCGCGTGCGCTTGGCGTTCATGAAGTGGCGATCGCCGATCCCGACGCCGCGCGCTCGCTCCCATCATCCATGCATGTCCGCACCGGACCCGAGGCAGCGCTTCGGCTGGTCGAGGACCTTGCGCGCCCGGGCGACCTGCTGGTCGCCGCGATGGTCGGCTTCGCGGGCCTGGCCAGCGCGCTTCGCGCGATCGAACTGGGATGCGACATCGCGCTCGCCAACAAGGAGACGCTCGTCGCGGCGGGTGGTCTCGTCATGTCGCGCGTGGCCGCCAGGGGCGTGCAGCTCTTCCCGATCGACTCCGAGCACAGCGCGCTCGCGCAGTGCATCCGATCGGGCCGCGTGCAGGAACTGGAGCGCGTGGTGATCACCGCCAGCGGCGGCCCCTTCCGCACCTGGCCTGCCGACCGCACCGCGGCCGCCACGCCCGCCGAGGCGCTGCGCCACCCGACCTGGCAGATGGGCCGCAAGATCACCATCGACAGCGCCACGCTGATGAACAAGGCGCTTGAACTCATCGAGGCACACTGGCTCTTCGGGCTTCCCGCGGAGCGCATCGAGGCGATCGTGCACCCGCAGAGCATCGTGCACGGCTTCGCCGAGTTCCGGGATGGAAGCGTGATCGCGCAACTCTCGCCGCCCGACATGAAGCTGCCCATCCAGATGGCGCTCACCTGGCCTGACCGGCACGCGGGCGTGACCAGGCGGCTCGACTGGACCACGCTGCGACAGCTCGACTTCGAACCGGTCGACCACGCGCGGTTTCCGGCCGTGCGCCTTGCGCACGAGGTGATCCGTCGTGGCGGCAGCGCCGGCGCCACGCTGAACGCCGCCAACGAGGTGGCCGTGCACGCCTTCCTCGCCGGCCAGATTCCATTCGGTCGCATCGCGCAGGTCGTGCAGGAAGCGCTCGCGGAACTGCCGGACGGACCGATCCACGCGCTGGCCGACGCCGAACGCGCCGACCGCGAGGCGCGCCTCTTCGCGTCGACCCGCACGGACACGATCGCGCGGACCTAGACTTGGTGTTCCTCCTGCAGGAGGTCCCACCATGCAGCTCCTCGGCGACGGCTCCAACATCCTGCTGATCGTGCTTGGATTCGGCCTGCTCATCGCGGTGCACGAACTGGGGCATTTCCTGGCCGCACGCTGGGCGGGCATCCGGGTCGAGGACTTCGCGATCGGCATGGGACCCACGGTGGTCGCGTGGCGTCGCGGCATCGGTCTCCGCGCCGGCAGCACCGCGCGCGAGATGGAGCGCCGCTTCGGCTGTCCACCGGAGTCCGTCACGATGCAGCGACTGCAGGCCGCCGGAGTCGGCGAGACCGAGTACAGCCTCCGTGTCCTGCCGCTGGGCGGCTTCGTGCGCATGAAGGGCCAGGAGGATCTGGTCGCGATCGATCGCGCCGGCGATCCCGACGCCTATCCCTCGCGTCCCGTCTGGAAGCGCATGGTGGTGGTGAGCGCCGGCGTGGTGATGAACGTGATCCTCGCCCTGCTGCTCTACATGGCCGCGTTCATGGTGGGCGTGCGATTCGACAGCCCCACGGTCGGCCAGGTGGGCCCCAACGGTCCCGCCGCGACCGCCCGTGCGTTGCAGGATGGACCGAACGGCCTGCGTCCGGGCGATCACATCAAGCGCGTCGACGGCGCACCCGTGTCCACCTTCGCCGACGTGCAGATCGCGGTCGCGATGAGCAAGCCCGGCCAGGCGGTCACGCTGGAGGTCGCGCGCCCGGGCGTGGACGCGATGCTGCGGTTCACCGCGGAACCGACCGACGATCCGGTGGCACGGCTCCGCTCCCTCTCGATCACCCCCGCACGTGATCCCACGCTCTCGTCCGAGGCGCTCGAGAATCCGATGGCGCAGTCCATGCTTGCGCGTTCCGGCCTTTCCGCCGCAGGCGTGGGCGGTGGTTGGCGTCTGGTGTCGGCGCAGGGCACCCCGTGCGCCAGCGCCGACGCGCTCGCCGCGGCATGCACGGCGTCGCGCGGCCAGCCCGTGCAGACGGTCTGGCGCGATCCCGAGGGCGTGGAGCGAACCGCCACACTGCTGCCGGAGCCGATGCTGCCCCGCATCCAGCCGGCCGACGCGCCCGGCGTGCAGGAGTTCTCGCTGCTGGGACTCTCGCCCCTCACGCGCATCGACTGGATCCGCGAGGGCTCGCCAAACCAGGGACTGCTGCGGCCGGGCGACGTGGTGCTGGCGATCGACGACCTTCAGGGTCCACGCATCGAGCAGTTCCGTGACGCCGTGCGGGGAAGGCCCAGCGCGCAGGTGAACCTGACGATCCTGCGCGAGGGCACGATGACGTCCGTGCGCGCGCAGGTCGACGCGCAAGGCCGACTCGACGTCCTCGTCGCTCCCGCGCTGGAGTGCATGCTGATGGCGCGGCCCATCGATCGCGCGCTCGTGAACGGGCTCTCGACGCCAACCCCGGCAGCCTCGCTCGAACTGGGGCCACTCGCCGCGATCCCGTCGGTCCAGGGCGCCCCCGTGCACAACTGGCGCGAACTTGCCCACGCGATCCAGAAGGCGGCCGATGCCGAATCGATCGAGCTGGAGGTGCGATCCATGGGCGCACCTTCGGCGGTTCCCGCGCGCCTGGCGATGGATTCCGCCGGCCGCGAGCAGATCCGGGGCCTCGCCTGGGCCGCCCCGATGCCGATGGATCTCTTCGATCCCATGATGACCACGTTGGGCGCCCCGGGACGTCCCCTGGAGGCCGCCAAGCTCGGACTGAACGAGACGATCAAGCTGGCCACGCTCACCTGGCTCACGCTGGACCGGCTCGCGCGCGGAAGCGTGCCAGTGGACCAGCTGCGCGGACCCGTGGGCATCGTCCACGTGGGCACGCGGGTGGCGGATCGTGGCTTCACCTACCTGGTGTTCTTCCTGGCGATGATCAGCGTGAATCTGGCGGTGCTGAACTTCCTGCCGCTTCCGATCGTCGACGGAGGTCTGTTCGTCTACCTGGTCTACGAGGCGCTGCGCGGCCGCCCGCCCAGCGTGCGGTTCCAGAACGCCGCCACGCTGGCGGGCCTGCTGCTCATCGGTGGCCTGTTCCTGGTCACCTTCTACAACGACGTGATGCGCCTGGTCGGCTGAGGCCGGCGCACGAAGGAGTGCACGCATGAATCATCCCGTCTCCATCGTCACCGGTGCCGGATCCGGCATCGGCCGCGCCACCGCCCGCATGCTCGCCGAGCGCGGGCACCACGTGGTGCTGGTCGGGCGCACGGAGCAGAAGCTTGCCGAAGCCGCCGACGAGGTGCGCGTGGTGGGTCCCGGCGACGTGATGATCGTGCCGGCCGACGTGGCCGACAGCGACCTTGCCGCGTCGGTGGTCGACCAGACCATCGAGCGGTTCGGCCGCGTGGACAACCTGGTCAACTCGGCGGGCGTGGCGCCGAACGTGCCCATCGAGCGGACCTCGGAGGACATCCTGGAGCAGTGCTTCCTGGTGAACACCTTCGGCCCGGCGTTCCTGATCGTGCGCTGCTGGCCGCACTTCAAGAAGCAGAAGTCCGGCTGCGTGGTGAACGTGAGCACCCTGGGCGTGATGGACCCCTTTCCGGGATTCTTCGCCTACGCCGCCAGCAAGGCGGCGCTCGACAGCTTCACCCGAAGCGTGGCGCGCGAGGGCCGCTCCAGCGGCATCCGCTCCTACTGCGTGAACCCGGGGGCGGTCGAGACCGCGATCCTGCGCGCGAACTTCAGCGAGAAGGTGCTGCCGCGCGAGAAGACGCTGAAGCCCGAGGCGGTGGCCGAGGTGATCGTGCGCTGCATCGAGGGCGAGCGCGCGGACGACCACGGCAAGTCGATCGCGCTGCCGAGTCCGTGAGCGCCTAGCGGCGCCGGTTCATCTCGCGCTCGATGTCGCGCCGCGTCTCGCGCTCGCGGATCGCCTCGCGCTTGTCGCCCTTCTTGCGCCCGTGCGCCACGCCCACCAGCAGCTTGGCCACACCGTTCTTGAAGTAGATCTTCAGTGGAACGATCGAGGCGCCCTTGGCCTGCATCGCCAGCGCGAGCTTCTTGATCTCGGTCGCGTGCGCCAGCAACCTGCGCGTCCGAACCGCCGGGTGCTGCCGGTCGCGGCCCGCCGGCGGGTACTCCGAGATGTGCACGCCATGCAACTCCAGCGATGGCGGATCCATGCGCGCCATCACGAAGCCCTCCGCCAGGCTGGCCTGCCCCGCGCGGATGCTCTTCACCTCGCTGCCACGAAGCACCATGCCGCACTCCAGGGTCTCGCCGATCTGGAAGTCGTGCCGCGCCTTGCGGTTCTCGATCTCGGGCTCGTGGGTGGGCTGGGACATGGGCGCGGGGGCCGGGGCGCACGCGCCCGCGAGCGAGTCAAGATAACGCTCCCCCGCCCCATTCCGGACCGAATGTGCGAGATGTGGGTTCCCGGGCCCCACAAAGTCTCAAAAACATCCTTCATGGTTATTGTCCCGCGACGTATTCGGGGGAAGATTGGGCACCGCCCACGAAGCGGAGATGCCCGACGGATCCACGCAGGGTCCGCAAGATCAGGAAAGGATCGCATGCGTCACGCTGCCCGAACCGCCACGCTCTGCCTTCTCGCCTTTGGTGCCACCGCGCTGGCCACCGTGCCGCCTTCGGCGCTGCTGTCCACCGCGATGGCCGCTCCCGGCCTCGGCATCGACATTCGGGATCGCTTCAGCCAGACCTTCCCGGGCGGATCGCTGATCGAGGTGCGCGGCCAGCTGCGCCGCGTGTTCGGACAGCGCTTCTCAACCGGTGCGACGCCGCACGACAGCGTGGAGTCGTTCCTGATGGACTGGAGCTCGCTCTGGGGCGTTCCCTTCGAGCAGTTGCAGCCGGTGGGTCCGTTCGACGACGGCGCGCATCAGATCGAGCTCATGCACGAGGAGGATGGCACCAATCCCTCCTTCACCGCGGTGTATTGGCAGCAGCATGTGCGCGGCGTGCCCGTGTTCCGAGGCTGGGTCTGGGGCCTTGCGGCCAACGAGCCGTCCTTCCCGATGGTGCTTGGTGGCGGCACGCTGAAGGATCTGGGCGCCGATTTCCCCGCGTCGCTGGAGAGTCTCGACCTCTCGCCCTCCACGATGGATCCGGCGGTCTACGCGCGGGAAGCGCTGCACCAGTTCGGCGCGCCACCGCAGATGACCTCGCCGCGCTACGTGGTGTGGGCGGGTGTCGACACCGATCCGCAGCCGGCCCGCCTGGCGATCGAGTTCGTCGCCACCGGTGGCGGGCCGTGGGATCCATCGAATCACCAGAAGATGCAGTACGTGGTCGACGCCGACACGGGCGAGATCCTGCACCAGGAGAGCCAGATCCTGCATGGCGCGGTCTCGGGCACGGCGAACGGCAAGGTGACCGATGGGTCCAAGGCCGATGCGTGCAACACCGAGGCCACGAAGGGTCTTCCGTACGTGGGCGTGGTGGTCGGTGGCACCACGAGCTACGCCGACGTCAACGGCAACTTCAACGTCACCTACACCGGCACCGCCAACGTGAGCGTTGCACCCACGATCCAGGGACGCTTCTTCCGCGTGATCGACTCGGGCGGCAACTCGGTCGCCACCGTGTCCTCGCAGACCGTCGCCAACGGCGGTTCCGCGACCTTCACCTTCAACAACACCCCGGCGGTCGCGCAGACCGCGCAGGTGAACTGCTACTTCGAGTCGAACAAGGTGCGCGACATGGTGCTGGCGGCGCACCCGACCTATCCCACCATCGCGAACCAGACCTCGTTCCCGATCTACACGAACATCGCGGACAGCTGCAACGCGTACTACGACGGCGCGAGCATCAACTTCTTCGCCGCGGGCGGCGGCTGCAACAACACCGGCTTCAGCTCGGTGGTGCATCATGAGTACGGGCACCACGTGGTGAACCGCGGCGGCAGCGGCCAGGGCGCCTACGGCGAGGGCATGGGCGACTGCATGAGCGTGCTCATGCTCGACGAGCCCCAGCTCGGTGTCGGATTCTTCTCCGGCAACTGCTCCAGCGGCCTTCGCAATGCGGCCAACAGCTGCCAGTACAACGCCTCCAGCTGCTCCAGCTGCGGCAGCGCGATCCACTCCTGCGGCCAGCTTCTCTCCGGCACGGTGTGGGACATTCGCAACCTGCTGCGCGCCACCTACCCGAACGACTATCGCGCGCGCCTGGCGCGTCTGGTCGTCAACTCGGTGCCGATGCACGCCGGACAGTCCGACATCGCCGCGGACATCGCCGCGGACTTCCTGACCATCGATGACGCCGTCAGCAACGGCGGCAACAACGACATTCGCGACGGAACGCCGAACTACAACCTGATCACCCAGGCGTTCAATGCGCACGGCCTCACCGCACCGTCGCTCGCCCTGATGATCTACGAGTTCCCGAACGCCGTGCCCAACGCGATCGATCCGGCCGGCGGCCAGACCTACGACCTGACGATCCGCCCCGTCTCCAGCCAGATCCAGGCAGGCTCGGAGAAGATGTGGTTCCGCGAAGGCACGAACGGCGCATTCACACCCCTGGCCCTGCAGAAGCAGTCCGGCGACACCTACCGGGCGACCTTCCCCGCAACCACCTGCGGCAGCGCGCTGCAGTTCTACTTCGAGGCCAGCAGCACCGGCGGCACGATCGTGCGGTCGCCTTCCACGGCGCCGAGCGATCTGCTGGCCACGACCAGCCGGATCTCGTACGCGATCGCCCTGGAAGACGACTTCGACGGGCTGACGACCGGTTTCGTCGGCTCCGGCAACGTCGGTCCGAGCAAGGGCGGCTTCCTGCGCACGGGGCCGGTCACGACCAACAATTGCAATGGTCCGGTCATCGCGACCGGCAAGGCGTGGGTCACCGGCTCGCTCTCCACCTCATGCAACGACATCGACGCCGGCTGGACCGAGATGCTCTCCCCGGCCTTCGACGTGTCGGGTGGACAGACGGTCGCGCTGTCGATCGACACCTATCTGAGCAACGACACCGGCGCCTTCCCGGGCGAGGATCCGCTCACGATCTCGGCGTCGAACGACGGCGGAACCACGTGGGTCGTGATCGACACGATCTACCAGTCGCATGGATGGACGCCGCGACGCTACGAGCTGCAGAACTTCCTCGCGCCCTCGAGCAACGTGCGCATCAAGGTGCGTGCGGAGGATCTCGGCGCTGGCGACAGCCAGGTCAAGGCTGCGGTGGACAACGTGCTGGTGGAGTCGATCGTCTGCACCGCCGGCCCGTTCGGCGATCTCGACGGCGACGGTGCCGTGGGTGCTGGCGACGTCAGCTTCCTGCTGCTTGATTTCGGCCCCTGCGACGGCTGCCTGTCGGATCTGGATGGCACTGGGTCGGTAGATGGCGGCGATCTGGCCCTGCTGCTCCTGAGTTTCACTGAATAAGGCAAGCAAACTCGCAAAAAAACGGCCCTCCGGCGTTTGTTTGCAGGCTGTGGCAAGACCGTCCCACGAAGAGGGCAGCCATTTTGAATTACAGGGCTTTTCTCCCGCGATTTTTGAAATCCTGTGTCCTACGACTTGTTGCCCTTGCAGTCCGGGGCATGTTGCAGCGTCGACAACCCGCCCTGTCACACCACCCACGGGTGACCAGGGCCATTTCTGCAGAGGAGCTCGAGACAAGATGCGACCCACGCCCCGTTCCTTCGTGATCGGCACCCTTGCGGTGTCGGCGATCGCCCTTGCTGGCAATGACATGCAGTCGCGCCCCGGCGGTGTCGGGCCTGACCTTGGAACTGGCGCCGCGGGCGGCCAGCTTCCCATCGAGGATCAGTTCGAACAGACGTTCCCCGGCGGCCAGCTCCTGAAGAATGGCACGCACCTGCGCCGCGTCTGGGGTCGACAGTTCTCCTGGGGCGCCACGCCGCACGAGAGCGCCGAGAAGTTCATGAAGAAGTGGAGCTCGCTGTGGGGCGTTCCCTTCTCGCAGCTCTCCGAAGTCGGCGTGAACGCGAACGGCGATCACCTGACCCAGGTCGGCGGCGTCGAGGGCGCAGGCGACTTCACGATGGTCTCGTGGAGCCAGCAGGTTCGCGGCGTGCCCGTGTTCCGCGCCGGCGTGTGGGGCATGGTCGGCAACGAGGCCTCCCACCCGCTCGTGCTCGCCGGCGGCACGCTGAAGGCGCTCGGCAACTTCCCGCAGACGATCGCGGATCGCGATCTCTCGGCCTCCACGATCGATCCTGCCGTGTACGGCCGCGAGGCGCTGAACCAGTTCAACGCGCCCCCCGAGGTGAACAGCCCCCGCTACGTCGTCTGGGCAGGCGTCGATGCGCAGACGGTCGAGCCCAAGCTCGCCGTCGAGTTCACCGCCACGGGCGGAAGCGCCCTCGACCCGGCCAACTACCAGAAGATGCTGTACGTGGTCGACGCCGACACCGGCGCCGTGCTGCATCAGGAAAGCCTGATCCTGCACGGCACCGCCCAGGCGCAGGTGAACGCGCTCGCGACGACCGGCGTGAAGGCCGCCGCCTGCAACACCACGGCTGTCACGGGCCTTCCGTACGCGCGCGTGCTCTTCGGATCGACCACCGTGTACGCGGACGCGACCGGACGCGCGACGTTCAGCTACACCGGCACGGCCGCGCAGACGGTGAACCCGTCCACGCTGACCGGTCGCTACTTCACGGTGCAGGACAGCAGCGGCACGGCCGTGCAGTCCGTCAGCAGCCAGAGCGTGAATGATGGCGGTCTGGGCACGTTCCAGTACGCCAGCACCACGAGCCAGTACACCCGCTCGCAGATCGACACGTACTACCACGCGAACCTGGTGCGGGATCACCTGCTGCGCTACAGCCCGGGATTCCCCGGCATCGGCGGTGGCCAGACGATGGTGATCAAGAACGGCGTGAGCGGCACCTGCAACGCGTTCTACGACGGCAACATCAACTTCTATCCGTCGGGCGGCGGCTGCAACAACACCGGCTTCGCCACGGTCGTGCACCACGAGTACGGTCACCACATCGTTGCCTCGGCTGGCAGCGGCCAGCAGCAGTACGGCGAGGGCTTCGGTGACGTGATGGGCGTGCTTCTCAGCGACGAATCGCAGCTCGCGATCGGGTTCTATTCGAGCAGCTGCACCAGCGGTCTTCGCAACGCGCAGAACACCTGCGTGGGCACCCAGACCGGATCCAGCTGCGGCACCGCCATCCACTCGTGGGGCCAGGTGCTCAGCGGCTGCTTCTGGGATCTGCGCAACCAGCTGACCGCGGCCTACCCCGGCGACACGCGCGGACGGCTCTCGACCGATCCGGCCAACGGCGTGGCGGACTACCGCGACATCCTGTCGTATCTGGCCACGAACTCGGTGCTGACGCACGCCGGCCAGTCCGACATCTGGACGGACATCACCGTGGACGTGCTCACGCTGGATGACGCCCCGAGTCAGGGCGGCAACAACAACATCGGCGACGGCTCGCCGAACTACACCCGCATCGCGACCGCGTTCGGGAACCACGGTCTGACCGCGCCCGCGCTGAGCCTGTTCACCATCACCTCGCCCGCGGCCCCCAGCACCATCGATCCGGCTGGCGGCGACACCATCGACGTGGTGATCACGCCGGTGACCGGCACGGCGCAGGCGGGATCGCAGAAGATGTTCGTGCGCGAAGGCACCAGCGGCGCATTCACCAGCACCGTGATGAGCAACGTGGGTGGCAACACCTGGCGCGGCACCTTCCCCGCCACCAGCTGCAATGCCACCGTGCAGTACTACTTCGAGGTCAAGAACACCAGCGGCACGGCGGTCAACGACCCGCCGACGGCGCCCTCCTCGGTGTTCACCACCACGGCGATCACGCCTGGCGGCGCCGTCACGGTCGCCTCGGAGGACTTCGCCACCACCAACGGCGGCTTCGTGGTCACGGGCACGCCCGCTGCGGGCTCCGGTGGCTGGGAGTGGGCGGTCCCGAATGGCCGCAGCTGCAACGCGCCCAGCACCACGAGCAAGTGCTTCATCACGGGCAAGTCGATCGCCACCGGCACGTGCAACGATGTGGATGGCGGCCCGACGATCCTGACCACCCCGGTGTACGACCTGTCCGGATCGGAGGCCGCCGAGGTCTCGTTCCAGACCTACTACCTGGTCACGGGCAGCGGCAACACGTCGGATCCGCTGGTGTGCAAGGTGTCCAACAACGGCGGCAGCAGCTGGGTCACCATGCTCAGCCTGACCACCTCGGGCACCTGGGCGACGCGCACCTTCAACATCGCGGACTTCGTCCCGCTGACCTCGAACATGATGTTCCGCTTCGAGGCCGCGGACACCGGCACCGACAACACGCTGGTGTGCGGCATCGACAACTTCTCGATCGACACGATCTCCTGCGGCATCGAGGGCGACCTCGACGGCGACGGAATCGTCGGCGCGGCGGACATCGGCATCATGCTGCTGGACTTCGGCACCTGTGCCGGCTGCGCGAGCGACCTGGACGGCAGCGGCACGGTCGATGCCGGTGACGTCTCCTTCCTGCTCCTGCTGTTCACCTGAGCGGGTCCAGGATCCCTGCACGCACCCAGCGGGCGGCCACTCGGCCGCCCGCTTTCATTCGGTGGCATGGCGGCTTTCCCGGGCTTCCGCTACACTTTCCGCCCCGGCGATTGGCCGGCTTGGCCCAGGTGGCGGAATTGGCAGACGCGCCAGCTTGAGGTGCTGGTGGGAGCAATCCCTTGGAGGTTCGAGTCCTCTTCTGGGCATTTCGGTTCGCGGTGGAGGCCGCACGATCACGATGACCTCCCTGTCCATCCACCCGTCGGACCCGGGCGCGGCCACCCTGCGCATCAACGAGACCTTTCATTCCATCCAGGGTGAGGGGCTGCGCGCGGGCGAGCCCTGCTTCTTCATCCGCCTCTCGGGATGCCCGCTTCGGTGCGCCTGGTGCGACACGGCCTATGCGTTCCGCGAAGGCGCGCCCCGCACGATCGAGAGCCTGGTGGACGAGGCGCGGCGCATCGGCTGCCCGCTGGTGCAGATCACCGGCGGCGAGCCGCTCGCCCAGCGGGGCTGCCAGACCCTCGTCCACGCCCTGTGCGACGCGGGCTTCACCGTGACCATGGAGACCAGCGGCGCGCTCGACATCTCGGCGCTGGATCCGCGATGCATCCGCATCATGGACCTGAAGTGCCCGGCAAGCGGCGAGTCGCACCGCAATCTCTGGAGCAACGTCGCGCACCTGTGCCGCCGCGACGAGGTGAAGTTCGTGATCGCGGATCGCGACGACTACGCGTGGGCCAAGGCGCGCATGCTGGAGCACGCGCTTGTGGATCGGGTGGCGGCCGTCCTGATGAGCGCCGCGTGGGCGCAGCCGGCAGGCGCGGAGATCGCGGGATGCGCGGGGCTGCCGGCACGCGACCTTGCGGCGTGGATCCTTGCCGACCGCCTGCCGGTGCGGATGCAGACCCAGCTCCACAAGATCATCTGGGATCCCCAGACGCGCGGCGTCTGACGGCGGACCCTGTCAGTAGACCCAGCCTTCGACGCGCGCCTCGATCGGCGGCACCCACTGCAGCGGATCGGTCACCAGCAGGATCGCGTCGAGCAGGTCGCCATCGGGATCCTCTTCCGCGTTCCGCACCATCTCGGGCGCCAGCACAAGCCGCTCGCGACCCTGCAACCGCTTCAGGATGTCGGCACGCACGCGGCGCGGCGGCTCACCCTCGCCCTTGTAGCCGTGATCGGGCCATCCCTTCAGGCGAAGCACGCTCGCGGGGCAACCCTCGCACACGGTCACGCTGCCGCCCGCGACGTGCACCGGCTCCACGCGCACGCCCGCATCGGCGAGGGGCCGGAGCACCTCGGCGATCAGGGTCCATGTCTGCTTGAAGACGCGAAGGTTCATGGGCGCCATCGGCGTGCGAAAGGCCGCGTCACACTCGCGCTTGGGCTCGCGACGATCCACGGTGCGAACCTCGCCTCGCCAAAGCCGCGGGGATCCGAAGCCGGCGACCCACCCGGCCATCGCGCTCCAGTCGGGCGTGACCTCGAAGCTTCGGAGCGTGTCGAGCGGCAGTCCCACCGGCGCGTCGATGCGCACCAGATGACGGCGGCCATCCTCGCGCATGGCGAGAATCCGGCGCACCAGCGCGCCGCGGTCGAATCGACCGTCGAGCCGGATGGCGGACTTCGGCGCATCGAGGTCACGCGAAACCATGCGGATCTTGGCCGCGCCGCCCGAGTCGGCCCCGGAGAAGTCCACGCCGTGCAGGATCACGCGCTCAGTTCCGACCGCACTGGGAACCGGGCTTGCCGCAGGGGCAACAGCCCCCCATCGGAAGGCTCATCCCCGAGCCCTGCGAAGCGGCGCCACTGACACCGAACACGCTGTGGCGACGCACGAAGGCGCGGCCCTTGCCTGCGGGATCCTCGACGGGACTGTCCGCCTGGCTCATCGGGCGGAGCAGTTCGATGACCTCTCCATCGGCCTCGCAGATGTACTCGTAGATCGGCATGGGAGGAGATGCTAGCCCGAGCGGCATGGCCCGATCAACGCGCGCGTCCGGATCGCGGTGGTCGGCCGCCGCCCTCGCGGCGATTCGCGCGCGCCCCGCGGCCCTCGCTCGCGCGGCGCGATGCCGACGCCCGGGCACCGGTCCGTGCACCCCGAGGTGCGATGTCCAGCGTCTGCGTGGCACGCGGGGGTTTCGCCTCGCCACGCTCGTCACGGCGGGCGCGCGCTGCCGCCGGTCGGAACGCGGCCTCGCGCAGTTCGCGCAGTTCCGACGCGGTCAGTTCACGCCACGCACCCACGCCCAGGCCCTTCAGGCGCAGCGGTCCCATGGCCACGCGACGCAGGCGCCGGACCGGATGGCCCATGCGCAGCATCATGCGGCGGATCTGCCGATTGCGGCCCTCGCGAAGTTCCATGAGCATCGTGGTCTTGGTGCTGTCGCGGCCAAGCAGCTTCAGCTTGCTGCGGCCCGTGCGCGTGCCGACCTCGTCCTTCTCCGGCAGGAAGACGCCCTCGCTGAGCCGGCGCACGGCTTCGTCGTCCAGACGCCCGCTCACGGTGACCTCGTAGGTCTTGTGCACCTCGAAGCGCGGATGCGTGAGCCGATTGGCGAGTTCGCCGTCGTTGGTCAGCAGCAGCAGGCCGCTGGAATCCATGTCGAGCCGACCCACCGGAAAGATGCGCGCCTTCAGCGGATGGTCCACGATGTCGATCGCGCGACGGCGACCCTCGGGATCCTCGTTCGTGCACACGATGCCCTTGGGCTTGAACAGCATGATGTACACGTGCTGTTCGTGGCGGCGGATCGGCCGGCCATCCACCTCGATGCGGTCATTCGCCGGATCGACCCACGCGGGCAGCCCATCCAGCACCGTGCCATTCACGCGCACGCGGCCCTCCTCGACCATCTGCTCGCAGTCGCGGCGGCTTGCCACGCCCGCCGCGGCGAGCACCTTCTGGATCCGCTCGCCGCGACGATCGTCGTTGAACGGATGGGAAGGACCGTGGCGGCGCCTGGGCATCGCGGGATGGTACGGCCCCGCTCGTACACTGCGCGCATGCAGGAACACGCCCCGGCTTCCGTCGAATCCCGCGGTTGGCTCGGTCTCTCGCATCATCTGGGGCTCCTGCAACGCTGGATCGCCATGGACCGCGCCAGCCAGATGGCCAGTGCGCTGGCCTATCGCACGCTGCTTGGACTCCTGCCGGTGCTTGTGGTGGCCACGCTGGTGTTCAAGGCGATCGCGGGCCCACGCTTCGGCCAGATGGTCGAGGAGGCCCTCGCGGGACTTGGACTGGACAAGCTGCAGATGGCCTCGCCCAAGGGCGGCGAACCGATGGCCATGGACGCATGGCTGCGCGGCGTCATCGAGGACGCGAGCAACTTCGACCTCTCCGCGATCGGCTGGGTCGGCGCGGGCGCGCTCATCCTGAGCGCCGTGTGGGTGGTGGCGACCGTCGAGGACTGCTTCAACCTGATCTGCCGCACCGACCAGGGCCGAAGCTGGCCGCGCCGCGTGGTCACCTACTGGTTCGCGCTCACCGCGGGGCCCCTGCTGCTGGCGATGGTGCCACTGGTCAACGGCGTGGTGGAGCGCGCGGCGGAGAACCTGCCGCAGTGGTCCTGGCTGCTCTCGACGCTGCGGGCGGGATGGTCCACCTTCGTGCTGTGGTCGCTGATGTTCGCGGTCTACGTCACCGTGCCGTCGAAGGCGCCGCGCTTGCGGGCCGCGGCGGCCGGTGCGCTGGTCAGCGCGATCGGGCTCGAGATCAGCCGAAGTTTCCTGCACTTCTACGTGACGCGAACGCTTGGCTTGAGCCTGGTCTACGGGTCGCTGGGCCTGGTGCCCGTGTTCATGTTCTGGATGTACGTGATCTGGATGATCGTGCTGGTCGGGCTGCAGGTCGCGGTGCTGTGGGACGCGCTCGACAGCCGCGGTCTTGCGAACCTGCTCTCGTCCGGAAACGGTGAAGGCTCACGCGCCGCCTGATCGCCGCACCGGCCGGCCGTCGCGGAAGTCGGCGAGCTTGCGGCCCCACGGGGTCTCGGCGAGTCCCGGCTCGCGACGGATCTCGTCCCGAAGCCAGCATCGCTCCACCGCATCGATCGGGCCGAAAATCGACTCGAAGGTCTCCACGCGCTTCGTCGGAAGCGCGAACGCGCCGGATCGCAGCGCCTCGAGATATCGCGTGAGCTCCCGCGTGCGGTTGCGCGCCAGCCACGTGGTGAGAGCCCACGACTGCGCGTAGAAGTCGCGGATCGCGGCGTCCTCGCCGTCGGTCGGCATGCCCTCGGCCATCACGAGCGCCTGCAGGGGCACCAGACGATCCTCGCGCATCGCCTCGCGGAACGTCTGCTGGCGCCCGGGATTCTCGCTCTGGAATCCGAGATCACGATCGCTCGCGTTCTCCGCCTCGAAGGCCGTCGCGATGCCCTCGGCCAGCCACAGCGGATAGGGCATCCCCCGTCGCTGCACGTCGCAGTGGAAGAAGAGCTGGTGTGCGGCCTCGTGCGACACGGTTCCCAGGAAGCCCGCGCTCGCGGTGGCGGCGATGCGGCGTCGCTGCGCGTCGATCTCGCGCTGCGCACGCGCCACCTGGCCACCGGCGCCGCCGGCGTCGAGAGGCTGGACGCCTGCCGCCGCCGCCTCGCGCTGCACGCGAAGGTTCTGCGCCTGCAACTGCCCAAGCGCCTTCTGGACCTTCTCGTCGCTCAGACCGTCGAACAGCACGAGCCGATCCGCGCCGGGGTTGTAGTACCCGGCTGCCCAGGCCTGGTCCATGCCGTCGTTGGTGCGCGCGAAGATGCTGTAGTCGCCCTTCTCGCGGAACATCACGGCGACCAGCTTGTGTCGCAGCGGCTCCGGACGAACACCCAGCCGAAGGCAGTTCTGCTGGAAGGACCGGTAGGTGCTCTCCAGCAGCGTCGCGATGGATCGCGTGCTCTCCTTCGGGGCGTCGGACAGCAGCACGAAGTGGTCCGTCTCGGTGGGCTGCAGGGTCGGGACCAGGGGCCGCGTCGCCTCCAGAACCTCGCTCTGCGTTGCAAGCGCGGCGCCGGCACCATCGGCCAGCGCGGGTCCCAGCAACGCGGCAAGGATCGGAAGCAGGAGCGACATCTCGCTTTCATCGTAGTCCCGCCGAGATCGCGCGCATTTCGGCCTTGGGACGGGGACTCGCCCTGCCCGCCCGCCTGCCCTACCATCGACGGGCCATGGGTCTTGAATCCGCACTGCCCGTCGACAGCGTCCTGTCCACCCAGCTCAATCGGGTGGTCAACTGGGCGCGCCGCTCCAGCGTCTGGCCGATGCCCTTCGCCACCGCCTGCTGCGGCATCGAACTGATGGCGACCGCCTGCAGCCGCTTCGACCTGGCCCGCTTCGGCGCCGAGGTCATGCGGTTCAGCCCTCGCCAGAGCGACCTGCTGATCGTGGCCGGGCGGGTGAGCGTGAAGACGCTCCCGGTGCTCCAGCGCATCTACATGCAGATGGCCGAGCCCAAGTGGGTGATCAGCATGGGCGCGTGCGCCAGCACCGGCGGTGTGTTCGACACGTACGCGGTGGTGCAGGGGGTGGACCAGTTCATTCCGGTCGACGTCTACGTGCCCGGCTGCCCGCCACGGCCGGAGATGCTGATCGAGGGCATCATGGCGATCCAGCGGATCATCGATGCCGACAACATTCCGCGTGATCCCGACGGCAAGCGACTGCCCCTGAACATCGCCGTGGCGCCGAACTACGAACCGCGACCGATGCCGGTCCCGGTGACGGTGGGCGCCTCGTGACCGCAGCGGCCCAGGCGGCCGCCAGCAGTGAGAGGCAGCCCCGTGACGTTGAATGGCCGGGAATCGCCCTGCGCGTCATCGTGCTCATTGTGGCCGTCGCGGCCGGCAGCGTGATCGGCCTGCGCGGCCTGGAAACACCGCAGCCGGCGCCCGCCGACGCGGACTCCTTCTCGGCGATCCGGGCGGCGAAGTTCGCGCAGGCCGTCCTGGGAGATCAGCCGCGCCCGGCCGGCTCCGAGGCGAACGCCGAGGCCGCAAGGCGACTGTCCGACTGGCTGCGAGCCCGCGGACTCGAGGTCGAGTCGTCGGACACCAAGGTTCGCGCGGCGGGACGTGACGTCACCATCCGCAACGTGGTCGCCCGCAAGACGGGCGCCATGCCCGGCTCGGCCATCCTGCTGTGTGCGCACATCGACTCGGCGCCGGGATCGCCGGGCGCCGGCGACGATGGCTTTGGCGTGGCCGTCCTGCTGGAGGCCGCGGCGGCGCTTGGCACCGGGCCATGGCCAGGCCGCGACATCATCCTGCTCTTCACCGACGCCGAGGAGTCCGGCTTGCTGGGCGCGCGGCAGTTCGTGAGCAACCATCCATGGCACGCGAAGGTCGGCACGGTGATCAACGTCGACAACCGCGGCAACGCCGGCCCCTCGATCCTGTACGACCTGTGCGGCGATTCCGCCGACGTGCTCCAGTCCTGCTCCCCTGCCCTCGGCCCCGTCGTGGGCAGCAGCCTGTACGCGGAGATCGCCTCGCGCATGCCGAATTCGAGCGATCTGGCCGTGTTCCGCGAAGCAGGCATGAGCGGCATGAACTTCGCGCTCGTGGGTGGCCATGAGCACTATCACGCCTCCACCGACACCTGGAGTCAGGCGAATCTCTCCTCGCTGCAGCATCAAGGCGAGATCGCGATGATGGCGATGCAGGCGCTGGCCCTGCACCGCGCGGACACCCCCAGGGCGGAGGGCCGGGCCATCTACCAGGATGTCGCGGGCGCCATGCTTGCGTGGTGGCCGGCGCGCACCGGCGTCACGGCCTCGTTCCTGTGCGTTGGGGCGCTGGGCGCGACGGGCCTGGTGGTCTGTCGACGCAACGCCGTGAAGCCTCGCGATCTGGCCATGGGATGGGTGGCTGCCTTGGTCCGCTTCATCGTGGCCGGTCTCGTGACCTGGATCCTGCTGCTCGCCGCCGAGTGGGGCGGCCTCTTCGGCATGGCGGCCGCGAAGATCGGCATGCCGGATGCCGGCCTGGCGGATCGTTACCGCGCCGCGTTCTGGCCGTCGCATGGCCCCGCGTTGCTTGCGGTGGTGATGCTGGCAGGACTCGTCGGCGGCGCCCTTGCCGCCCGTCCGTTGCTGCGAAACCGCCAGCCACTCTGCACCTTCATCGGCGGATGGTCCACGCTCGCGGTGTTCGTCGCGATCCTCGCGATCGTGCTGCCCGGCGCGTCCGCACCCCTGCTGCCGATCGTGCTGGTGATCTCGCTGGTGCTTGTCGCGCTCACCCTGGTGGTCGAGCACAAGCAAAAACTCGCGGTCCTTGCCACGCTGGCGCTCGGGGGATTCCTCGCGGGACTGTTCCTGGCGCCGATCGAGTGCCTTGGCTGGATCGGCGTGGGGCTGTCCATGCCGCCATTCGCGGCGCTGCGCGCGGCCGTGCTGGCGCTGGTGCTCCTGCCGGTGCTGACGCCGGGCGTCGCTACCGCAACGACTCGGTGAACGAACGAAGGCGGCCGATCCCCTCGCGGATCGCGCTCTCGGCGCAGGCAAAACTGATGCGGATGTTGGCGCGCGCGCAGTCGCCAAAGTCCTCACCCGGAACCAGGGCGACCAGCGACTCCTCCAGCAGCGCCTCGGCGAAGGCCTGGGCGGAGTCGATCGTGCGACCCGCCGGCGACTTCATCCCCAGGCATGCCTTCATGCAGGGGAAGGCGTAGAAGGCGCCGGTGGGAGCGCAGGTCCGCAGCCTCGCGATGCCCGACAGGAGCTCGTGCGTGCACTGCGCGCGCGCCGCGAACGACCTCCGCATCGCCTCCACACTGGCAGCGCCGTGGGAGAGCGCCTCCACCACCGCCGGCATGATGAAGGTGGGAATGCTGTTCGTGAGCTGCCCCTGCAGCTTGATCGCTTCACGGATGAAGCGTCCGCCGTCGCCGGGCGCGGCCACGTAGCCCACGCGCCAGCCCGTCATGGCGAAGGCCTTGCTCATGCCGTTGATGGTGATCGTGCGCCCGGCCAGGCGCGGGTCGGCGCCGGGACTCACGTGCCCCAGATCCGCGCGCACCTCCGGATAGACCAGCTTCTCGTAGATCTCGTCGCTGATCACCGCCACCTGCGGATGCGCGGCAAGCAGATCGAACAGCGCGCGAAGCGTCTCCGCGGGCTGCACCACGCCACAGGGATTGCTGGGGCTGTTCAGCAGGATCGCGCGCGTGCGCGGCGTGATGGCGCGCTCGATCGCCGCGACATCCAGCAGGAAGCCGCGCTCGACCGTGCTGCCCACCTCGACGCACGTGCCGCCATAGAGCTCGATGAGCGGCCGGTAGCTGACCCAGGCCGGCGTGGGCAGGATCACCTCGTCGCCGGCGTTCAGCATGGTCTGCAGCGTCAGCGCGATCGCGTGCTTGGCGCCCACCGTCAACGTGACGTGCTCGCTCCTGCAGGCGATGCCGTTCTCCTGCTGCAGCTTGCGCGCCACGGCTTCGCGCACGGCCTTGTCGCCGGGCGTGGGCGCGTAGCGCGTCATGTTGGCGTCGAGCGCGCGCTTGGCAGCCTCGCGCACGGGCGAAGGCGTGTCGAAGTCGGGTTCACCGACCCCAAATCCGATGACTGGCTTGCCGGCGGCCTTCAGCGCCGCGGCCTTCGCGCTCACGGCCAGCGTGGCGCTCTCCTTCATGCGTGCGACGGCGTTGCCGATCTGCATGCGCTGGAAGATATCGCCACGCCACCACCGGCCCGGGGGCCCGTTCCCCATCGCTACACTGCGCCGATGCACTTCGACGCCCACCAGCCGGTTCTCGACGAACTTGAGGCGCGGATCACCGCCATCCGCGACTCTCTTTGACTGGCCTCGCAAGATCTCCGAACGTGACGCGCTGGTCGAGCGCATGGGCGCCGCCGACCTCTGGAACGATCCGAAGAACGCCCAGAAGGTCATCGCCGAACTGAAGGTCCTGCGCGCGCAGGTCGAGCCGCTCGAGGGCGTGATCAAGGACTTCGAGGACGCGAAGGTCGGCTACGAGATGGCCAAGGAGGCCGGCGACGCCGACCTGCTGACCGAGGTCGACGAGACCCTCTTCCGCCTGCAGTCGCGCATGGCCAAGGTCGAGCGCCA
The DNA here is from genome assembly GCA_049318245.1 of Phycisphaerales bacterium. GTDB lineage: Bacteria > Planctomycetota > Phycisphaerae > Phycisphaerales > SM1A02 > SYAC01. The sequence goes on along the minus strand of JBMOGS010000034.1, from coordinate 6,566 downwards.
GAGCCTGCTGAGCGGCAAGCACGACTTCCGCAACTGCTTCGTGAACATCCAGGCGGGTGCCGGTGGCGCCGAGGCCGAGGACTGGGCCGGCATGCTGGAGCGGATGTACCTGTACTACTGGAACGAGATGGGCTGGAAGGCCGAGGAGATGCACCGCAGCCCCGGCGCCGAGGCCGGCGTGAGCGAGGTCGGCTACCGACTCGAGGGCCCCTTCGCCTTCGGCTACATGAGCTGCGAGCGTGGCACGCACCGCCTGGCGCGCGTGAGCCCCTTCAACGCCGAAGGCAAGCGGCAGACCAGCTTCGCCACGGTCGACGTGTCGCCCGAATTCGAGGAGGCCGATCTGGAGATCCCGGCGCGCGACCTGGAGATCGTGCCCTTCGTGCGCGCCAGCGGACCGGGCGGACAGAACGTGAACAAGGTCGCCACCGCCATCCGCGTCACGCACATTCCGACCGGCATCCAGGTGGTGGCCAGCACGTTCCGCGACCAGCCACAGAACAAGAAGCAGGCCCTCACCATCCTGCGCGGCAAGCTCGAGCAGATCGAGGAAGAGCGGCGCGCCGCCGAGATCGCGGCCGTGACGGGCGGCAAGGTCACGCGCGACTGGGGCAACCAGATCCGCAGCTACGTGTTCTACGACAACCGCGTGAAGGACCATCGCAACGGACACGAGACCGGAAACCCGCAGCACGTGCTGGACGGCCACGTGGCCGGCTTCATCGAGGCCGAACTGCAGCGCCGACGCACCGAACGCGAGAAATCCACCGGCAAGGCGGTCTGATGTCGGTCGAGGCTGATCCGATCGTGGACCTCGGTCCCGACCAGTGGCGCGATCCGCGCCGCAGTGGCCAGCTGGAATGGCTCTGCACCAACGGCATGGGCGGCTACGCCTGCGGCACCGTGGGCGGCCTGCTGCAGCGACGTTGGCATGGATTGCTGGTGGCGGCCACCGATCCGCCGGCCGGGCGCACGCTGCTGGTGCCGAAGATCGAGCTGTTCGTGACGCAGGACGGTCGCGAGTGGCCGCTCACCGCGAATGAATGGTCGGGTGGCGGCATCGAGGCGTCGGGACTGGGGCACCTGGCAAGGTTCCACATGGCAGGCTCCGTCGTGGTGCGCCATTGGCGCATCGGCGCGGCGGTGCTCGAGGAGCGCATCGCGATGGCACGCGGGCGCAACGCCACCGCCGTGCTGCTGACGCTGCGCCACGCACCCGGGCCGGTGCAGGTGCGGATCAAGTGCCTGGTGAATCGACGGCCTCATGATCATCTGGTGCAGGCCAACGCCTTCGACGCCTCGATCGCCGCGGAGGGTTCGGCACTGTGCGTGAACTTCGCGGGCGCAACGGGCGAGGGATCCGAACTGCACCTGCAGGCCGATGGCGCGAAGGCGAACGCCGACGGCACCTGGTACCGCGACTACGTGCTTCCCGTGGAGCGTGCGCTGGGCTACGACTGCGTGGGCGCGAACCTGTGCGCCGGCGAGCTGGCGATCACCCTGAAACCCGGCGAGTCGCGCGGCTTCACCGCCAGCACACGCCACGAGGAGCCCGGTGAGGCGGCGCGCATCATGGCCGCGAACCTGCGTCGATCGAAGCGACTCGTGGAACAGGCGGGGGCCACCGGTGATCACCTGCGCGCGCGCCTGGCGCTCTCGGCGGACCAGTTCATCGTGGAACGCGCGTTGCCCGACGGCAAGCGCGGCACCAGCGTGATCGCGGGCTACCCATGGTTCGCGGATTGGGGTCGCGACGCGCTTCTCTCGCTGCCGGGGCTCTGCCTGGCCACGGGCCGCCCCGATGACGCCGCAAGCATCCTGCGATCGTTCGCGCGCTTCGAGAAGGACGGCCTGCTTCCCAACCGCTTCCCCGCGCCCGGCGAGCCCTGGATGGACAACAGTGTCGACGCCCCGCTGCTGCTTGCGGAGGCCGCGCGCCGCACCGTGAACGCGACGGGCGATCTGGACCTTGCGCGCGACCTCTGGCCCACGTTGCTCTCGATCTGCACGAACTTCCTGCGCGGAACGCGTCACGGCATCTCGGTGGATCCGGCCGACGGCCTCGTGCGCGCGGCCGAGACCGGCACGCAACTCACCTGGATGGACGCGAAGGTCGGAGATCGCGTGATCACGCCACGCATGGGCAAGCCCATCGAGATCAACGCGCTGTGGATCGGCCTGCTGCGCACGCTGGTCGCGTGGTCGAAGCCGCTCCGCCGCGACGCGGGCCCCGCCAACGCCGCGCTGGTGAAGGCGCTCTGTGGCTTCGCGCGATTCACGCGCACCGATGGCGCTGGACTGATCGACGTGCTCGATGGCCCCGCGGGAAATGAATCGTGCCTGCGGCCAAACCAGCTGTTCGCGCTGTGCGGCCCCGAACCGCTGGTGGAGCCACGACTGGCGAAGGCGATGCTCGAGCTGACCCAGCGTGCGTTGCTGACGCCTTTCGGGCTGCGCACCCTCGGGCCGAACGAGCCCGGCTACATCGGCCGCTTCGAGGGCCCCGTGGAGATCCGCGACGAGGCCTATCACATGGGCACGGTCTGGCCGTGGCTGCTGGGTCCCTACGCTGCGGCGCTGCGTCGCTTCGGAACCCCGGAGCAGATCCACTTCGCTCGGGAACCCCTCGCGCATCACATGAAGGAAGGCTGCCTTGGCCAGGTGTGCGAAGTGGCGGACGGCGATGCGCCCCAGCGACCCGGCGGTTGTTTCGCGCAGGCCTGGAGCGTCGCCGCGCTGCTCGACGATGGCGTGGGCGAGAGCGCCTCAAGGCGCGCCCGATTCTCTCCGCGTTGAAACGCGATCCAATCTTTACGTTGATTCCGACGGGATGATGTCGAACATTCCTCCGGAATGAGGGCACGCGCCGATAGACTCGCGGAGCCGCGCATTCGCCCGTGCGCGATTCTTGCAGGAGATCGTCGCGAACGAGCCCGCCTCCATCCTGAGCCGCGTGGCCGCCGGCGAGCCCGGCGCGATCAACGAGTGCATGCAGCGCTTCCACGGCCTGGTGTGGTCGCTCGCCCGCCGCATGGGTGCGGGGCCGGCCGACGCCGAGGATGCCGTGCAGGAGATCTTCATCGACCTCTGGAAGAGCGCGGAACGCTTCGATGCATCGATTGCCAGCGAGACCACCTTCGTCGCCATGATCGCGCGCCGTCGACTGATCGATCGCGGACGCCGTCGCATGCGGCGGCCCGAGGCGGCGATGATCGAGGAAACCGTCTCCGCGCCGCCACCGCTGAACGACGCGACGGAGCTGAAGGATGCGGCGCGCATCGCCGAGGACGCGATGAAGACCCTCCGCCCCGAGCAGCAGCGCGTGCTTCAACTGGCGATTCATCATGGGTGCAGCCACGAGCAGATCGCGGCCAGCACGGGCCTGCCGCTGGGCACCGTGAAGACCCACGCTCGACGTGGCCTGATCCGGCTTCGGCAGGCACTCGCCGAGTCCGGCATCGTTCCGGAGGGTTTCATGCCGCCCCCGGCGGCTGGCGGCAGGGAATCGGCCAAGGCCTGAGCCACCCCCGAAACCGCGCCCGCATCTCGCGGTACAAATCGCTCCATGAAGCGATTCCGCCTGCCGCTCGGACCGGTCGCACCCCTTCTGCTGGCGTCGGCCGCGATGACCGCGGATCCGCTCGAGGCGCCTCCCGCCTCCATGCTGCGCTCGCCCGACATCGGCGCGAAGGACATCGTCTTCTCGTTCGCAGGTGACCTGTGGCTTGTGGACAAGAACGGGGGCATGGCCCGGCCGCTCACCGACGCCCCTGGCCCCGAGAGCACCCCCCGCTTCTCGCCCGATGGAACGCGTGTCGCGTTCGTGGGCGGCTACGAGGGCAACCGCGATCTCTACACCATTCCGACAGGTGGCGGCCAGCCGAACCGCGTCACGCACCATCCGACCGCCGAGGGCCTCTGCGACTGGAACGGCGACACGCTGATGTTCGTCACGGGCGATCTTGGCGGACTCACCCGACAGGCGCGCCTGTTCCAGATTCCGGCGACGGGCGGGCTCCCGTCCGCGTTGCCGGTTCCCTACGGTGCCAACGCCGCCGTGAACCGAACGGGCGAGTGGCTTGCGTACACGCCGCACTCGATCGACAACCGCACATGGAAGCGCTACCGCGGTGGCATGGCGACCGACATCTGGCTCTTCAACCTGAAGACGGGCGAGAGCCGGCGCGTCACGGACTGGGAGGGCATCGACACGCTGCCGATGTGGCACGGGGATTCCCTCTACTACCTGAGCGATCGTGGCGAGGGCAACCGCCTGAACATCTTCCGCTTCGATCCCGCGTCTGGAAGGACCTCGCAGGTCACCTCCTTCACCGACGAGGACATCCGATGGCCGAACATCGGGCCCGATGACGCCTCGAACGGCGAGATCGTCTTCCAGAAGGGTGACCGGCTGATGGTGGTGGATCTGGGCAGCGGCGCGTCGCGCGCCATCGATGTGCGCGTGCCGGGCGATCGGCCCAAGGTTGCGCCGCGCTCGGTCGATCAGTCCAAGAACATCTCCGGCTGGAGCGCAGGCCCCAGCGGCAAGCGCGTCGCGGTGAGCGCCCGTGGCGACCTGTGGACAGCGCCGGCCGAGAACGGCACGCCGCGCCCGCTCACGGCCACCAACGGCATCTTCGAGCGCGATCCCTCGTGGAGTCCAGACGGCAAGTCGGTCGCCTTCTTCGACGACTCCACCGGCGAGTACGAGCTCTACGTCATGCCCGCCGACGGCAAGGGCGCCAAGCGACAGCTCACGACCGATGGCGGGCCCTTCAAGAGCGACATCACGTGGAGCCCCGACTCGAAGCGCCTGGCCTACAGCGACAAGACCGGCACGCTGTGGCTGGTCACCCTCGAGGATGGCGCGCGCGCGCGCGTGGACCGCAATCCGCGATCCAGCCCGATGCGTGCGAGCTTCAGCCACGATGGCGCGTGGATGACCTACGCGCGCGGCACCGAGGATCGCGACACCGCCAACATCTGGCTGTACGAGGTCGCCACCGGCACCACCACACCCGTCACGGCCGGAATGTTCGACGACAGCCTGCCGACCTTCGACCGCAAGGGCGAGTACCTGGTCTTCGCGAGCGGTCGCCGATTCGAGCCCAAGTACAGCGGCCTCGACACCACCTGGATCTACGACGAGACCGAGCACCTCTACCTGGTGCCGCTGCGCAAGGACGTGAAGCTGCCGTGGCCCGCCGAAAGCGACGAGGAAGACGCGAAGTCCGGCAAGGACGAGGCCAAGAAGGACGAGGCCAAGCCTGCCGACGCCAGCAAGGACGAGGCCGGTTCGAAGCCTGCCGACCCCGCGAAGGAGCCCGCGGAGCCTGCCAAGGAATCCGTCGAGGGCGCCACCGACGCGCCGAAGGACGAGGCCAAGAAGGACGAGGCGAAGGACGGCGAGTCCAGGAAGAAGGAACCCGAGCCGCTCAAGATCGACCTCGATGGTTTCGAGGCTCGCGCGATCCAGCTGCCCCCGAAGGCTGGCGTCTACACGGCCATCGGCTTCAACGACAAGGGTCAGCTGCTGTACGCGCGCGACGGCATCAAGCTGCTGGATCTCACCGACAAGGAGAAGAAGGAGAAGAACGTGGGCGAGGGTGGCCGCTTCGAGGTCACCGCCGACGGAAAGCGGCTGCTGGTGGGCCGCGGTGGCGGCGGCGCACTGGTCGACGCGTCCGCCGATGGCAAGAGCCGCAGCGTGATCACGAGCCCGATGGATGCGCGCCTGGATCCGCGCGCCGAGTGGCGTCAGATCATCCTGGATGCGCATCGCATCATGCGCGACTGGTTCTACGACCCGGGTCTGCACCAGGTCGACTGGGATGGGCAGCGCGACCGAGCGCTCAAGCTGCTCGAGAGCGCCAACAGCCGCGAGGACGTGAACTGGATCATCATCGAGATGATCAGCGAGCTCAACGTGGGCCACGCCTACCTGCAGGGCCCGGGCGACGTGGAGAACCCCTCCAGCTCCAGCGCCGGCATGCTGGGCGTGGACTGGGAGATCGGCGAGGGCGAGGGCGGCGCGAAGGCCTACCGCTTCGCGCAGCTGATCGAGGGCGCGCCATGGGATGCCGACGCGCGCAACCCCCTGCGCGAAGCAGGCGTGAAACCGGGCGAGTACCTGCTCGCGGTGAACGGTCGAGCCGTGGACATGTCGCAGGATCCGTGGACGGCCTTCGAGGGCCTGGCGGGCAAGACGGTCACGATCACGGTGAGCGAGAAGCCCGCGCGCGACGGCACCGAACGCGACGTGGTGGTCCGCACGCTTTCCAGCGAGCAGCCGCTGCGCTACCGCGCGTGGATCGAGCGCAACCGGCAATTCGTGGACCGCATGAGCGACGGCACGGTGGGCTACATCTACGTGCCCAACACCGGCGTCGAGGGCCAGAACGACCTGGTGCGGCAGTTCCAGGGCCAGCGCACGAAGCCTGCGCTGCTGATCGACGATCGCTGGAATGGCGGCGGCCAGATTCCCAATCGCTTCATCGAGATGATGAACCGCCCCGCCACCAACGCGTGGGCGCGTCGCGACGCGGGCGAGCAGGTGTGGCCACCGG
>JBMOGS010000033.1:0-29519 GCA_049318245.1 Phycisphaerales bacterium | reverse complement strand
AAGGTGCGCGCTCGCGCCCTGCGCGCCCTGAACGGCCAGATCTGAGTTCGCTCAGGTCGGCAACGATCGACACACGGCCCCGCCTCGCGCGGGGCCGTGTTCTTTTTGCGCAAAGCCTCAACCGATGAGCGCGCGAAGCGAGCCGTGCGCCTGCGCGAGCCGACGGTCCGCCTCGTCGCGGGAGAGTCCGCAGCGCTGCATCGCGATCGCCGTCTTCAACCGCATGCCCGCGGACTCCAGGGCGACCATGGCCTGATCACGCGAGAGCTCGGGGCAGAACCGAAGCAGGGTCCGCGCCGCACGGTCAACCAGCTTGTCATTCGTCGCGGCCACATCCACCATGAACGCGCCATGCGTCTTCCCCAGCCGCACGAAGGTCGCGGTGGTGATCGCGTTCAGCGCGAGCTTGGTGGCGGAGCCCGCCTTCAGACGGGTGCTTCCGATCAGGATCTCGGGGCCCGTGTCGAGCGTGATGAGGCGGTCGCAGTGCTCGGGCACGTCACGCGGCGCGCACACGAGCATGGCCGTGGCCGCGCCCCGCTGCTTCGCGAGGCGCAGGCCCCCGACCACCCAGGGCGTGGTGCCTCCCGCGGCGATGCCCAGGAAGGTGTCGCCCGCGCGCAGGCCGATCGACTCGAAGTCCGCCGCCGCGCCGTCGCGCTCGTCCTCGCGGCGCTCGCTGCTTCGGCGCAGGGCCGCATCGCCGCCCGCGATCAGGCCGACGACCGTGCCCGGATCGCTCTGGAAGGTCGGCGGGCACTCGCTTGCGTCGAGCACGCCCAGGCGGCCGCTGGTCCCGGCGCCTCCGTAGACGAGCCTGCCACCCGCACGCAGCCGCGGCACAAGCTCGGACACGAACGCGCCGATCGACGCGGCGGCCAACTCCACCGAGCGCAGGACCGCCTGGTGGTCACGCGTCATCAGGCGCACGATCGCCTCGGGCTCGAGCCGATCCAGATCGGCGGACTCGGGATGCTCCTGCTCGGTGCGCACATGCCCGCGATCGGGCACCGTGCGCGTCATGGCGCGACCTCGCGCGTGCCCGCCGGCGCGACCTCGGCGTCGGCGGACGGCGCTTCGAGCGGCCCGAGCCCCTGGACGAGGAAGCTCCACTTCGCGCTGCGATACGCGGGCGAACCGATGCCGTGATCGGCGCTCGGGAAGATCTGCATCTCGAAGGGCACGTCGGCGTCCTGCAGCGCCTTCGCGAGCTGGAACGTGTTCGAGGGGTGCACGTTGTCGTCGACCATGCCGTGCAGCAGCAGGAGCGAGGCCTGCAGGTCGCGTGCTCGTGCAGACAGGTCGGCGGCCGCGTAGCCCTCGGGATTCTCCGCGGGCGTGCGCATCCAGCGTTCGGTGTAGATGGTGTCGTAGTTGCGCCAGTCGGTCACGGGAGCGCCCGCCACCGCCACGTGAAAGAGCTCGGGGAAGCGCAGCGCGCAGGTCGCCGCCATCGTGCCGCCATAGGAGTGGCCGTGGATGCCGACGCGATGACGATCCACGTAGGGCCGCTCGGAAAGCGCACGCACCGCCGCGGCCTGATCGTCGGCATCGGGACCACCCAGCTTCATGTAGGTGGCGCTCTCGAACGCCTTGCCGCGACCCTTGGTGCCGCGATTGTCGACCTTCGCCACGATCACGCCGAACGCGCGCTCCGCCGGACCGGGATCGAAGCGACCCAGCACGGCCTGCGAATGAGGGCCACCGTAGACGTCCATCACCAGCGGGTATCGCCGTGACGGATCGAAATTGGGCGGAAAGTGCAGGATCCCCCACAGCGGCGTGGCGCCGTCGGCGGCGGTGCAGGTGAAGAGTTCCGAGGGCGGCACGCCCGCGTTGCGCAGATCTTCCGCAGGCGACTCGGCAAGCGTGGCGATGGGGCGCGGCGAGTCCTCGAGCGAGAAGAGCACCGTTCGTGGCGGGTCGACGGGCGTCTCGCCGCGCGCGATCAGGCGCTTGCCGTCGGGCGAGAAGTCGAAGCGCGACCAGTGGCGATCGGTCGGCGTGACGCGCATCTCGCCCAGGCCGTCCAGACCGACGCGGTGCAGCTGCGCCAGCATGGGCCGGTCCGCGCTGAAGGCCGTGTACCACAGCGTGCTCGCCTCCTCATCGACGCGGACCACCTCGTCCACCGGAAAGGCGTGGCGCGTGAGCGGCACCACGAACGATGGATCGGAAAGCCGGCGCAGTTCCAGGTTCCGGAAGCCGCTGCGCTCGCTTCCCCAGACGAAGCGGTCCCCGTCGGCCAGGAACCGCATGAGCGGGCGATTTTCCTGGAACGTCGGTTGCGCCTCCTCCACCACCACGCGGGCGCGGCCGGTGGCCGGATCGGCCAGCACGATCTGCAGGCGATCCTGCCGGCGATTCGTGCGGTGGAAGAGCAGGCCCGCGTTGCCCGGCGCGAAACGGACGCCGTAGACGTACTGCTCGGGGTCCTCGCCCACGTCGATCGCGGCAAGGCGGCCGGTCATGCGGTCGAGTGCCAGGATGCCCGCGATCGGATTGGGATCGCCCGCCTTCGGGTAGCGGCGGGGCGCGGCACGCGTGCGAAGGCGGTCCCATCCGATGGGCAGCTCGTACGTGGGCACGCGCGAGACGTCGAACACGTAGAAAGCGAGCCAACGCCCGTCCGGGCTCCACCACATCGCGTCGTCCTGGTCGAGTTCCTCGCCGTAGACCCAGTCCGCGGTGCCGTACACGATGCCGGGCTCGTCGGGATTCGGCGCGATGACCGGCGTGACCTTCCCCGTGGCGATCTCGACGATGCGCACGCCGCCGTCGCGGTGCTCGGCGCGCCAGAGACCGTCGGGACTGGTGGACTGCACGCGCTGCTTCGCGCGGCCCGCGGGCGGATCCACCGGCGCGCGTGGCGTCTCGCGTGACGGCGGCGCCTCCGCCGGCCGCTCGTTCGCGCCGTCAAGGTCCGTCTTCACCCATGCGCCTGCGCGACGGAAGACGATGCCGTCGGGCTCCCATCGCACATCGGAGACGCGGCCAGCCTGCCCGAGCCCGCGCAGGTCGGACTGCAGCTGGCGCACGCGATCGGCGCCGGGCAGGTCCTCGAAGCGGTCGTAGGCAAGCGCAGCGGTCGCGAGGATCGATGCGACGATCGTGGCGACGGTCCGGACAGCCCGCATGCTCGCGCTCATCCCACGCGCGCCGCGGTCTGGAATCGCTTCATGCGCTCCGCGATCTGCGCAGCATCGAGCTTGCGCAGACGATCCAGGCCGAATGCCTCGATCGTGAAGCTCGCCATCACGGTGCCCCACGCCATGCCTTCCTGCACCGTGGCAAGGTCGCCCTTGCCCGTGCGCGCCACGTGCGCCATCAGGCCGCCCGCGAAAGTGTCGCCGGCACCGGTGGGATCCACCACGTGCGAGGCATCGGCCGGATAGGCCGGCAGCGTGGCCACGCCATCGCGGTGCGCCAGGATCGCGCCGTGCTCACCCTTCTTCACCACCACGAACTTCGGGCCCAGGTCCAGGATCGCGCGACCCGCGGACACGGCGTTGCGCGCCTCGGTCAGCTGCATCGCCTCCTGATCGTTCAGCACCACGCCATCGACGTCGCGGAAGAGCGCCAGCAGTTCCGGACGCGCCACGTTGATCCAGAGGTCCATCGTGTCGCACACGGCAAGCGCTCGCTTCGGGAACTGCCGCAGCAGGTCCATCTGCACCGACGGGTGCGTGTTGCCCAGGAACACGAACTGGCTGTCCTGATAGGCGGCGGGCACCTTCGGCGGGGCCTCCTCGAGCACGCCAAGCTCGGTGAAGAGCGTCTCGCGGCGGTTCATGTCGTCGAGGTATCGGCCGCCCCACGCGAACGTGCGGCTTGCGGGACGCCGCTCGAGTCCCTTCAGGCAGACGCCCTTGAAAGACTCGAGGATCGCCGCATGCTCGGGCGGGAAGTCGCCGCCGACCGCGCCGACCACGCGGACCGGCGTCAGGTGACTCGCGGCGGCCGCGAAGTAGCTGCAACTGCCTCCAAGCACGCGTTCCGCGCTACCGGTGGGTGCGTGAAGCGTGTCGATGCCGATCGTGCCGGTGACGATGAGAGCCATGCGGTCGAGTGTAGCGGTGTGCGCGCGGCGTTCAGCCGTCCGCGTCGCGCTTGACCAGGCCGCGTGACCAGCCCAGGCCGATCGCGACGCCACACAGGGAGCCGGCGGCCACGTCGGCAGGCATGACGCAGAGGATCGGGTTCAGCGAGCCGCTGGCGAAGCGCGCATCGAGCGATCCCATCACGGGGCCGGCCAGGATGAGCTGCGCAAGCCCCACCACCATGCACGGCGCGGCGAACAGGAGAATCGGCTGCTCGTGCGCGGCGATGAGGCGGGCACCGAACGCGGCGGCGACGCCCGCAAGCGTGCAGGCTCCGATCGCCTGGCCCTTCGAGGCGCCGACCATGGCGAAGGCCAGCACGGCGAGTGCCGCAAGGGCGGCGGCGAGCGACACGAGCGCGCGTGGCCGCAGCAGGCCGGCCGTGAACGACTGTTCCGGATCCGGATTGGGCACGTCGGGCAGCGGGCCTCCCACGCGGAAGATCATCACGGCGACGCTGGCGACGAAGAGACCCCAGGCGATGGTCTCGAAGCCGAGCCAGCGGAACATGCCTCCCTGAAAGACCGCGTCCGACACCGTGCCGCCGCGCATCGAGAACGCCGCCACGCCGCAGCCCACGCAGAAGAGCGCCACGGCCGCGTTGATCGGCCGCGCGATGGCGCACGCAAACGCCGCAGCCACGGCAAGACAGACGAACACCAGCGCCGAAGCCAGCACGGGCGCGGATGCGTCGAGCAGCGCGGGCGCGACGACCCCGCGCGCGCCCACCGCGAACCGTGACGCGAGCAGGCCGAGCAGCGCGCAGGTGACGATGCAGAGTCCCGTGAGCACGGTGCGTGGCCATCCGTTGTCCATGTCGCGATGATGGGGCCGCGCGCCCGGGGGCGCAAGCCGACGTCCAGCTATCTTGCCGCGCATGACCGCAACCCGCACGATCACGCTGGACGGCAAGCCTCTCTCGATCGACCAGGTGCGGCTGGTCGCCTGCGCGGGCGCGCAGGTCGCGCTGGCAGCGCAGGCGCGCGCACGCATCGATGCGGCGCGTGCGGCGATCGAGGCCGTGTCCGCGTCGGGCGCGGCGGTCTATGGGGTGAACACCGGCTTCGGCTCGCTTGCGCATCAGCGCGTCGGCGCCGGCGAACTGGCGGCGCTGCAGGCGAATCTGGTGCGATCCCATGCCGCGGGCGTGGGCGATCCCCTTCCAGAACCCGTGGTGCGCGCCATGCTGCTGCTGCTGGCGGCAAGCCTCTCGCGCGGGGCCAGCGGCGTGCGATGCGTGGTGGTGGAACGCATCCTGGAGCTGCTGAATCACGGACTGGTGCCGGTGGTGCCCGAGCGCGGAAGCGTGGGCGCGAGCGGCGATCTGGCCCCGCTGGCGCACGCCAGCCTTGCGCTGCTCGGCGAGGGCGAGGTCTGGCAGTCGGGCCGCCGCGTGCCAGCGGGCGAGGCGCTCGCCGGCAAGGGCCTGAAGCCGGTCACGCTGGAGGCGAAGGAAGGACTCGCGTTGCTGAACGGGACGCACCTGATGGCGGCGCTTGGCGCGCTGGCATTCGCGGAACTCGAGCCCGTGCTCGAGTCCGCGATCGGCGCCACGGCCATGGCGATCGACGCCTGCCTGGCAAGCACCGCACCGCTGGATGGTCGCATTCACGCGGCGCGGCGCCAGCCCGGACAGATCGTGGTCGCCGAGCGCATCGCGCACCTGCTGCACGGCTCGCAGATCGGGCCGTCGCACGCCGAGAACGATCCGCGCGTGCAGGACCCGTACGCGCTGCGATGTGCGCCGCAGGTGCTGGGCGCGGCCATGGACCAGCTGCGCGCGCAACGTTGCGTGATCGAGCATGAACTGGGTGCCGTGACGGACAACCCGCTGGTGGTGCCTGCCGCGGGGGGCGGCTTCGATGTGGTGAGCGGCGGCAACTTCCATGGCATGCCGCTGGCCATCGCGATGGATGCGGCGAAGGTCGCGCTGTGCCATGTGGCGGCGGTGAGCGAGCGGCGCGTGTTCTGGGTGCTCGGCGGGTTCGATCGCGTGAATCCCGTGAAGCCTCATCTGGCCGGGAATCCCGGCGTGGAGAGCGGCCTGATGATCACGCAGTACGCGGCGGCGGCGTGCGTGAACGAGCTCCAGTCGCTGGCACATCCGGCCAGCGTGGGCAACGTGGGCACCTGTGGCGGCATCGAGGACTACAACAGCTTCGGGCCCCTCGCCGGACGACAGCTGCTCCGCGCGGTTCGACTGGCTCGCGAGGTGATCGCCATCGAGCTGCTGGTGATGGCGCAGGCGATCGAGTCGCACCGGCCCAAGCGCTCCGGCGAGGGCGTGGAACGGCTGCATGCGGCCGTGCGCAGCGTGGTGAAGCCGCTGCAGGGCGACCGCAGCCCCGCGCCCGACATGGCGGCGCTGGCCGCAGCCATCGAGCAGGGCTCGCTGCTGCGCTGAGCACGTTCGATCGCGAGGGAAGCCGCGGCTACAGTGTGCGGATGAGCCACGCCGCCGAAGCCGTTCGGACCGTGCGCGCCCCCCGCGGCGCGCAGCGCACCTGCAGGAGCTGGGCCGCGGAGGCGGCGATGCGCATGCTCATGAACAACCTCGACCCCGAGGTGGCGGAGCGGCCGGGCGATCTCGTGGTGTACGGCGGGCGCGGGCGCGCGGCGCGCGACTGGGCGTGCTTCGACGCAATCGTGAAGAGCCTGCAGTCCCTTGGCGTGGACGAGACGCTGCTGGTGCAGAGCGGCAAGCCCGTGGGGATCGTGCGAACGCATGTGGATGCGCCGCGCGTGCTCATCGCCAACTCGAACCTCGTGCCGCACTGGGCCACGCAGGCGCACTTCGACGACCTCGAGGCGCGCGGCCTGATGATGTTCGGTCAGATGACCGCGGGCAGCTGGATCTACATCGGCACGCAGGGCATCGTGCAGGGCACCTACGAGACGTACGCGGAGTGCGCACGCCAGCACTTCGGCGGCACGCTGAAGGGCACGCTGAACGTGACCGCGGGCTGCGGCGGCATGGGCGGCGCGCAGCCGCTGGCCATCACCATGAACGAGGGCACCTGCCTGATCGCCGACGTGTGCATGGAGCGCCTGAAGAAGCGCGTGCACGACCGCTACTTGGACGAGGTGCACGAGGACCTGGACAAGGCGATCGACCGCGCCGTGGAACTGAAGAAGCGCTGCGAGGCGATCAGCGTGGGCGTGCTCGCCAACGCGGTGGATCTGCTGGCGCGATTGAAGGCGCGCAAGATCGTGCCCGAGACGCTGACCGACCAGACCAGCGCGCACGATCCGCTGGAGGGCTACTACCCGCAGGGCATGACGCGCGACGCGGCCGACGCCCTGCGCGCGACGGATTCGGCCGACTACCAGCGCCGCAGCATGGCCAGCATGGAGGCGCACGTGCGCCTGATGGTGGACTTCCTGAAGGCGGGTTCGAAGGTGTTCGACTACGGCAACAACATCCGCCAGCGCGCGCTCGATCATGGCTTCGCCGATGCGTTCGCGTTCCCGGGATTCGTGCCGGCGTACATCCGGCCGCAGTTCTGCGTGGGACGCGGACCGTTCCGCTGGGTGGCACTGTCCGGCGATCCGGCCGACATCGCGGCCACCGACGAGGCGGTGCTGAAGCTGTTCCCGCAGGACAAGGGTCTGGAGCGCTGGATCCGCATGGCGCAGAAGCGCGTGGCGTTCCAGGGACTGCCCGCACGCATCTGCTGGCTGGGTCTGGGCGAGCGTCACAAGGCGGGCCTGCGCTTCAACGAGATGGTGGCCAAGGGCGAGGTGAAGGCGCCCATCGTGATTGGGCGCGACCACCTCGACTGCGGCAGCGTGGCGAGCCCGAACCGCGAGACCGAGGGCATGCTTGACGGCACCGACGCTGTCAGCGATTGGCCACTGCTGAACTTCGCCGTGAACATCGCGAGCGGCGCGAGCTGGACGAGCTTCCATCACGGCGGCGGCGTGGGCATCGGGTTCAGCCAGCACGCGGGACAGGTGGTGGTGGCGGACGGCTCGCCGGAGGCGGCGGCGCGCGTGGAGCGCGTGCTGACGAACGACCCGATGATGGGCGTGTTCCGCCACGCGGATGCGGGCTACGACCTTGCGAAGGATTGCGCGCAGCGTCTCGGCGTGCGCATCCCACTCCGATAACGAGGGTCAGAGGTTGTTACCGACCACTTCGACCACTTCGCAAGTGGCGCGTAACAACCTCTGACCCTCGCTATCGGACGGTGGCGCGACGCAGGCGATCGAGCACCGCCAGCCACACGCCATCGCGCCCCGGCGGTTCTTCAATCACGATCTGCGACAAGCCTGTCGCCTCGGCCTCCCGCAGGCCCGCGTAGAGCATGCGCGCATAACCCTCGGCATCGGGCTGCATTCGGATCACCACATGCGGCTCCCGCACCTCGGTGCCCGGCATGGCAAGCACCGCCGCCGGCTCACGCAGCGATGCAAGGAACACCGCCAGCCGCACCGATGGCACCATCGTGGCCGGGACATCCGGCGCGTAGTGAATCAGGCTCGTGCCGGGACTGACCCCCTGCTGCACCGCGTGCGCCACCTCGACCGTTCCCACGATGCGGCGCAACGCATCGGCCGTTACCGAGCCAGGCCTCCGGATCACGGGCGCATCGCCCGTCAGGTCAAGCACCGTGCTCTCGATGCCGAACCCCGCACGACCACCCTCCAGGACAAGCAGGTCGTCGACCCCGGCGAAATCCGCCATCACGTGCTCGACAGTCGTTGGCGAGACATGTCCGGAGCGATTCGCGCTCGGTGCGCTCACGGGCCCATCCACGGCGTACAGCAGCGACCTCGCCACCGGGTGCATCGGCGAGCGCACCGCGATCGATGGAAGCCCCGCCACCGCCTCGTCCGGCACCATGTCGCCGCGCGGCAGGATCAGCGTGAGCGGCCCCGGCCAGAACGCCGCGGCCAGGCGGTTGCAGCGCCGGTCCCACGTCGCCACCAGCATCTTGGCGTCGACCGCGTCCACCACGTGCGCGATCAGCGGATTGTCGGAGGGCCGGCCCTTGAGCTCGTACACCTTCCGCAGCGCCGAAGGCGCCAGCGTGCTGGCACCTAGTCCATACACCGTTTCGGTGGGAAACGCCGCCACGCCCCCCTCACGGATGCGCGCCGCCGCCTCGCGGATGCCGGCGTCGTCGCTCGCCACGCGCCGCGGCACTCAGGCTCCAGGCTCGGGCGGGTTGGCCACGTCCAGTTCCACGCGGTTCATCTGCAGTCCGGTGCCCATCGCGTGCCACAGCTGAGCGATCGCGCCGCTGTACTCGACCAGCGACAGCATCTCCTGCACCTGCGCGTTCGCGAGCTCCTGCTGCCGCTGGAACTTCAGCGCCAGGAATTCCGGCGTGAGCGTGGCGATCGTCTGCTCCTCGACCAGCAGCGCGCGCAGGTTCTCCGCCTGCGCCAGCCGGTAGGCGCGCGTCTGCTCGATCAGGCGGTACTGCGCCTCCACGCTGCGCAGCGCGTCCTTCACCTGGAAGATCGCCGTCTGCACCGCACCTCGATACGCGAGCACCGCCTGCGAACGCTGCAGTCGCGCGCGACGATAGTTCGCCTCGCCCGCGCGATTGCCGATCGGCTGGTTGAAGTTCAGTCCCACCAGATAGTTCACGAAGCCGGCTTCGCCCAGCTCCTGCCACGACTGTCCATAGTCGCCCTCGAGACCGTTGAACTGCATCTGCGCGTTCAGGTTCAGGTCCGGCAGGCGCCCGTTGTCGGCCACCACCTGCCGGATGCCCGCGTCGTCCACGCCGAGCAGCGCCTGCGTCACGGCCGGGCTCTGCTCCATGGCGGTCGCGATCGCCTCACGCAGCGAATACTTCAGCGGCTGGTCCACCATGAAGTCCGCGGGCACGATCATCGTCTCGTCGCCCACCGGAAGCGACGGATCGTTCAGGAGTACCTTCAGGCGGTCGACCGCGGCCGTCACGTCGCGCTGGGCGCGGATCAGCTGGCTCTTGCGGTCCTCGACCTTCGCCACCGCATCGGCGTACTGCGCCTGCGTGGTGTCGAATGCCCTGCGCTTGGCCAGCACGTCGCGCACCTCCACGCCCACGCGCACGAGCCACTGCGTGGTGGCCACGCGCTGGCGCGCCATCACCAGGGTCCAGTAGCCCTGCTCCACGTCGCGACACAGCTGCATGAGCTGCGCGCGCAATTGCTGCAGGCTGCGCCGATCGTTGTTGCGCGCCAGCCGGATCTGCGCCATGTTCACGTCGGTGCCGAAGCCGCGCAGCAAGGGCTGGGTGAGTCCGACCTGCAGCGCGTTGATCCACGCGGGGTTGTTCGCGTAGAGATTCTCCGGATAGAGCTTCGAGTACGTGCTCGACATGCCCACATTGAAGGTTCCGCCCGTCACCGTGGCGGTCTGGATCCCGCTGGTGAGCGTCCACTGCTTGAACTGGTTCGAGAAGTCCGACGGCAGCGAGATGCCCGCGACCGGCGCGAAGTTCTGCGTGGGCTGGTCCTGAAGATTCATCTGCGTGCTCGCGACCAGCGCCGCATCGAAGGCCGCCTGCGCCGCCACGAGTTCGGCCTGCGTGACGCCCTGCTGCAGGCGCGCGCCCTGCACCCCGAGGTTGTTCTTCACGGCCAGCCGGATCGCGTCCTGCAGCGAGAGCGTGGTCTCGGGATACGCCTGCCCGTACAGGTCGATCCCCAGATCCACCGCCTGGCCCGCCGCCACGATCTGGGGCCCGGTCGCGTCCAGCTGGGCCCGGCGGTCCTTCAGTTCCTCGAAGACGGCCGGGGTCTGCCGCTCCATCGGCTTCACCGGATCCTTCTCCGGCGCCCGAGCGAGCTCACGCGTGACCGCCGCATCCATCGAGCGACGCAAACCCTGCAATTCGGGCCGATCCTCCTCGGGGGCTGAGCAAGAAGCCACCGCCAGGGCCGCCAAGGCCGCGCCGAGTCCCGTCCGCAGGGTGAGGTTCCGCCGCATGAAGTGGGCACTGTAGCCGCCCGACGGTTTCCCTAGAATCCGCCCCCATGCACCTGGCACGAATCCTCCCGTCGCTCACGCTCGCCCTGTTCACCGTTGGCCCGGCTCTGGCACAGGATGCCGCACCCGCCGCCGCGCCCGCGCAGGCTCCAGCCGCCGCACCCGCCGCATCCAAGGGCTTCACCGCCACCATCAACGCGGACAACGTGTACGTGCGCAGCGGTCCCAGCGTGAACAGCGCCTATCCGTTCGGCAAGCTCAAGCTCGGCGACGTGGTCGAGGTCGAGGAAGAGAGCTACGGCTGGGCGAAGATCCGCACGCGCGGCGGCGCCTTCCAGAACATTCACGGTTACGTGCTGGCCGACGAGAAGGTCACGCTGTCGCCGGATGGCAAGACGCTCACGGTGATCACCACCACCGCCGTGCGTGCGCCGAACATCGGCGCCGACGGGAACCCCGACGCCAGCATCAAGTCGATCGGCGAACTCGCGCCCGGCGAGACCCTTGCGGTCGTCGGGCAGGTGAGTGGCGAGCGCGAGAAGGTCCACAAGGTTGCGCTGCCATCCGGCGCGATCGGCTGGGTGAACATGAACTTCGTGCGACGCGCCACGCAAGCCGAGTCGCAGGCGATCGGCGCAGGAACGCAGCCCCCCGTGCCCGTGATCGAGGGCGCCGCGACCGCCGCCACATCGGGCCAGGCGCCGCAGGGCGGAACCGTGACGGTGGAGACCACGACCGCCACGCAGGAACCGACCAAGCCGGTCGAGGCTCCGAAGCCGCCCCCGCCGCCGGTGAAGACCGAGGCGGAAATCGCGGCCGAGAAGTGCCGCGCCTCGTACAAGGATCTGGAGGCATCGTTCGAGAAGGTTCGCGGCGAGCCCACCACCTCGGCCGAGATCGGCCCGATGCGCGAGCGCTACGCCGCCCTCATGGCGGAGGCGAACTGCCCGACCGACGTGAAGAGCATGGCGGCGGCGCGCGTGAAGCAGCTGGAACTGCTTGCCGAGGCGCAGCAGCTGGAGCAGGAAGTCGCCAAGGCGATGGCCTCGCGTGATCGCAACAAGGAGCGCTACGAGAAGCTTCGGCTGGCGATGGAGGCTCGCGCCGACTACACCGCCGTGGGCGTGCTGAACGCGAGCACCGTCTACAACGGCAACCGCCTGCCGCTGCTGTTCCGCGTCACGGATCCGGCCGCCGGACAGACCGTGGCATACGTGGCGCCCAAGGACGCGAACAAGCTCAGCACCATGCTGGGTACGCTTGTCGGCATCCGCGGCACCAAGCGCTACGACGAGGCGCTGAAGCTGAACATCATCGACCCCGGCTCGATCGACATCCTGACCACCCGCAAGGACGGCCAGGTGCAGCGCGTTCCGATCGACGCCCCCAACGCAAGCAAGTGACGCATCGAGCCGCGCCTTGCGCACCCCCCTCGATACACTGATTTCTCTCGCGGGCCGTTAGCTCAATTGGGAGAGCGCCGCCTTTGCAAGGCGGAGGTTACCGGTTCGACCCCGGTACGGTCCACTTCCTCACGAATTCGGCTACGGCATCGCGCGGATCGCGCCGCACGCGGCGGCCACCGCGATCTCGATTCGCAGGATCCCGCCGCCGAGCGATGCGGTGCCAGCACCAGCCTCGGACATCTCCGCAAGTTCCCTGTCGGCGAAGCCGCCTTCGGGTCCCACGAGGAGTGCGATGCTCCTTGAGTCAACCGCCGCGAGAGACAGTGGCGCGCCGGCCGGATCGAGCACGAAGACGGCCGCGCCAGTCGCACGAAGGGACCGCACGAAATCGACCGGCGTCGCCGGTGGACGGATCTCCGTGATCCATGCGCCGCGACTCTGCTTCATTGCCTCGACCAGGATCCGCTGCGAGCGCTCGCCGCCAAGCCGCTCGGGCGGCACCACGCCACGCTCGCAGGACAAGGGCGTGAGACTCTCCACCCCAAGTTCGCCCGCCGCGTCGAGCAGCGTGGCAAGGCGGTCGCCCTTTGGAACCGCTGTCGCGACATGGAGCGCGGGCCGCACTCGGGAAACCTGACGGACCTCCTCAACCACGGCCGAGAGGTTGCCCTCGCGGTCACGCGCATGCCCCACGCGGGCGCTTGCAAGTCCACCTCTGCCATCCACCAGCTCGATTGCGTCGCCCGCCCCAAGCCTGCGACTCCCGAGAGCATGCCGCGCCTCGTCGCGACCAAGCCAGGCGATTTCGCCAGCCGGAGGCAGCCGCTCAAGCAGAAAGCGGGGTGTAGCCATCAGGGCAGCGAGTCTAAAGGGCGGCCCAGACGCTCCCTTGACGGCCGGTAACCACGCCCCCGGACTGGACCCAAACAAAGGGCCATCGTGATTTCATGGCGTTTTGAAACTATTTCGGACGCCTTTATGGGCGATCGCCGGTATGCGGGCACGCTCGCATGGATCGAGCGCTGGATTCTGCGTGAACTTTCAGCTCCTGCTTGCATGCAGCAAACTTCGTGGCATGTTGATTCCGCTGGCGTTCCCCCTTGCTGGCCAGCTTCACGAGTTCCCACTTCAACAGGTGGCCAACGAGTGTCCAGACGGAACGATCTGTCCGCTGCTTGATTTGCTTCACTGCGTTCCCCGCTTGTTCCCTTCCCTCGGAGTTCCCGCCATGTCATCTCGTTTCCTTGGTTCGGCCGTGGCCGTCGTTGCGATGTGCGCTTCCGCACATGCCGCCGTGATCGTGACCAGCAGCCAGACGCTGTGGAACCTTCGCGTGATCAACGGCGGCGAGACGGTTGGAACGGAAACGTTCAACTCGTACCCCGATGGATACATCGATGGCCCGATCTCGGGAACCTTGGGCAACACGTTCTGGACCGCGTCTGCCGACTATGGCCAGGGCCTGAACGTGCAGGGCGGCATGCTGTCAACCAGCAATCCCTTCATCACGCTTGCCTTCACGTTCTCGCCTGGCGTGCGAGCCGTGGCGGGAAACATCTTCGGAACCGACTACTTCTTCAACATCGTGCCGACGATCGTGAATGTGACGCTGTCCGATGGCACGGCCTACGAGGGCTTCACGACCAGCTCCAGCGACTTCATCGGCTTCTATTCCTCCACCGCGAATATCTCGAGCCTGTCGATCACTGTCGCGGATCCGGCGGGAGTCGGCGCCGTCTATTCGACGATCGACAACCTGTACCTGGCGGTCCCCGCCCCTGGCGCCGCGGCGCTGGTGGGTCTGGCCGGCCTGATGGCGCGCCGACGCCGCGCCTGACACGAAACACTGGGAGTGTGGCGGAGATCTTCCGCCGAATGGCCCGAGGCTTGCCTCGGGCCGTTCCCTTTTTGAACCGATCAGCCCTTCGCCTGACCGCGATACACGTCGAACCGCAGCAGCTTGCCCTCGATGGTCCACGCTGGCTTGAGATTCGCCAGCGGCGGCGCCTGACGCGGACGCTTCACGACCACGCGCTGCCTCGCCACGGTGAGCGCCAGCAGCAGGAGCACGTCGGAATCCTGATCCGCCCCCACCACTGCCGCGAGCGCCTGCATGGCCTTGGGCGGCTTTGCGTCGGACTTGCGCTTGGCGGGAAACATCGGGTCGAGCAGCACCACATCGACGGGCTGGTGTGAGGCAAGAAGCTCTCTCGCATCGGCGGCGACGATCCGGATGCGCGCGGCGATCGGGGCAAGTGTGGCGTCGGCGGCGGCACGCACATGCGCGCGCTCGAGAAGCGCTCGCACCCATGGCTCGCGCTCCACCGCCTCGACCTGCAGGCCGATCGCGGCCAGCGCGAAGGCGTCGAAGCCGAGGCCCGCAGTGGCGTCGATCGCGGTGCGCGCGCCCGAACCGACGGCTCTTCCCAGCGGCTGCCCACGCAACGCCTGAAGCCCGCCAGGCACGCGAAGCTCACGCCAGTCCGCGCGCAGACCGCGGCCCGGCGCGTCCTCGGGCGCGAGCAGTTCCGGCTCGCCTTCGTGCGTGCCGAGCCGCCATCCATTCCGTGCATCCGGATTCACGGACACATTGTGACAGGCGCGGGCCGTGGCTGCCTCACCGATAGACTCGCCGGATGCCCGCGCAGACCACCCATCGTGCCGTCGCCCCGGTGTTCGGCAACGTGCTGGAGATGATCGGCAACACGCCGATGCTGCACCTGCAGCGCCTGGACACCGGCCCCTGCCAGCTCTTCGTGAAGATGGAGAACCTGAACCCGGGCGCGAGCATCAAGGACCGCATCGCGGTGCGCATGATCGAGGAGGCCGAGCGCAGCGGAAGGCTGAAGCCCGGCGGCACGATCGTGGAGGCGACCGCGGGCAACACCGGCCTGGCGCTGGCGCTGGTGGCGGCGCAGAAGGGCTACAAGCTGGTCGTGGTGGTGCCCGACAAGATGAGCGACGAGAAGATCAGCCACCTTCGCGCGATGGGCGCCGAGGTGATGCTGACGCGCAGCGACGTGGGCAAGGGCCATCCCGAGTACTACCAGGACATCGCGGCGCGCATCGCGAAGGAGCGCGCCAACCACTTCTACACGGACCAGTTCAGCAATCCCGCGAATCCGCAGACCCATTACGACGAGACCGGCCCCGAGATCTGGGAACAGATGGGCGGCAAGGTGGACGCGTTCGTGGCTGGTGTTGGCAGCGGCGGCACGGTGAGTGGCGTGGGCAAGTACCTGAAGGAGCGCAATCCGAAGCTGGAGATGGTGCTGGCCGACCCGGTGGGCTCGATCCTGGCGCCGCTGGTCAACGAGGGGAAGAAGGTCACGCCCGGCAGCTGGATGGTGGAAGGCATCGGCGAGGACTTCATTCCCGACATCTGCGACATGAAGCTGGTGGACAAGGCCTACGCCATCACCGACGCGGAGGCCTTCCACACGGCGCGCGAGCTGCTGCGCAAGGAAGGCGTGCTGGCAGGCAGCAGCGTGGGCACGCTCATGGCGGCCACGCTGAAGTACTGCCGCGAGCAGACCGCGCCCAAGCGCGTGGTGACGCTGATCTGCGACACCGGCGCCAAGTACCTGAGCAAGATGTTCAGCGACTGGTGGATGGTGGACAACGGCTTCCTGGAGCGGAAGACCTTCGGTGACCTGCGCGACCTGATCGCGCGCAGGCACCTGGACCACGAGGACTACGTGCTGAGCCCGGAGATGCCGGTGATGCAGGCGATCAAGCGCATGCGCATGTACGGCGTGAGCCAGCTTGCGGTGCTGGACGCGAGCGACCGCGTGGTGGGCATCCTGGACGAGAGCGACGTGCTGCTGGCGCTGCTCAAGGGGGGCGAGGGCACGAAGCGCCCCGTGAGCGACTTCATGACCAGCCGTCTGGAGACGCTGCCTCCGAGCGCGAGCGTGAACGACCTGCTGCCGATCTTCCGCGCCGACCGCGTGGCGATCGTGGCCGATGATGACCGCTTCTACGGCATCATCACCCGCATCGACCTGATCAACTTCCTGCGCAAGAAGATGCCGTGAGCGCGCGGCGACACCCACACACACCATGAGCCACGACCACCTGAACCTGGAAAGCCGCTGCATCCACGGCGGCCAGCACGCCGAGCCGACCACGGGCGCGGTGATGCCGCTGATCTTCACGAGCAGCACCTTCATCCAGGAAAGCCCCGGCGTGCACAAGGGCTTCGAGTACAGCCGAAGCCACAACGCCACGCGCTTCGCGTTCGAGCGCTGCGTGGCGAACCTGGAGTCGAGCGGCCTGCGCGAGGAAGACGAGCGCACCTGCGGTGGCTTCGCGTTCGCGAGCGGCCTGGCCGCGATCGGCACGGCGCTGGAACTGCTCGACCATGGCGCGCCGCTGGTCAGCATGGACGACGTGTACGGCGGCACCTATCGGCTGCTTTCGCGCGTCCGCGAGCGCAGCGCCGGCCTGAAGCCGACCTATCTGGACCTGACCGATCCGGCCCGGCTGGAGGCGCACCTGTCGAGGCACAAGGCCGGCATGGTGTGGGTCGAGACGCCCACGAATCCCACGCTGAAGGTGGTCGATCTGGAGGCGATTGCGCGGATCTGCGCCAACCACGGAGCGATCAGCGTGTGCGACAACACCTTCGCCACGCCGATGCTGCAGCGGCCGCTGGAGCTCGGCTTCGACATGGTGATGCACTCGGCGACCAAGTACCTCGGCGGCCACAGCGACGTGGTCGGTGGCGTGCTGGTCACGCGGCGCAAGGACCTGGGCGAGAAGCTGCGCTTCCTGCAGAACGCGATCGGAAGCGTGATGGGGCCCTTCGACGCCTACCTGGCGCTGCGCGGCGCCAAGACGCTGGCCGTTCGCATGCAGCGACACTGCGAGAGCGCGATGAAGATCGCGCAGTGGCTCGAGAAGCACCCGAAGGTCGAGAAGGTGATCTATCCGGGTCTGGCGAGCCACCCGCAGCACGCGGTGGCGGCGCGGCAGATGCGACTGGACGGCAAGCCCGCTTTCGGAGGAATGATCACGATCCTGCTGAAGGGCGGACTGGCGGAGAGCCGGCGCTTCCTGGAGAACGTGCACCTGTTCGCGCTGGCCGAGAGCCTTGGCGGCGTGGAGAGCCTGATCGAGCACCCGGCGATCATGACGCACGCGAGCGTGCCGGCCGAAAGCCGCCAGCAGCTTGGAATCCTGGACAATCTGGTGCGACTGAGCGTGGGCATCGAGCACGCGGACGACCTGATCCGCGACCTCGAGCACGGCCTGGCCAAGGCGTGAGCAGGCTGGCGTCCGACACGATCTCGATCCGCCCCGCCACCGAGGGCGACATTCCCCTGCTTCGCGCGCTCGCGGACCGGATCTGGCACGCGTGCTATCCGGGCATGATCACGGAGGAGCAGATCCGCTACATGCTGGGCTGGATGTACGCCCCGGAACGGATCGCCGGAGAGATGCGCCGCGGGGTGCGCTGGGCCGTGGTTGAGGCCGATTCACCGATCGGCTTCCTGGCGCACGAGCGCGACGCGAACGGGGTGGTGCACCTGCACAAGCTGTACCTGGATCTCGCGTGGCAGGGTCGTGGCGTGGGCCAGCGCATGCTCCAGCATGTGTCCGAGCATGCGCAAGGCGAGGGCGCCCGATCGATCGAACTGCGCGTGAACAAGGGCAACGCGCGTGCGCTGGCGGCCTACGCGCGCGCGGGCTTCCGGATCGAGCGCTCGCTGGTCGCCGACATCGGCGGCGGCTTCGTGATGGATGATCACGTGCTGCGGCTGGACCTGCCGCAGCGCTGAGGCTCACGGCTCGAGTTGCGGCAGCAGGCGCGCGGGCTGGGCCTCGTCCGCTTCAGGAACGGCCGCCGCGCGGCCGGAAGCGAGCGAGCCAAGCCATGGACGCGCCGAGGGCCGCAGCGCATGCAGCACGACTTCCCGAAGACTGTCGATGCGAGCCAGACGCGTTGGGTCGGTGCTGGTGCGCAACGCCGTGAGCAGCGCCTCGAGCGAGATGCCCTGCGCGCGGGCGAACCGCTCGAGCGCCTCGCGACCGTGCGCGCCAGCCTTCGGGGCCACGATCCGATCGAGCTGCTCGCGCTCGGCTGCCGCAAGCAGTTGCGCCAGCGCGAGCGCGCTTGCGCGGGTCATGCTGGCTGGCCCCTCGATGGCGGCGCCGAGCGCCTTCGCCCGCTCGATCCACGCCTCCTGCGAACCGGAATCCCGCGCCGCGTTCGCCAGCAGCAATGCCGCCGAGACCGCCAACGACGGATCCGCAGCGACGGCCTGACGCAGGAGATCCACCTGCCGGGAAGCCTGGGAAGGATTCGACGCATCAAGCGCCTCGGCCCGGGCGAACGCGTCGGCGCCCGTGGCGACGGCGGTGGCGGGCGCCGGAGCCGTGGGTCGCGCCTCCATCGGGGCGCCGAGCGCCACAAGTCGAATCCGAGCGATCGCGTCGAGTGAAACGCCGGCCTGCGTGATGGCATCCACGCCGCGCGCGCGAGCCCGGGACACCGCACCGACCTCGGCCGACACCGCCTCGAACGCGCTCGACTGCTGCACCGAAAGTCGCGCCGCCTCGAGATCCGCGATCAGCCCCAGCGCGGCCGCGAATGCGCGCGGACCCGCAGGCGCGATCCGTTCCAGACGGCGCAGGCGTGCGGGGGCGCCCTGCACGATGGCATCGAGCGGAGGGAGCGGCCGAAGCGATGCGGACGCGCTCACGAGACGGCGGGCCATCCGCCACGCCGCAGCGCCCGACTCGGCGGGTGTGGTCGTGCCACCGGTCCAGAGGGCGAACTCGGCGTCGAGCCGCGCAATCGAGGCGGCGACGCCTTCCATCGCCTCTCCGGTCGGCAACGAGGCAAGGATCGACGCGAGCGCCTCGGCGCGCAGGGATGGAACGTCCTCCGTCGGCAGGTCGTAGCCCCCGATGTCCTGCAGCATGTCGAGCGCATGGCGCGGATCGGCCGTCACGGCGACCTCGCGCGCGATCGCAAGCCGCATGGATGGTGCCTCGATCATGGACTCCTGAATGACCTGCTGGGCGAGCTGCCGCTCTTCCCTGGAGGCCGAGGAGAGCGCGCGGAAGGCGAGCGCGGCGCTGTCCGCACGCGACAACGCGGTGGCGCCCTCCGCACGAAGTGACTGCAGCGCCTGCATGCGGACGTCCGTCCGCTGCGCCGAGAGCTGCTTCACCCACCGGTCTTCCTGTTCCGGTTCGGCGTCGCGCAGCGTGGGCACCCCGGGGACAGCGGCCGGCGTGACCTGCACGGGATCGCGCCGCGCGGCAACCGCGTCGATGCGTCGAATCAGCACCAGACGATCCGACAGCGCGTCGAGCCTTCGAGACAGCGGTGCATCCGCCGCGGGAAGAGGCACCTGCAGCGCGTCCAGCATCGGCTTCCATGCGGGGCCGGTGGCCTCGGTTCCAAGGGAGAGCCACTGCGCGGCAAGCTGGGCACGCGTCGCCATCGAGTCACGTTCTCCGACCAGGAGCCGCTCCTGCGTTGGCGTGCCGACGCTTCGCCACACGCCACCCAGCGCCCACAGACGATCGGAGGGAATGACGGAATCCTTGAGCCACGCCGCCATCCGCTCGATCACGTCGGCGAAGCCCGCCTGACCGGGGGCCGCCGGCAACGCGCGCACCAGCGAGCCCAACGCATCGGCTGCAACGCCCTGGCTGTCCAGGCGCGCCGTCGATCGCAGCAGTCCGTCGATCGCGAGGAGCGCCAACGCCACGCGCGCATCCGGGCGCTCGACCTGACGCACGGCCTCGAGCCAGCCGGTCCAACGGTCACGCGCCTCTGGCTGCGCGATCTCGGAGACCAGCGCGGGAACCTGCGATGCCGCCCACGCCGCGAGCGCCTCGTCGGCACTGACCGCAACCACCGACGCGAAGGCGCGATCGCCCGCCACGGCGGGCGAGAGACGATCACGGCGCGCGATCTGCGCCTCCAGCATCGCCGCAAGCGCCCGCGCCAGCATGGCACCCCGAGCGTCGGAAGCCTCCGCCACCACGCGATCGACGCCGCTGCGCATCGCCGCCAGCTCCTCGGAGGTCGTCGCCAACGCCACCCACGCGGCGAGCGACTCCAGCATCGCCTCACGACGTTCAAGGGGCAGGGAGATCCAGCAGCCCGCCAGCGCCGCGAACGTGTCGTTCCAGGCCTGACGATCCGCGGCCTCCAGGGGCCCCTCCGCCCGCGGACCCAGCGGCTCGACCACGCTCACGGCGGGCGCAACGGCATTCGGGGCGAGTTCGGGTGGCGTGGGGAACGAGACCGGCGGCGGCGGAAGCGTGCGCTCGGGTGCGGCGGTCGGCTCGCGCGCCACGACCTGCGCTGGCGAAGCCTGTCGACCCGGGAGCGAACGCACGCGCTCGATCAGCAGACGCAGCAGCGCGATGGAAAGCGCCATTCCGATCACGACCAGCGCCGTCACGATCCACCGTGTCGCCCGAGGCGCTGGAGCCCGCGGTGCCGGCGGCGGCGTCAAGGTCGGCCCCGGCGTCGGCGTCACTCGGATCGAAAGCACCACCTCCAGAATCCGCGCGAGTTCCGCCTCGCCGATGCCCTCGGCACGCGCCCACGCCACCAGCGCCGCACGCGTGCGCGCATTCCAGCCACCGGTGTGCGCCAGCAACTCGCGCACGCGCGCCACGCGATCCTCGAATGCTGTCATGGCTTCACGCCTTCGGCAGCCTGCACCAGCCTGGGTCCCCACGGTGCGGGTCCGCCATCCGGCACCAGCGTGAGATGCTGCTCAAGCATGCGACGCGCACGCGCGGCATCCAGGGCCAGCAGCGCGCGGTGAAGTCGCCATCGCGCCTCAGCCCAGGGCTCGCTTCCCTGCGGCAGGGATCCGCCGATCCGCTGCAGGCGCTCGATGGACTCGTTCATCTGGCCCGCCGCGCGCAAGGCCTCCGCCGCCGCGAAGTCCTCGGCGCGAGAGACCGCGCGCGCCACGACCAGGGACTGCACGGCACGCGTGGCAAGGTCGGGCGGAAGCGCGAGACCCTCATCGGCCGCGCGAAGCATGGCGCGCGCGGCACGGTCCCGGGCGACGGCGCGAAGGGCCTCGTCGGATGGATCCGCCTCGATCACCAGCAACGCCAGATCCAGCGCCGCAAGCGTCGCCTCGGAGCCCGGGACCGAGGCCAGTGCAAAGGAGGCCGCCAACGCCGCGCGTGACGACTCCGGCTGCGGGATCCGCGCCAGCAGCGCCCGCACCCTCGCAGCCTCGCCCTGCAAGGCATGAACCTGCACCAGCGCGCTACGCACGGTCGGATCAGACTGATCCTCGGGGCGCAACGCGATCGCCGCCTGCCGCGCGGCGTCCACATCGAGCGCGCGCACCGCCGCGATGAGGCGCCAGCGAGAGGCCTCGGGCGCGTGCACGACCGGGTCGAGCGCACGCAGCGCTCGCTGGGCCGCAGCCTGTGCCCCTGCCGAGTCCGCGGGCGCGCTCGCCAGGATGCGCCGCGCCGCCTCGCACCGCGCGTCCGCGAGGAACGGATCGGTGGTCGGAACGTCCAGCAGCACGGCGATCGCGAGCGCGTCGGAGCTCAGGCCTCCCAGCCGGCTCGTCCACGCCGCCACACGACCCGCGTAGGGACCCTTCGGATCACGATCGCGCTGGCGTGCCAGAAGATCCAACCTGCGTGCGCGTCCGGCGTCGTCCTGCGCAGGCACGCTGAGCGCCGCCAGCCAGAGGCACTCCGACGCCAGCGCCGGACTGGCGTTGGCAGCGGCCTCGAACGCGGCACTGGCCTCGGACATGTCGCCCGCCGCACGATGCGCCCAGCCCATCGCCCGCAGCGCATCGCCTCGCATCGAGGCAGGCGCCACATCGCCGGCCTCCGCGAGTCCACGCGCAAGTCGTTCCGCTGACTCGCGCGCCTCTCCCGTCTCGCCCCGTTGCCATGACTCCAGATGCCGGTCCGCCTGCCGCAGGCCTTGCGCCAGCACCTGCAGCGGACCGCTGGCGCCCTCCAGACCGGCGAGCCACTCCGCGCGGCCTTGCGGGTCCATCGCCGCCACGGCCGCCGCGACCACGGCCGATCCATCGGCCCCCTGCTCGCGACTGGCGGCGCGCGCCGCCGCGATCGCGAGCGATGCGGGCATGCCGCGGGCCGGCATGCGTTCGATGGCCCTGCGCATCGCGGCCGCGTCGCGCGCCTCGATCGCGAAACCCAGCCGCCACAGCGGCACGCGCCGGGCGGCATCGGTTCCAGTGGCGCTCGTCTCGATCGCCTGCAACCAGGCATCCGCATCGGTGATGCGCCCAGCCACCTGCAGCACGACGGCCAGTCCGAGCGCCGCGTCCGCCCCGAGTTCGGTCTTCAGCAGATCCTGGCTGGCGTCCGTGGGCGCCGGTGACTCGGATTCAATGTCGATCAGCCGCGCAAACTGGATCATGGCACGCTGAATCTCGAGTTCGGACTTGCGACGATCCCGTGCGCGGGCAGGAACGTTCCGGTCGATCCATGTCTGAAGCGTGCGCTGCCACGCCTCCAGCAACTGCGCCGGCTCGCGAAGCGCGCTGCCGCGATCGCGGTTCGCGCCACTCTCGGCCATGCGCGACTGGATCGGGCGAAGGGCGTCGTCCACGCGCCCCAGCGCCTCCAGACCGTCGCGCAACGCGGTCGCATCGTCTGGATCGGCACGCAGCGCATCGATGCGAAGGGCCGCCAATCCAAGATCCTGCCGCGCGACCTCGAGCCGCGGACGCATCGCCGACGGATCCTGCGGAGGCAGCGCGGACACGACCAGCCGAAGCAGCTCGGCGCGCTCCTTCGGGGACATGGAGGGATCCGACTGGTACAGCACACCCTCGGCACCGAGCGCCTTCGCGGCCTCCATGCGGACCGAGGACGCGCCCGCGCGCAGTCGCTCGATCCACCACTGGCGCAGGGTGGAGGAGAGGCCGTGGCGTTCGGCGAAGGAACGGAGCGATTCGCCGGCCGCGGAAGCGGCCAGCAGCAGCATGCAGACGCACGCGATCGCGCTACGGGGCCGGTGCATAGCTGACCCGTTCGAAGCCCGCGTCCCGAACCGCCTGCAGCGCAGCGGCCGCATCACCGGCGTTCGGCCCCGCGTGCATGCGCACCGCCGCTCCCGGGGGCTTGGGCATTCCAGCAAGCGCAGCGCGCAGCGCGCCGACGTCGTTGATCCGCCGCCCCGCCACGCGGTACCACGCCGCACCCGGCGTGCCGTGCACGTCCACCACGACCGCCTGCAGGTCGCCCGCGGCGCCACCGGTGGTGCCAAGCGCGCCGGTGAGCCGCCCCTCCACGCGCGAGGCTCCGGCCGTGACCAGGAAGAAGCTCAGCAGCAGGAACGTCGCGTCGATCATGCTGACCAGATTGATGGCCGGCCCACTGCGTGCACCGCCTCGGATCGTGCCGAACCTCATGGCGCGTTCTCCCGCTGGGTCGCCAGCTGGAACGCGCCCGCGCCACCGGCCCGCAGCGCGATCGCCACCGCGTTCAGCGCGGCCACCGGCGCGTCGCGATCGGCGCGCACCACCGGCGCCTTCGACACGCCACGCGCGACCGCGCGCTTCGCCAGTTCCGTGATCCCCGCCGGATCGACCTCGGCGTCACCCACCAGCATGGATCCGTCGGCGCGCACGATCACCACCAGGCCGGCCTGCGAGGCGCGGTCCTCCTGCTCGCCGGACTCGATCGGCAGGCGCACCTCGCCCCGGGTGCGCGCGGCCATCTGCGCCGTCACCAGGAAGAAGATGAGCAGCAGGAACGTGACGTCGATCATCGGCGTCATGTCCAGCTCGAACCGTGGGCGTCGTGGCCCGCCGAACCTCATGCGGGGCCGCCTCCCTCGATCAGCAGCGCGAACGACTCGGCGATGTCACCGGCTTCGGCGGCCACGGCCTCGACGCGATTGCGCAGGAAGGCGTGTGCCGCGGTGCACGGGATCGCGACCACCAGTCCCTGGAAGGTGGTGATGAGCGCCAGCGAGATGTTGCTGGCCAGCGACTCGTAGTACGCGGCGTCGTTCACGGCGCTCGCGGCGACCCCCTCGAACGCGCCGATCATGCCCTGCACCGTGCCCAGCAGCCCGAGCAGCGGCGCCACGCTGGCGATCACGGCGATGGCGTCGATCCAGCGATACAGGCGCGCGGTCTCGGCGTCACCGGCCTGCTGCATGGCCTCGCGCACCTGCAGCATGCCAAGCGTTCCCGAGCCGGCCTTCGCCACGCCGGCGCCCAGGATCCGGGCGATGTAGCAGTCGCCTGCATGCGCCTTGCAGAGATCCCGTGCGCGGGCCAGCCGTCGCGCGACGACCTCGCGCCGGCATTCCTCGACCAGCGGCCTCGGGATGAGCGCGGAGCGGCGCAGCAACGCGAGCTGCGCCACGATCACGCCGAGCGCCACCACGCTCAGGGCCACGATCACGTAGCCGATCACCCCTCCATCGGTGATGAACTTCAGCAGGCTGGACGAGGCGAGCAGGATCGTTGGGTTCATGGGGTCTCCTCATCGGCCGCGGCGCGCAAGCGCGACGCCTCGGACGGATCGATGGTCTCAAGC
This sequence comes from Phycisphaerales bacterium, assembly GCA_049318245.1. Lineage (GTDB taxonomy): Bacteria > Planctomycetota > Phycisphaerae > Phycisphaerales > SM1A02 > SYAC01. The sequence goes on along the minus strand of JBMOGS010000033.1, from coordinate 4,545 downwards.
GCGGCCGCCGCACGCCGCAGCGCGCTGGCCCGAAGCCATGGGGCCGCATCGAGCGTGGCGGCGCACTGCACGAAGCGCAGGCTGGCGGTGCGTGGATCGGGACGCGCTCGCCGCAGCAGCGCCTCGCCCTCGAACCACTGGCAGAGCGGCTGCAGCGCGGCCGCATCCCGCGCACTCGCGCGCACGGCCGCGACGGACGCCTCGGCGTCACCCGCGCGCGCGGCCAGCGCCGCCTGCAGGAACGCCACGCGTCGACGCGCCACCTTCGCGTTCTCCGCGGGCATCGCCACCTCGACCGCGGGTCGCGACGGATCCAGCAGACGCGCCGCGAGCCGCAGCCACGCCCCCGCCTCCTCCTGCGCCTCGGGACTTTCCGCCAGCGACTTCGCCAGCGATGCACCTTCCCCCGACTCGCCCGTGGGAAGCACGCGGGGAGGAAGCCCGCTCGCCGCGTCGATCCATGTCTGGTCCGGCTGCAGCGCAGCATGGTGCGCGGGCAGCGTGATGCCCGCGCGCTCCGCGCACGCCACCGCCTGCATGCAGAGGGCGAACGCCTGATCCGTCCTTCCCTGCTGCCACGCGATGCGCCCACGCGCATCGAGCCACGCCGCGCGTGCCGCACCCTGATCGATCGCGGGACAGGCAATCCCCTCCAGCGCACGCGACGCACCCAGCGCATCCCCTCGCGCCAGCCGCGACTGCGCGACCTGCAGCGGCTCCTGCGGGGCGGCGATCACGGCCAGCAGCGCGCACGCGAGCAGCCTCATGGGCGCCTCCCCGCCAGCGGAACGAAGCGGAACTGGCCTCCCGTCGCCTTCGAGATCGGTTCCAGCTGCTGCGCCGCCTCGGCATCACCGAACGCGATGCAGTGCACCGGGACGGTCTTTCCGCGCACCACCACGCGCTGCGCGATCCACGCGGGATCCTCCGGCGGGATGCGGCCATCCGTCAGGAAGAAGATCGCGTCGGGTGGCGTGGGCTCACCCATCACCTTCTCGAAGGCGACCTGCGGCATCGTGCCGCCGCTGGCGACGGCGGCCTGCAGCCAGGACTGCACGCGCTGGAGCTCGCTCGCACGCGCCTTGGCGAAGCCACGATCGGGGAAGACCTGCACGGAGGTGTCGAACAGGCAGATCCGGAACTGCGCGAAATCGGGCAGCGAACCCACGCTTCGAAGCAGTTCCGCAAGCGCCATGTCCATCTTCGTGGGGCCGGCCGCGCCACCGCCACGGTTGGTCATGCTGCCGCTCTTGTCCAGGATGAACGCGAAGCGTCGGCCGGATCCGCGCGCGCCGAAGAAGGTCGACGTGGCCACGCCGCCCGTGCCCCCACCCGCTCCGATCGAGACCGCACCTGGCGCCACGGGCCCCGCGGCATCCGTCGACATGGACGTCTCCTCGCCGGACTGCGTCGCGTCCTGCACGGCCGCCAGCTCGGTGGTCCGTTCCCACGACACCTCGGCCTCGGCGGTCGGCTCGAGATCCATAGGCGACGGCGGCATCTCGCGCGGCCCCGGGTCGACGTCCTGCGGCCCCGCCGCTTCGGCGCCGGGAAGGGCCGCCTCGATCAGCACCGCCTGCGGAACCGGCGCGGGCGCGGCGGTCAGGATTCCCGAAAGCCACAGCGCCAGCGCCAGGTGCAGCGGGATCGACAGGCACAGCGCGGCCAGCAGGATGGGCCAATTCGACCGACGCCGGGGGCGTCCGGACGCATCGGATTCGGCCGTCGGGGGTTGGGCCGCGCGCACGCGTGGCTCTCCTGGGGAAGTGGAAGGGACTGGACGCCTCCGGATTCTACGGATCGGGAGCGCCAGGCTCGCTTGACCGATCGCCCGCCGCGACGTTGAATCGCCGCCATGCCCACCCCCTACCAGCGCGTCGTCCTGAAGGTCAGCGGAGAGAGCTTCGCGCAGGAAGGGCAGCTTGGCATCAGTCCTGACGAGCTGTCGGTGATCGCGGGCGAGATCGCGCAGGCCAAGCGCGCGAGTCCGGACACGCAGATCGCCGTGGTGGTGGGTGGCGGCAACATCATTCGTGGCGCGCGCCTGGCCGAGACGGGCCGCATCGCGCAGAGCACCGCCGACTACATGGGCATGCTGGGCACCGTGATCAACGGCCTTGCACTGCGCGAGGCGCTCGAGTCGCAGGGCATCCCCAGCCGTCTGCTCACCGCGCTGCAGATCACCGCCGTGGCCGAACCGTTCATCCGCGCGCGCGCGCTTCGCCACATGGAGAAGGGCCGCGTGATCGTGCTGGCCGCCGGCACCGGCAACCCCTTCTTCACCACCGACACCTGCGCAAGCCTGCGCGCGGTCGAGCTGCAGGCGCAGGTGCTGCTGAAGGCCACGAAGGTCGACGGCATCTACACCGCCGATCCGCGCAAGGATCCGAAGGCCACGAAGTACGAGCGCCTGAAGTTCAGCGAGGTGCTCGAGAAGCGCCTGGCCGTGATGGACCTGACCGCGATGACCATGTGCATGGAGCACAAGCTGCCGGTCGAGGTCTTCAACTTCCGCGCGACGGGCAACGTCAGGCGCGCCGTGCTGGGCGAGCGCGTGGGCACGCTGGTGACCGACGGCTGAACGCCGCTGCCGCCCGGAAAAACCGGGGCGCCGCTATCCTCGTGCCCTTGCCATAAGGAGATCGCCGTGGACCTGGACACCATCCTGCTGGAATGCGAAGAGCGCATGGAGAAGAGCGTCGACTACCTGACGCGCGAATTGCGCGGCATGCGCACGGGCCGCGCCAACGCCGCCATGCTCGAGTACGTGAAGGTGGACTACTACGGCAGCATGACCGACCTGCGCGAGCTGGCGGCGATCAACGTGGCCGAGGCGACGCAGCTGCTGGTGAAGCCGTTCGACCCGGGCGCGAAGGGCGAGATCGTGAAGGCCATCGAGAAGTCGGGGCTGGGCCTGAATCCGATGACCGAAGGCAACCAGATCCGCATCAACGTGCCCGCGCCGAGCGCCGACCGCCGCAAGCAGCTGGCGGTGCAGGTGAAGAAGCTCGCCGAGGAGAGCAAGATCACGATCCGCAACGAGCGCCGCGACGCCAACAAGGCGATCGACGGACTGGAAGCCGACAAGAAGGCGGGCGTCACCGAGGACATGGCCAAGAGCGCCAAGGAAGACGTGGACGCCTTCACCAAGAAGCACACGGAGAAGGTGGACGAACTCGCCGCGAAGAAGGTGGCCGAGATCGAGGAGGTCTGATCTTCCGTGCGCTGCCCCTTCTGCGGCGAAGATGAGGACAAGGTGATCGACAGCCGTCCCGGCGAGGATGGTGCCGCGATTCGGCGTCGCCGCGAGTGCCTGAAGTGCGAGAAGCGCTTCACCACCTACGAGCGCCTCGAGCGCACCGCGCGCCTGACCGTGATCAAGCGGGACGGCAGCCGCGTGCCCTTCGATTCGGGCAGCCTGCTGCGCGGCCTGCAGGCGGCCTGCGGCAAGCGGCCGATCGCGCAGGAAGCCAAGGACCGCCTCTGCCAGGAGCTCGAGGACGAACTGCACCGCGACTTCGACCGCGAGGTGGAGAGCGCCGAGATCGGCCGCCGCCTGGCCGCGCGCCTGCGCGACCTGGATCCGATCGCCTACGTGCGCTTCGCCAGCGAGCACTACGGCTTCGCCAGCATCGAGGAATTCGCCGCCGAGATGGTGGCGCTGCAGAACCGTCCGCGACCGCTCGCCAACGAGCGCGAGCTCTTCCCCAGCACCAAGCCCGAGCGACCCTGACATGCCCGTCATCACGCTGCCCGATGGATCCAAGCGCACCTACGACAAGCCCGTGACCGCGGCGCAGGTCGCGGCCGACATCGGCGCGGGCCTGGCGAAGGCGGCCGTGGGCGCGAAGGTCGATGGCGAGCTGCGCGACCTTTCCGCCGCGCTCGAGAAGGACTGCGCGCTCGCGATCGTCACCCCGAAGAAGCGCGAGGGCGGCGCCGACGCCGACGCGCTGTTCCTCATCCGCCACAGCACCGCGCACGTGATGGCCGAGGCGATCCAGCGCCTCTTCCCGCAGGCGAAACTGGTGTACGGGCCGCCGCTCGAGACCGGCTTCTACTACGACATCAGCTTCGAGGGCGGCAAGGCGATCAGCGCCGACGACTTCGCGGCGATCGAGGCGGAGATGGCGAAGATCGTGGCCGAGAACCGCCCCTTCACGCGCTACGAGATGCCCGCGGCCAAGGGCATGGAGAAGCTCAAGGCCGAGGGCAGCAAGTTCAAGCTGGACAACGCCGAGCGCGCCTGCGAGGCGGGCAGCGCCACGCTGAGCTGGTACGCCACGGGCGAGCCGGGCAAGGCCTGGGAAGACCTCTGCCGCGGCCCGCACGTGCCGAGCACCGGCAAGATCGGCGCCTTCAAGGTGATGAGCCTGGCGAGCAGCTACTGGAAGGGCGACGAGACGCTCGACCGGCTCACGCGCGTCTACGGCACCGCGTTCGCCACCAAGGAAGAGCTCGCCGCGCACCTCACGCAGCTCGACGAGGCGAAGAAGCGCGACCACCGCGTGCTCGGCAAGCAGCTGCGCCTCTTCCACATCGACG
>JBMOGS010000032.1:0-29609 GCA_049318245.1 Phycisphaerales bacterium | reverse complement strand
GCGGCCGCGCGATGACGCCGGAGCAGCGCAAGGAACTGGACGCCTATCGCCGGCGATCGGAGCGCGACCGACGTGCGCAGGAGTCGGCGCAGCGCCAACTGGAAGAACTGTCGCGCGACCTCTACGAGGCGAACGAGCGGCTGAAGCTCGCGTCCCGAGGCCGTCTGGAGGCGCTCACGCGGGTGGGCGACGCGCTGGCGACCGTGCAGGATCTGGATCTCCTGCTTGCACGGATCCTTGGCGAGGCGAGGTCCCTCGCGAACGCCGAAGCCGGGACGATCTACGTGCGGGAGGCCGACGCGCTCCGATTCGCCGCCACGCAGAACGACCGGCTCGCACCCGACCGCAGTGACGCGCTCGCGGGCCGCGTGCCGTCGGACCACCTTGCGATCGACATGCACAGCATTGCGGGCGCGGCAGCCATCAGCGGCACGCTGATCGCCGTGGCGGACGCGCACAACCTGCCGGACAACGTCCCCTACGCCTTCGATCGCCGCTTCGACGACGCCACCGGCTACCGGACCCGCTCGGTGCTGGCGGTGCCCCTGAAGGGCCAGGGCGGCGAGGTGATGGGCGTGCTGCAGCTCATCAACCGGCTGGATCCGCGAGGCCCGTCGACGGTCGCCTTCGACGAGGATGACCAGATGCTCCTGCGGCACTTCGCGGGCATCGCCAGCGTGTCGATGGAGCGGGCTCGACTCACGCGATCGCTCATCACGCGCATGATCAAGAGCGTGGAGCTGCGCGACCCGCACGAGACCGGTGTCCACGCCGCGCGCGTGGCCGACCTGAGCGTGGAACTGTGGGTAGCCCATGCCACGGCGAACGCGGTGCACCCCGAGGAGATCGCCCGCGGCGCCGACCACCTTCGCATCGCGGCGATGCTGCACGACATCGGCAAGCTCGGCATCAGCGACGCGATCCTGAAGAAGCCCACGCGCCTGACGCCCGACGAGATGAACGAGGTGCGCCAGCATGTGATCCTGGGCATCAAGCTGTTCGACGACGTGCAGACGCGCTTCGATCGGCACGCGCGCGACGTGGTGCTGTACCACCATGCGCGCTGGGACGGCGCGGGCTATCCCACGCGCGCGGAGGTGCAGCGACTGCGCAGCGAGCATCCGGCGCTGGCGGGGCCGGACATCGAGCCGCGCGGCGCGGACATTCCGCTCTTCGCGCGGATCGTGGCCATCGCGGACGTCTACGACGCGCTGCTCTCGCCTCGCAGCTACAAGAAGGCGTGGCCGGTGGAGGATGCGCTGGACGCCATCCGCACCGAGTCCGGGCGTCACTTCGACCCCTCCCTTGCGGAGCTCTTCCCGGAAGTCGCCCGACGGATGGAGGCGAAGCAGCGACCCGAGGCGGCCTGAGACGCCCGGCCCAGAACCTGAATCCGAGGGTTTCAAGGCGACCATCCCGGGTGCCTCGGCTAGGTTGCGCTCATGCGGACCCTCGCCTTCGTCGCGCTCACCGGCACGTGCCTTGCCCTGACGCCGAGCCTGCGTCCTGACTCGCCGGCGCGTCGTGGCCCCATTCCGCCGGATCAGGTGGTTCGCTTGCGCATCACGGACCCCCGCCCACAGGAGGCGGTGCCGATGGTGCTCGAGGACGGCGTCGGGCGAGGCACCTGCGAAGCCACGATCATCGACACCCGAAGCTTCGCGCAGCAGATCCAGGAACCCGATCCGGGGCTGGTGGCCGTGCGCAAGGGCATGATGCTCACACCGCATCGCACCCCCGAGTCGAACGTGATCGGTCCGGCCAACGATCTTGTCGCCGTCGAGGAGGAAGGCCCCTCGCGCGCGAACATCCAGTCGCTCTTCACGGGCATCACGAACACCGGATGGAATCCGCCCGACTGCACCGTGGCCGCCGGCCCCGACCACGTGGTCTGCACGGTGAACAGCAGCATCGCGTTCTTCACCAAGACGGGCACCAAGCAGTTCCAGGTTCCGCTGGACAACACCGGCGCTCCCGGCTTCTTCGAGCCGCAGGGCGCGAGCAACTTCGTGTTCGATCCGAAGGTGATCTACGACCAGCGCACCGGGCGCTTCATCGTGGTGGTGCTGGAGCAGTACGACGCCAGCCAGACCTCGTACGTGGACATCGCGATCAGCGATGACAGCGACCCGAACGGTGTCTGGTACAAGTATCGAACCAGTTCCCTCGTGACGATCGGCACCACGAATTACTGGGTCGACTATCCCGGCGTGGGCGTGGACGACACCGGCATCTACGTCACGGGCAACCTGTTCGGGTTCGCCTCGGGGTTTGGCGGTGGCTGGGTGCGCTGCATCCAGAAATCCTCGGTTCTTTCGGGCGGAACGGCCTCGTACGCCGACCTGAACCTTTCCAGTGGCTCGAGCTACCAGGTGGCCGACGCCTGGCCGGACAGCCGCTGCGTGCTGGTCCACCGAAACTCCTCGACCCTGCTGGCGCTGACGGCGATCAACAACCCGTTCACCACGCCCGCCCCGGTGGTGAAGACCGTCCCGGTGCCCTCGAACTCCACCCCGCCGGATGCGGGCGCCCGGGGCACCACGGCGCTGCTGGACACCATCGACACTCGCATCATGAACGCCGTGATCCGGAACGGCTCGCTGTACACGTGCCATACCGTGTCGGGCAGCACGCGCGCGCTGGCCCGCTGGTACCAGATCAACCTCAACGGCTGGCCAGCCACGTCGACGGCCTCGCCCACCCTGACGATGAGCGGCAACATCGCGGCGGCCAGCACGACCGAGTCCTCCTTCTTCCCGGCGATCAACGTGAACGCGCGCGGCGACGTGGCCGTGGTGCATGCAGCCAGCTCGACCGCGATCTTCCCGGAGGTCCGGGTGGCGACTCGGCGGGCAAGCGATCCTTCCGGCACCCTGGGCGCGGCCATCACGCTGGCGACCAGCGTCTCGAGTCCGAGCGGAACCGGAACCCAGCGCTGGGGTGACTACTTCGCCTGCTGCGTGGACCCGGTGAATGACTGCACGTTCTGGGGCATCGGCGAGAACCGAGCCCTCTCATCCTGGTCCACCGCCATCAACAGCTTCACCGTGGCGCCATCGACCGACGTGGACGGCGATGGCTCCGTGAACGGCGGCGACATCTCCCTGCTGCTCTTGAGCTTCGGCGAGTGCGCTTGCTGTCCCGAGGATGTCGATGAGAGCGGCTCGGTGGATGCCGGCGACGTGTCGCTGATCCTGCTTGATTTCTGATTGACGTCTGATAACGGCCTCCGACCCTCCGGGGCGGCGGATTTTGCGGCAGCTGCCACATTTTGCTGCGTGCGGGTTGTCCGTCCGCACGGTCGCGGCACATTGTGCCCATGCAGATCCGGCCCCACGGCATCGCGTCGCTGTCGCTCGCCCTTGCCGCCTCGTGCGCCTTCGCGCAGGACGAGATCGCACCCACGCCGTTTGACCCGCTCGTCTGGGCGGATGTCCGCGTGGCCGTCGATTCGGGCCGTCACGTGGGCGGCGAGGAGATCGGTCGCACCGCATGGCACACGCTGGTGCAGTCGCCCGGCGCCACGTGGATGCGCCTGGAGTTCGGCAAGGACACCGAGCTTGCGCAGGAACTTCAGGCCGCGGGCGACGGCGCGTTCATCCGCATCACCAGCCTGATGGATGGCGACGAACAGCGGCTCGACGCGGTCAGCCTGGCGCAGTGGTCCCACGGCAGCGCGCACTTCAACGGCGATTCGCTGCTGGTTGAACTCGTCACGGGCGGCAACCCGGAACCCAGCCGCGTCCGCATCGTGAACGTGCAGGCAGGACAGGAGCCCGTGCGCGAGAAGAGCCAGTGCGGCTCGACCGATGACCGCGTGGCGGTGCAGGACAACCGCGTGGCACGCATCGTGCCCATGGGTTGCACCGGGTGGATGATCAACAACGACGCGAACCACCAGTTCCTGACCGCCGGCCACTGCCCCGCCGGCGGCAGCATGACCACGCTGCACTTCAACGTGCCGCTTTCATCGAGCGGCGGCACCATCGTGGCCCCGGCCGTCGCGGACCAGTATCCGATCGACTCCACCAGCTACCAGTCGGCCAACGGCGGCGTGGGCGCGGACTGGTGCTACTTCGGCGCGTTCCCGAACTCGAACACGGGACTCACCGCTTGGCAGGCCTATCGCACAGCCTTCGATGTGGTGCTTCCCCCCTCGAGCACCACGGGCAACCAGATCCGCATCACCGGCTTCGGAACCGACACCGGCACCGCCAGCCAGACCAACCAGACGCATGTCGGCTCGTTGGCAGGCATCACGGCAAGTTCGCTGCGTTACACGGCCGACACGACCGGCGGCAACTCCGGCTCGCCGGTGATCTGGGAGAACCAGGGTGTCGCGATCGGCATCCACACGCACGGCGGCTGCACCACGAGCGGCGGCTCGAACGCCGGCACCAGCTGGAATCTGGCCGCGCCGCGCAACGCGCTCACCACGCCGCTCGGCGCCTGCCGCGCGATGACCTTCACGCCAATGGCGACGCTGCCGACGCGCTTCGCCGCCGCGGGCGGCGACACCATGGACGTCACCATGACCTCGCCCAGCGGCGCCGCCGCCCCCGCAGCCGTGCGCATGCTCTACCGCACCGAGGGTGCCTCGAACTGGAGCGGCGTGAACGGAACCCTGGTGAGCGGAACCACCTATCGCTTCACCACCCCCACCTTCGCCTGCGGCTCGCGCGTGCAGTACGCGTTCAGCGCTCGCATGGGCGCGACGGGCGGCCTGTGCACCTTGCCCAGCGACATGCCGCGCCGCTGGTTCACCGCGGACGTGGTCACCACCAGCCTGGTGCTGTGGGAAGACACCTTCGAGACGAACAAGGGCTGGAGCGTGTCAGGCACGGCGACTGCAGGCGCGTTCGACCGGAACCTCCCGCGCGGCAACGGATTCCAGGGCGACCCGACCATCGACAGCGACGGCAGTGGCCAGTGCTATCTGACCGGCCGCAACGCGGGTGCAAACGTGGACGGTGGCACCACCATCCTGACGAGTCCCGCAATCGACGCGCGCGGCGGCTTCAATCCGCAGATCAGCTACGCGCGCTGGTTCAACTGCGCCACCGGCAGCAACGCCAACCAGGACACGATGACCGTGGAGATCTCTGGTGACGACGGCGCAAGCTGGGTCACGCTTGAGACCGTGGGCCCCACCGGCACCAGCAGCGCGTGGGTGCGCAGAACCTTCCCGATCGGGGATTACGTCGTGCCGGGCAAGCAGGTGCGTCTGCGGTTCACCACCAGCGATGTGGGCTCGGCCAGCGTGGTCGAGGCCGCGGTCGATGGCGTGCGCGTGCTCGCCGACGCGGATCTTGGCTGGTGCGGCAAGGAAGGCGACTTCGACCAGGATGGCGCGGTGGGCGCGAGTGACGTGGGCCTCATGCTTCTGCAGTGGGACCTGCCCGGCATCACCGACCTCGACGGCGATGGCACCACCGGCGGTGGCGATCTGGCGCTTGAACTGCTGAACTTCGACTGAGCGCGCACGCGATCCCTTCGCACGCTACCGTGCCCGCCATGACGGGCGACGCTCTTCGTGCGGCCAGTGGCTTCGTGTGCATCGGGTTCGACGGACATTCGCTGCCCGCGGAAAGTGCGGCACTGCTGCAAGGCGGTGTCCGCGCCGTGATCCACTTCACGCGCAACTATTCGAGCCCGGCGCAGATGTCGCGCCTCAATGCCGAGATTCGCGCGGCCGCTGGCGGTCCGGTGCTGACGACGGTGGACCACGAGGGCGGTCGCGTGCAGCGATTCCGCGGCGAAGGTTTTCCCGACCTGCCGTCAGGCCGAGATCTCGGTCTGGCGGGGCCCGAGGCCTCGCGGGCGGCCGGATTGGCCGCGGCGCAGCACCTTCGAGCGGCTGGCTTCAACATGAACCTGGCACCCGTGCTGGATGTTGACAGCAATCCCGCCAACCCGGTGATCGGGGCCCGTGCGTTCTCGCAGGATCCGTTGCGTGCCGCCGAGTGCGCCGTGGCGTACGCGGAGGGACTCCGCGCCGGCGGCATGCTTGCCTGCGGCAAGCACTTCCCCGGCCACGGCGACACGAACCTGGACAGCCATCTGGACCTTCCGCGACTCCCGCACGGCATGGACCGGCTCGAGGCCATGGAGCTCGTGCCGTTCCGTGCGGCGGTTGGCGCGGGCATCGATGCGATCATGACCGCACATGTGCTGTTCGAGGCGCTGGATCCGGGTGTGCCCGCGACGCTCTCCCGCGAGGTGGTCACCGGACTGCTGCGCAAGCGACTCGGCTTCGACGGCCTGGTGGTCACCGACGACTTCGAGATGCAGGCGATCGCGGACCGGTTCGAGCTGGGCGAGGCCGCCGTGCGATCGATCGAGGCGGGATGCGATCTCGTGCTGGCGTGCCACCGGCCTGATCGGCAGCACCGCATCATCGAGGCCATCGCGAGCGCGATCGATGCGGGTCGCATCCCGGAATCGAGGATCCGTGAAAGCCAAAAAAGGCTCCAACGGCTCTTGGAAATCGCCTGATCCGGGCTATTTTTGCAGTCCATGATCCGTGCCCGAGCCGCCATCGCGCTGATCTCGACCGCCCTGGCCCTGCCGGCCGCCGCGGAGAAGCTCCACCTCACCTGGCTGTGGCATCTGGAGCAGCCGATCTACTGGCCCGACGCCAACGGCACTCGGTACGAGCGCGCATGGCAGAGCATCCAGCGCAAGGATGGTGGTGCCGCGAATCCGGCGAACGACCTGCGAGGCATCTTCGGCCTGGACGACCGCATCGCCGCCTATCAGTGGCGCCCCCGTGACTGCGTGAACTCGATCCGCTGGAGCGCGGAGGCTGGCGCGCAGGTGAGCTTCAGCGGCGGCTTGATCGAGAACATCCAGAGCTTCGCCGAGGCTGGCGGACAGCTCGGCTACGGCACCGGCTGGTTCAACCCGTGGCGTGAATCACGCAACTGGACCACGAGCGCCAGTGGCACGAACGTGCCCCGCATGGATCTGGTGCAGTTCAGCTTTCACCACGCGCTGCTGCCCCTGGTCGATGACAGCACCATCCGCAAGGAGCTCGCGCTCTTCAAGGCGATCTACCCCGAACCCTTCGGCGCGTCTCCCGCGGTCTCGAAGGGTTTCTTCCCCAGCGAGATGGCCTTCAGCGAGCGCATCATTCCGCATCTGGTGGAGTCGGGCATCGAGTGGACCTTCGTGAGTGGCGAGAAGATCAGCCGCGCATGCCCGGACTTCCCGGTGCAGCTTGGCAGCGGTGGCGTGAACTGCGATCCGCCCAACAAGGCCGATCAGGTCAATCCAAGCGGCACCGACTGGTTCCGACTCTCGATCAGCCGCGGCTGCGGACCCGCCGAGGCCATGCCGCTCGGCTTCACGCCGCACAAGGCGAAGTGGGTGAACGCGGACACGGGCGCCGAGAGCGTGATCACCGTGGTGCCATGCTCGCAGAGCCTCGGCTGGCTCGATGGCTACAACCCGCTGCCGCTGAACCATCTCGACACGCTGCAGGCGAAGAACCCGAGCGCGCGCCCGATGCTGCTGGTGCTGGCACATGACGGCGACAACGCGTGGGGCGGCGGCTACAGCTACTACATGGAGGCGGTGCCCAACATCGTCTCGAGCGCCGTGGGCTCGGGCTACGTGCCCACCATGGTGCAGAAGTACCTGAACGACCACCCTGTTCCCGCCAGCGACGTGGTGCACGTGGAGGACGGCGCGTGGGTGAACGCCGACGGCGACTTCGGCGCGCCGCAGTTCCTGAACTGGAACTGGCCGCCGGTGGATGCGAGCGGCAACGTGGACGTGGACAACGGCTGGGCCGAGGACATCCGCAACTGGGCGGTGATCACGGCCACGCAGAACCTGGTGGACACGGCGGAACAGATCCAGACCGACGCGGGCCAGCCCGTCCGCATCAGCCACGTGCTGCGGCCGCAGTCGGCGAGCCGCGCCAGCGAGAAGGCCTGGCACTTCTTCCTGGGCTCGCTGAACTCGGGCTACATGTACTACGGCACGGCGCTGGACATGGAGGTGAAGCCGACCGTCGCCTGCAACGAGGCGAACGGGTGGGCGATCAGCGCGATCGGCAACGCATCGCAGGATCGCACCGGCCCCTCGATCTGGCTGCCGCAGCGCTGGCCCTGGAACCCGGGTGGGCTCAACTACGGCCCGGCGCACAAGTACCAGGCGCGCACGCTCTCGGGCGATTTCGCGGTGTGGACATTCGCGCACGATGTGAGCGGACTGAACAGCGTCACGCTGAAGTACCGCGTCGATGTGGACGGCTCGAACCCCCTCACGAGCAACCAGAACGAGACCTACGCCGGTGGCGCCGAGGTGGGCGCCTGGATCAGCGTGCCGATGACCGTGACGGATTTCCCCGCGGAGAACGTGCTGAACGATGGCGGCATCGACTTCTTCGAGATGCCCGGCGCGATCGCCGAGCGCTGCGTCGGCCGCATCAACGGCATTCGAAGCAAGCTTCTCGACTACTACGTGGAAGCGACCGACAGTCGGGGCAACGTGAAGCGCAGCCCGATCCAGCACGTCTGGGTGGGTGACTCCGATGGAACCGGTGGTGGCGGCGGCGGCGGTGGTGGCGGTGGCGCGGTCGTCGCGACCTCGCCCTCCCCTGTGGAGGCCAACGCCAACGTGACCATCACCTACAACCCGACCGGTCGTGCGCTCGCCTCGGCGAGCATGGTGAAGGCGCATGTCGGCTTCAACGCGTGGGCCTCGGTGCTTTCCCCCGATGTCACGATGACCAGGTCGTCCGCGGGCACCTGGAGCTGCACCGTGGCGGTGCCAAGCACGGCCACGCAACTCGATGTGGTCTTCAACGATGGCGGCAGCACCTGGGACAACAATGGTGGCCAGGACTGGCACTTCACTGTCGAGGGTGGCGTTGCGGTCACCTGGCAGATGAACGGAACGCTCGATGCCTCCGCCACGGCGGTTGCCACCGTCTCAGGCCGCACCCTCTGGGCCGGCCTGCAGGGCGACACGCTCTATCTGGCGACCCAGGACGCCGGCGAGGGTGACGACGTGTTCATCCTGCTCGCGAATGCGACCGGTCCGCTCACCGCTGCGCCTTGGGGCAAGTCGGGACAAGCCATGTCGTGGAAGGCCTTCCTGGCCGACGAGAACGACAACGCGTTCTGCGGATGGTTCAACGACCTGCAGAGCCAGACCTTCGCCGCGACCAAGGCCGCCTCGACCGGCGCGAACGGCGGCGTGCTCGAGGGCACGATCGACGTGGTGCAGCTCTTCGGCTCGCGACCGGACTCGATCGTGATCGCGGCGGCGGCCTGGGGCAACGCCAACGGCGGCGCGTTCAAGGCCGCGCAGCAATGCCCCGCCGGTGACGGTGATGGCACGCTGGAGGTCGCCGAGTTCGTGACCCTGCGGCTGTGCGATCTTGAGGGCGGATGCTGCCCGAGTGACCTGGATGGCTCGGGCGGCGTCGACTTCGGCGACGTGGCCTTGCTGCTGCTGCAGATGGGCGACCTCGGCGGACCCGCCGACCTCGATGCCTCGGGCACGGTCGACAGCGCCGACATCTCGCTGCTGCTGCTCGACTACGGTCCCTGCGCCTGATCGCGTCGCTATCCTCCGCCCGTCATGCCACGGGTCAAGGATCGACTGGGCTGGCTGCTGCTGCTGTGCCTGCTTCCGCTGGCCGCATGCGGCGCACCCTCCATGGAGGAGCGCCTCACGCAGGCACGACTGTCGCTGGCGCAGGTCAACACGCTGCAGGATCATCCAACGCCGGAACAGATGAAGGCGGCCAAGGGCGTCGCCCTGCTGAGCATCGTGCAGGCTGGCGTCGGCATCGGTGGCGAGGGTGGCGGTGGTGTCGTGCTGCAACGCAACGGCTCGACCTGGGGATCTCCCTACGCCGTCGACCTGGGTGCCGGCACGATCGGCCTGCAGATCGGCGGCCAGGGCAAGGACGTGCTGCTGATCTTCAACAGCGAGGACGCCATGCTCGACTTCTGCGACGGCGGCATGCAACTGCACGCGCTTGGCGAGGGCACCTTCGGCGCGTCCACCGGCAACACGAATGCCCAGAAGCGTTCCACGCTCGTCTTCCTGAAGGGCCAGGGGGTGTTCGGCGGCCTTGAGCTTGGCGCGCTGAACGTGGGGCCAGCGAACGACGTGAACAGCGCGACCTACGGTGGCAACACCGACCGCACCGCCATCCTGTCCGGGAAGACGAAGCCTCCCGAGGGCCTCTCCCGACTCACCCGTATGCTCGACGCCATGGATTGACGCCGCCGTCGGCGCCCGTCCTGCTGGCACTTCATCAAAGGAACCTGACCATGTCGCGAATCCTGCCCGTCATCGTGCTGCTGCTCTCCGCCCTGCTTCCGATCGGCTGCGGTGCAAGCACCATGAGCCAGCGGCTGCTGGACGCAAGCCATTCGCTCGCGCAGGTGAACACGCTGCCGCAGAAGCCCACCAAGCAGCAGATGTCCGCCGCCAAGGGCGTGGCGATCCTGAGCATCGCGCAGGGTGGCGTCGGCATCGGTGGCGAGGGTGGCGGCGGCATCGTGCTGAAGCGCGTCGGCGACGGATGGGGCGCCCCCTACGCCGTCGATGCCGCGGCAGGCACCATCGGCGCGCAGCTCGGTGGCCAGGGCAAGGACGTGCTGGTGGTGTTCAACTCCGACGCGGCGCTCACGGACTTCGTGAAGGGTGGCATGCAGTTGCAGGCCGTCGCGGAGGGCACCGGCGGATCCGAGGGCGGCAACACGCGCTCGAAGAGCGCCGAACGCGAGATCTTCGTGAAGGGCACGGGCCTGTTCGGCGGCGCCGAACTCGGAGGCATGAACTTCAGCCCCGCGAACAAGATCAATGCCGGCAGCTACGGCCCCGCGGCCACCAGCACCGAGATCCTCGACGGCAAGGTGAAGAAGCCCGACGGCACCTCAAGCCTGACGGCGGCGCTCGACGCGATGCGCTGAGTCACGCGCTTCGGCGCGGCGGAACGAACACGTTGGCGGCCAGCAGCCCTGCAACCAGGGCGCCGGCGATCACCAGCGCCGCGAGCGCCCATGAGGCGCCGCGCGAGGGGCTGTCCATGAACAGGAACGCGGTCCCGCGAAGGCCCAGCGAGCCTGGAACCAGCGGCAGGATGCCCGGGGCGACAAGCGTGATCGCGGGACGTCGAAGCAGCCGGCTGAAGGCATTGCCCGCGATGCCCACCAGGAACGCTCCCACGCAGACGCCGAGTTCCGGACCCAGCATGCCGGCGCCGAGTCGTGCGCCGTACAGACCCAGCAGTGCGCTGAACGCGACCCACCCAAGGTCCCGCCAGCGCCCCTGCAGCAGCATGAGGCTGGCGAGCGACATCACCAGCGCGGCGGGAAGCACATCGAGCCAGCCAAGCGGCGGCAACGGCGGCTGCATGGGTGCCATGGGCAGTCTCGTCACGATGCGGTCGCCGATCGCCGCACCGAATCCCAGCGCAACCAGCGTCATCGCCGCACCCATGAAGCGGCTGCTGCCGGAGGCGAGATTGCGGGTGGCCAGCTCGATCAGCGCGCGCGTGAGCGTGAATCCCGGAAGCAGCACCACGATGCCGGCCAGCATGACCGCGCCCATCGTGATGGGCGGCATGACCTGCGCAAGCGCCCACGCGCCGACCGTCGCCACGATGCCCGCCAGGAACTCGGCCAGCGCGGCCCGATCGCGTCGCGCGTTGAGCAGCGTGGAAAGTCCCCCCACCATCAGTCCCACGATCGCGCCCGCGACCGCGTCCTTCAGGTCCCCACCGAAGAACCGCGTGGCTGCCATGCCCGCAAGGCCGTAGGCGACCCAGATCTCCCATCGATTGAAGGTCGGCGGCGCCACGCCAAGGTCGCGCAGCGCGGCGGCACCCACCTGGGGCGCGGTTTCCCCGCGCAGCACCCGCGACTGGATCGACTCGATCGCGTGCAGCCGCGTGAGATCGATCGCGCCCGGATCCACGCGCAGGTTCACCACCCGCTGTCGATCGATCGGACCAAATGCCAGTGCAAGGAACGTAGGCAGGCTGAACATGGTGGTCGGAACGCCAAGACGCGCACCGCATCGCGCCACCTGCTCCTCCAGACGATGCGCGGGCGTGCCGAACCGGTGCAGATCGCGCGCCAGCTCGACAAGGAACCGCTCGGCGTCCGAAAGGCCGGAGGGAACCGCGTCGGGCGTTCGTTCGGCGGGCGTGACCATCCCGGCGATGCTACGCGATCACGGGACGCCGTCGGTGGACGCGCTCGTGGGCTCCGACGCCTGCAGGAACGGCACCACGCTTCGTCGCGTCTCCTCCGGCGCATCGCTGAACACGACGTGGCCTGCGCCGCGGATGAGCGCGCCCGTCGCGCGCGGGATGCCGGCGGTGAACACGGGCATCATGCTTCGATCCGTCACGCGGTCGCGATCACCCCACACCACCAGCGTGGGCGCCTGCACCTTCGGCAGTTCGTCGCGCACGCCATCGAGCAGGAAGGGTCGGATCGCCTCCACGATCTGCAGGGTCTCCGGTCGCCGACGCACCGCCTCCGCCGTCATGAACTGACGGAACTGCCACGGCACCGGCGGAGGAACCTCGAAGACGTAGCCAAGCACGCGCTCGAAGTCCGCCTCGCTGGCGATGTCGAGCGGATTCGCTCCCCGTTCCACCTGCTGCATGAATGCATTGAGCACCGGCGCCCGAACCCCCGCTGGGGCGAGCAGCACCAGCCTTCGCACGCGGTCCGGGTGCTGCACGGCAAGATGCGTGGCGAGGGCGCCTCCCATGCTGGTGCCGACCACGTCGAAGGTGCGGAGGCCGAGCGCGTCCGCGAAGGCCACGATCTGTCGCACGTAGAAGTCCGCGTCATGCACGCTGCCCGCGTGATACGGGTGACGACCGAATCCCGGCAGGTCCGGCGCCAGGCACCGGTGCGTGGGCGCGAGCCACGGCATGAGGCTCATCATGGCCTCGCGACTCGTGCCGAAACCGTGCAGCAACAGTACAGGCGGGGCTTCGGCGGGTCCCGATTCCAGATAGCCCCACGTGCGCCCGTCCACCACGACCTCACGCGCGTCGATGCCCATGGCGAGGCGGGCGAGCCGCGTGACCGCCGGCACGAACAGCGACGGCGTGTACCACACCACGCCAAGGCCGATGGCCACGACGATCAGGACCCAGGTGATCCATCGGAGTCGAAGGCGCTGGAGCATGCGCGGCAAGTCTAGGAAGGCCTGTCCATGTGGCACGCTCGCGATATGCTCGCGACATGCCGAGATGGTGGCTCATCACGATCGCGGTCGCGGGCACGTGGCTGGTGCTCCTGGGCGCCGGCCAGTTCGGATTCCTCGCGAAGCTCTCGCTCGACGCCCTGGCGCCCTACGTGAAGCATGGCGTGTTCGGCATCGCGGCGATCACCGCGTTCCAGTGCGTGAAGCAGGGTTCCGCGGCGTGGGCCGCCACGCTTGCCGCGCTGGCGATGCTGCTCAACACCGTCGCACCGACGCACTGGCCGGCGGGCTGGGAACACCCTTTCCAGCTGGTCGCCGGCGTGCTGATGGTCGCGTTCAGCGTGCGTCAGTGGAACTGACGTTCGGCTGCGGCGGCGCGGCGATGGCCGGGGGCGGACCGGCCTCCGAGGCCGGCGGCGGCGGCGGCGCCTTCGTCATGTCGAACAGGTAGGCCCCGCCCGGCTCGATGCCCAGTCGCTCGCTTCGAACGCGACCCACCACGATCCACGGCCACTTCGCCGAAACGGCACTGCCGAAGCTCGCGGGACCGCAGAAGACCTTCGGCTTCAGGCGGGTCACCTCGACCCAGGCGGTGCCGCGGCGTTCGAACACGAACACGCGACCGCTCTTGTCTTCGCCTTCCTGCGCGCTGGAGTCGCCCACGATCACGCGCCCCCCACTGACCTGAAGGGCGAATCCGAAACCGCGGCCGCGCTCGACCCCGACGCCGGGCTGCAGTCGCGCCTCGAGCATCCACGTCTCGCCCGTTCGCCGATAGACGAACACGTCGGCACCGGCATCGAAGGGATTCAGCGACTGCACGGCAAGCACGTCGCCCTCGATCGCCACGCGGTTGCCGAAGCCGAAATACGGGCTCACGCCGTTGCCAGAGACCTCCTGCTCCAGCTTCCAGCCGGACGCGCCGCGGCGGTACACGCACACCATCGGCGATTCCTTGCTGGCACGCACCTTCTCGGCCTGGAAGGGCTGCAGCGCCGCGGGGTGCCCGACCACCAGCACGTCGCCGCTGATCGCCAGACTCGCGCCGAACCACCACGGCGCGGCAGCCTCGGGTCGCTGCAGCGCACCCTCGGCCTTCCATCCATCGCCCTCGCGGCGGAACAGGTACACGCGCGGACACGGGAGATAGTCGGCGTCCTTCAGGTTCGGGCGCGCATTCACCTCGCTCACCGCAAGCAGGCCGCCATCCATCGCGATCGCGCCGCCGAAGTTCACCCGCACCGCACCGGCGGGGCCCTTGATCAGTCCCGCCTGCTTCCAGACCTGCGGCTCGTCGACGCGCCGAAACCACACCAGCTCCGAGGACGCACCCTTGTGCGTGATCGTGCTCACGAGCGTGTCGGCATCGCCGGCCACACGCTGCAGCGCGAAGTCCTCGGGGGCGAGTCCGTTGACCTGCGGCATGTCGGGGCGCGTGGTCCACGTGCCGTCCGGCTGTCGCTCGAACGTGGCGATCTGGCCATCGGATCCGCGGCGGCGCGCGATGCACGCGCCCGTGACGATCAGACGGTCACCCGCGAACCCGAGCACGTTGCCGAACGCGGGCGCCACGGTGGGCAGCGCCGCCTGCACCACGAATGTCTCGGTCATCGGGGAGCCCGGAGCCGTCGGACCCGTGGGGACCGGCAGGGCCGGACTCAGTCGGATCGGGGTCGGGGACGCCTGCGCCAGCGTCGCAGCGAGCAGGATGGAGAGGATCATGAGCGGCGGACGCCTTGATCCGGGGTGCGGTTCGCGCGTGGTGCGCGCAACGCCTCGATGGCGCGGCAGACCTCGTCCACCAGCACCGGCTCCTCGGGCAGATTGTGCTTGCCATGGGCGTCGCGCGGCGGGATCACGCGCGCGCCAACGCGATGCAGCTTCTCGAGATTCTCCACCAGGATGCTGCTGTGCATCGAGCCGTGCATGGTCGGCGCCACCAGCACGCACGCCTGTCCGCGCTCCATGCGTCCGATCGCCGACGCCATCGTGGCGCCGATCACGCCTTCGGCGATTCCATGGGCCATGCGACCGATCGTCGCGGCCGTCGCGGGAGCGACCAGATAGGCGTCGAACGGCGACGCGTCGGACAGGTGTTCCGCATGCGCGCTCAGTCGGACCACCACGGGCTGCGCCGTGCTCCACTCCAGCGCGTCCTGCGTGACATAGCGAAGCGCCTCCTCGCTGCAGAACGCCGTCACCGCGGCCCCCTGGCGCCGCAGCGCGCGGGCGATCATCGGCGCCTTGAAGGCGGCGATGCCACCCGAGACCATCAGCGCGACACGTGCGCCGTCCAGGCGATGGCCATCACGCGGCACTTCGCGGTCGCCAAGATCGCTCGGCGTCGGCGGCGGAAAATGAAAGTCCTCCATTCCGAGAATGGTATCCGCGACGCCGCTATCTTCGACCCCCGTGATCGCCCCCCAGGCATGCACCACCTGCGCCGACGAGAAGCCGGAGGCGGAAACCGAGGGGGCTTCGGGACTGCTGGTACCCGCGATCTCCGGCGCGGCGCTGCTGGCGGCGTGGCTTGCCGAGCGCAACGAGTTCCCGCGCGAGGCATGGTTGGGGCTCTACGCCGCGTCGTATCTGGTCGCCGGATGGGGCGCGTTCCTGCAGGGACTGCGACTGGCGCTGCGATGGCGCCTGGATGTCGACTTCCTGATGGTGGTGGCGGCGATCGGTGCCGCGTGGATCGGTCGATGGGTCGACGGCGGCCTGCTTCTCTTCCTGTTCGCCCTGGGCAATGCGCTCGAGCATTACGCGATGGGGCAGGCACGCAAGGCGATCCGTGCGCTTGGGCAACTGGCGCCCCGCACCGCGCGGCGAAAGCGCGGTGACGTCGAGGATGAGGTGCCGGTCGAGTCGCTTTCGGTGGACGACCTGGTGATCGTGCGCCCCGGCGAACGCCTGCCGGCGGACGGTCGCGTGGATTCCGGCGCAGGTGCGGTGGACCAGAGCCCCATCACCGGCGAGAGCGTGCCCGTGGAGAAGTCGGCCGGCGACGAGGTGTTCGCGGGCACCGTGAACGGCGACGGAAGCCTGGTCGTGCGCGTCACGCGCCGCGCCGAGGACTCCACCATGTCGCGCATGATCCGCCTGGTCGAGGAGGCGCAGGCGCAGAAGGGCCGCACGCAGCGCGCCGCCGAGGTCTTCACGCGCATCTACGTGCCCTGCGTGGTGCTGGGCACGATCGCGGCGCTGGCGGTGCCCCCGCTGCTTGGCTGGCTCGACGCGCGCGAGTCGCTGTTGCGCGCCATCGCGATGCTGGTGGGCGCCAGTCCCTGCGCACTCGCCATCAGCACGCCCGCCGCCGTGCTGGCCGGCGTGGCGCGCGCCGCGCGCAGCGGCGTGCTCATCAAGGGCGGTGCGCATCTGGAGAGTCTTGCCGAGATCCGCGCGATCGCGATGGACAAGACCGGCACCATCACCGCAGGTCGCCCCGAGATCGTCGACATCGTGCCCAACGATGGTGTCTCCAGCGATCGACTGCTCGCGCTGGCGGCCGCGCTCGAGCGCCGCAGCGAGCATCCGATCGCGCACGCGATCGTGGCCGCAGCCGAGGCGACGGGTGCACCCGTGCTCGAGGCGCGGGATGTGGCCGCGATCCGCGGCAAGGGACTCGAGGGCACGCTGGATGGCGCCACGCTTCGCGCCGGGTCGCCGCGCATGCTCGCGGAGAGCGGCGCGCAGGTTTCCGACGCGCTGCAACGGCGCATCGCTGACCTCGATCGTGCCGGACACACGCTGGTGGCCGTGCTGCTGAACGGCGTGGTGCAGGGTGCGGTGGCGCTGAGTGATCGACCACGTGCCGGTTCCGCGGCGGCGATCGCCCGACTGCAGTCGATGGGGGTGCGACCCGTGGTCATGCTGACGGGCGACCGCACCGAGGTGGCGCGCCGCGTGGGCGCGCAGGTCGGCGTGGACGAGGTGCGTGCGGAGCTGCTGCCCGAGGACAAGATCCAGGCGGTGCGCGAGCTGCTGGAGCAGCACCGCGTGATGGCCATGGTGGGCGACGGCGTGAACGACGCCCCCGCGCTGGCGATGGCGACCGTCGGCATCGCGATGGGCCAGGGTGGAAGCGCCGTGGCGCTCGAGGCGGCCGACGTGGCGCTGATGGCCGACGACCTCGGCCGACTGCCGTTCACGGTGGCGCTCGCGCGCTTCGCACGCGGCGTGATCCGGCAGAACGTGCTGGTCAGCATGGGCATGGTGCTGCTGCTGATCCCGCTCGCGCTGTCCGGAACGATCAACACCACGGTGGCGGTGATCCTGCACGAGGGCAGCACCGTGGCCGTGGTGCTGAACGGCCTGCGCCTGCTCGCCTGGCGTGACCGCGCCTGACCGTCAGTCGCCGTACGCGGGTTCGTAGACCATGTCGCGCACGAACGCGCCCACGTCGGCCGGACGCGGCACGCGGGCCAGGCCCCGATCGAAGATCAGGGTGGCCACGTCGATCGCCTCCTGCACCAGCGTCTCGTGGATCTCGGCGACCGGCGGGTAGATCAGGCCGACCGCCAGATCCTCGTCGCTCACCTGCGCCGCCAGGCTCTCCGCGGCGCGAAGGAACATCTCGTCGGTCACGCGCTTGGCCTGCGTGGCGTAGACCGCCATGCCGACCGCGGGATAGATGTAGACGTTGTTGCCCTGCCCCGGCACGAACAGCTTGCCGCCGTGGTGCAGGGGCGGGAACGGGCTGCCGCTGGCGAAGATCGCGCGTCCGCCGCTGTGCTCGATCGCCTGCTTCGCGGTGCACTCGCTCTTCGAGGTGGGATTCGAGTACGGGAAGATCACCGGACGCCTGTTGATGCGCGACATCTCCGCGATCACCTGCGGCGTGAACGCGCCGGCCACGGTGCTCACGCCCACGATCGCGGAGGGCTGCACCGCCTTGACCACGTCCAGCAGGTCCCGCATCGGCGGGTTCGCGTGCGCGTATCGCGCCTGATGCTCGCTCAGGCCCGGCGTCTCGGGCGTCACCAGACCCTTCGAGTTCATCAGGAAGCAGCGCGTGCGCGCCTCCTCGATCGAGAGTCCCTCGCGCGTCATCTGCAGGCAGCAGAGGTCGGCGATGCCGATCGCCGCGCTGCCGGCGCCATAGAAGAGGACCCGGTGGTCGCGCAGCCGGTCACCGCGGATGCGGCAGGCGCCCATCATGCCCGCCACGGCCACCGCCGCCGTGCCCTGAATGTCGTCGTTGAAGCAGCAGACACGGTCACGGTGCCGATCCAGCAGCGGGATCGCCGTCCTGTTGGTGAAGTCCTCGAACTGGATGCAGCAGCGCGGGAAGACCTCCTGCACGGCATCCACGAATTCGTCGACGAAGGAGTCGTAGTCCGCGCCCGTCACGCGCCGCTGACGCAGGCCTGGATAGAGCGGATCCTCCAGGAAATCCTCGTTGTTCGTCCCCACATCCAGCGTGACCGGCAGCGTGCACTCGGGCGGCACGCCGCCGAACGCCGAATACAGCGCGAGCTTGCCAATCGGGATGCCCATGCCGCACACGCCCTGGTCGCCAAGACCCAGGATGCGCTCGCCGTCGGTCACCACGATGAAGCGCACGTCCTCCTCGGGCCAGTTCTCCAGCACGCGTCGGATGTGGCCGCGGCGGTTCAGCCCCACGTACAGGCCGCGCGGCCGACGCAGGATGTGCCCGAACTTCTGGCACGCCTCGCCCACCGTGGGGGTGTAGACGATCGGCATCAGGTCCGCCGGTTCCTGCCGAAGCAGCCGGTAGAAGAGCCGCTCGTTGATCTCGGCGAGCTCGTTCAGGTAGACGTACTTGTCCAGGTCGGTGGTGCAGCGCTGGAGCTGTCGCTTCACGCGCATGAGCTGGTGCTCCGGCGTTGTCACGCCGTCCGGAAGCAGGCCGATCAGGCCGAGCGATTCGCGCTCCTGCGCGTTGAAGGCGGTTCCCTTGTTCAGCCGCGCGTTGTTCAGGATGTCGCGTCCATGCGCCACCGCGAAAGCCTACCTCGCCGCGCGCGTCACGACTCGGGCGTCACGCGGGCGGCACCCACGCGCGTCCACGTGCCAACCAGGATCTTCTGCCGATCCTGGCACGGATCGCGGACCGCCGCCGCGGTGAACGCGTTCGGCTCCACCTGCAGCGTGTAGGTGCCCAGCCCATCGCTGCACGGGTTCGATCCCGGCTGGTCGCGGAACGTGGCCTCGGTGCCGTCGAACGTGTAGGCGCCGACCACGGGCCGCTGCTTCGGGCCGGGGCGCTGCAGCACCATCACGCCGGTGTCCTCGATCTCGAGCATCGCGCCCTCGGCGTTGCGCCAGGACCCGCTGAGTGAACGGGTGCCGAGGACGTCGGGCTTCGCGGCGCATCCCGCAAGTGCAAGCGCGAGCGTCAGACATGGCAGTCGCATGATCAGAACTCCATGACCAGCTGGATGGCGAACAGGTTGGGCGACTGCTGGTCGAAGCCAACCTGATCCATGTAGGAATACTGCACCTTGAACTGCAGGTACCGGTCCAGCCGCAGTCCCACGCAGGCGTCGATGCGCCACGTGTCGTTGCCCCACGAGGTCGTGCCGCCGCCCACGGCGTCGAACTCGCCGTACAGCTGCTGGTTCCAGCGACCCGCCAGCCACACTTCCGGCGAGATCTTCCACTTGCTCTCCACGAAGTAGGTCCACGCGTCCGCCGGACCCAGGTTCGGGATCTGCCACTGCGACCAGGCGGCTTCCGCCCAGATCTGCAGCGGGCCGCTCGCCCAGCTCACGTCGGCGCCGACCACCGACTGCGTGGCGTCCCATGGATCCAGCGTGCTGGTCACGCGTGGCTGCGACGTGATGTAGCTGCCCCCGCTGCCGCTCACGCCGATGTTCCACGCCGCGTCGGGCCGCACGCCCACGCGACCCGTCAGCGTGGGATACGCGAAGCTCTTCTGCCAGAACTGCCAGTCACTCGGACGGCTCGCGAGCCCGGCGTTCTTCAGTTCGAGCGCGTAGTCGAAGATGCCTGTCGTGCCGCCGATCTGGCCGCCACTCGTGTAGCTCGGGCCCCACACCACCGGCAGCCAGCCCGGCACATTCGACGCGAGGTTCCTGCGGTTCAGGAACGCGGCGCGCCCGGGCGTGGCCGAGAGGTTGTCCGAGCCGTCGGACACGTTCGTCATCACCTCGTACATCATGGGCGCGTTGATCAGGGGATTCTGGAAACTGAAGTGACGGTTGACCCACTGACCGTAGCACGTCGCGAAGGTGCCTCCCTTCAGCACCAGTGCCGGCGTGTCGAAGGGCTGCAGCACCGCGAAGTACTCGCTCAGGTTCGCGCTCACGCTCTCGTCGACGGGGTCGAATCCGCGATAGGCCTGCCCCAGCGCGACGAGGGAGAGGTGCTCGCCGAATTCCATCGACAGCAGGCCGTTGAGCTGCGGCCAGTAGGTCTGCGACTGCCCGGTCTGCACGAGCGGCGGAGGCGGGCGCTCGAAGACCTCGAAGTCCTGGGTGAGCCAGAAGTCCGTGTTCAGGCGAAAGCCGCCGTCCGGACTGGCGATCGTGCGGAACTCCCGGAAGCGATCCACCGCCTCCTCGTACCAGCCGCCCGTCGCGGTTTCCGGAGCACCCATGCCTGCCTCGGATCCGGCCGGCGACATCGGGCGATCCTGCACCTGCGACATGTCGCTGGAAGGAGGCGGCGTGACGGATCTGGCATCCGTCGGCACGGTCGACTGGCCGAGCGTCGGCAGCGCGAACACCACGGCCAGCAGCACGGGCGCGGCGTGACGGGACATCACGACTTCGCATCCTCCATGGAATCGAGACGGTACGCCTGCACGGGGTCGCTGAAACCCTTCACCTTCAGCGGCTCGAGCGGGGTCACCCCCCAGCCGGGACCCAGCCGATCGCGTGTTGCGCCATCCGCGTAGACGCACATGGCCGGCGCCGCGGAGCAGAGTCGCGCGGCAAGATTCACCCGATCCCCAAGCACCGTGTAGTTCAGGCGCTGGCGACTGCCCATGCAGCCGGCGACCATGTCTCCAAAGGCCAGCCCCACCCCGATCTCGATCGGATGCTTCGCGCGCTGGTTGATGCGCGCGCGCGTCAACACCATGTCCACGGCGCATCGCGCCGCACGCACCGCATCGTCGGATCCTGGCTTGGGCGCGCCGAACACCGCCATGATCAGGTCGCCGACGAACTTGTCCACCACGCCGCCATGGCGATACACGACCTCGGTCAGCGCGGTCATGTGCTCGTTCAGCAGGTCCACCACCTCGTGCGCGCTCAGTCGGTTCGTGAGCGGCGTGAAGCCGCGGATGTCGCAGAAGATCACGGCGGCCGGCGTGGTCACGCCCCCCAGATCCACGGTGCCGCCGATCATCTCCTCGGCAATGCCCGGATCGGCCACCAGGTCCAGCAGGCCGCGGTACTTGTCGCGCAGTGCCAGGCCGTGCGTCATGTCGTTGAATCGCGCGGCGAGCTGGCCGATCTCGTCCCTTCGCTCGACCGGCACGCGGACCGCCAGATCACCCGAGCCCACGCGACGGGCCGCCTCGGCGAGCTGCGAGACAGGCCGAGCGATGCCGCGCGAGAGCACGAGCGCCACGATCACGCCAAGGACCACGCCGATCGACCCCGACGCGAGCGCCGAGCGCATGAGCCGACGGAGCGCCTCGCGCATGGGTTCCAGACTTGATGCGACCACCAGTTGCGCCGAGGGATCCATCGGATCCAGCGGCTTGCAGTAGGCGATCCACGATTCACCCGCGTTCTGGAACTCCACCTCGGTCGCATTCTGCGCCGTGCCCACGCCGGCGGCAAGCGTCGCCGAGACGTCGCGCGGCAACTGCTCTCCGAAGAGCGAGCCCGCAAGCAGCAGCCCGTTGCGCAACTCGCCGCCACCGGTGGTCGGCACCGCCGGAGCCACGCGATAGGGAAACGCGATCGCCAGCGTGAGCAGCCGGTCACCGGTCGCGGGATCGATCACGGGCGTGAAGAGCACCTCGGTGGGCGTGCCGCGATCGTCCACGAACGCCACGCGCTGCTCCGAGGCCGCACGCACCTCGGCCGGCTCGCGCGCCCAGCGTTCCGCCACGCGCGCGTCGAAGTCGGGCCGGCCACTTCCGTCGCCGATCGGCTTGTTGTTCGCATCCAGGAACAGGAAGCCGCTGTTGGCACGACCGCCCACGGCGAATTCGCTGGCACGCCGACCGAACTCGCGCAGTTCGTCGTCGGCGGTCAGGTAGAGGTCCTCCAGATTCTCGCCCTCGAAGGCGGCCACCAGCCGCGGCAGCGAGGCAAGCCGCCGGCATCGCGCCTTCACCGCACCCATCTCGGCCTCGCGCACCGAGATCACGGACCGTGCACCCGACTGGAACAGGTCGTGCAATGCCTGGCGATACGAGGCGCGCACCTGCGACGCACTGGCAAACAGTCCGACCGCGGTGGCGATGAGCACCACGGCGAGCATGGCCAGCGTCAGGCGCGTGCGGAACTTCACGCTGGCTTCGTCCAGTCCACCGTGACGGTCTCGCCAGGCTTCAGTTCAACGGTGCGCTCGAAGGACTCCTTGGGCCCAAGCCACACGCGAAAGGTGTGCGATCCGGCCGGCAGGCCCTCCAGCCTGAAGCTGCCTTCCGCATCGGTCTTGGTGAAGTGCGGCGACTCCACCACCACGATCGAACCGAGCATGTGATCGTGCACCTCGCAGCGCAGCGGAATGGTGCCGGGCTTGTCGAACACCAGTGGCGCGGGCTCATCGCCTGGCTTGTAGCGGCCAAGGTCGAATTTCCTCGTGGCGCTGAAGCTCACCACATTGTGGTAGATCGGGTCGCGGTTCGGGAAGGACACCGGGGTTCCCACCTGCACCACCAGCAGCCCGGGGCGGAACTGGAGTCCCTCCTGCGCAAGCACGGCTGGCTTGGTCTTCGCGGGGTCCGCTGGCGGGAATGAGCCCGTCATCCAGACGACGCTCGCGGCCGGATCCGGCTTGGCGAGTTCGACCTGTCCCTTGCCCTCGTAGTTGCCCTTCGCCGAGCCCGCGGCCTTGCGGGGCACCACCGGAACCTTGCCCGCAAGCGCGCAGCCCTGCGCCCCCGGGGTGGTCTGCATCGCCGTGGCCGCGGACACACCGAACAAGAGCAGGGCTGCGACCAGGGCCGAGCCCCTCTCCAACCGCCGCACAGGTGCTGAAACCGCCAT
Source organism: Phycisphaerales bacterium (assembly GCA_049318245.1). Lineage (GTDB taxonomy): Bacteria > Planctomycetota > Phycisphaerae > Phycisphaerales > SM1A02 > SYAC01. The sequence goes on along the minus strand of JBMOGS010000032.1, from coordinate 6,255 downwards.
GACTTCGGAGTGTAACGGAGGCGTTCATCTCGCTTTCCGTCCGATTCGTTCACACAACTTGTCTTTTGCCCTCCTGCATCGGATGGTGTCCGTGTCGGGTGGGGTCACCCGATGACATGCGGTGCGCGGGGTTGTTTCGCGCTGAGCGCCGCTGAGGGAGGAGCCGGCTCGAGGTGGGCCGGCTTCTCTCGTTGATGCTCCAGCAGGCCGCTTCCTGAATTCATGTGGGTGGTGTTCCGCTCTCCGGGCGTGGCAGGAGCCGATCACGATCGGAAACCTTCGGTGCATCCGATCCGGCCCAGACCCCGACATCGATGAACTCCGACACCCCCTCGGACGGAGGCAGGTCGCGCACGGGCTCGCGGAGGATTCGCCCCTCGAGAAGCTGGTAGAGCTCGCGATCGGACAGATGGTCGGTTCGCAGCAGATAGATGCCAAGGTCCGCCAGCGTCTCGATGACTTCCCAGAGATGCCGGTGCAGCAATGAACCCTCGGGCAGGTCTGCCTCCGGTGGCATGTACACCCCCACCTCCCGCAGTTGCTCGAGATTGCTGGTCAGGGGCGCAAGCTCGAAGTCGTAGTGCATGGTCCAGAACAGCCGGTCGGTGCAAGCCCCCTGCATGGCGGCCCGCTCGACCAGCGCGTCGATCGCCCGTTTCCGCTCCGCCGCCGCCCCCGTGCGCAAGCCCGCCCGTCGCGCCCGACCCATCGGACCTTCCCTCGTCATGACCATGTGGCCTCCTCTCTGCACGACAACCTAGGGGGCTGCAACGGGCTTCAGCCAGACAACGGCCTTTTTTCCAGCGGATTCGAGTCGAGCGGTTTCGGAACATCTGGCGCTCGCGCTCAACCGATCACCGCCGCCATGCGGCATCCGTCGTGGCTCGATGTCGCCACTCCTATGCTTGGCGTTTCCCACGTCCATGCTGCTCGTCGCCAAGAACCTCTCCAAGTCGCACGGCCTGCGCGAACTCTTTCGCGGCGTGTCGATCAGCGTTGCCCAGGGCGACCGCGTGGGCTTCATCGGCCCCAACGGCGCGGGCAAGAGCACGCTGCTGCGCATGCTGGCCGGTCTGGAAGAGCCCGATGACGGCGAGGTGCGCCCGCAGCGCGGCGCGGTGATCGTGTACGTGCCGCAGCGCGACGACTTCGCGCCGGGCCTCACGCCGCACGCCGCCGCAGCTGCCGCCGCGCTGAAGGCCGCCACCGTGCATGGCGACCCGCATGAGGCCGAGGTCCTCGGCGGCATGATCCTGGGCAAGCTCGGCTTCACCGAGGCGCGCATGCACGAACCCGTCGAGCGCCTCTCGGGCGGCTGGCGCAAGCGGCTTTCGGTGGCGTGCGGCCTGTGCGAGGCGGGCGGCACCCCCGACCTGCTGCTGCTCGATGAGCCCACCAACCACCTCGATGTGGAAGGCATCCGCTGGCTCGAGCAGTTCCTCACGCGCCCCACGAACGACCTGCGCGCCGGCGCCTGCGTGTTCATCACGCACGATCGCGCGTTTCTTGAGCGCGTGGCCACGCGCGTGGTGGAACTGAGCCGCGCGTATCCGCAGGGCACGCTGGAAGTGGACGGCAACTACGGCGAGTTCCTGCGCCGACGCGACGAGTTCCTGCAGGCGCAGGCGCGCGCCGAGGCGAGCCTGGCGAACGAGGTGCGCATCGATGACGCGTGGCTCGGTCGCGGTGCGCAGGCGCGGCGCACGAAGGCGAAGGGCCGCATCGACGACAGCGCCGAGCGGCGCGAGCAGCTGCAGGCGCTGAGCGAGCGCAACGCCGCCGCGGCGGGTGGTGGCGCCGATGTCACCTTCACCGCCAGTGGCCGCCGCACGCGCAGGCTGGTGCAGGCGATCGGCATCTCGAAGGGCTTCGAGGGACGCACGCTCTTCCGCGACCTCGACATCGAGCTCGGCCCCGGCGACCGCGTGGGCCTGATGGGCCCCAACGGCGCGGGCAAGACCACGCTGCTGCGCGTGCTGTGCGATGGGCTGGCCCCCGACGCGGGCACCGTGCGCCTGGCCGATCCCGCGCCGCGCACGGTGATTCTTCGCCAGCAGCGCGTGGACATCCCGCCCGACACGCTGCTGCGCGACGCGATCAGTCCGCGCGGCGAGACGGTCGACTTCCAGGGCCGCGCCATGCACATCACCGCGTGGAGCCGACGCTTCCTGTTCAAGGATGCGCAGCTGCTGCAGGCAGTGGGCCAGCTGTCGGGCGGCGAGCGCGCCCGCGCGCACATCGCGCGCATGATGCTCGAGCCCGCCGACATCCTGGTGCTCGACGAGCCCACGAACGATCTCGACATTCCCACGCTCGAGGTACTGGAAGACGCGATCGAGTCCTTCCCGGGCGCGGTGCTGCTTGTCACGCATGACCGAGCCATGCTGGAGCGCCTCGCCGAACGCATCGTGGTGATCGGTGCGCCCGACGCGAGCGTGTCGGTGGTGGCGAGCCTGGAACAGGCGCTGGCCGCACTCGAGCGCGCCGAACGCGGCGCCCAGGAACGCGAACGCGCAGCGAGTCCCGCGAAGGCGAAACCTGCCGAGCCGAAACCCGCCGCCCCCGCGCGCAAGCGACTGGGCTTCAAGGAGCAGCGTGAGCTCGACGGCATGGAGGCGGCAATCGAGTTGGCGGAGCAGTCGCAGGCGAAGGCGGAGAAGTCCGTCGCCGATCCGGCGGTCATGGCCGACCATGTGCGCATGGCGTCGGCTTGCGCGGAGCTTGAGCGAGCGCAGTCGGAGGTCGCGCGCCTCTACGCCCGCTGGCAGGAACTCGAGTCGCTTCGGGCCCCGACTGGCCCGTAACACCCCGCCGGCCGGCAAAAATGTCCGTGTTTCCGATGATGGATCAAGGGTTTTGGTCCGTTTCCACGTCCCGTCGATTGCCTTCCTGCCGTTGGGGGCGACAATTATCGGGACAAGGTGCCCTCGCGGCTTCCGCTGTCAGCCCATGCCGAACTTCCAGATCAAGAACCTGCACTTGCGCGCCGCCGCGCTCACCGGACTGCTCTGCGCCACCACGCACGCGACCACCGTGCTCACCTACGTGCAGAACTTCGATGGGCTGCCGACCTCGAACACCTCGATCACCGGCACCGGCACGATCAACCTGCAGGCCGCGATCTCGCAACTCGCCGGCACGGGCGTGACGTGGCAGGCAGCGCGCATCGCCGGCACCAACACCACGGCGGTTCCATTCAACGTGGGCAACGGCTCCGGCAACACCGGCGGTCTCTATTCCTACGCCGAGACCGGCACCAGTGACCGCTGGCTTGGCCTGTTCGCCAGCAGCACCACCACCCCCGCTGCGGGCCTGGCGCTGGTGAACAACTCCGGCGCCACGATCACCTCGATCTCGGTCAGCTTCACGGCGGCGCAGTGGCGCTCGCCCAACTCCGGCGGCGCCGTGAACACGACGAGTTTCGCCTATGGCTTCTCCTCGAATGCGGCCATCACCTCGACGAGCTTTCTCTCGTCTGCGGCGATGATCTCGAATCCCGCGGGCGATCTGGTGAGCGGCGCGGCCACCACCAGCGCCGTCTCGGGAAGCCCCGTCGAGCAGTCCAGCAAGGCCTTCCTGATCACGGATGTCACGTGGCAGCCCGGGGAGACGCTGTACATCCGCTGGCGCGACACCGACAACACGGGCGCGGACGCGGGCCTGGCGATCAATGACCTGACCATCACCGGCTCGGCCGACGGCGACGGTGATGGAGACAACATTCCCGATTCGATCGACAACTGCCCGGCGCGCTACAACCCGACGCAGCTGGACTGCGACGGCGACGGCGTGGGCGACGCGTGCGTCCTGGCGCAGATCGGCAACGACATCAACGTCAACGGCGTGCCGGACGCCTGCGAGTACGCGGCGGGCGACGTGGACCTGAGCGGCGTGGTGGACAGCGGCGACCTGTCGCTCGTGCTGCTCGACTTCGGCCCCTGCCCGGGCTGCGCGACCGACCTCGACGGCAGCGGCGAGACCGACGCGGGCGATGCGGCCCTGGTGCTGCTGGGCTACGGACCGATGCCCTACCGCAGCCCCTACCGCTTCCGCTACACGGTGCCGGCGGAATCGCTGATCCCCGACATGGCTGGTTCGCGCGGCGTGATCACGAACTGGGCCAACGTGAGCTACAGCAACTGGTACTCCAGCAGCACCCGCAGCACGTACGGAAGCTGGGGCCCGCGCTGCAAGGCGATGAGCCAGCCCACCGCGGACATCCTGGGCTGGCCTCTGGAGCTTCGGCGCCAGCGCCTGTTCGCGTTCGCGGAGCGTTACATCGGCTTCCGTTACGAGCACCACCACCTTCCCGAATGGGATCCGCCGGCCGACTGGCCGTGGGATCAGGTGTGCACCAGCGAGCACGGGCAGGGCATCGACTGCTCCAACTTCACGGGCTGGCTCTACAACTGGTGCTTCGGCATCCAGCTCGACACCGACGACGACGTGCAGGCCTTCGAACTCACCGTTCCGGTCTCCGGCGGAGGCTCGACCACGCTGCAGCGGATCGACAAGCCCTCCGGCGGCTTCGCGGGCCTGGTCGCGGCGCTGCAGCCCGGCGACCTCTGCTTCGTCCACTCGTCGTCGACGACCAGCGACATCACCCATGTCTACGTGTGGCTGGGCACGCATGGCGCCGGGCCCTCGTCGGCGCCGCTCGTGCTGGACGCGACCTCGACCGAGCCGACGGACTTCTACGGGCAGTTGATCCCCTGCGGCGTGCAGATTCGTCCGATCACCAGCGCCTCGTGGTACTACACGCGATTCTCGCACGCGCTGCGCGTGCTGAAGTGATCGGCGCACCGCGTGCGTAGCATGCGTGGCGGATGAAGGCCGTCCTTTCCTTCCTGGCGATGGGCATCCTGGCGTGGGTGCTGTGGCGCCTCCTGGCACGACAGGAGGAGGCCGATCCCTCGTTCCAGAAGCGCCTGCAGGCCGATGAGCGCCGCGCCCGCGCCAACCGCGAGGCCGCCGCCCGACAACTGCCGCAGGAACCCCGCCAGCCGAAGTCGTGAGTCAGGCCAGTCGCGTGCGGATGTCGACCATCTCGCGCTGGAGGTTGCGGCCCGGACAGGCCGTCTTGGCACCCGGCCACTCCCTGTGCGTGCGCACGCACGAGCGACTGATCTTGTACTGGTCGCGCAGGCACGCGAGCAGGTTCTCCAGGGCCTCCAGCTGCTTGGCGCTGGGGCTCTGCAGCTCGAAGTTGCCCAGGCACATCACCCCGATGTTGCCTTCGTTGCAGTTCCTCACGTGCGCGCCCTGCCAGCGGATGTCGCGGCCTTCCCACACGCGGCCATTGCGATCGATGATGAAGTGGTAGCCGATGTCACCCCAGCCCTTGGAGCGGTGCCCCGTGCGGATGGTCTCGATGCGCTCGGCAGATCCAGCCTGATTGGTCGCCAGAAAGGCGTCCATGCCGTCATGGTGCACCGTGATGTAGCGCGGCGTGGTCATCGGGTTCATGACCGCCGGCACGCACGCGCCCTTGCACCAGAGATCCCGATCGAGCGTGTTCGGGAAGACCTTCGCCTTCTTCGACGGAATCGGCGTGGGGCACACCTCGGGCTTGCGGGCCGCCTGAGGCCAGATCGGATCCGGAAGCTTGGTCTTGCTGGCGTTCGAACTCGCGCAACCGACGGCAACGAGCGTTCCCAATGCCAGAAAGCCTCGCCTGGAGAGCGACGCGACGCCGCGCAGGGCGACGTCGAGCGCGCTCGACTCAGGGTGGTTGGTTTCGGACATCGCCGGGAGGACCTTGTGTGGACCCTTGGCATCGGACCGTGCTCGGGGTCGGCTTCACACTTTACGGAGCGTTGCGCGCGGCGTGTGTGGCAAGGGTCGTGAATTGGACGCAAAACAAGCGTGAATTCCGGGCGGAGAAAGGGCGTTTCGGCGGGCAATTTTCGCGGGTTTCTCCTAGAATGCGGTTCTCCCGGCAGGCGCCCGTTTCAAGGCCTCCCGGGAACCACCCACGGGGATCCCGAGTGACCCCTCCGAGAGCCCACCACGCCGTGTCCAGCATGACGAAGAAAGAAAAGAACGCCGCCGAATCGAGCGACGGCGAGCCGCAGTACACGTCCGAGAGCATCCAGGTCCTCGAGGGCCTGGAGGCCATCCGCAAGCGCCCCGGCATGTACGTGGGCGGCACGGGCCTGGAGGGTCTGCACCACCTGGTCTACGAGTGCGTGGACAACGCCATCGACGAGTGCATGGCCGGCTTCGCCACCGCGGTCACCGTGGTGCTGGGCGTGG
>JBMOGS010000031.1:0-29638 GCA_049318245.1 Phycisphaerales bacterium | reverse complement strand
TCGGCCGCATGCGCCGCGATCTTGTAGGCGATGCACCCCTGCTTCACGTCGTCCTTCTTCGGCAGGCCCAGGTGCTCCTTCGGCGTGACGTAGCAGAGCATGCTGGCGCCGTGATAGCCCGCGGCGGTCGCGCCGATGCAGCTGGTGATGTGGTCGTAGCCCGGGAAGATGTCGGTCACGAGCGGACCGAGCACGTAGAACGGCGCGCCGTGGCACAGTCGCCGCTGCAGCTTCATGTTGAACTCGATCTGGTCGAAGGGCACGTGGCCGGGGCCCTCGATCATGACCTGCACGCCCTGTCTCCACGCGCGCTCGGTGAGTTCGCCCAACGTGGCGAGCTCGGCCAGCTGTGCGCGGTCGGTCGCGTCGGCCAGCCCGCCCGGGCGCAGGCCGTCACCGATCGAGAAGGTCACGTCATGCGCGCGCATCACGCGGCAGATGTCCTCCCACGCGTCGTACATGGGATTCTGCTTGCCGTGCACGAGCATCCACTTCGCCAGCAGGCTGCCGCCGCGGCTCACGATGCCGATCAGGCGGTCCTTGATGTAGGGAAGATGCTCTCGAAGCACGCCGGCGTGGATCGTGAAGTAGTCGACGCCCTGCCGTGCCTGGTGCTCCAGGGTCTCGAGGATGATCGGCAGCGTGAGATCCTCGATCTTTCGGCCGATGATCATGCTGTAGATCGGCACCGTTCCGATCGGCACGGTGCTGTTCCGCAGGATCGCCTCGCGGCAGGCATCGAGGTCGCCGCCAGTCGAGAGGTCCATGACGGTGTCGGCTCCCCAGCGCTCGGCCCACTTGAGCTTCTCCACCTCGTCGGCGGTGCCGCTGGACACGGGACTCGCGCCCATGTTCGCGTTGATCTTGGTCTTGCTGGCACGACCAATCGCCATGGGATCGAGCTGGTGCCGAAGATGGTTCACGTTGGCTGGAATCACCATGCGCCCCGCGGCGACCTCGTCGCGCACCTGCTCGGCCGTGAGGTGCGGCTCGCGCTCGGCCACGCGGCGCATCTGGGGGGTGATGGTTCCCGATCGCGCATGCTCGAGCTGGGTGACGGGGCGGAAGCCTGCCGGCGCGACCGCCTTGATGAAGGCGCCGATCTCGGGGTGGTTGTGTCCACCACAGCCAGCGGCATGATCCGCGGCGGCGGCCAGCGTCCAGCCATCGGGAAGGAAGTCCCACGCCGTCAGCGCACTCGGAGCAGGCATGCCCGGCGTGTCCGGGCTCGAGAAGGCCAGAGGACCGCCCACATCAGCGCGGTTGGCGAAGGACCCCGGAGTGGTGCCGGCGAGCGTGCTTGAGGGATTGTGCGCACCGTGAAGGGGCTGGCGGATCTCGAAGTCCAGTTGCGATACCGACTTGTGCGAGCCTGAAGATGAGACCATGGGATTCCTTCCTTGCTTCAGATCTGAAACGTTCGCGCACCATGCGAGGAATCGCGAACTTTCTTCCACGACTCCGCCGAACCGCGGAATCGATCGCGTTCCCTACGCCGGTCCGAACCGGATCAGGTTCACGGGTGCTTCTCAGCACGGGCCCCGAATGGCACGCGCGCCCCGAGCGACTTTGGGATTCTAGCCATAAACTGGCGCAATCGCTCGACGATATTCCGGTTCACGATTCATCTCGGACGAGGTTCCGCGCATTTGGGGCTGATCCTCGCGACTGATTGCAAGACCCGCAACCCGAACCCGCGCGCTGGAAAACCATGCCCATCATGTCCACACCTCCGAAGGAGTTCTCGCCCGATCTTCCCCCTCTTGATGAGGCGGATCGCAAGTTGATCGAGCTGCTGTGCGAGGACGGCCGCATGAGTGGTCGCGACATCGCACAGCGCTCGGGGCTCTCCGAGGCGAACGTCAGCCGGCGTCTCGCTCGCCTTGTGGAGGAGGGGTCGGTCCGGATCGTGGCGATGGTGCCTGCGGACCTGCTGGGCCTGCACATGCGGACGATCCTGCTGTTCCGCTGCAAGGGCGATCCCAACGCGTCCGCGGAGCGCCTGGCGGGATTGGCGCATGTCCACTGGTGCGGCTCGACCTTCGGCGAGTTCGACATCGTGGCCTATGCGGTGCTTCGAGACGCGCAGCATCTGATCGACTTCGTCGACCAGGTCTTCGCGCGCGACCCGAATCTCGAGCATCTCGTGATGTGCCCCGTGCTCGACTACTACGCACCAAAGGATCACGGCGATTCCACCGAGGGCCTGAGCGAAAGACGCATCGCTTCGCGACGGTCCAGGGCGAGTGACGCCGATCTGGACTCGATCGATCGAGCGCTGATCCGCGCGCTGCAGGCCAACGGCCGAGCGAGCTTCGCGGAACTGGCGGAGGCGAGCGGCATCTCCGCCACGAGCGCGGCCGATCGATTCCGGCGCCTGGTCTCGGATGGCATCGTGGCGATCCTGACGCTGCCAAGTCCCGCCCGAGTGGGCAACATGGTGCGCGTGACGGCGTGCCTGTCGGTCAAGGGCCCGATCTGGAAGGTGCTCGAGCAGGCCGCCTCGATTCCGGGCTCGCTGTGGCCTTGCGCCACGGCCGGTCCGTACGGCGTGGTGATGGATTTCGCTTGTCCGACCGAGCAGGCCATGAACGAGATGCGCGGACGCCTGATGGACATCCCCGGCGTGTCGGCGGTGTCGCTGTCCCTGCACCGGCGCGTCATGCGGGACGATCTTCAGTGGGGCGCCGACGAGGCGGCCGCCCCGACGACGACCCGCTCCTGACTTCGCGGCTACCTTGGCGGCGATGTCGGGCGTCACCCTTTCAGGCATCCAGGATGCCGCCACGCGACTTGGCGCAGCGGTTCGCCAGACACCGCTGATCGAGGGCGGGGAGCTCTCGCGCGAGGCGGGCCTGGACATCCGGCTGAAACTGGAGAGCCTGCAGCGCACGGGAAGCTTCAAGTTCCGCGGTGCGACGAATGCGGTGGCACGCCTGTCCGATGCGGTCGGCGCGTGCGGCGTGGCAACGCACTCGAGCGGCAATCACGCGCTGGCGCTTGCCGTCGCCGCGCGCGCACGCGGCTTTCCCTGCACCGTCGTGATGCCCCACGACGCGCCACAACCCAAGCGCGTGGCCGTGGAGCAGGCTGGCGCGCGAATCGTTTCCTGCGAACCGGCGATGGCCGCGCGCGAGGCGACGTTGGCCGAGGTGGTGGCCCGCACCGGTGCGTGCGTGGTGCCGCCCTTCGACCATCCCGACGTGATCGCGGGCCAGGGAACCATTGGCCTCGAGATCCTCGATGCCTGGCCCGAGGTGGACGCGGTGATGGCGCCGATCGGTGGCGGCGGGCTGATCGGCGGCATCGCGGTGGCGGCGAAGGGTCGGAAGCCCGGCGTGTCGGTGATCGCCGCCGAGCCGCTGGCGGCCGATGACGCTGCGCGCAGCGTGGCGTCGGGCGTTCGGCAGGGACCGACGAACGGGCCCACGCTCGCCGACGGCCTTCGCGCGGGCATCGGCGCGATCACCTTCCCGCTGGTGCAGCGGCACGTTGACCGCGTGCTCACCGTCTCCGAGACCGAGATCCGGGACTGGATGCGCTTCGCGTTCGAGCGCCTGAAGCTGGTGATCGAACCGAGCGCGGCCGTGGGTGTCGCGGCCATCCGATCGCCTGCATTCCGTGAGCTCGCCAAGGCTTCCGGCTGGCGCCGCGTGGCACTCGTGATCTGCGGCGGCAACGTCGACCTGGCGCGACTGCCCTGGCTTGAACAGGCCTAGGGGAGTTCCGACGGCAGCGCGTCGTCGTAGATCGTCATCACCCATGCGAGCATGATCAGGAGGTGGATGATCCCCTGGATCATGTTCACCCGGCCGCGCATCAGGTTGATCGTGGAGACGAGGAACGTGAGGACGAGCAGCACGATGTAGGGCGTCTCGAGTCCAAGCTCGGGGTCCTTGCCGGTCAGCGCCCGCACGGCCAGCACCGCCGGCACCGTGAGTCCGATCGTCGCGCCGGCGCTCCCAAGCAGCACGTTGATGCTTCGCTGCATGTCACCGCGCGCGCTCGCCTTGAGCGCGGCGAGCCCCTCGGGAAAGAGCACCATGGCGGCGATCAGCACGCCGCCGATGGCCGGCGGTGATCCCGAGGCCCGAAGCAGCGAGGGAACGCGGCCCGCCATGGCGTCGGCGCAGAGCACCACCACGCCAAGCGAGGCGAGGAGCAGCGCGACCGCCGATGGCACGTGCACCTTCCCGTGATTCGGGGCCTCCTGGGCGTTGGGTGCATCCATGGTCGCGAAGTAGGCGCGGTATCGCGAGACCTGCAACCACAGGAATCCGCCGTACACCACGATCGACGTGGCAGCCACGAAGATCTCCATGGGATCGCTCATGTAGCCGCCGATCGTGCTGTCGCAGAATCGCGGAAGCACCATGGTCAGCGTTCCGAGCGCGATGATCAGCGGCAGGTAGGCCGAGGCGGAGTCGGCGTTGAACCGCCGCTCCCCGGACCTCCATGTGCCGACGAGGATGCAGCCGCCCACGAGCCCGTTCAGGATCAGCATGATCACAGCGAACATGCTGTCACGAGCCGCCGTGTCGCTGCCCCCGTCGCCGAGCATCATGGCGCACACCGAAGCCACTTCGATCGTGATCGCAGCGATCGTGAGCACGATGGTTCCGACCGGTTCGCCGAAGCGCTCCGCCAGCCGATCGGCGTGGGCCATCGCGCGCACCGCACTCGCGACCAGGCAGGCCACGATCCAGAGGGACCAGATGATCGAGGCCGGCCCCGCGGACGCCGCCGCTGGACCATGTCCAAGAATCGCGGCGCCGCCCGAGAGTGCACCGACAAGCAGTGGGATCTCGGCCTTCCACGAGGGCTGCTGGAGCGGGTGATTCGAGCTCACTTCGGTACGGTATCGGAAGGCGCAAGCATGCGCGCCTCGATGCGCCGCGCACGCTCCGCGTGGACGGGGCGGTCGGGTTCCAGACGTTCCAGCGCGCGCACGTGCCGAAGCGCCTCGTCCAGACGACCCGCCTCGATCGCGATGGCGGCCGCCAGCTCGCGCGTGGAGGGGTCATACCCGTCGATCCGAGAAGCCTTGGTGGCGGCCTGCATCGCGGATGCCGCGTCTCCCTGCTGGCGGAGGAGCCGCGCGATCTCGAGCGCGTAGGCGGGATCGCGTTCCTCCAGCAGATCCAGCCTGCGAAGGCTTGCCAGCGCGTCGGCCGGCGCCCCTTGACCACGCTGGGCCCGGGCAAGCAGCCGGTCGGGCATCGGATCCACCGGACGCGCGAGCGCGTACGCGCGCAGCAAGGCGCGGGAGGTCTCGTTCAGCTCCGGCTGATCCTCCAACCGCCGGCGGATCTTCAGCTCCAGCAGATCGGGATGCTCGGGATGCTCGGACAGCCAACGGTCCAGGATCTCGTCGGTGATCTCGAATCGTGGCAAGCGAAGCTCGGGCCAGTCCCTTGCCTTGCGGTCGCGGAGCCTGAACGGCTCCATCACCCGATCCGCGAAGGCGCGCGCCATCGCCTGCTGCCATGCCGCACGCGCGTCGCGAACCTGTTCCATGTGCGCCGGATCCGACGCGCGCTCGATCTCGAGCAGATCCGACATGCTGGGGTCGGGCAGGAGACCCCACGCACGGACCTGCGCCTTCGCCCACAACTTGAACTGGTCGAAGAACGCGTCCGCTCCAATGCCGATCGTCGCCCGCAGTGCCGCTTCCTCGTCGTCACCAAGGCGGTAGCGCTCCAGCAGGCGCTGCACCACGCGGTCGCTCCAGGTCGACTCCAGGAACTCGACCATCCATCGGCCCTGGGCATACGCCAGCGGACGGTCGTTTGGCGTCTCCGGCCGCACGAACGCCCACTTGATCCGGTCCAGCGGAAAGAGCTTGCCCGTGCGAAGCGCCTGCGCCAGCTGCATGCACGTCTCGTAGGTGCGCGGCTTGGTCTCCACGCTGACCGCGAGCGCTTCGGTGAGCCAATGCGGAATGCGGTTCTCCGTCTGGCTCAGCGTGACGGTGTGCGCGTACTCGTGGCGAAGCACCTCGAGCCAGTCGAAGGTGCCGAGATGCCTGCGTGGATTGCCGCGCCGCGGAACCTCCATGGCGATGACCGGACCGGTGGAAGCGGCCATCGTGTGGATGCCCGGCATGCCCGTGATCCGGACCGCGAAGAACTCGTGATCCGGCAGCACCTCGATCGTCGTCTTCTCGGAAGGCTCGTGCCCGAAACGTGCGCACACGTCCTCGTGCATGCGCTCGAGTGCCTCCGGCATGCTCTCGGCGACCACTTCGTCGATGCCAGGCTTCACGCGAATGCGGAAGTGCGGCGACTCGATCACGCGGTAGCCCGCCATCTCGTCGAGCAGCCAGCGGCCGAACGCGCTGCGCTTGTCGAAGGGATCCAGCGCTGCGGCCTCGGCGAGCGCCTTGCGCGCGTCGTCCTCGCGGCCGGTCTGCAGCAGGAGCTGGCCCAATTCGCCGCGCGGCTCGCTCCAGGCGGGCCGACGCTCGATCGCCGTGCGCAGCATCCGCTCGGCCCACGCGTACTGCCGATGCAGCGCGAGCAGTCGCCCCACGGTCGCCGCGCCAAGCGCCTGTCCGGGGAAGCGGCGATCCATCTCGGCGAGTCGTGATTCGACCGCCTGCCGATCCCAACGCCGAGCCGCGACCGCCGCATTCAGGGCGAGCGCCTCGGGCATGTCGGGTTCGCGTTCCAGCAGCGCGTCCAGCGTGGACTGCGCGCGCTCCGAATCTTCCAGCAGCAGGAAGCGCTCGGCGGCAAGCAGATCGCCATGCACGCTGTCCGGCGCCAGCCGATAGAGCGCCTCGATGGCCCGCGCCGCGGCGTCGAAATCGAATCCCTCCAGCGCGGCTCGGCCCAGCGCGAACCAAGTCTCGGCCTGACGCGGATGCAGCGCGAGCGACTGCTGCAGCGCCGGCACGCCCTCCTCGCGATTGTGGCGCGCCATCAGCAGACGGCCCTCCAGCAGCGGCACGCGCGGATCCAGGCGATCTTGCTCACGGGCGCGGCCGAGCCAGTCGAGCGCGCGCTTCCAGCGGTCGGGTGGCAACGGTTCCAGCGCCCCGCGGCGCTGCGTGGCCTGCGCGCCAAGAAACCACGCTTCGGGGTCCGCCCCGGCATCCGCCGCGGCGCGCTCCAGAGGATCGAGTTGCGCGATCGCCTCGTTCACGCGCCCCAGCAGTGCCAGCGCGTCGGCGCGGACGAGCGCGCAGGTCGGTTCCTCGCATCCAGCCAGCAGCGAGAGCGCTTCCTCGGCGCGACCGCGTCGCACCAGCACCTCGCCACGAAGCGCCACGGGAACCGAGCCGTCGTCGAGCGCGGCGTCACGGAACGATCCCATGTCGATCGCCGCGCGGGCACGCTGCGCGGGGGTGGCAAGATCATCCGCCAGCCAGCGGCCATGGCGAATGCGAAGTGCCTGACGCGCCTCGGGCGAGCGCGCCGCCGAATCCAGCGCAGCGTCCAGCGACGCGGGGGCCGTCACGCGCTCCGGCACATATTGCGCCCACGTGCCGGCTGCGGTCACCAGGACCGCGATCGCCGACAACCAGTGCCTCACGGCTGCGCCTTCCGCCATGGACGGCGGTCCTGCTGCCATCCCTCGGGCGCGCCGCGCTCCAGCATGGCGCTCGACGCCGCGTCAAGTCCGCCGTTGCGGACGACGTTGCGCAGCAGCACGGTCTTGACATCGCCACCCTTCAGGCGCGCCACCACGCCCGCCGGCACGAACGATCGCGTGTCGTACCAGACACGGACTTCCTCGAAGTCCTCGTCCACGCCGCTTCCCTTCCTTGGAACCAGCACCACGCCCTGCACACCGGTGAGCCCCTTGAGGAGCGGTGCATCGGGGGCGGGCGCGAGCGCCACCGTGAATCGGCGACGAACCTCCTCGGCGCGCTGCCCGACCGGGAGCGGCAAGGGACCCTCGCCCAACTTCAGCGGATCGAGTCGACTCCCTTCGGGTGCAAGCTGCCGCGCGATGCACTGCTTGCGCACGTCGTCGAACTCCACCAACCATCCATCGCCGAAGGCGAAACGCTGCACCTGCGGCGACGCGTGCCCTGCCGAATCGATGCATCGATCGAAGAGGATGCCGAAGCGACGCGCGCCGTCCGGCGACTGCGCCAGCACAAGCCGGCCCATGCGGCGCTCGCGATCCTCGGTGACGGCGTCGAGCCGGTCGTAGACCACGTCGGCACGGACGTCGCGCAGGTCGTCGGTGGATCGCTCGAGGGCCTCCAGCAGCGCATCCGCGGAGTCGAAGGTGGGAGCGCCTGCCACCGTTGCGGCTGCCGGCGCATCGGCCGGCTGCTGCGCGGCGGCGCACCCGGCCAACACGCAGGCAAGTGCAAGAGCCGGTGCCCGATTCATCGCAGCGGCACCTGCTCCACGATCTCGAGGCCGAATCCGTGCAGGCCAGGCATCGCGGCCTTGGGATGGTTCGTCAGCAACCGAAGACGGGTCAGGCCGAGGTCGTGCAGGATCTGCCCACCCACGCCGAATTCGCGCAGGTCCATCGGATGCGCCTTGGCGCCGATGCCGTCCGGCCGCGTGAGATCCGGGGCGTTCACGTCCTCCCCCGCAGGCCGCTGGATGCGCTGCAGCCGACCAGGAAGATCGAATCCGCTGCCCTCGCTGCGCAGGTAGACCAGCGCACCGCGGCCCTCGCGCGCGATCGCGTGCAGAGCCGAGCGCACGTCCTGCTGCCCATGACTCTCGCCGCGCGACATGCCGAAGACGTCGCTGAAGATGTCGCGCCGATGCATGCGCACCAGCGTGGGCCGGGTCTCGGCGCGCACCGATCCCGTGGCGTCCAGCCGGCCGATCTCGCCCATCGTGAGCGCCAGGTGCGGCAGCGCGTCGACGGCCGTGCGCCAGGCGAAGAGCCGGAACTCGCCCTCGGGCGTGCGGATCATCTCGCCATCACGCGGCTCCAGCCGCTGCACCATGCCCTCGCTTCGCAATCGCCACTCGATGACCTGCTCCACGCTGCACATGCGCAGGCCATGCTCGCGGCAGATCGTCTCGAGGTCCGGCATGCGCGCCATCTCGCCGTCGGGCTTCACGATCTCGATGATCGCCGCGGCAGGACGCAAGCCCGCCAGCCGGCACAGATCCACGCTTCCCTCGGTCTGGCCCGTTCGCACCAGCACGCCACCGTCGCGCGCGCGCAGCGGATTCACGTGACCCGGCCTGGTGAAGTCGTCCGCGGTCGCCTTGACGTCGGACAGCAGGCGGATCGTGGTCGCACGGTCCTTGGCGCTCACGCCGGTGCCGACGCCGAACCGCGGGTGCGCCTCCACGCTCACGGTGAAGGCCGTGCCACGCAGGCTCGTGTTGCGCGCCACCGCAGGCTCGAGCGCGAGCCGGTCGCAGGTCTCCCCGTCCAGGGCCACGCACAGGTAGCCACCACCCACGCGCGTGAGAAAGTTCACCGTCTCCGGCGTCACGAACTCGGCCGCCACCACGAAATCGCCCTCGTTCTCGCGGTTCTCGTCATCGACCATGACCACGGCTCGGCCGGCTCGAAGGTCTGCGAGGATCTCGGGGATGGGCGCGAATGGCATCGGGCAAGTGTAGGTCGCGGATCCGCGCGATACCCTGCCCGCCGCATGGCCCTGAAGCCCCACGAACGCGCGCTGGCCCTCACGCTCACAGGCATTCCGACCGCGGCCGGACTCGAGGACCGCGTGATCGCCTTCATCGAGGGTTGGTGCTTCGTGCGCTCCGCGCGCGTGATCCTGTCCCGCGACGACGTCGGCAACCTGCGCATCACCCGCAAGGATGCCCCCCGAGGCGCGCGCCCCCTGCTCGTGACCGCGCATCTGGACCATCCGGCCTTCGTGGTGCGTCGGCGTGTCGACGCCCGCACGCTCGAGCTCGAGTTCCGCGGCGGCGTGCATGACCCGTACTTCGTCGGCGCGAAGGTGTCGATCATCGACGCGGGCGATCGCGAGCACGTCGCGCGCATCACGTCGCTCGACGCGAAGGCGAGGCCGTACAAGCGCGTCACGGCGCGCCTCGCCAAGGCCGCGCCCTCGGTCGCGGCGGGCGACATCGCGCGCTGGCACCTGCCGAAGCCGCGTGTCGCGCAGGGCCTGCTTCACACCCACGCCTGCGACGACCTCGCCGCCGCCGCGGCGGCACTCGCCGCCTTCGACCGTCTGCTCTCCAACCGCAAGGCCGCGCATGTCGGACTGCTGTTCACCCGCGCCGAGGAGGTCGGCTTCGTTGGCGCCATCCACGCCGCGCGCAACGGCTTCGTGCCGCGCAACGCCCGCCTGATCTGCCTCGAGAACTCGCGCAGCTTCCCGCACGACAGCCCGATCGGCGCGGGCGCGATCCTGCGCGTGGGCGACCGCCTCAGCGTGTTCAGCCCGGCGCTCACGAACGCGCTCGGCGAACTCTTCACGAAGGCGCGCGCGAAGGACCCGACCTTCCGGTACCAGCGCAAGCTCATGCCGGGCGGCGCATGCGAGGCCACCGCCTTCGCCACGCACGGCTTCGAGAGCACCTGCCTCTGCCTGCCGCTGGGCAACTATCACAACATGTCGGACATCGACGGCGTGGTGGCGGGAAAGCGGAAGGCGCGCGTCGGCAGCGAGCACGTGTCGATGGCCGACTTCGAGTCGCTCGTGCGCATGATCGAGATCGCCGCGACCGGCCTCGGCGAACGCGATGGCTGGCGCGAAGGCTCGATGAAACTCATGAACATGCTGCACCGCAAGGGTCGCGTGCTGCTCAAGCCGCGCCGCGCCCACCGCTAGACTCGCTCCATGGCCAACTGCGACCCCGTCGCCCTGCTGGAACAGGCATTTCGCGCAGGCATCGCCGCGGCGACCGGCACCGACGCGTCGACGATCGACCCGCAGGTGAAGGCGAGCGCCGACGCGAAGCACGGCGACTTCCAGTGCAACGCGGCACTGGCTCTCGCGAAGGCGGCCAAGGCGAACCCGCGCGAACTCGCGCAGCGCATCCTGGCGGCCACGTCGCTCGGCACGCTCGCCGAGCGCACCGAGATCGCCGGCCCCGGCTTCATCAACGTGTGGCTCTCGCAGAAGGCCCTCGGCGACCTGCTCGCGGGCATGGACGCGCCAGCGCTCGGCATCGAGCCCGCGCCGCTCGCCCACGCCGTGGTGATCGACCTCTGCGGCGTGAACGTGGCGAAGCAGATGCACGTGGGCCACCTGCGCGCCACGATCATCGGCGACGTGATGGCGCGGCTGCACGAGCGCCTGGGCCGCAAGGTGTGGCGAGAGAACCATCTCGGCGACTGGGGCCTGCCGATCGCCATGACGCTGGCGAGCCTGCGTCGCCAGAAGCGTGACTTCGCGCGCCTGACGCTCGAGGATCTGAACACGGCCTACCGCGCGGCGCAGGCCGAGGCGAGGAGCGACGAAGCCGGCCAGGCCGCCGCCATCGCCACCGGCGCGGGCCCGCACCGCCTGGCGGAGTTCGACGCGCAGAATGGACCTGCCCTGGCCGCCGAGCGCGACGCGAAGGCCACCCTGCTGAAGCTGCAGTCCGGCGACCCGGCCACCGTGGCCGACTGGCAGCGCCTGATCGATGTCACCATGGCCGAGGTGTTCGCCACGGCCCGCGTGCTTGGCGTCAAGCTCGGTCCCGAGCACTCGCGCGGCGAGAGCTTCTATCGCGAGCGTCTCGGGCCCGTCGTGGAAGCCTTCCTCTCGAAGGGTCTCGCGCGCGAGGACCAGGGCGCGATCGTGGTGCACTACGCCGACCGCGAGCGGCCCATGCTCATCCGCAAGGCGGACGGCGGCTTCCTGTACGCCACCACCGACCTCGCGGCGGTGCGCTTCCGCGTGCAGGAACTCGACGGCGGCCGCGTGATCTACGTGGTGGATGCCCGCCAGCGCGACCACTTCAAGGATGTCTTCGACGCCATCCGCCTGATCGGCTGGGATGTGCTGCCCGACGGTTCGCGCGCCGAGCTTGCGCACATGCAGTTCGGCACCGTGCTCGGCAAGGACAAGCGTCCGCTGAAGACGCGCAGCGGCGAGAACTTCACGCTGAAGGCGCTGCTGGACGAGGCGATCGAGCGTGGCGTGCAGCAGGTCTTCCGGCGCGCCGCCGAGACGGACGCGCCCACGCACGGCCTGCCCGAGTCGGACCTGCGAGCGATCGGCGCCGCGGTGGGCATCGGTGCGGTGAAGTACGCCGATCTCTCCGGCGACCCCGTGAAGGATTACGTGTTCGACCTCGACCGCATGATCGCCTTCGAGGGCGACACGGGGCCGTACATCCAGTACGCGCATGCGCGCATCGCCAGCCTCATCGCGCGATCGGGCGAGACCCGCTCGGCGATCGCCGAGGCGTCCTACGCCCCCATCGAACCCGCGGAGCGCCATCTCGCGCTGTGCCTGCTCCGGTTCCCGGCCGTCGTGCTGGCCGCGGCCGAGCACCAGGCGCCACAGCGCGTGTGCGCCGCCCTGCACGAGCTGGCCAACGCCTATGCCGGCTTCTATCAGGCTTGTCCCGTGCTGAAGGCGGCCGATGCGCGCACGCGTCTCTCCCGCCTGCGGCTTTCCGCGCTGACGCAGCGCGTGCTGGCCGGTGGCCTGGACCTGCTCGGCATCGCGGCACCGGATCGGATGTGATCGTCAGCCGCGCAGCAGCGCTCGAATCCACGCGGAGAGGCCCGCCCAGCGCGAGGCGGGGCGCGGATCACGCGTGCGCCGGGATGGCTTGACGCGACGCCGCTCGATCGGCACAAGCCGTGCGTGCACCTCGGGAGCCACGCGCCGCACGAACTCGATCTCGTTCGCGGTGGTCTCCACCTCGCTGTAGCGGCGCCTGGGCGTGCCGCACATGCCGTGCTGCACGGCATGGGTGAGTTCGTGCACCAGCGCGATCCGGGCGTGCAGGGCCGCAGCGACAGGAAGGCCCTCTGGAGGCGTGACGAGACCGGCCCGCACGCGGCGATAGGTGTGCCAGCGCACCACCGACCCCCGACCCACGCTGATCAGGATGTGCGGCCCCGCGAATCCATGGACCCCTCGCAGATAGAAGCGGCTTGCGCCACGTCGGCGACGCCATCGGATCGGGACCGCCTCGAGCGCGCGCCGCTGTTCGGACGTCAGGGCCGCCTGCTCGCACACGAAGTCGATCGCCTCGCGCACGATCTGGCGCTTCACGGCGGGGCCCAGCCGCCCGGATGACCTAGCGGCGATAGTGCTCAAGGCGCACGCCCACTTCGCCCAGCACCAGCCTCGACTTCTCGATGCTCTCGTTCCAGTGGGCGTCGGGTCCGGCAAGATCCGGTTCCCACGTCACCACACGGGCGATTCCGGACTGCGCGACCGCCAGCGAACACTGCACGCACGGCGCGAAGCTGGTGTACATGGTGCATCCGGTGGCGCTGACGCCGTTCCGACCACACTGGATGATCGCGTTGAGTTCGGCGTGCACCACCAGGTCGTACTTCACCGGCCGCTGCAGTCGCTCCGGCAGGTCGGCGAACCCGCGCGGGAGGCCGTTGAAGCCCGTCGCCACGATCTGCCGCGCCGGCGACACGATCACGGCACCCACGCCACGACTGGGATCCTTGCTCCACGTGGCAATCTGATCGGCCAGCTGCAGGAAGCGGCGATCCCACTTCTCCGAAGGCTGCGACGCCGTCACGCGCCTTCCCGTACGCCGTTCGGCGGCAGTTGCCAGCCGGAACCACCCACCGTGCCCAGCGACTCGAGCCGCTGGATGACGTGCGTCATGCTCGGGCGATCCTCGATGTGGACCTTCACGCAATCCAGGATCAGGTCGCCAAGCGCCTGCGGGATCGCGGGGTTCCGCTTGGAGGGATGCTCCGGCGGCTTGATGCGTTCGATGTCGACCGTCGTGACGGTGCCGTCACCGGCCGGTGGCACCGCCGTGGGAATCACCAAGCCGACCAGCACCCAGTGCATGGTGGCGCCCAGGTTGTAGACGTCCGTCGCGGCCACGATCTCCTCGCGGCGCGCCTGCTCGGGCGCGATGTAGCCGGGCGTTCCCTGGATGCGGGACTTCTTCGTGTTGATCGCGCACGCCTGCCCCAGATCGATGATCTTCACGTGGCCGGTCTCGTCGACCATCGCATTGATCGGCTTCATGTCCGCGTGCACGAAGCCCTTCTCGTGCATGTGCTGCAGGCCTCGGGCGATCTGCCGGAACTGGTCCACGGCCTGGGTCAAGGTCTGCGGGCGCCGCACGTCCATGGGATCCGCGTCGACGAGCTCCATCAGCAGGCCGACCTCGACCTTCTTGAAGAGCTTCCGGACATACGAGATCTTCGAGACGCCGCGGACGTTCGGATGATCGAGCTTGGACCCGATCGCGTACTCCTGCTCCACCTGCTCGATGAAGCGCGCGTCCTTCTCGGTCTTCAGGACGACATGCTTGAGCGCCCAGACCTGCTTGGTCTTGGCGTCCTGCACCGCGTACAGCTCGCTCGCCGCGCCCGATCCGAGCTTCGCGACGACCCGGTAGCCAAAGAGTTCCTGAGGAGTGGTCGAATTCATGACGCTGCGTCAAGGCATCGGGTCAAGGCATCGGTTCAGCAGCCACCTGTGCAGGAACCACTCCTGCCCGCCCCACTGTCACCGCATGAATCCCAACGAAATCTCGTGATCCAGCGTTGTTCAGCCTTGAGCGGAGGGCGAGTCTATCGGCGCCCCAACGGACTGGCAACGCACGGACCGCGTCAGGAATTGCCGTTCCGCAGGATCGAATTCTCGAACGACGAAACCTGGAAGAATCGCCCGGGACTGGTGGTGCCGGCGACATCGCTGTGAAGGTAGATGCGGTCCGCAGGAATGCCGAGCGCCGACTGGATGCGGCGCACCAGAGCCCCCAACTCGTGCATCTGGCGGTCGGTGAAGGGTCGGCGATCGCCATTGCCGACCAGGCAGATCGCGATCGCATGGCGATTCAGCTCATCCGCCGAGATGGCCTTCGAAACCACGCGCTCCACGCCACCCGATCGGCCCGTGGATGCCGCCACGTGCGCACCAGGCTGCTGTCGATGCCAACGCGCGCCCGCCTCCACATACCCGTCCGGAAGTCCCTGCCCGTTGCCCACGATGAAGTGGTAGCCGAGGCCGTCCAGACCGGCCGACGCGTGCAGGCGTGCGATGCTGCCCGCATCTCCCGCCGGCGTGGCCGAATGATGGATCACGATCGCGTTCCAGCGGTCCCGATCCAGCGGCGCCTCGCGCGGCACGATCCCTTCGGAAGCCGCGTCGGGTCCGATGACGCTCATTGCGGTGACGGGCCGGGGACCCTCCGCGTCACCAAGCACCAGCACGCCGCACGCCAGGGCCATCGCCGCCCCAAAGGCTCCCCAGACCAGACGCGTCCGGCGCGAGATGCGCGCGGCGTGCAGCGTGGGTCGAAGGATGGGAAGTGCGCGGCTCATGGATCGGCGACTTGCGTGACTATCGGATCGCTGCCATTCGGATCTTCGGGGAAAACGCAATTTGCTCAGTTCGTCGGCGCGAGGCGAGCGCGCAGCGCCGGCTTGGGATTGCCGAACACGTCCGGCTCCTGCAGCGGCGTGAAGCGATCACGAAGCGTGTCGGCGCGCTGGTACTGCGTGCGGGGTTCGCTCGCGGGGAACAGCACCTTCTGGCAACCAGACGCAACCAGCGGTGTCAGCAGCAAGCCCACGCACCACCACTTGTGGTGCGTCGATCGCAGCCAGCCGTTCCGCGTGCCTTCCATGGGCATGCGGACCATCATACGAGCGCACGCTTGGATTCCAGCGCGTTTCAGGTGTCCCGGGAGCGGCTTCCCGGACCCGGCTTCATGGTTGTCTCGAACGCCAGGCGCTCCAGAGTCTCCGTGAAATCCACCGCCACGACCGCCACCGATGCGGGCAGGCGAAGCGGCCGCGGCGCGAAGTTCAGGACCCCCCGAACCCCCGCGTGGACAAGCATTTCCGCAACACCCTGCGCTTCCGATGGCGGCACGGCGACGATGCCGAGATCCGCGCCGGTGCGCCGAACCACGTCCGCGACCGACGACATGGGCTGCACGGTGTGGCCCGCCAGCTTCCGACCAACCACGGACGGGGCCCGATCAAGGACGGCAACCAGGTCGAATCCCTCCTCCGCAAACCTGGGATAGGCCAGCAAGGCGCGGCCGATGTTGCCCGCCCCGACAAGCACCACCTTCCAGGTTCGATGGAGACCCATCGAGGCACGCAGATCCTCAAGCAGTTCGGGAATGGCATAACCCACGCCGGGCTGCCCCGCGGCTCCGATGCTGGCGAGGTCCTTCCGAACCTGCGCATCCGCGACCCCGGAGGCCTCCCCAAGCTCCCGACTGCTGATGTGGGATCGCTCCATCTCGCCCCGCGCCTGCAGGGCCCGCATGTACAGACTCAGCCGCCGGGCGGTCGGCTTCGGGATTCGACGTGACTGGGGTACTCGCCGTGCGATCCGTAGACTGTACCGATGCACATCGCGGACATCCTTTCCCGCGGCGCCAAGACCGCCAGCTTCGAGTTCTTCCCCCCGCAGAAGGAGGCGGGATGGGAGAGCCTGTTCGATTCCATCCGGGAGCTCGAGCAGTTGGCGCCCAGCTTCGTCAGCGTGACCTACGGGGCTGGTGGCTCGACCCGCCAGCGCACCAATGAACTCGTGCTGCGGCTTCGGTCACAGACGTCGCTGGATCCTGTGCCCCACCTGACGTGCGTCGGCCACACCCGGACCGAGGTGCAGGAGATCCTCGAACGTTACGCCGCGGCTGGTGTCTCGAACATCCTTGCGCTCCGCGGAGACCCGCCGAAGGGTGGCACCCCCACCGCAGGCGACTTTCCCCATGCGGCGGATCTGGTCCGATTCATCCGGGCCTTCAACGAGAGCGGCCGGCACCCGGACCCGCGCGGCTTCGGCATCGGCGTGGCGGGCTTTCCCGAAGGCCATCCCGAGACACCCAACACGCTTCGCCTGATGGATCACCTGAAGGCGAAGGTCGAGGCGGGCGCCGACTGGATCTGCACGCAGCTCTTCTTCGACAATCGCGCGTTCCTGGACTGGTCGGAGCGGTGCGATCTCGCCGGCATCCGCGTTCCGATCCTGGCCGGCGTCATGCCGGTCCTGAGCACGGCGAATCTGGAGCGGATGGCGGAGTTGGCGGCGTGCACGCAGATTCCCGCGAAGCTCATGCGCGCACTCCAGCGCTGCGAAGGTGACGCCGAGGGCGTGGAGCGCGTCGGCATTCACTGGGCCACGCAGCAGTGCCTGGAACTGCTGGATCACGGCGTCCGGGGCATCCACTTCTACACGCTCAATCGAAGCGCGGCCACGCGGGAGATCTTCCGGAATCTTGGTCTGAAGACCGCAGCCTCGCTGCGCTAGGGCGCGTTGGCGGGACTCGCGGGCTCGACGACCGGCTTCGAGTCGGACGACAGCCACAGCCGCTCCAGAAGCTGCCGGAGCATGTCGTTCTCGGGGCTGCCGTTCACGGCGGCCAGTCCGGACCGGATGGCGTCCTTGTCATCCACCAGATGGCCGAGATAGGCGAGCAGCAGTCCGTCGTCGACCGGGCGCTGGCCCTTGGCAAGGCGATCCCGCACCGTCGCCATGGCCCGGTCCACGCGATCACGCGGGGGCAGCGCCTGCTCGCCGTAGGTCACGTCCATCATCTCCGGATGCTTCGCCAGCAACGAGCGAAGCGTGATGGCGGCGGATCCGGTCAGGTTCGCGGCGATCTGGCAATGCAGCAGACCCGCGAGCACACGCGGATCGTTCGGCTTCATCAGGAGCGCGACCTCGAAGCGCTTCTCCGCGATGAAGCTGTTGCCCTCATGCATCGCACGCTGGCCTTGCGCCAGCAGCTCGTTGATGCGGTCGTTGCCGCCGTCTCCAAAGGCGTCGAGGCGCTCGCCATGCTTCAGCAGCATCGCGTAGTCGTCCAGCGACAGCTTGACGCCGGACACCTCGACCTGCGTCGGCGTGGGTGTCGTGGAGGACTTCACGCGAATCCCCTTCTCCACATCCAGCGACGGCTCCTCGATCGATGGCGCGCCATGTCCAAGATCCCGGCGAAGCCGCTCGTACGCGGCCCCCACCTGCATGTCCGTGTCTTGTGCGGACTCGGCTTCCGAGGTCTCCGGCCGCTCGCCGCGCCGCCGCCAGTTCTCCTCGATTTCCCGGATGATCCGGTCGTACTGCGTGCCCGACGTGTCCGCTGGACGCGCGGCCGCGTCGCCGCGCGAAGGTCGTGGCATCTCGCGCACCGCGGATGTCGTGACGGCGTCGGAGGGCGCCTGTGTCACGAACGGATTCGAGGGACGCGCCCGCACCGCGTCCATCCGCAGTGCCCCGTTGCGGAGGTCCTCGCGCAGCCGCGCGGCCTCGTACAGGCTCAGCCGTTCACCCCCGACGTTGTCGCGATCACGCTCCTTCTTCACCCCACGGACCTCGCTGACCGAGAGCACCCCCTGATCCCCCTCCTCGCGGCCCTGGTAGCGCGCCATCGGCGTGCTCTCCCCCTCCATGCTCCGCAGTTCGCTGCTGGACAGGCGAGTGCTCAGACGATCCAGACGCTGCCGGCCCGTCTCGTTGGGCTGGACGCTTGCGCTGGCACCGCTTCCGCCCGGACCGACGAAGTCGCGGCGGTACTCCAGCGACGAGACCGAGTCGCGCCCGATCGAGAAGCTGGCTCCCGCGCCCACGGATCCAGTGGCGAGCGCAGGATTGCTCAACGCGCTGTTGCGACGGAAGTCCACGTTCACGTCACCGCCCGTCGCGCCACGAAAGTCACCCTCCGCGGTGTAGCCCACGCTGCCCCGGAAACCGCGCCCGGCGGCCACGTCGCCCGTGACCACCAGGTTTCGGGATCGGAAGTCCTCCTGCTTCGCGGCAGCGTTCGTCTTGCTGCCGACCTGCAGGCCCGCGTCAAGCGCACCCTGCGATCGCGCCAACGTGGACAACGCAAGGATGGACAGGCAGGCGAGACGAGAGCCGAGCCGATGCGATCGTCGCGACATCCCTCCATGCTAGCCGCCACCCGTAGGATTCCGGTCTTCATGGAACCGGATCCTGCCACCGCGCCGCCCGACAGGACCTTCCATCCTCGCCAGTCACCGGCGGCCCTCGTGCTGGCACTGGTCCTGGTGGCGTGCGCCGTGGGCTTCGGCATCTTCGGTCATTCCATCGCGGGACGCCTGAGCATGGGTGGCGGGACGCCGCTCGCCGAGTTCGTGAGCCTGATCGGCGGCATGCGGGGAAACGCCACGCTCCTCTGTCTCCAGAAGGGCGACGAGCCCGACGTGCATCCCGAGGAGGCGCGTGGCATCGTGCAGCGATCGCTGCGGCGCAGCACGTCGATCCCGGATCTGACCGAGCATGGCTTCGCGCTGCGGCAGGTGGTCGACGTTCCGACGACACCAGCGCAGGGCGGCACGCTGGCGTGCGTGACCTATCAGGGGAGCGGCGCGTCCGAAGGCAAATGGGTCCACCTGTTCCTGGCACGTGACGATGGCCAGTACCTGCGCTTCGATTCGCTTGGCCGACCCCGTCCTCTCGCGCCAGGGCTCTCGATCGATGGCGAATTGCCGGGACGAACACCCTCGGAGCCGGCGGTGGTGATCGTGTGGAGCGATGGCCCGGTGCTGCATGCGGCGTGCTTCGATGACGAGGCTGATGCGGACCGGCTTCATGAGGCGGTCGGCGCGCCGTGAGCGACGGGCGATTCCCTAGACTCGCGGCCTCATGAGCGCCACCGCCAGCATCACCACGCCCATCTACTACGTGAACGACCGGCCACACATCGGCCACGTCTTCACCACCACGCTCTGCGACACCTGGGCGCGCGCGATGCGCCTGCGCGGGCGCGACACCTTCTTCCTGACCGGCACCGACGAGCACGGCGTGAAGGTGGAGAAGAGCGCGGTGGCCAACGGCGTGAGCCCGCAGGTGTGGGCTGACCGCAACGCGGCCGAGTTCGAGGCGGTGCTGAAGCTGTTCCAGCAGACCAACGACGACTTCATCCGCACCACGCAGCCGCGGCATGAGCGGCAGGTGCAGGCGCTGGTCGAGCGACTGAAGGCGGCAGGCGTGCTGTACAAGGGCGCGTTCGAGGGCTGGTACGACGAGGGCGAGGAGAACTACCTCACCGAGACGCGCGCGAAGGAGTGCGAGTACAAGAGCCCCGTCAGCGGCCGGCCGCTCGTGCGCGCCAAGGAGGAGAACTGGTACTTCAAGCTCAGCGCCTTCGCGCCGCGCCTGCAGGCGATGTTCGATGGCAACCCCGACTTCGTGCGCCCTGCCGCGCGTCGCAACGAGGTGCTTGGCCGACTGCGCGAGGGCCTGCAGGATGTGCCGATGACGCGCACCAACTTCGCCTGGGGCATTCCCATGCCGGGCGATCCGGGCCACGTGATCTACGTGTGGATCGACGCGCTCTTCAACTACATCACGGCGCTCGGGCTTGGTGATGGAAGCGTGGCGGAGCGGCGCAAGTACTGGCCCGCCGACTACCACGTGATCGGCAAGGAGATCCTGTGGTTCCACGCGGTGATCTGGCCGGCCATGCTGATGGCGCTCGATCTGCCGCTGCCGAAGTGCGTGTACGCGCACAGCTTCTGGATCAGCGAGGGCCAGAAGATGTCGAAGAGCCTGGGCAACTTCATCGATCTGGCGGCGCTCGAGGGCTACGTTGGCAAGTACGGGCTCGACGCGCTGCGCTGGTTCATGCTCACGCGCGGGCCCCTCGAGGCGACCGACGCCGACTTCCGCGCGCTCGCGTTCCACGAGACCTACGTGGCGGATCTGGTGAACACGGCGGGCAACTGCTCCAGCCGCGTCACGGCGATGATCGGCAAGACCTTCGATGGCGCGATGCCTGCCGACACGCGCGGCGGCGACGCGTGGCCCGCCATGTGCGCGAACGTGGTGAGGCAGTGGGAAGGTCACATGGACCGATTCGAGCTCGGCCCCGCGGCTGCGGCGGCGATCGGCCTGCTGCGCGAGGTGGACGGGTTCATCAACCGCACCGAGCCGTTCAAGCTGGCGAAGGATCCGGCGAAGCGCGACGAGGTGGCGAGCATCCTGGCTCAGTGCGCCGAGACGGTGCGCATCGCGTCGCTGTTGCTCGAGCCGTTCCTCCCCCAGCGCATGGCCGACCTGCAGGTGGCGCTCGGTGCGCCGATGGCGGGTTCCCCCTGGACGCAACGTGTGGCGTGGGGCGGACTGAAGGCGGGCACGAAGATGACCAAGGTCGCGCTGTATCCCCGCATCGAGGCACCCAGTACCCTCGCCTGAGGCCCCGAAACGGCCTGTTTTGACGATTCCGCCCGCTTCCTCATCCGTCCGCCGGGGTTGCGCGAATAACGTGGCCCGAAGGCCCCCATGGAATCCAAGCGCATCATCGTCGGCATCACGGGCGCCAGCGGCGCGCCCTACGCGAAGCGGCTGCTGGAGCGGCTCGCGCAGGCGGAGTGCGAGATCCATCTCGTGGCAAGCGCGCTCGGTCGCAGGCTCCTGGCCGACGAGTGCGGCATCAAGCGGCTCGACGCGGACGAGCTCACCGGTGGTCGCGGCGCGCAGCTCACGATGCACAACGAGAACGACCTTGGCGGTCCGATCGCCAGCGGCAGCTTCCGACACGACGGCATGGTGATCGTGCCGTGCAGCGGCAACACCATGAGCAAGGTCGCCTACGGTCTCACCGACAACCAGCTGCAGCGCGCGGCCATGGTCACGCTGAAGGAGCGGCGACGACTCATCCTCGCGCACCGCGAGACGCCACTCAGCCTGGTCGAGATCGAGGCGATGCGCGCGGCCACGCTGGCCGGCGCGATCATTCTTCCGCTTTCGCCGGGCTTCTACCTGAACCCCACGGGCATGGACGATCTTGTCGACTTCATGGTGGCACGCATGCTCGACCTGCTCGGCGTGCCACACGAGATCCAGCCGACCTGGGACGAGCATCTCGCAGCCGAGCGTGAAGCGCGGCGTGCCACGCGTGACTGAGCGGGCGAGCCTCCCCTCGCGCGGCTGGGCGAATCCCCAAAAATGAAGCGGACGGGCCCAGGGGCTCTGGACCCGCCCGCTCAAAAAAGGGCGTGGGCGGAGGTGTCAGCGCTCGTCGCGCCGCCGCCTCCCACGAGGTGTGCCGCCCACGAACGCCGCCAGCACGGCCAGCGCTCCCGGGGTGGGCACAAGCTTGAGATCCAGCGTGACCGCATCAAGGATCGCGTGCGGCGCGGCGCTGGAGAAGTCGATCTGCCATCGCGTGGCGTTGAAGGTGAGTGGGTCGATGGTCCACGAGAACGCGGTCGTCGCGGCAGTGCCGCCGAATCCATCCGAGGCGGAAGAGCGGCTTGAAATGTCCGTGGGTGTCACGCGACGCGAGTTGCCCGCATTGTCGAACAGCGTCAGGGCGACGGTTCCGTTCACGATGCCCGTGCCCGCGCTCGCCACATTCATGACAATCTCAGTCGGGTTGCGAGGAGCCGCTGTCACGCCGCCCATGATCATGATCGACAGCGGACCGGCCGGGTTGTAGATGCCCGTGGGCAGCGGCGCGTTGGTCAGGATGGCACCCGGTCCGAAATTGAACAGGCTCGCCAGGTTCGAACTTCCAGGCATGTCAGCGGCATTTGCGCCGGCGTAGGCGGAAGAGAAGTTCTCCCACCCCATGAACATGGTGTTGGTCTGGCCTCGCCAGGTGGGCACCAGTGGGTTGACCACTCCCGCAGCAGCGACAGCGGTCAGCAAACCCGTCCCAATTCCGACGTGGATGTATCGAGACAACATCTCTTCCCTCAACCTCGAGTTCGACGAACGAAGAACACGTTCGCGGCCTGACGGCAGGGAGAGTCCGGTCTGAATGCGGGAGTGGTTGCGGAAAGGGCTGAAAACGTGTCTTTTGCCTCGCCGCTTTCGTGCGCGGAGCCCGTGTATGGATCCGCTTTGGGTCAATAACTACCTCTGACCCTCGTTATGGGCGCAACCACTCACGTCCGCGTAACAGGGTCAGCCCTTGTTATTGACCACCTAGTAGGCCTTGGCAAAGACCACGCGACGCGTGGCCGGCTTGCCGCTCAGGATGCACGGCCCCGGGTCATCCGGGCCGTCGATCGGGATGCAGCGCACCGTCACACCCAGCTCGTCCTTCAGCCTGGCCTCGTCCTTCGCATCCATTGCAAATCGGCTCATCGCGAAGCCGCCGTGGATCTCGGTCGGACTGTTCTCGCTTTCCTGCTTCTTCGGCGTGAAGAACGCCCGGAACTCCGCCGGGTCGTCGATCGTGCGCATGTTCGCCTCACGATGCGCCTTCGCCTTGTCGAGCATCCCCTGCTGAATCTCCTCGAGCAGCGCCACCACGCTCGCCACCAGGGCATCGGCGCTCATGGCCGTGCGCTCCTTCGTGCCACGGTCGCGCCGGCACACACTGACAGCGTTCTGCTCCAGGTCGCGCGGTCCGATCTCCACGCGCAGGGGCGCACCCTTCTTCACCCACTGCCACATCTTGTCGCCACCGCGCAGGTCGCGACGATCCACCTCCACCTCGACCGTGCGTCCCGCATACGCCACCTCGCGCAGACGCTTGGCCAGCCTCTCGCAGGCCTCGTTCACCGCGGCGGCGGTCTCGGGCTTGGGCGTGATGGGCAGGATCACCACATGCGTGGGTGCCAGGCGCGGCGGCACCATCAGGCCATCGTCGTCCGCGTGCGTCATCACCAGACCGCCGACCAGGCGCGTGCTCACGCCCCAGCTGGTGGTCCAGGCATGCTGCAGCGTGCCACCCTGATCCAGGAACTTGATCTCGCTCGCCTTGGCGAAGTTCTGTCCGAGGAAATGGCTGGTTCCAGCCTGCAGCGCCTTGCGGTCCTGCATCATGGCCTCGATCGAGAAGGTGTCCACCGCGCCCGGGAATCGCTCGCCGTCGGTCTTGCGACCCTTGATCACCGGCATCGCCATCCAGTTCTCGGCGAAGTCGGCGTACACGTCGAGCATCCGCATCGTCTCCTCGCGTGCCTCCTGCTCGGTGGCGTGCGCGGTGTGACCCTCCTGCCACAGGAACTCCGCGGTGCGCAGGAACAGGCGCGTGCGCATCTCCCAGCGCACCACGTTGGCCCACTGATTGATCAGCAGCGGCAAGTCTCGGTAGCTCTGCACCCACTTCGCGAAGCTCGCGCCGATGATCGTCTCGCTGGTCGGCCGCACCACCAGCGGCTCGTCCAGCTCGCCGGACGGCACAAGACCCGGACGCCCGTCCGGCTTCGTGCCTGCCTGCAGCCGGTGATGCGTGACCACCGCGCACTCCTTGGCGAAACCCTCCACATGCTCGGCCTCCTTCTCCAGGAAACTGAGCGGGATGAACAGGGGGAAATAGGCGTTCTTGTGACCGGTGTCCTTGAACATCCGATCGAGCACGCGCTGCATGTTCTCCCACAGCTGGTAGCCCC
Organism: Phycisphaerales bacterium; assembly: GCA_049318245.1. GTDB lineage: Bacteria > Planctomycetota > Phycisphaerae > Phycisphaerales > SM1A02 > SYAC01. Next base: position 5,245 of record JBMOGS010000031.1, on the reverse strand, counting down.
ACGGCTTGATCACCATGCAGCCACGCACCGGGCTGTTCTCGGCGAGGTCCGCCGCGCGCACCACCTGCTGGTACCACTCGGCGTAGTGCTGCTCGCGCGTGGGCGTGATGGCGGTCTGGATGGCGGCCTGGGGCTTGGTGGGGTTGCTCATGCGTGCTCCGTTCGGATCGACGAAGGTAGCACGACGATCGTCACGCGGATCGAGCCAGCGCTCGATCCATGCGCCTGCGCATCTCGCGGCGACCTTCCGTCATGGCGGCACGGCCGGCCACGAGCGCCCGACGGAGGCAGCGCGCACGATGTCGCTCCGCCATGCGCCGCATCCGACGGCTCGCCATGTGGAGCGGCGACGCCTTCGGAAGTTCTGGCATGTCCGACAGCATCAGGCCCGCATCACGCGCCTCACCCAGCAGCCCCGCCACGACTCGAAGTCGTGCCTCCATGGTCTTGCCATGCCGGCCCGTGCCCGCACCCACGAGCAGCAGCATGTTCGCCGTGCGCTGCGCGCGCTTGCGCACGTCGTGCAGCCACGCCTCGTCCCGACCCTCCCATGAAGTCCGGAAGCGATCGCGCGCGGTGCCACATGCCTCCACGATCGACGCCGCTGCGTCGTGCCACGTGAACGCGTCCAGATCCATCGACATCACGCGCACGCGCACATCCTCGAGTTCGGACTGACTCTCGCGCACCAGCCGCCGCACCGCCTCCACCTCCATGGCCCCGGCCGCCTCGGAGACGGCTCCGCCGGTCGCACGCCAGGCGTCCAGGGCAAGTGCACGCATGGACCGGGGCAGCAGCGCCGCGATGCGACCCGCGGCGATCGTGCGCGCATGGGCGTCTCGAAGCGATCCGAGCCTTCGCGCCGCACCTCCAAGCGCCTGATCGATCCGTCGCTGTTCCCGAATCGCGACCGCACCACGCACGAGACGCCACGCCGCACGCAGTCGCTTCACCGACCTGCGGAACTCATGGACCCCCTGGATGCGATCGGTCGTTTCATCGGACGCGGCCTGCGCCAGCCGCCGCTCCGCACGCACGAACTCGCGCTGCAACAGCGCTCGCAGTGCCGCACCGGCGGGTTTTCGCAGGTCGAGCGCCACAGCCATGCGATCAGGCTAGCGCCCGATCCCGGCCAATCCGAGGATTCCCGCGACTCCCAACACAATGCTCACACAACCGTTCAGCGTGAAGAACGTCAGGGCCATGCGGCTGGTGCCCCAGCGCCGGACGGTGGCATGTTCGACCCCCAGCAGTGCGACCACGAGCGCGATCGCCACGCCAAATCCGGCGCCAAGGCGTGGCTCGCTCCGCCACGCAAGGACCAGGCACACCACGGCGCCGATGTGCATGAGGAGGCTCAGCGCCAGCGACGGGCCCGTGCCCAGCCGTGCCGGCATGCTGTAGAGGCCCTCACGACGGTCGGTCTCCACATCCTGCAGCGCATAGATCACGTCGAAGCCCGTCACCCAGAGCATCACCATCCCCGCAAGCCACCACACCGCGGGCTGCGCCAGCGACTCGGGACGGATCGCAAGCGCCGCCGCCGGCACGCTCATCGCCAGACTCGCGCCAAGCCACGCGTGACAGAGCCACGTGAATCGCTTCGTGTACGGATACAGCACCAGCCACAGCAGCACGGGCAGCGACAGCAGCATCGGCCATGGATTGCTGAACGCGAAGATGAACCCCAGCGTGCCAAGCTGGAATGCCACCACGCTCGCAACGAGCATGCCCACCGCCGCGCGCCGCGACAGCCGCCCAGATGGAATCGCGCGTCCTGCCGTGCGAGCATTGCGCGCATCAAGGCCCGCATCCACGATGCGATTGGCCAGCATCGCCGCGGTGCGCGCCGCCACCATGCACGCCACGACCAGCGCCAGCTGCAACGCGATGCTGCCCCACGGCACGCCATCGGACGTCACGGCAGCCAGGCAAGCGCCAAGCAGCGCAAATGGCAGCGCGAACACGCTGTGATGCAACTTGATGTCGGAAGCGGCCGCAAGCAGACTGTGCGCAACGCGCATGGGTTGCGAATGCAGCGGAGTCAGTGCTTGGCCGCGTCAGCCGCCGGCGCCGCGCCTGCCACCGGATCCTCGATCTCGGTCGGACGCGACTCGGTCGGCGTGGGCGCGAACGGTCCACCAACGGGCGGATTGAACGCCTGCGCCTTGGCCGGAATCAGCCAGCGCTGCACGAACATGGGTCGGTAGTCGGCGCCAAAGGCGCCCTCCAGATGCACGGTCAGGATCTGGTACACGCCTTCGGGCGACGGATACACGATGTCCACCTCGGCCTGTCCGCCGTTGATGCGCACCTGACGAACGGTGAAGGCGTCCTTGTCCGCGGCGGTCATGGCGCGCGCGCCATCGCCCAGTCGCTTGCCCACATCCACCCACGCCGTCTCCAGCGTCTCGGGAGGCAGGTTGAACACCAGCGATGCGTTGGGATTGCCTCGCTGCTGCGCGTAACGCAGCGAGCTGGCCATCACCTGCGGCAGCGGCGGCGTGTTGCCGGTCATGGCCGCACGACCCGCGGTGGGCGGATACGTGGCGGTCGATGCGCAACCGGCAAGGGCGAGGACGAGCGAGATTCGAAGCAGCGTTCGCAGCATGGTGAAGCCTCCTGGCGTCACTTCTCCGCCTTCGCGATCTGCCAGTACTCCAGTTCGACTGGGGCCTGACGACCGAAGATGGTAACGAGCACGCGGACCAGGCCCTTGTCGGGCAGGGTTTCGTCCACGGTGCCCTCGTAGTTCTGGAACGGGCCTTCCTTGATGGTGACCGCGTCGCCCTTGACGAACTCCATGCGAACCGTCGGGGTTTCCTCGGGCTTGCGGCTGTCGAAGAGCATCTTCTCGACTTCGGGCGGGGTCATCGGGGTGGGACGACCTGCGGTGCCCACGAAGTCGCCCACGCCCGTGGTCTCCTTGATGAGGAAGAACACGTCCTGCGGAATGCGGCCATCCGGCTCCAGCTTCATCTCCACGAACACGTAGCCGGGATACAGCTTGGTCTCGGTGACCTTCTGCTTGCCGGCCTTCATGGTCTTGGTCTTCTCGGTGGGCACCATGATGCGGCCGACCAGGTGCTGCATGGCCTCGATCTGCACCTTGCGGAGCAGCGTGTCACGCACGGCGTTTTCCTTGTTGCTGGCCACGCGCAGCACGAACCAGTCCATGCCGTCGCGGTACATCGGCAGCTCGACATCGGGATCGGTGGGATCCACCACCGTCGCGCCGGGGTTGCTCACCTGCGCGGCGCGTGCGGCCTGTTCCTTGTTCTTGCTGCTGCTGGTGGTCTCCAGCGCGCGGCTGGTGGCCACGCCGCCGGTGATGCTGCTGCTGGCGGTGCGGAACGCCGCGGTGCCCACGGCGAGGTTCTTCGGCTTCGACTTGTCGTCGCCGTGATCCGAGTCGTGCATTGATTCTGATTCGTTCGAAAGCATCGGTTCAGCTCCTCATGTCCAGCACGCGCATCCACACGAAGATCGTGGAGAAGGCGAAATCCCAAACCCAGCAGAACACCGAGATGATCAGCGTCATCGCGATCACGACCAGGGTGCTGCCCACGATCTCGCGTCGCGTGGACCAGTTCACCTTCTTCATCTCACCCTCGGTGGCCACCAGGAAGTCGACCGACTTCGCGTTGAAGCCGGCGAACCACCACAGCAGCACGCCCACGCCCGCCAGGAACAGCAGCGCCGCGCCGCTGGCCACGTAGGTTGGGTGAATGCCGATGTCGACCGTCTCGAGCAGGCGCCACAGCCACACCGCGCCAAGCACCGCGAGCATGCCGAAGCCGATGACCGTCATGAGACGGGTCCAGTAGCCCTGACCGAACTTCTTGATGGCGGTGGACATGGGGTTCTCCGAGAAGGGTGCGAAACGGATTCCAGGCCACGAGGCCCGAACACGCCGGGGGGGGATCGAACCCACGACCTGCGGATTTGGAATCCGCTGCTCTACCAGCTGAGCTACCGGCGTAGCGAAGGAAGCGACGCTGGCGTCACTTCCGCTTGATCTTGTGCAGCGTGTGCTTGCGCAGGCGGGGGGAGAACTTGCGGAAGCCTTCCTTCACCTTCTCCGAAATGCCGCCCTTGACGCGGATCTCGGTTCGGTAGTTCAGGTCGCCGCACTCCGTGCACTGCAGCCACACGTATTCACGATCCAGGGACTTCTTTGCCATGACTCACTGTCTCCGGGCCCTGGGGGCCCTGGTTTCGGCCCGCCCCGCCCCTGGCCTTTCGGTCAGGGGCGGGCACGGACGAAACCGCTCGTTGCAAGCGACGCGCCCACACGGCGCGCGTCGCGGGATGTCACTTGATGATCTTCGTCACCACGCCCGAACCCACGGTGCGACCGCCCTCGCGGACGGCGAAGCGGGTCTGCTCTTCCATGGCCACGCCCTTGCCTTCAAGGTCGACCTTGATCTTCACGTTGTCGCCGGGCATGCACATCTCGGCGCCGATCAGCTCGAGCTTGCCGGTGATGTCCGACGTGCGGAAGTAGAACTGGGGCTTGTAGCCGTTGAAGAACGGCGTGTGACGGCCGCCTTCGTCCTTGGTCAGCACGTACACCTGGGCCTCGAACTCGGTGTGAGGCTTGATGGTGCCGGGCTTGCAAAGCACCTGGCCACGCTCGATGTCCGCCTTCTCGACGCCACGCAGGAGGCAACCGACGTTGTCGCCGGCCTGGCCCTGATCGAGGGTCTTCTGGAACATCTCGACGCCGGTCACGGTGGACTTCATCGACTGCGGGCGCAGGCCCACGATCTCGATTTCCTCACCGACCTTGACCATGCCGCGCTCGATGCGGCCGGTGGCCACGGTACCGCGACCCTTGATGCTGAACACGTCTTCGACGCTCATCAGGAAGGGCTTGTCGGTCTCGCGCACGGGCTCCGGAACGTGGGCGTCGATCGCGTCCATGAGGTCGGCGATGCACTTGTTCTTCTCGGCGTTGCCCGGCTCCTGCAGGGCGGGGAATGCCGCGCCACGCACGATCGGGATGTCATCGCCCTTGAAGCCGTACTTGGTGAGGAGCTCGCGCACCTCCATCTCGATCAGGTCGAGAAGTTCCTTGTCGTCGACGAGGTCGCACTTGTTCAGGAAGACCACGATGCTCGGCACGCCGACCTGGCGGGCCAGGAGGATGTGCTCGCGGGTCTGCGGCATGGGACCGTCCGCCGCGCTGACCACCAGGATCGCGCCGTCCATCTGGGCGGCGCCGGTGATCATGTTCTTCACG
>JBMOGS010000030.1:0-30492 GCA_049318245.1 Phycisphaerales bacterium | reverse complement strand
AAGTCGAAGCTGCTGCAGGTGTACGACGAGACGGTCGGCGAAAAGCCGATGTGAGCGGAATCACTTCTTCTTGCCGAAGAGGTCGTCCAGGGCGCCGCCGATCCCCTTCTCGATGCCCCTGATCGTGCCGCCGACGTCCTTGCCCAGGTCGATCTCGGGACTCACGGTCATCTTCAGTTCGCTGCCGTCGAGCGGGCCAGTGAAACTCACCTTCACCTGTGCGGCCTGCTGGATGGTCTCGTTGGCTCCACCAAGCATGTTGTTGATCTTGCCGAGCACCGACTGCATGCCGGGGATCTTCGCCAACAGATTCGTGATGCTGCTCGCGGGGTAACGGATGGTGATGGGCTCGGCAACCGCCGGTGAAGCCGCCAGATTGATGCGAGCGTCGCTGAAGAGCGTCTGCTGCCAGCCCGCCTTGCCGAGGCGTCCCACCTGCACCTTGAAGTCTCGGTAGGTGAGCAGACCGTTGGACAGCGTGCCCGCGAGCGGCGAGACGAGTCCAGGCACCGTGCTGCCCTGCGAGCTCTTGACGAAATCCATGATGCCGAGGAACTGCGAGCTCTTCTGCAGTTCGACCTCGCCCACATCCACGGTGAACGTGGTGGACACGGCAGCCACATCGACCGGCAGCGGAAGCGTGAGTGTGGGCACCGTCGCCCGGATGGGCCGGCCCTCCACCGTGCGCATGTCCGCCAGGAACGGGTTCACCGGCCGCAGGATCCGCTGGCGGAAGCGCTCATCGGGCCGCAACTCCGCCGTGAGCGGTGCATCAGCCGCGATCGTGATCGCCATGTCCGCCAGCCGCACCACCGGCGCATTCACCGTGAGCGTGGGGCTGGTGAAGGTGGCCTTGAAGAACTCGTCACGCGCCTTGCCGCTGCGGCCCTCCAGATCGACCGTGAAGGTCGGGCCAAGCATGTCGATCAGGTAGCCGTCCATCTCCGCAACCCGGTCCGCGAGCCCTGTCGGGAAATCCTTCACCTGCGCGTTCACTGCCACGCTGCCCACCCCGGGCGCGAACTTGCCCTGCGAATCCAGAAGGTTCGCCGTCTGCACCAGCACCGAAAGCGGCGCCGCCTGCGTGCCCTCGGCGCCCAGTGAGCCGGTGAGCTTCACGCTGGCACCGGTGCCCGCCTTCGACTTCACCACCAACTCGTTCGCGCCGAACGCAAGCGTGGGCGAGTCCTTCGTGCTGATCCGCCAAGGCTCCAGACGAACGAGCAGATCGATGTCCGCTCCGGGCGCGAACGGCTGCAGCGCACCCTTTGCATCGACCGGCAGCGTGAGCGCGTTCACCGTGACCGCCACCTGCATCGGGTCGCACCCGGTGATCGGCGTGCCGAAGCGCTCCACGATCGTCCGCACCACGCCAGCGGGCAGCTTCGCCTGCAGCGATCCCTTGGTGAGCGCGATGGCTCCAGCCGCGGACCGCGTGCCCTGCGCCTGGAGCGAGATCGGATCAAGCGCCGCGCTCACGCCGAAGCTCATGCCGCCTGGACCACCGGCCACATTCGCCGCGAGCGAGCGCTGGCCACTCGCGCCCACCCACTCGGGCAGCGCCTCGCCCTGACCCGCCAGTGTGAGGGCGCGGCGCATGTCGACATCGCTGGACTGCACGCTTGCACGCCAGCCCGAGCCCTGCGGCTCGAATGTCCCCTGCACCGTGGCGATCGTTCCGGTGGCGTCATGCAGCGCGCCCCTGAACGACGCGTTCGCGCCCGCGCCAAGATCGATCGGACCCGTGAGCGAAGCCTCGACGCCACGCACGCCAACCACACCGGAAAGTCCCGGCACGCGTGGGCACTGCACATCCGCCACTTTCGCGGTGATCGCCACCGCGCTGAAGTCGCTCGGCAACTTCGCCCGAACCGCCACGGACTGCACCTGCACCGGCCCCAGCGAGTTCACGCCAGCCGCACCCAGACCCGCGATCGACACGCTGCCATCGAACAGCGTGGGTCCATCGGGATCCAGCGAGCCCTGCACGCGGACATCCTGCACGCTGGCTGCACCCGTGAGCCCGGGCGCCTTCGCCACGGCGATCGAAGGAACCTCCACGCTCACCGGGATCGCCTCGAACTTCTGCGCTCCGGATCGCGCCATGCGCACGGGTCCGGCCGACAGCTTCGCCTGCGTCGGCGCGGACAGCGCCAGCGAATCGCCCGCCACGGCCGCAACCAGCGCGGGCTGCAGCGTGAGCGTGCTCTGCACCTGCTCGACCTCGATCGTCTCGGCGTTCCAGCGCGTCTTCAGCGCGACGCTGCCCGGCACCATGTCCACCTGCGCCTGCGCCCCACCCTGCTGCATGGAACCAGCCAGACTCGCGCGCACCGTGGTGGCACCCGGCTGCACCAGGCCCAGCCACTTGCGCGCGGCCGCAGGAAGCGCCGGCAGCACCGTCGGATCGATCGGGCCCGCGGCGATGGTGCCTCTTGCCTGCGCGCTTGCGACCGCGAGCGAGGCCCCCAGGCCCGTGACCTGCATCTGCACGTCGATCGGCGCCTGCTGCACCGAGCCTCGGATCGAGGCATCGACCTGCGTGCCGATGGTGTCCGCCTTGGCCGACACCGTGAGCCCACCGAAGGCGATCGGTTGCGGTCCCACATTCAGCATCTGGAAGGGCTGCACCTGCACCGAGCCATCGAAGGCGATGCCGCTCGCATCGAAGCCGCCGGCCGCCGTGATCGGTGGCGTGCGCAGACTGGCAAGACTCGCGGATACCTGCACCGGCGCATCCACCGTGGTGCCCATCGACGCCAGCAGCGCCGGATCGATGGTGGCCTGCAGCGTGATGCCGTTGCCCTGCATCGCGCCACTCGTCGGATCCACCGTCGCACGCGCCACCAGCTGCAGGTGCGCGCTGGTCGCGGAAAGATCCACGCCGGCGCCCTCGCCGGTGCTGAGCGAAAGATCGATCGTCGGCCCAAGTTCGCGCGTGAGCACCAGCGGCGTGTTCGCCACGAAGCGCTGCAGCGGCACCGTGGACACGCCCTTGATGGCCATCTGACCGATCCATGTGCGTGGATCGGTCGCCCAGCCGACCAGCTCACGCCCCGCCGCCGGTCGTGCCGCGCTCATCTGCGCCTGCGCCGACATGGGGCTGCCCGCCAACTGGACCGCCGCGTTCAGGGCAAGTCCGATCGGCTTGCCCGCCGGTGCCTGCACGCGCAACGCCGCACCCTGCACCTGCGCGTCCAGTCCGGCGGCGGCGATCAGCCATCCCGAGACGTTCGCGTCGATCTCGCCCGTGAGTTCACGTGGATCGAACGCTCCCGATGCATCCAGGAAGTGATCCAGCGAGCCCTTCACCGAGAGGGCCCCGGCCTGATCGGCCACCTGCGTGGTGGCGGACAGGTCGATGACCAGCGGCTCCGTCGGTCCGAGCGCCAACGTGCCCTTCAGGCCTCGCATGGCGAAGGCCACGCCGCTCGCCTCGGTCAACACCGCATCGAAAGAGCCGATCGACAGGCGGACTGGCCACGGAAGTCCCGCCACGCCACCTGGCTTCCCACCACGCTGCGCCGCGGGCTTTGCGGGGGGCATCGGTGAAGCGGCTGACGAGGAGCCTGCCGCGAAATTGGACAGGCTCGTGCCTCCGCCGGGCAGCATCCGTGCCTGCAGGGATCCATTCAGCGAGACGCGCAGTGCGTCCACGCTTCCGAGCAGCAGGTCGAAGAGCCCGTTGTCCAGCGCCACGTCGAGCTTCAACTCCGTCTGGTTGCTGCCATCACGGATCTCGAGTCCGCGGATCTCCTGCTTGCCGAACCAGCCCAGCGAGATGGCGTCGATGCGCGCGGAGCCCTTCACTGCATCGGCGATGCGCGCCTCGGCGATGCCGCGACCGAACCCGGAGGCGGCGATCGCGGGCGCGAACACCACCAGCAGCGCAAGCGACAGCACCACCGCGCCACCAGCGAGCAAACCGATGCGAAGCCACTTCCGGCCCGTCTGCGTCTTCATGGATTCCGTCATGATTCAGTCCACCATCGCGGCCGCGGGCGCGGGAGGGCGCAGCGCGAGCATGCGCTCGAGCGACCTGCGCGCCAGGCGTGCGGCATCCGGATGAACCTGGATGCGGTTCACCACGCGGCCTTCCGCGAGGTTGTCGAGCGTCCAGAGCAGATGCTTCTGGTCGATGCGCACCATCGTGGTGCACAGGCACTGGCAGTCGCTCAGGATCCGGGCCTGCACGTCGCGCAACCCCGCCTCGCGACACAACCGCTCGACCAGATGCACCTCGGTGCCGATGGTACAGCTGCTGCCGGGCTTCGCGGCCTGCAGGCGCTCGATGATGAATTCGGTGCTTCCAACCTCGTCGGCAAGCTCCACGACTTCCTGGCAGCACTCGGGATGCACGATCACGCAGGTGCTGGGATCGCGATGCCGCGCCTGCGCCACATGCTCCGGACGGAACAGCTTGTGCACGCTGCAGTGACCCGCCCAGAGCAGCACCGTGGCCTCGCGGATCGTCTCCACCGAAAGCCCTCCGCGCGGTTTGCGCGGATTCCACACGGCCATGTCCGCCGTGCCCATGCCACGCTCGGCGTCGAGTTCGCTCTTCAGGCCACGCAGCCGCGCGGTGTTGCGCCCAAGATGCTGGTCCGGCATGAACAGCACCTGCACGCGCTCGCCGGGCTTCAGCGGCTCGTTGCCACCCTGCATGGCCCAGTCGAAGACCTCGCGCGCGTTGCCGCTGGTGCAGCAAGCGCCTCCGCGCTCGCCAACGAAGGCCTTCACCGCGGCACTCGAATTCACGTACGTGATCGGCACCACACGCACCTTCGTGCCCGCATGCGCGCCCGTGATCTCCTCCCAGGCGGTGAGCGCGTCGTCGTAGGCGGCCATGTCGGCCATGCTGCAGCCAGCCGACAGGTCCGGCAGGATCACCTGCACATCGTCGGGCGTGAGCACATCGGCGGTCTCCGCCATGAAGTGCACGCCGCAGAACACGATGAAGCGCGCACCACGGCGCGGCGCCTCGGCGGCGGCCATCCGGCTGAGCTTCAGCGAGTCGCCGATCAGGTCGGCGTGTCGAATCACCTCGTCACGCTGGTAGTGGTGGCCCAGGATCAGGAGCCGCGAGCCCAGTTCCTTGCGGCGCGCGGCGATCGCCTGTCCGAGTTCGTCCTCGGTCAGGGCGCGATACCGCTCGGGAAGTTCAGGCTGCCACAGCACGGGGTGAAGTCTAGGACCCTGGACGGCGGATCCACGAGGGGGCGGGCGTGTGGATCACCTGTGCAGGAACCGCGGGAATCCCCATGCGCTGGCCCACGGCGCCCGCCAGAAGTTCCGCCTCGGCAGCACCATTGGCAAGGAAGAAGAGCGTGCTGCCCGACCCCGAAACATGCACAGGGCGGTCGATCATCTCCTGGATCTCCTCGCGCTCGCCCCGCAGCCGGGGCGCCACTTCCATCGCGGGCTCGGCCAGATCGTTGAAGGGCTCGTCCACGCCGGGGGCGCTTGCACGCTTGGCCATGTCGCGCACGCGCGCCTCCTGCAGCGATGCATCGGGGCGCAGCGCATCGAAAGCCCGGTACACGGGACCGGTCGGACACGACGCCTCGGGCAGCAGCAGCACCACGTGCGTGTCCGCGGGAAGCGGCATGTGCGCAAGCCGCTCGCCAAGGCCCTCGACCACCGCGCTTCCGCCACGAACCAGGAACGGCACGTCGCTGCCGAGAGGCCGCGCGACATCCGCGAGCGTGTCCTCCGAAAGTCCCAGCGAGAACAGTTCGTTCAGGCCGCGCAGCATCGCCGCGGCGTTGCTGCTGCCTCCACCCAGCCCGCCACCCACGGGAATGCGCTTCTGCAGGCGCAGCCTGACCGGGAGCGGGCGCCCCACATGCGCCTCGAGTCGCTGGTGCGCGCGCACCGCAAGATCCTTCGTGATGGACCAGTCGATGTCGGTGCGCCGATGCGCCTCCGGGTGCCACACGATCGCGTAGATCGAGAGCGAGCCCTCCTCGCGTGCCTCGATCTCCAGTTCGTCGTGCAGGTCCACGGTCACCATCCAGCTGCTGATCGGGTGCATGCCGGTCGCGTCCGGCCTTCCCACGGAAAGCGCAAGATTCAGCTTGGCGGGCGCGAGGGCCTGGACCATGGGTCGCATGGCCCCAACGGTAGCGCCGGGGCGGGGTCCGTGGCTACGCTGCGCCCTTCACGGAGAGCCTCCCATGAGCACCGCAACCCCCCCTGCATCGTCCGCGTTCCGCTTCATTCCCCCCACGCTGGACGCCACGCAGTGGCCGCAGCTCGAGCCGCTCTACCGAAAGCTGCTCGACCGCACGCTGAAGTGCCCGAACTGCCTGGAGAAGCTGATCCTGGACCGCAGCGAGCTCGACGCGGCCGCCGGCGAGGCCGAGGCGAACCTGTACATCGCCATGACCTGCCACACCGACGACGCGGACATCAAGGGCCGCTTCCTGAAGTTCGTCGAGGAGGTCGACCCGCAGCTCAAGAAGTTCGGCTTCGAGCTGGACCGCAAGATCGTGGAGAGCCCGCACGCGAAGGGCCTCGACCAGCGGCGCTACGGCACGCTGCTGCGATCGCTCGAGCGCGAGGTCAAGCTGTTCCGCGAGGAGAACGTGGCGATCCAGACCGAGATCACCAAGCTCGACCAGCGCTACAGCGAGATCAACGGCGCCATGACGGTGCAGTTCGATGGCGCCGAGCGCACGCTGCCGCAGATGGCGCGCCACCTGGAGGAGACCGATCGCGCGCGCCGCGAGGCGAGCTGGCGCGTGGTGGCGGATCGCCGACTGAAGGATGTGGACGCGATCGACGGCATCTACGACGAGCTGGTGAAGCTGCGCGCCCAGACCGCCACGAACGCGGGCTATCCGAACTTCCGCGACTTCCAGCATGACCGCCTGCAGCGCTTCGACTACACGCCCGCGCACTGCGCCACCTTCCACGAGGCCGTGGAGCGCACGTGCGTGCCGCTGGCCCGCCGCATGCACGAGCGCCGCGCGAAGGCGCTGGGGCTGTCCAGCCTTCGTCCGTGGGACCTGAAGGTGGACGTGAAGGGCCGCAACGCGCTGCGCCCCTTCGAGAACGCCGACCAGATGGTCGAGCGCACCAGCAAGGTCTATCACCGCATGGACGGCGAGTTCGCGGCCATGTTCGACAGCATGCGCGGCGGCGGCTGCCTGGATCTCGACAGCCGCAAGGGCAAGGCGCCGGGCGGCTACCAGTACCAGCGCCAGCTTTCGCGCAAGCCGTTCATCTTCATGAACGCGGCGGGCATGCACCGCGACCTGACCACCATGGTGCACGAGGCGGGCCACGCGTTCCACAGCCTGCTGAGCAAGGACGACCCGATCCTGGCCTATCGCGGCAGCCCGATGGAGTTCGCCGAGGTGGCCAGCATGAGCCAGGAACTGCTCACGCTGCCCTATCTGGAGGAGTTCTTCAGCAAGGCCGACGCCGATCGCGCGCGCCGAGAGCTGCTCGAGGGCGTGATCAGCATGCTGCCGTGGATCGCGCAGATCGACGCGTTCCAGCACTGGGTGTATCTGAACCCCGGCCACTCCAGCGCCGAGCGCACCAAGGCGTGGCTGGATCTTGACGCGCGCTTCGGTGGCTCGCTCGACTGGAGCGGCATCGAGGGCTCGCGCGCGCACATGTGGCAGCGGCAGCTGCACCTGTTCGGCATGCCCTTCTACTACATCGAGTACGGCATCGCGCAGCTGGGCTCGCTGCAACTGTGGCTGGCCAGCAAGAAGAGCGAGAAGGACGCGCTGGCGGCGTACAAGCGCGCGCTGACGCTGGGCGGCAGCAAGCCGCTGCCCGAACTGTTCGCGGCGGCGGGACTTCGTTTCGACTTCGGCCCGGCCACCGTGCAGTCGCTCATGGACGCGGTGGGCGCCGAACTGGACCGTCTGCCCGACTGACGCACGCGCACCGCATTCACCCATCACACCCGAACCATTCACGGCACAATCGCCAACGGAGACATCAGCATGAAGAAGGTCGTCATTCTCGGAGCCGGCAAGATCGGTCGCATGTGCGCACACCTGCTGCAGCGAAGCGGCGACTACGCGGTGACCAGCGTGGACGCGCACGCGTCGGGCCTGGAGTGGGTGCGCAAGCATGTGCCGGGCGTGCACTGCGAGCAGGCTGCCTTCGACGACGCCAAGGCGATGGACCGCGTGCTGGCCGGCCAGTGGGCCGTGATCAGCTGCGCGCCCTTCCACTGCAATCCGCTGATCGCCGAGCGCGCGAAGGCGGCGGGCGTGCACTACCTCGATCTCACCGAGGATGTGGCGGTGACCAAGAAGGTGATGGCGCTCGCGCAGGGCGCCAAGACCGCGTTCATTCCGCAGTGCGGCCTGGCGCCGGGCTTCATCACCATCGCGGGCTGGCACCTGGCGCAGGGCTTCGATCGCATCCACGACCTGAAGCTGCGCGTGGGCGCGCTGCCGCGCTTCCCCAGCAACGCGATGAAGTACAACCTGACCTGGAGCACCGCGGGCCTGATCAACGAGTACTGCCAGCCCTGCGAGGCGGTGGAGAACGGCGAGTTCGTGAGCGTGCCGCCGCTGGAGCAGCTGGAGCACATGATGATCGACGGCCTGGAGCTGGAGGCGTTCAACACCTCGGGTGGCCTGGGCACGCTGGGCGAGACGCTGAAGGGCAAGGTGCGCAACCTCAACTACAAGACCATGCGCTTCCCGGGGCATCGCGACATCCTGAAGCTGCTGCTGCACGATCTGGGATTCATCCACCACCGCGAGGAGCTGGGCAAGGTGTTCGAGCGCAGCCTGCCGGCGACCGATCAGGATCAGGTGGCGATCTTCGTGAGCTGCACCGGCGAGAAGGACGGACGATTCCTGGAGCGCACCTACGCCAAGGTGGTGCTGCACAAGGAGATCGACGGCCTGCCATGGACGGCGATCCAGATCACCACGGCGGCCGGCGTGACGGCGGTGCTGGACCTGCTGCGCGAGGGCAAGCTGGCGCAGAGCGGGTTCGTGCGGAACGAGGATGTGGGGTTTGAGGCGTTCATCGCGAATCGCTTCGGCAAGCACTACGCCTGAGTCCGCGTAACAGGGTCGGACCTTGTTACTGGAACTCCCGCTCCGTCGCGCAAGGCGGATGCACGTGCACGCCACGCCGGTAGAACCATTGCCTACGCCCGCCGCACCTCCAGCATCACGATCTCGGCAGGCACGTTGCGGCGCAGCGGGAACCAGCTTCCAGCTCCCACGTTCACGAACAGCCGCGATGAGCCGCGCTCGTAGAGGCCGCTCGAGTGACCATGCAGCAGCGAGAGGTTCGCGCGCGGACGGTCCCGCAGGGCCACCTGGCCACCGTGCGTATGCCCCGCTAGCGTGAGCGGAATGCGCGCGCGTGCCGCGGCAGGGAACACCTTCGGGTTGTGCGCCAGCAGCAGGTGCGGCCGATGTCCCATGACGCCCTGCACGCTCTCGGCCAGCTGCCCGGGCTTCGCTGCCCAGTCGATGCCGGCCACACGGAACTCGTGATCGCTTCGCTTGCGCGTATGCACGCCGCCGGAAAGCACCAGCAGGCCGCTGTCGTGCGCGGCCTCGACCAGCGCTCCGGGATCATCCAGATGGTCGTGATTGCCGAGCACCAGATAGCGACCGAGCGGTGCTCGCATGCCGCCCATCGCCTGGAGCACGGGCTCGCAGCCGGTCCATTCAAGGTCCACGACGTCACCCGTGCATGCAAGAACGTCCGGCTTCGCCGCACCAAGGCGCTCCACCAGTTCCATGGCGCGATCGACCGGCATGAGGTGCCCAAGATGCAGATCGCTCAGGTGCCCGATGCGCACGCCCTCGAGTCCACGCGGCCAGTCGGGCACGCGAAGCTCGATCTGGCGGAGCTCGATCGGTTGCGAGAGATGCCTGGTGCGAAGCCTGCCGCTGGTGAGCTTGTCGACCGCCTTGGTCAGGATCGCATGGCGGATCTGCGCGCGACGGAACTTTCCGCCACGCTTCGATCCCGCAGGCTTGCGCGGCTGCGCGGTCATGCGAAATCCTAGTAACGCAGCGATGCGCCCACGAGCAGGCCCGCGATGTTTCCACTGAACGCGTAGCCGCCCTGCGTGAGTTCCAGGTTCGTGTAGCGGTAGCCGAAGAACACGCCCGCGTTGCCGCACAACCACGCCGTGAGCGCCGCGCGAATCTCGGTCTCGCTGCCGCCATCGCCCGGCCATGCGGGGCCCCAGGTGCCGGTGGCGGAGAATTCAAGGCGGTCAAGGAAGTCCACGCGTCCGCGCAGATCCACCTGCACGTCCACGCCACCGCCCACGATCACGGTGCCGAAGGTCTCGCTGTAGGTGCTGCTGGTGCCGACCGTCTGGTTCTGCACCTGCTGGTTCACGCCGAAGCCACGGCCGCCCACGATCGCCACGAACTGCAGGTCGCCGCCGAGATCCTCGCCAGCGACCGGTGACTCCCACGGGAACTGCTGCTTCGAGAGCGGCCGCCACAGCCAGCTCTGGACATCGATGCCCCAGGAGTAGAAATCGAACGAACTCCGCAGCGAGTCACCCGCGGCGAAGGTGGTTGTGCCGAAGGCACCAGCGGTCGTGGCAGCCTGCGTGGCGTCGGTGGAGAATTCCGATCCGGTAAGTCGCACGGTCCAGTTGCGCCACAGGATCGACAGGTCGCCCTGAAAGGCTCCTTCCATGGAATCCAGGCCGTAGGTGTCGTTGACGTCGACCTTGCTGGTGCTGACGGGGCCGAACGCGACGTTTCCACGAAGACGCGCAAGCCATGCGCCCGCGGTCAGGTCGAGGCGGACGGGCTCGCCCTCGAGCTGGAAGAGTGGCGCGTTCGAGCAGCGGTCGGAGAGCGGCAGCGCGATCGGCTGACCCTGCACACGGATGGGGGCCGTGGCCGCGGCTGGCGAGTTTGGTGCGGCGGCCGCCTGCGAGGCCTGTGCCTGTTCAAGGCCGAGCGCGAGCGCGATGGCGGTTGGGTCCATGGTGGGCCCAGCGTATCGTGCGCATCGTGCTGACCCCGCCCCCGCCGCCTCCCGAGCCAGCGCGCTCACCCAACGCGATCGCGCTGGGGCGCAAGGCGTGGATCCATCCGGATGATCTGCAGTGGGCGTTCACCACCAGCCGGGGGCCCGGCGGACAGAACGTGAACAAGGTAGCCACGCGCGCGGTGCTGCAGGTGGATCCATCGCGGGTGTACGGCCTGCACGAGGCGGCGCGTGCGCGGTGGATGGAAGTGGTGCGCCATCGCGTGGCGGGTGGCGCGGTCACGTTCAGTTGCGGCGAGCATCGCAGCCAGCTGCAGAATCGAGAGGCCTGCGTGGCGCAACTGGCGGCGAGCGTGCGTCAGGCCGAGGTTCCGCCGAAAGTGCGACGGCCAACAAAGGCCACGCGTGGCAGTCGCGAGCGGAGGCTTGAGAGCAAGAAGCGCGAGGGCGAGAAGAAGCGCTCGCGAGGGTGGAGCGGCCAATAACAGGGTCGGACCTCACTTCCAGAGCACGCGTCCACTGCCCTTCGCGATCTTGCCCATCACGAACGGCTGCTCGCCCGACTTGCGCAGCTTCTTCATCACGCCCTCGGCGAAATCCGGGTGGACGATCAGGCAGTAGCCCACACCCATGTTGAACACGTTCCACATCTCATCCTCGGCCACGCCGCCATGCTGCTGCAGGAACCGGAACAGCGGCGGCACCATCCACGAGGAACGATCGATCACCGCATCGAGATGCTCACCGAACGCGCGCGGCAGGTTGCCCGGAATGCCGCTGCCCGTGATGTGCGCCATGCCGCGAATCGCACGCTTGCGCCGGTACGCCCCCAGCGCCTTCAGCACCGCCTTGGCGTAGATGCGCGTGGGCTCCAGCAGCAGGTCGCCCAGCGTGCCTGCGCCCGCCTCGGCGTAGTGCTTGCCCAGTTCCAGCTTCGCTTCCTTCACGATGCGGCGCACCAGCGCGTAGCCGTTCGAATGCACGCCGCTCGAGGGCAGACCGATGATCACATCGCCCTTCTTCACGCGATCACCCTCGATCGTGCGCTTGGCCTCGACCACGCCCACCGCGAATCCCGCAATATCGAAGTCCCCCGCCTTGTAGATGTCCGGCATCTCGGCGCACTCGCCGCCAATGAGAGAGCAACCCGCGATCTCGCAGCCCTTGGCCACGCCCTGGATGATCGAGGCCGTCTCCTCGGGCTTGATGCGGCTGAGTCCCAGGTAGTCCAGGAAGAACAGCGGCTCGGCACCCTGCACGATCAGGTCGTTCACGTTCATCGCCACGCAGTCGATGCCAATCGTGTCCAGGCGACCCATCTGGATCGCCAGCATGACCTTGGTGCCCACGCCGTCGGTGCACGCCACCAGCACCGGGTCCTTGTAGTTCTTGCGGAAGATGCGTTCCTTGAAGTCGAGCCGGAACATGGCGCCGAAACCGCCATAGGCACCCATCACGCGCGGGCCATGCGTGCGCCGCAGTGCAGGCTTGATCAGGTCGACCACGCGGTCGCCGGCTTCCATATCGACGCCAGCCTGCGCATAGGTCAGCCCCTTCGGACTCGAAGCGGACGCCTTGCTGCTCCCTGATTCAGAGGAGCCTCGCACGGCGACGGACACAGTTTCGGCGGCAGTCTTCGCACCCATGCGGTCGATGGTATCGCCGCGCAATTCCGCTATCTTTCGCCGTTCCATGAGCATTCTCATCGACGGTTCCACGCGCGTGATCTGCCAGGGCATCACCGGCTCGGCCGGCGCCTTCCACACCAAGGGCTGCCTCGACTACGGCACGCAGATGGTCGGTGGCGTGACTCCCGGCAAGGGCGGCACGAAGGATCCGAACGGTCTGCCGATCTTCGACACCGTGCACGCCGCGGTGAAGGCGACCGGCGCCACTGCAACGATGATCTTCGTGCCCCCACCGTTCGCGGCCGACGCGATCCTGGAAGCTGCCGACGCGGGCATCGGCATCATCTGCTGCATCACCGAGGGCATCGCGGTGCAGGACATGGTGCGCACGCGCAGCCTGCTTGACGATCGCTATCCGCACTGCACGCTGGTCGGCCCGAACTGCCCCGGCGTGATCACGCCCGGCAAGCGCCTTCCCGACGGCAAGGGTTTCACCGGCGGCTGCAAGATCGGCATCATGCCGGGCTACATCCACACGCACCGCAGCGATGCCAGCACGGGCCGTGCGGTCGGCATCATCAGCCGCAGCGGCACGCTGACCTACGAGGCGGTGTGGCAGACCAGCACGCTCGGCATCGGCCAGAGCACCTGCGTGGGCATCGGCGGCGATCCGGTGAAGGGCCTCAACTTCATCGACGCGCTGAGCATGTTCAACGCGGATCAGGAGACCGACGGCGTGATCCTGATCGGCGAGATCGGTGGGCAGGACGAGATTGACGCGGGCAAGTGGATCCAGCGGCACATGAGAAAGCCGGTGGCCGCGTTCATTGCCGGGCGCACGGCGCCGAAGGGCAAGCGCATGGGGCATGCCGGCGCGATCATCGGCGGCGAGAACGACACCGCGCAGGCGAAGATGGATGCGCTGCGCAGCTGCGGCGTGACCGTGGCGGAGAGTCCGGCGGATTTGGGTAGCACGATGGCGAGGGCGCTGGGAATGGCGTCGGTCGCGGCGTGACCGAACCGGACTCGGCGGACACGCACTTCCCGCGCGCCGCCCTCACCCACCAAACTCAACACGAAGCCTGAGGCACCTGCATCTGCACGACCTCGGCGATGAACGCCGCGATGTCGCGAGCGTTCGACGACGCCTCATATTCATCCCACGTGCCCGCATACAGCATGTCGAGGACGCCGCGACGCGTCTTCTGGACCATCCGGCGATACGCCGCAAGCACCTCGCCACGGCCAGAGACGTTCGCGCACACCTGCTCCACGGTCAGACCAGGCCGATATCGCGTCACGCCAGGGATCGACGCGTACCACGGATGACCGAACACCAGGCACGGCTTTCCTCCCGTGACCGCTTCCCAACCCGCGGTGCCCGTGATGGTGGCGACGAACTGGCAACCCTCCAGCAACTTGTACGTGTCCACATCCTTGCGCAGATACCTGACCCTCGACATCGAGCGCAGTCTGTTGAAGAACTCCCGACCGCGCTGCTCGCAACCCTGCTTAGGATTCTCCTTGGCATAGACCACCCAGCCCTGCGGCAGCATGGCGACCAGTTCGTCGATCGCGTCCAGCTGATCGGAGAATCGGCCTCCAAGTCCGCTCGTGGTGAGTTCCGGCTGCAGGTGCAGCGGGAAGTACGCGTACTTTGCGGTCCAGTCGATCCCGCCATCGCCAACCGCCATTGCCGCGTAGCCGCGATCGAAGTCGAGACCCTGCAGGAGATTCTCGAAGACGCCCGACAGGCGCAGCGGCCGCTTGCTCGTGCGTGGTCCATGACGCCACAACTCCTTCAGGAACCTCGGCCACTTGTAACCGAAGTTCGGCGGATAACGACCGCTCTTGGAGTCCATGTAGAACAGGCGCTTGCGGAATCCCCACTCGATCGCGGGAATCGCCACGTCCCGATCGTCGGCGCGAGCGGACTCGAAGGAACCGAAGTCCTCGAGGGTGTGGCAATAGTGAAAGCGCCCGGGAATCGTGGACTGCAAGCACATGGTCGTCGCGATGCCCAGTCGCATCGCAGCCACGTAAAGGATGTAGTCCAGTCCCGTGATCGGGCAGAGCTCGAACAGCACATGCTGGATGCGCTGCCGCTGCAGCTCGTGGGTGAAGTGCCGGAAGTACACCTTCGCGACATGGGCCTGCTCGTGAAAGTCCACGCCGCGAGATCGCGACTCGCGCGAGAACATCTCCAGGAACTTGACCAGCTCTTCGGAGGTCAAGCCGCTGTCTCGCTGCCACAGTTCGCTCTGGCCCAGATCCGGGTGGTTGTAGAGAAAGCGCACGAAGGACGAGTCGACACGCGGCGTGTCGGCCACCCACTGCAGCACGGAGATCACGCCACGTGCCTGCAGATCGGCGATGCCGTTGCGAGCGTCCGGATCACGCCATCCCCACAACCAGACGCGAACGCCACCTGCCTCCTCAGTCGATCGAACCGACGGCTCTCGATCCACGGACACGCTCATCGACCGCCTCCTTCCATCCACGAACGCAGTCCGACGACGATGTCAAGCCGCACGACCCAACCCGGCAGATGGCCGGGGCACGCGACGCCTGTTTGCAATGCGCTTTCCATGAGGATGTGAAAACTAGTTGAACCGCCGGAACACCGGCTTGACGGCCGGGCCGAGCAGCAGCGGCTCAATGCCCGATCGCAATCCCTCCGCCACCACGGGCAGTGCCGCATCGAGCGCCCGACGCGCATGCGCAAGCTCCGCCTCTCCGTGCCGGAATGCGATCGTGACCTGCGGCATGATCACCCCGTGTCGCATCATCTCCTGCATGAAGAGCGTGCGCAGCGGCATGGAGGGCGCCCCATCGCGACCCATGAGCGACAGCGCGGGCTTGCAAGCCGGACCACCGACCCGAACATGGGGCCACGTTCCGGCGCGGCGCGAAGCCTCGTTGAACATCTCGATGAAGGCCGCGCCGGTGCGCCAGACATGGGCGCAGACATCGTTCCGCTCCATGAACGCGATCGTCTCGATGAATGCCGAGAGGCCGCACATCTCGGCGCCGTGCGTGGTGGAGAGCAGGAAGACCCGCTCGCGCCCCTCGAACTCGATCGATCCATGCTCCATGACCTCGCGGCGTCCGGCGACGCACGCCACGGAGAAACCGTTGGCCATCGCCTTGCCGAACGTGCTGATGTCGGGCTGGATCCCCAGCAGTTCCTGCGCGCCGCCGATGTGCCAGCGGAAACCGGTGATCATCTCATCAAGCACCATCAGCGCGCCATGGGTGCGACACAGATCCTGCACCTCGTGGAGGAAGTTGCGACCGCCACAGATGCCGGCGCTACACGGGGCCGCACCACAGCATCCCGCGACTGGCCCCTGCACCGCACCGCACCCGACGGGAGCCGGACACACGGCCGTGGCTGGCTCCAGCACGACCGCCGCCACGCGCCCCCGATGCTGGGACAGCAGTCGCTCCAGACCCGCCGCATCGTTGAAATCGAACAGCAGCGTGTCCTGCCGGATGCTCTCGGGGATGCCGCGCTGCACCGTGGTCGAGCCGATGAACCAGTCGTCGTACGAGAAGAACGGATGCTGCGCGCAGCGGAGCACCAGATCTCGCCCGGTGTGGGCACGCGCAAGCTTCACCGCGGCCGTCACCGCGGTCGAGCCGTTCTTCGTGAACTTGACCATGTCCGCGGAACGGACCCGCGAGACGAAGAGCTCGGCCGCCTCCAGTTCGATCACGCTCGGCCGCGAGAGACCGTTGCCCGAGCGCATGCCACGAGCCGCGGCCTCCACGATTGAAGGTTCCGCGTAACCGATGCCGACCGACGCAAGCGCCATCCCGAAGTCGAGGTACTTCCGCCCCTCCGGATCGAACACGTGCACACCTTCGCCTCGCTCCAGGATCTCCGGCGCGTTCGCGGGGAACTGGTCGAAACCACGTGAATAGGTGTGGGCGCCGCCGGGAATGACGCGGAGCAGCCGCTCGCGCCAGCGTGGTCCGGAATCGGCAGGCTGCGCAGTCTGGGCGCGCGCGGTCTTCGCTTCGTTGGTCATGCTCATGCCTTCATTTCTCGGAATGTGCCGGTTGGCCGACTCGATCGCTGGATGGGAGTCGAGGAAATCTAGCACTTCACGCCACCCGAAATCTGTCCGTGGCGCGAAGTGGCTGAACACCGCCCGAACCACCTCCAGGTCCGCGTGCTGGTCGACTGTCCATCGCCGGCCAGACCAATCACCTCCGGATTGCAGGCTCCACCGGCGGAACGACCCGCGCCTCATCGCGAGCGTGACGTGCTCCCGGTCGGCCAAGGTGAGCTCGCCAGACGCGCAGCGATCCAGCGCCTCCACGGAGAAGGCCTCCACGTCAAGGCCGTCGGGAAAGGTCGGTGGCTCGACGTTGCTTGCATAGTCCGCGTTCCGATCGAGAAGCCCGTGCACCACCTCATCCACGATCTGCGCGTCGACCAGCGGACAGTCACCGGTGATGCGCACGATTGCGGTGGCCGAAAGTCGCTCGGCCGCGGTCACGTATCGGGCCAGCACATCATCCACAGGACCGCGCACGACCTCAAATCCCGACTGCTTCACGAACGCCGCGAGCGCGTCATCCGAGGTATCCACGGACGTGGCGAGCGCGATCGCGTCGACACGCCGGGCCAGCCTCAGACGCCCCAGCAGCTGACCGATCATCGGCTGCCCAAGAAGCGGCGCCATCACCTTGCCTGGAAATCGGGACGAGCCCATGCGGGCCTGCACGATGGCGACGACGCGGCTCATGCGGATCTCCATGTCCTCGGATCGAGCGATCGATCGTCCGGTCGCCACGAACCGACCGCCTCGGCCCACGCGCGCAGGAATCCGGACAGGGCACCTGCATCGACGGCGACAGCCGACACGATCGCCTCGAGTTCCTTCGGCTGATCCACCCCAACCACGACGCGGTCATGCGCGGGAAGCTCATGCAGCGCGAATGCGAGGAGCGCGATCGCGGGCGGAAGCCCCACAGCCGAGGCCGCCCGCTGGACCGCATCCGCCATGCGACCCGTCCCGGGCGCACGAGCCTCGGCCTCTTCCGGTCGCTCCAGCAGGACACCCTGCAGGAAGACCGATCGACCGTCGAGCGGCACGCCGCATCCCCACGCAGCGCTCCGCTGCCGCGTGTCGAAGATGTTCACGGGCGCCTGGATTCGACGCGCACCAGCCGTCGCCATCGCGACCACTTCGCGCGCCTCGTAGACGCTCGCGCCAGGCAGCGCCCCCACCTGCACGGCCGCACGCCTGAACACGCTGAACGCGGTCGCCTCCGCCGCACCATGGGTCATCACCGTGCACGTTGCCACGTCAGGAAATCGAGCCACGGCGCGCGCGACCGCCGAGGAATCGCTGGCCTCCAGGGCAAGAACCTTGGTCACCACGTGACAGGACCCGGCCACACCTCGGGACTTGATCCATTCGGACAGCCGCCCCGCGGCATCCCCATAGGCCTCCGCCGTGTCGAACGACCGGATGCCTCGCGCCCACGCGGCATCGAGCACGTCGAAGCAGCGCTGGCGATCCGGCGTTGCGCCCGCTGCGCGACGGCCATACGGAAGTCCAAGCTGCACCGTGCCCAGAACGATCCGCTCGATTCGCGTCGCGGCGGCTGGGATCATCCTCGAAGTGTAGAGAAGCGGAAAA
Source organism: Phycisphaerales bacterium (assembly GCA_049318245.1). Lineage (GTDB taxonomy): Bacteria > Planctomycetota > Phycisphaerae > Phycisphaerales > SM1A02 > SYAC01. Next base: position 12,248 of record JBMOGS010000030.1, on the reverse strand, counting down.
AGACCGGTAGACTTCCGAGATGGACCTTCGATCCGAATCGATTCTCGTGACCGGCGGGACCGGAAGCTTCGGCCAGAAGTTCGTCGAGACCGTGCTGCGCGATCATCCCGGCGTCCGTCGGCTCGTGATTTACAGCCGGGACGAGCTGAAGCAGTGGCAGATGCAGCAGCGATTCCCCGAGTCGAAGCATCCGGGGCTGCGGTTCTTCATCGGTGACGTGCGCGACGGGAACCGGCTGAGCCGCGCGATGGAGGGTATCGACACGGTCGTGCACGCAGCGGCCCTGAAGCAGGTGCCGACAGCGGAGTACAACCCGATGGAGTGCATCCACACCAACGTGCTGGGTGCCGAGAACGTGATCAATGCGTGCCTGGACAATCGCGTGAAGCGCATCGTCGCGCTCTCCACCGACAAGGCCGCGGCGCCCATCAACCTGTACGGCGCCACCAAGTTGTGCTCGGACAAGCTGTTCGTGAGCGCCAACAACATCCGCGGAAGCCGTGACACTCGCTTCGCCGTCGTGCGATACGGCAACGTGCTGGGTTCCCGCGGCAGCGTGGTGCCCTACTTCATGGAACACCGTCGGCACGGCTGGCTGCCGATCACCGACGACCGCATGACGCGCTTCAACATCACGCTTGACGAGGGCGTGGCGCTCGTGATGCGCACCCTCAACGACCTGTGGGGCGGCGAGATCGTCGTGCCGCGCATTCCGTCGTACCGCATCCTGGATGTCGCCGATGCCGTGGCACCCGACGCTGAGAAGCGCCGTGTGGGGATCCGACCGGGCGAGAAGCTGCACGAACAGATGATCACGACCGCCGACGCCCCCACCACGGTCGACCGCAGGGACTTTTTCGCGATCCTGCCGTCGATCGCGGCCGCCACGGCCTACGCGCAGAGGCATGGCGCAAGACTCGTTCCGCCCGGATTCAGCTACGACAGCGAGGCCAACGGCGAGTTCCTGGACGTCGCGACCCTTCGCACGATGATCCGCGATCACGTGGACCCGTCGTTCAGCCCGGGATGCAGGCCCAGTGCGCTGGCGGGGACGGCTGGATGATCCCCTACGGGCGGCAGTCGATCGACGCATCCGACGAAGCGGCGGTCCTGGCGGCGCTCCGAAGCGACTTTCTCACGCAGGGGCCCGCAGTGCCGCGCTTTGAGGCCGCGCTGCGCCACGCGACCGGCGCACGCCACGCTCTGGCCATGAGCAGCGCCACCAGCGCACTGCATGTGGCATGCCTGGCGCTCGGCCTTGGTCCGGGGAAACTGCTCTGGACAACTCCGAACACCTTCGTCGCGAGCGCGAACTGCGGAAGACTCTGCGGAGCGGATGTCGACTTCGTCGACATGGACCCCCTGACCCTGAGCCTGTGTCCGGACGCCCTCGCACGGAAACTGCAGGAGGCGGACCGCGCCGGGCGAAGGCCCGATGTCGTGATTCCCGTGGACTTCGCGGGCCTACCCGCGGACGTCCGCGCGATACGGACCCTCGCTGACCGTTGGGGATTCCGCATCATCGAGGACGCCTCGCACGCGATCGGCGCGAGCGACTCCGGCGCACCGACGGGCTCGGGACGCACCGCGGACATCACCGTCCTCAGCTTCCACCCGGTGAAGATCGTCACCACCGCCGAGGGCGGCGCCGCTCTCACCGACCACGACGACCTGGCGCAGGCGATGGAACGAACGCGGACGCACGGCATCACGCGTGACCCCTCGCAGATGCGTGGTGAGAGCGAGGGGCCGTGGTACTACCAGCAAGTCGGACTCGGCCTGAACTACAGGATGACGGACCTGCAGGCAGCGCTGGGCGAGAGCCAGATGCACCGCTTGCGCGACTTCGTGCGCGCACGCGCCCAACTGGCGGACCGATACGACTCGCTGCTTGCCGGATTGCCCGTCACTCCAGCACCCCGTCGCCCCGGTGCGCTGAGCGCATGGCACCTGTACGTGATCCAGCTTGACACGGCACTGGAGCCGCGACGGCGCCAGATCTTCGAGCGCATGCGTGCCGCAGGCATCGGCGTCAATGTGCACTACATCCCGGTGCACCTGCAGCCCTACTACCGCGATCTTGGCTTCCGCGAGGGCGACTTCCCCAACGCGGAGCGCTACTACCGCCGGGCCATCACGCTGCCGCTGCACCCAGGCCTCACGCATGCGCAGCAGGATCTGGTGGTAGCGGCGCTGCGAGAGGCGATCGCGTGACCTTGCGGGGCGGGCAGGCCCTGCTTCGCGTCACTGTGCGCGCCGCCGCGTCGGCAGAGATCGGGGCCGGCCACGTTGCACGCACTGCAGCCGTGGCGCAGGCGCTTCAGCAGATCGGTGCGGAGATCCGGTGGGCCTGCGACACGGACACGCTTCCCTACCTGCAGGAGCGCGGCGTCGCGATCGATCGTATTCACGTGCTGGGCGCAGCCGCCACGGCAGGCCGCCAGGGCGAGATCGAGGCTTCCGAAACCGCTCAGGCATCGGACGCCACCGAGACCGCCACCATCGGCAACGAGAGCCCTGACTGGATGCTCGTCGACAGTTACCAACTCGGAGCCGCCTGGCAACGCGCCGTGCGGGCCTCGGGCGCAAGGATCGCCGCCTTCGATGACCTGGCCAACCGCGCTCTCGACGCGGATCTGGTCATCAACGCGGCTGCGAGCACCGACGTCTACGCAGCGCTCGCGCCGCAGGCTCGCGTGCTGTCGGGACTCCGCTTCGCCATCATCGGCGACCGCTCTCGCCCACCCGCTGCGGACCCGGGTTCCCTGCTGCTTGCCTTCGGGGCCGCGGATCCAGGAAACCTCACCGAAGCGACCCTGCGCGAACTCGCCGCGCGGGCCAGTTGTCTTCCGGGTGGCCCCCCGCGAACCATCATCCAGCTTGGCCGGCATGCGCGCTCCCACGACCGCGTGCAAGCACTTGCCCGCGAGCTGCCGTGGGCATCCTTCGCGCCAGCAGTCCCGACCACGCCTGGAGCGCCCACGCTCGCGATCGGTGCGGCTGGTGTCGGGTTGCTTGAGCGCATGCAGGCAGGCGTCCCGTCCGTCGTGCTGGTCGCGGCCCCGAATCAGCGCGCGCTTGCCCACATGGCCGAACGAGCGGGCGCAGCGGTGATCGTGAACTCGGCGGAAGCGGCGTGCGCGACGGCTCTGCAGTTGCTCTCCGATTCAGCGACTCTCGCGCGCATGGCTTCATGTGGCACCGCATCCGTCGACGGCCTGGGTGCCGCGCGAGTGGCACGCGAGATGAACCGCATCACGGGCGTGCACCTCCGCCGCGCCTCCATGCAGGATGCGAAGCTGCTGCACCGTTGGCGAAACGATCCGTCCGTCCGCGCGGTCAGCCACTCCGTGGAGGAGATTCCGTGGGACACGCATGTGCGCTGGCTTGAGGCGAGCCTGACGCGGGATGATCGACATGTGCTGGTGGCCGAGCGGCGCGGCTTCCCAGTCGGCACCCTCCGGTTCGACGTGTCCGCGGACTGCGCCACCGTCTCGATCGCCGTGGATCCGGGCCTGCACGGCGCGGGACTGGGACCGGCCATCCTGGACGCGGGCGATCGGTGGATCCGCATCCATGACCGCCGCGTGCACCTGTGCCGGGCCGAGATCCGTGCCGGCAACGAGGCAAGTGCCCGGGCGTTCATGGCAGCCGGGTACCTTCCCGCGGCAGATTCCTATCAGCGCCGCATCGCGCACGGGAGCGAACCATGAGGATCGAGAATCGTGAAGTCGGCCTGAACGCACCCCCGTTCGTCATCGCGGAACTCTCCGGCAACCACAACGGGTCGCTGGACCGCGCGCTCGCCATCGTGGACGCCGCAGCGGCCACGGGCGCCCACGCGCTGAAGATCCAGACGTACACCGCGGACACCATGACGCTCGACATCCGCGAGGGCGAGTTCGTCATCTCCGACCCGAAGAGCCCATGGGCAGGCCGAAGCCTCCACGACCTCTACCAGGAGGCGCACACGCCATGGGAGTGGCACGCGCCGATCTTCGAGCGAGCGCGCCGGCACGGGATGATCCCGTTCAGCACACCGTTCGACTTCACGGCCGTCGACTTTCTCGAGACGCTGAACGCACCCTGCTACAAGATCGCGAGCTTCGAGAACACCGACCTGCCCCTCATCCGCAAGGTCGCCGCGACCGGCAGGCCGCTCATCGTGTCGACCGGCATGGCGACGCTTGGTGAGATCGATGCCCTGGTGCGCACGGCCCGCGACGCGGGCTGCCGCGATCTGGTCCTGCTGAAGTGCACCAGTTCCTATCCGGCAAGTCCCGCCAACTCGAACATCCGGACCATCCCAGCGCTGCGCGAGGCCTTCGGATGCGAGGTCGGACTCTCCGACCACACGCTGGGAGTCGGCGTTGCGGTGGCCTCGGTCGCGCTTGGCGCAACCGTGATCGAGAAGCACTTCACGCTGTCTCGGGCCGATGGAGGCGTGGACAGCGCCTTCTCGCTCGAACCAGCCGAGATGCGCGCCCTGGTCGAGGAGACGCATCGCGCGTGGCAAGGTCTTGGCACCGTCAGCTTTGGCGCCGGGGAGGCGGAGGCAGGAAGCAGGATGTTCAGGCGGTCGCTGTACTTCGTGCGCGATCTGGCCGCGGGGTCCACGATCGGGCCTGCCGATGTCCGCGCCATTCGGCCGGGCAATGGGCTTCCGCCGTCCCTCGCCGACCTGATCGTGGGGCGAGTGCTGCGCAAGCCGGTGCGTCGCGGCACGCCGGTCTCCTGGGACCTTCTGTAGTTCCAGCGCGATCCGGCGCGAAGAATGACGGGAAACGCGTCATGATTCCGCCGTTAGAATCCGTTCGTGCGACGTTGCACGCAATGCAATCTTCCGGAGACGCACGAGACGATCGCCTTCGATGCGCAGGGCGTGTGCAACGTCTGTCGCCAGCACGGCACCAAGCGTGATGGCGTGGATTGGTTCGGCGCCAAGCGTGAACTCGATGCGCTCGTCGCCGCACATCGCGGCAAGGCCGACTACGACTGCATCGTGCCGTTCAGCGGCGGCAAGGACAGCACATGGACCCTGTACTACCTGATCAATGAGTACGGGCTCAAGCCTCTCGTCGTGCGCTTCGATCACGGGTTCCTGCGACCGAACCTGAACGAGAACGTGCAGCGCACGCTCCGCCGACTCGGCGCAGACTTCCTCTCGTTCACCCCGAACTGGAAGGTCGTCCGGCGCCTCATGCTGCAGGCCTTCCTGGAGAAGGGCGACTTCTGCTGGCATTGCCACACCGGGATCTTCTCCTATCCCATGTGGGTCGCGATCGAGAAGAAGGTGCCACTGATCTTCTGGGGAGAGCCGTCGGCCGAATACACCGCCTACTACACCTACGGCCAGGCGGAAGAGGTCGACGAGAAGCGGTTCAACCGCTACGTGAACCTTGGCATGAGCGCCGAGGACATGCACGAGCGACTCGGTGCCGACCTCGACCTGCGGGATCTGAAGCCGTACTCGTATCCGCCAGCCAGGCTGCTTCGAGAGATTGGATGCCGGTCGGTGTGCCTGGGCTCCTTCGTGCCGTGGGACGTGAAGCGGCAGTCCGAAATCATCGAGCGGGAGCTTGGCTGGCAGGGTGACCTCGTGGAGAATGTTCCGCCCCAGTACCGCTACGAGAAGATCGAGTGCTACATGCAGGGCGTGCGCGACTACATCAAGTTCATCAAGCGCGGGTACTCGCGACCCTCGCACCTGGTCGCGCTCGACATCCGCAACGGCCGCCTGGACAAGCACGAAGGCCAGTCCCGGATTGACGAGTTCGAGGGCCGCCGGCCACCGAGCCTGGATCTCTTCCTGGAGTTCACCGGACTCACCGAGGAGGAGTTCCTCCGCATCGCCATGTCGCACCAGGTGTCGCCCTACGAGCATCGGCCCGAGCTCACCATCGAAGGCCGCCGCGTTCCCGACTTCGACCGCTGGAGCCGCGAGGGCGCCATGCCTCGGGTCGAGGCCCAGGCGGCGATCCGTCGTTGGGCCCAGCAGAACCCCGACTCGGCGACATTCGCGCCCTGAGCGAGATGGCCGCCAGGTCCACGATCGGCATCGTCGAGTACGACGCGGGAAACCTTCGTTCGCTCTGCAACGCGCTGGAGGCGATCTCGGCCGAGGTGCGACTCGTGCGAAACGCGGATGATCTTCGACCATGCACCCACGCCATCCTTCCCGGCGTGGGCGCGTTCGGTCACTGCATGGAGCGACTTCGGGCCTCGCGCATGATCGACGGCCTTGCGGAATGGGCCGTCCATGGCGCGCACCCGCTGCTGGGCATCTGCGTGGGCATGCAGATGCTCGCGGACACGGGCGAGGAGCACGGCGAGACGCCGGGGCTTGGGTGGGTCCCGGGGCGCGTCAGCCGTCTTCCGGCCTCGAGCTCGGCGCGGGTGCCCCACGTGGGATGGAACGACGTTCGCTTCGAGCCCCCATGCCAGGCGCTGGGCGCGGACTTCTACTTCGACCACTCCTATCGCTTCTGCCCCGCCGAGGCGTCGCACTCACTCGGCACGGCGACGCACGGCACCGAGTTCTGCGCCGCGGTGCGCAAGGGATCCGTGGTCGGGGTGCAGTTCCATCCCGAGAAGAGTCAGGAGGCGGGACTGCGCTTCCTGCGATGGTTCATCGAGACGGCCCCGAACGCGCGATGCTGAAGAAGCGACTCATCCCGAAGCTGCTGCTGCGATCCCAGGCGAGCGGGGACAGCCGCAGGCACACCCTGGTCACCACGCGCGGCTTCGCGCCGGCCAAGGTGGTCGGCAATCCAGTCTCGCAGGCGAAGATCTACGAGGCGCAACTCGCCGACGAGCTGGCGGTGCTTCGCATCGACCCCGGACCGATCAGCGAGGACCTTCGGCTGCTCGACACGATCGAGCGGCTCGCCACCGAGACATTCATGCCCCTCACGGTCGGAGGTGGCGTGGTCTTCGCCGACGACTTCCAGCTGCTGCTGTCGCGCGGAGCCGACAAGGTGGCCGTCAACTCCGCGGCGATCCGCAATCCATCCCTGATCTCGGAGGCCGCCGGCCGCTTCGGCGCGCAGTGCGTCGTGATCTCGATCGACTTCCGTGACTCGGGCGGGCGCACCGAGGTGTGCATCGACCGAGGCCGCACCCCGACCGGCCGGGATCCGGTGGAGTGGGCGCGCGAGGCGGTGCGGCGAGGCGCCGGCGAGATCCTGCTCTGCGACATCGATCGTGACGGATCAGGTGCTGGACTGAACCTCGACGTCGGTTCGCGCATCACCGAGGCCGTCGATGTGCCGGTGATCCTTTCTGGAGGATGTGGGCGCGCAGAACACCTGGTGGAGGGATTCCTGCAGGCTGGCGCCGATGCGGTGGCCGCGGGGACGTACTTCTGCCTGCGGGATCAGAATCCGTTGCAAGCGCGTTCCCACGTGGCCAACGCGGGCGTGCCCATCCGAATGGGCACCTAGCGATGGGCACCTAGCGCGCCGCGGCGGCGTGACCATCAGGGCGCATCGCCTGCCACTCCCGACGCAGAAGCCCGAACCAGAGGTGGTCTTCCCAGGCATCGCCGGATCGCAACTGCGATCGCCAGCAGCCTTCCGCCCGGAATCCGTTGCGCTCCAGGGCCTTCACGCTGCCCTGATTCGACTCGTAGACCCCTGCCTGGATTCGGTTCAGCCCGAGCGACCGGAACCCGAAGTCCAACACGAGACCGATCGCCTCGGTGGCCAGCCCCTTGCCCCAGCAGGAGCGCTCGCCGATGAAGTAACTCACGTCTGCGCAGGCATGACGGGGCGAAATAGGTCCAAGCTTGATGTTGCCAACGTGCTGGCCCTGCGCGCGGTCCAAGATACAGAACAGGTAGGACCACGGGTCGGCCTGCATCGCCGTCACGAATGCCCGGATGGATTCCGCGGTTTGTGGCTGCCAGCGCGTCTCGAGATACCGATTGACCTCAGGATCGGCGAGCCACGCCTCGTACCTGTCGTTGCAGTCGGACAACTCCACAAGACGCAGGCTGACGCGGGCACCTTCCAGGTGTTCGCCGAAGCGGATCGCCTTGGAGGTGGACGGAGCGGTTGGCGGCATGCCGCGCATGTTAGGGTCAATGGACTGGGGTGAAGGCAGCGCTGGAGTGTGAACATCCAGCCTCCTGCTCGCACAGTCAACTGCAGGAAAGCGACTCGCCGCTCAGGCGGTACATGTTGCCTGTGTGCGGACAGCGGTACTCGCCGGTTCCCGTCAACGGCAGCGGCACGCGCTCGCCGAACTTGCTCATCCACCCGATCTGGCGCGCCGGCACGCCAGCCATCAGTGCGAAGGGCTTGACGTCGCGGTTGACCACCGCGCCCGCGGCAACGAACGCGTGCTCACCGATCGTGATGCCGCACACCACGGTGCAGTTGGCCCCCAGCGTGGCACCCCGCTTCACCACCGTGTCGCGGTATTCATCCTTGCGCGTGACCGCCGAACGCGGGTTGTAGACGTTGGTGAACACCATGCTGGGACCGCAGAACACGTCATCCTCCAGCGTCACGTTGTCGTAGACCGACACGTTGTTCTGGATCTTCACGTTGTTGCCGATGGTGACGCGGTTGCCCACGAACACGTTCTGCCCCAGCGAGCAGCGCTCACCGATGCGGGCGCCGCCGCACACGTGAGCGAAGTGCCAGATGCGGCTGCCCGCGCCAATCTGGGCGCCGGGATCCACGATGGCGCTGGGGTGGACGGTGAAACCCGCTCCACCTGTCGCGGCCGCAGGCACCGCACTCATGGGCGCACCGCCTCGACCTGCTGGCACAGGGGGTGATAGTCGCCGATCAGCTGGGTCATGGAGGCATGGCGAATGGCGTGCACCATCTCGATGCTGGGCCGCGCGTCATGCAGCCCATATCCGCGGCCCGCCAGGATCTCGCGGTAACTCACCGTGTGCAGATCGGTGAAACCCTCGCTGAACTCCACCTCGGCACCATCCACGGAAATGGACCGGAAGGTCCGCTGGTTCCTGGCCCGCTGCGCCTCCGGCAGGTGCTCGGCGTTCACGGACAGGAACCACCGTACGCGGGCTCGCTCCAGATCGATCACGCCCGCTGCACAATCGTCCTGCCGCCGGTGCACGGCCGAGGACCTGAGCCCGCCAAAGATCCAGCCGAGCATGTCGAAGAAGTGCACGCCGATATTGGTGGCTACGCCGCCGGATTTCTCCAGATTGCCCTTCCAACTGCGGTGGTACCACTTGCCGCGCGAGGTGATGTAGGTGACGTCGATGTCGATCACCCGATCACGCACGCCGGCGAAGCGATCCCGCAGGGCGATGATGGCGGGATGATGCCGCAACTGCAGGATGGTGTGCACGCGACGACCACTCTCCGCCTCGACGGCGGACAGGGCATCCACGTTCCAGGGGTTGAGCACGATCGGCTTCTCGCAGATGGCGTGGGCCCCGTTGCGCAGCGCCATGCGGATGTGGGCGTCATGAAGTTAGTTGGGCGAGCAGATGGAGACGTAGTCCACACCCCTGCCCTCACGGTGCAACTTGTCCAGATGGCGATCGAAGCGTTCCGGTTCCGTGAAGAAGTCCGCGTCCGGGAAGTAGCTGTCGATGATGCCCACGTTGTCATGCGGATCCACCGCGGCAACCACCGAGTGGCCATTCTCCTTGATGGCCTTCAGGTGCCGTGGGGCGATGAAGCCTGCGGCGCCGCTGAGGGCGAAGGTTTGCGCCCGGGCGAGGGAAGGTTGAGCCATTCGATCAGGATAATGCCTGCTGAAAGAGCAACAAGTCAGTCACGCCGCGCGGCCGACCCAACCTGCATTGCCTGCAAGGTCCGACGAAGCCCCTCCTCAAAGGGCACCTGCACCGAGTAGCCGATCAGGGCGGCTGCGGCTGATATGTCAGCCTCGCTGTCTCTCACATCACCGGGTCGGGTGGGCATGAACTCCGGCTCACAATCAATCCCCATGATGCTGGCCATCCGCTCAAGTAGCGTCAGCAGGCTGAACCGGGTTCCACAAGCCACATTGATCACCTGACCCTGGGTCGCCGCCGGAGCCGCTGCGGCCAGCAAGTTGGCATGAACCGCGTTCTCGACAAAGGTGAAGTCTCGCGACTGGGTTCCATCGCCAAACAGCGTGGGTCGCTGGCCTGAGCGGAGCTGTTTGGCAAACTTGGGAATCACGGCCGCGTAGGGCGAGTCGTGGCGCTGCCGCGGGCCGAAGATGTTGAAGTAGCGCAGGCTGACGGTCTCAAGACCAAAGCATGCGCTCCAACTACGCATAAGGTGCTCGCCCGCAAGCTTGGTAAATGCGTACGGAGACACCGGATCCGGCCGCATCGACTCTACCTTTGGTAGCGATGGAGTGTTCCCGTATGCGCTGCTGCTTGCCGAGTACACAACGCGACGGACACCTGCAGTTCGGGCTGCCTGAAGGACGCGAAGCGTGCCTGATACGTTTACTTCCTCATAAAGCTCTGGAAACTCGAGACTTCGAGGGACGCTTCCGATGGCAGCGAGGTGAAAGACGAGTTCGGCACCATCGATTGCCTCCGAGAGAGCCGCCCGATCGCAGATGCTGCCGCGGATGACCCGGGCCTCTCCGGCAGGTCCTTGCAAATTTGCATCAAGTCCGTTCGAGAAGTCATCAAGGATGGTGACATGAGCGTCGGACGAGACGAGCCGATCCGCGAGATGACTGCCAATGAACCCCGCGCCACCGGTAACCAGTACGTTCTTGCGTGCCATGTCAGGGAAAGGGCTCAATCTTGGCTGGAAGAGAATTAACCGAGAAGTCAGGATAATCAAAGTTTGGAGAGTCGTGTCCTGCCGGTTGGAAGTAGGTTAGAGGTCCGCGAGCCTAAGCCCGGCCGATACATGCCCGCACGCGGCAAAGCCTGCTACCCCCGACTGTCCCAGAACGCGTCGATGCAGTTCGATTCGCCGAGAATCATCTAGAGCCTCCTCACCGAACGGCAACGGCGCGGAGCGGTCCTGCTCATCGGGGCGATGGTCGGGAGCACCGCACTTGAGGCTGTCGGAATCGGCATGCTTCTTCCAGCCATCGCGGTGATTACGTCACCTGATCCCAGACAAGCCTATCCCTTCCTGACATCTGCGCTTCGCGCGCTCGGGGAGCCGTCGTACACGACGTTCGCGCTTGCCATGCTTGGCACGATGGTGGTGATTTCCGCGATCAAGATGGCAGTGACAGGGGTGCGCTGAACAGGTCCGCCCGCTATGAGAGACTTTCACGGCCCAAGGGGCCGAGAGGAGTCTCCGCTTGATGCGTTCGAACAGGAAGCGGCACCGTCCCGAGGAGGTGGTCGCCAAGCTCAGGCAGGCTGACGAGGCCCTGGCAAAGGGTACGCCGATCGCCGAGGTGGCGCGGTCGCTCGGGGTGTCTGAGGTGACCCTGCACCGCTGGAGGGCCGAGTACGGGGCGGTGGACCGGGATGCGATGCGCCGTATGAAGGAACTGGAGAAGGAGAACGCCCGGCTGAAGCGCCTGGTGGCGGAGAAGGAGCTGGACATCCTGATCCTGAAAGAGGTGGCAAAGGGAGAATTCTGAGCCCGGCGCGGCGGCGCCGGGCGATCGAGCGCGTGACGGACGTGCTGCCGGTTTCGGAGCGGCACGCGTGCCGCGTGATCGGGCAGCACCGCAGCACGCAGCGCCGCACGGCGCCGCCAGACCCGTACCGGGACAGGCTGGTCGCCGGATCCGTGAATTTGCCCTCGAGCACCCGCGCCGCGGGCGTCGCTACATCATGGATTTGCTGCGGGAAGAGCGCTGGTCGGTCGGCGCCCGGCTGATGAAGCGCCTGTGGCGGCAGGAGGCGTTGCTCGTGCCCCAGAAACGCGTGAAACGCAGGCGAATCGGAACGGGCGAGAACGGGATCAATCGTCGCCGGGCCTCGATGAAGAACGAGGTGTGGGGCATGGCCTTCGTGCAGGACCGGACCGCCGACGGCCGCCCCTTCCGCATGCTGGTGGTGCTGGACGAGTACACGCGGGAGTGTCTGGCGATCGAGGTGGTGAGGAACTTCCGCGGCGAGGACATCGTCGTAGTGCTGGACGAGCTCACGGCGATCCGGGGCGCTTCAGTGCATCTCCAGGCCGACAACGGCCCGGAGATGATCTCGAAGGCGGTGAAGGCGTGTTGCGCCGAGAGCGGCACCGGCACGCTCTACATCGACCCCGGGTCACCGTGGCAGAACGGGATTGTGGAGAGCTTCAACGGCCGGCTGCGTGACGAGCTGCTGTCGTCTGAGATCTTCG
>JBMOGS010000029.1:0-30838 GCA_049318245.1 Phycisphaerales bacterium | reverse complement strand
GCTCGATGCACGTGGAGGAGATCTTCTCCATGTTCAACGACATCTTCGGTGGCGGCATGGGTGGCGGCGGCCGACGCGGCGGCGGCGTGCCGCGGGGCTACGACCTGCAGACCGAGGTCGAGATCAAGCTGGTCGAGGTGCTGAAAGGCTGCAAGCGCGAGGTCAGTTTCGCGCGCGCCGAGGTCTGTGGCACCTGCCAAGGCGACGGCGCGAAGCCAGGCTCGAAGCCCGTGACCTGCCCCACCTGTCAGGGCCGCGGGCAGGTGCAGCAGACGGGCCTCGGCGGCATGTTCCGCATGGTCACGGCGTGCCCCAACTGCGGCGGCGGCGGCAAGGTGGTCACCGAGAAGTGCGTGGCCTGCCGCGGCAACGGACGCGTGCGCGTGAACCGCAAGATCGATGTGGCGATTCCGCCGGGCATCAGCGACGGACAGGTGGTGCGCGTGCAGGGCGAGGGCGAACCGCCGCGCCCCGAGGCGAGCGCCAGCGGCGGCGGCGTGCGCGGCGATCTGCATGTCGTCGTGCATGTGGCCGAGGACGACCGCTTCGAGCGCAACGACGATGACCTGCTGATGCCGCTCTCGGTCGGCTTCTCGCAGGCGGCGCTCGGCGCCACCATCGAGGTCGACTCGATCGACGGTCCGGTGCAGATCGAGGTGAAGGCCGGCAGCCAGCAGGGCGACACCGTGCGCGTGCAGGACCGTGGCCTTCCGAACCTGCGCACCAAGCGTCGCGGCGAGCTCGTGGCGATGCTCATGATCCACGTGCCGAAGAGGCTCACCGAGCGCCAGCGCCAGCTGCTCGAGGAGTTCGCCAAGACCGAGAAGGTCGATGTGCGCAAGTCGCACGAGGGCGGCTTCTGGCAGAAGATGAAGGACCTGAAGGACTCGCTCACCGGAACCTGAGGACACCGATGGACGCAACCAAGGACAATCCAGAGACCACCGCCGAGCCCGCCACCCCCGAGTCGCGCATCGCCGCGCTCGAGAAGGAGATCGCCGAGCTGAAGGACGCGCGCCTTCGCGCGCTCGCGGATCTGCAGAACACCGCGCGCCGCGGCATCGAGAATGAGGGCCGCGCGCGCGTGCAGGGCGTGGCGGGCGCCGCGCGCGAGATCCTGCCCGTGCTTGACCACGTCGACCTGGCGCTGCAGCAGAAGGGCATGACGCTGGAGCAGGCCATGCAGGGACTGAACATGCTTCGCGAGGAACTCTCGAAGGGCCTCGAGAAGGTGGGCGTGGAACGGATCGACCCGAAGGTCGGCGAGGAGTTCCAGCCTGGCATCCATGAGGCCGTGATGCGACAGGCCGTCGAGGGCGTGAAGGCCGATGGCGTGAGCATGGTGCTGCAGTCCGGATGGCGGCTGGGCGAGTCGATCCTGCGACCCGCCAAGGTCGCGGTGCAGCCGTCGGAGTGACGCCGGATGCCGACCTACGAGTACGTCTGCGACGGCTGCGGCCACGAATACGAGCGGTTCCAGTCGATCACGTCTTCGCCGGATCGCACCTGCCCGAAGTGCGGCAAGCGCAAGGTTCGCCGCAAGATCGGCATCGGCGCGGGCGTGCTGTTCAAGGGCACGGGCTTCTACGAGACCGATTACCGAAGTGACGGCTATTCCAAGGCCGCCGAGGCCGATCGCAAGTCCTCGGAATCGCCGAAGGCCGATGCCACGAAGAAGGACGGTGGCGACGCACCGAAGCCGGCCGAGTCCGGCACGAAGGCCGCGGATCCACCCAAGAAGACCGAGGCGGCCAAGCCTGCCGCCTCCACACCGAAGGAGCCACGCGTGAAGGCACTGCATCCATCCCGTGAAGGTCGAGGCCAGGGCAACCTGCGCCGCAGCAAGCCCGCCCCTCGCGCATCGCGCCGAAAGGGTCTGGCGATGAAGCGACTGATCGTCGTGCTGGCGCTTGCACTGGTGGTGCTGGTGGTGGGTGTGGTGTTCTCGATCGACGCGATCGCGCGCGTGGGCATCGAGGTGGTCGGCAGCAAGGTGCTTGGCGTGAACACCACCGTGGACTCGGTGCGACTGGGCCTGCTCTCGAGCCGCAGCAGCGTGCATGGCCTGAAGGTCGCCAATCCGACGGGCTACACCGATCCGATCTTCCTGGACCTCGGCAACGCGTCGCTGACCGCCCGGCTCGGCGAGTTGACCGCCGAGAAGACCACCATCCGCAACATCACGATCAGCGACCTGGTGCTCACGCTCGAGCAGGACGCCTCGGGCAAGCTGAATGCGCAGCGCATCAGCGACAACCTGCCCAACACCGACGCTCCCGCCAAGAGCGAACCCAAGCCCGCAGGTCCCGCGCGCGACATCGTGGTGAAGGAACTGCGCATCGAGCGCGTGTCCGTGCGACTGCGCAACCTGGTGGGCGGACGACAGGGCGTCGTGGACGCCAAGCTCCCGGACATCGTGCTGAAGGACGTCCACAGCGACGGCAGCGTGGACGTGCTTGCCAGCGAGCTCAGCGGCGTGGTCATCAGCTCGGTGCTGCAGGCGACGGTCACCGCGAACATCGAGGGGCTCTCCAGTGCCGTCTCCGATGGCCTGCGTGACACGCTCAAGGACATGGTGGGCGATCTCCCCGCGGATCTTCGGGGCCCGGTGGAATCGCTGCGCGGCGGCGTGGGCGAGGCACTCGACAAGGCCGGCGAGAACATCCAGAAGGGCGTCGGCAGCGCACTGCAGGGCCTGTTCGGGGACAAGCCCTCGGGCAAGTGATCGCCGCGCCCCCACGCGTGCACCCGTAGACTCACGCGATGCCGCTGCGCTTCATCGACCGGATCCTGCAGGACCTTTCCCATGCGGGCGACCGGCCGGTGCTGGTGGACGCCGTGGCGCGCCGGCTTGGCGTGACCAGCGACGACCGTTGGGCCTTCGACGAGGCGGTCGGCCGGCTCGCCAATCAGCAGCTCATCGAGGTGGATGACCAGGGACGTGCGCGCCTGCCGAAGCACGAGGAGGAGATCATCGGGCGCATCTTCGTGACCCAGAAGGGCCACGCCTACGTGAAGCCCGAGCGGCTGGCACGCGAGGGCGACCTGTTCGTGCCCCAGGGGGACACGGCCGACGCGATGACGGGTGACCGCGTGCGCGTGGCCGTGGTGCGACGCAGTCGCGGCTGGCGCGAGACGGGCCGTGGCGCGGCACCAGACGCCCCCACCGGTCGCGTGCTCGAGGTCATCACGCGCGGACGCACGCGCTTCGCGGGCACGCTGATCCAGGATGGTCGCCGCTGGCTCGTGCAGCCCGACGGCAAGGCGCTGCGTGAGCCGATCATCGTGCGCGATCCCCACGCGAAGGAGGCGAAGGCCGGCGACAAGGTCACCGTGGACCTGACGCGCTTCCCGAGCGAGGAAGGCCCCGCCGAGGGCGCGATCGTGGAGGTGCTCGGCGAGGCGGGCCAGCCTGCGGTCGAGACCGCCGCGGTCATGGCCAGCTACGGCCTGATCGAGCGCTTCCCCGACGAGGTGCACGACCAGGCGAGTCGCGCCGCGATCGCGTTCGAGCGCGAGGCGCAGGGGCCTTGGAGCGACCGCCTCGACCTGACCGACGAGCTCATCTGGACCATCGACCCGCCCGACGCGCGCGACTACGACGACGCCTGCAGCGTGCGTTTCGACGAGGCGGAGGGCATCTGGGAACTCGGCGTGCACATCGCCGACGTGAGCCACTTCGTCACGCTGGACTCGCCCCTCGATGTCGAGGGTCGCCGCCGGGGCAACAGCGCGTACCTGCCACGCCGCGTCGTTCCGATGCTGCCCGAGACGCTCAGCAACGGCGTGTGCAGCCTGCAGGAGGGTGTGCCTCGCTTCTGCAAGAGCGCGTTCATCCGCTTCGACCGCAGCGGTCGCGTGCTCGACGAGCGCTTCGCGCAGACCGTGATCCGCAGCCGCAAGCGACTGACCTACCTCGAGGCGCAGTGCCTGATCGACGGGAAACCCGCCGAGGCGCGGCGCCACGCCCGCAACGACACCGAACCCACCGACGAGCTGGTGGCGAACCTGCGCATGGCGAACACGCTGGCCCGATTGCTGCAGAAGCGCCGGCGTGCCCAGGGCCAGCTGGTGCTGGACCTGCCACAGAGCGAGCTGGTGTTCGACGCCGACGGGCGCGTGATCGACGCCGTGCCCGAGGACGACGCGTTCACGCACACGCTGATCGAGATGTTCATGGTCGAGGCGAACGAGGCGGTGGCGCGCCTCTTCTCGAGCCTCGAGATCCCGCTGATCCGCCGCATCCATCCCCCGCCGGCATTCAAGGACATCGAGGAGCTGCGGGCGTTCGCGCGCACCGTGGGCTTCAGGTTGCCCGAGGAGCCCGAGCGCGCGGACCTGCTGCAGCTGCTCGAGCACACGCGCGGCACGGACTCGGCACGCGCGGTGCACTTCGCGGTGCTGAAGACGCTCGCGAAGGCCACCTACGCCCCGGCGCTGATCGGTCACTATGCACTGGCGAGCGAGCACTACGCGCACTTCACGAGCCCGATCCGTCGCTACCCCGATCTCACCGTGCACCGTTCACTCGAGGCCTACCTCGAGCTGAGCGACAACGGCCGGAACCCTCCCGGAGGCCGCAAGCGGCGCGACGCGAAGGCCACGCTGGAGTCCGATCCGCGCTGCCCGCACGAGGGGGCCCTGGCCGACATCGGCCGGCATTGCAGCGAGACCGAGGTGAACGCCGAGGCCGCCGAGCGCGAGCTGCGCACCTTCCTGGTGCTGCAGTTCCTGCAGGACAACCACATGGGCGATGAGCTGGAGGGCGTCGTCACCGGCATGGCCCCGGCGGGCGTGTGGGTGAGCATCTCCAAGTACCTCGCCGACGGACTGGTGCGCTTCAACGCCCTGCCGTCGGCGCGTGACAGGCCGGATCGCTGGACCGTGAACGAGCGCACCGGCCGGCTCGTCAGCGTGCGCAGCGGCGCCAGCGTGGGTCTGGGCGACCGCGTGAAGGTCGGGATCCTGTCCATCGATCTGGCGAGCCGCACCATGGACCTCTCGATCACCAAGCTCGGCCGCGCGCCCGCGATGCCGGGAGAGGACGCCTCGCGAAAGCAGGAAGGTCCGGGGCGGGACGGTCGAGACCCGCGGCGAGACCTGCTCAGCCGCGAGCACACCGCGTGGACCCAGGGGCACAAGCGCGGTTTCAAGCGCGGACGGCGCGGGCGCAAGAGCCGCTGACGCGCGCCACCGATCAGCCCACGGGCGGCGGTTCCATCACACGCAGTCGATTCACCAGCTCGGCGCGTCGACGGACACCAAGCTTGCGATAGATGCGCCGGGTCAGCGTGCTCACGGTGTGGGGCGAGCGCCCGAGCGTCCGAGCGATCTCGGGCAGCGTGGAGCCGCTCACCAGCGCGATCGCGATCTCGCGCTCTCGGGCGGAGAGCGCGGGCCACTCGCGCGCGGGCTCCGGCACCACCGGGGGCGGAATCTGGCCGCGCGGTGCCACGGTGATGTCGGGCTGCGCGAGCACGGGGCGCGCCAGCGGCTGCACCCGCAGGGTCACGTAGTAGTTGCACTTGGGCGGAGGCCGCATGCGCACGCCATTGTGCTTCGACTGCACCAGCTTCAGGAACTGCAGCACCTCGCCCAGCCTGCGGCGAAGCTCCAGCACCTCGAGCGGATTCAGGTTCACCGGCGCGCACAGGAACTCGAAAAGCTCCTCCGGATGCCACGAAAGCTCGAACGCGGCGCCGCTGCCGAACATCCGGTCATTGGCCTCCTGGCAATCCTCGTAGAAGCGCTTCAGCAGCGCGCGGTCATTCGGGTCGCGTGGCGTGCCGGCCAGCACGATCCGCTCCTGCGTGACGCGGTAGGACACGGCGCGGCGTCGCCCCCCCGCCTGC
Organism: Phycisphaerales bacterium; assembly: GCA_049318245.1. Lineage (GTDB taxonomy): Bacteria > Planctomycetota > Phycisphaerae > Phycisphaerales > SM1A02 > SYAC01. The sequence continues at coordinate 24,986 of JBMOGS010000029.1, read as the reverse complement.
ACGGATTCCACAAGCCCGAAGTGACTCAGTCGATCCATCGCGGCCTGGGCGACCTGCGCCGGACATGAGGCCCATGTCGCCAGCTCCGCAACCGTGCACGGCGTGCGCACGCGACGCAGCAGTTCCCAGATCGCCATCGTGCGCGAGTCGAGCAGCAAGTCGAAAGCCCCCGCCTCTCGTACATCAATCGCGTGCGGGGGCATCCGCGCAGTTCTAGAACCGCGAACACCGCCGTGGACGCGTCGACGATGCTCGCCATCACCTTCTCTTGACGCGCGTGGCATGATCAAGCGACAGGGTAGATGCATATCCGGCCTTCATGCAGTGCCAGGGCATCAAACCTCGTGCAGCGCGAAACGCCGGCCTCCGTTCGCGTGTACTGCGTTCACGCGACACGAGTGCCGGCTCAGGATGGTCTTGGACAGGCGCCGATCGGCATGCTCGCGTCGCCACGCAGGCACTCGTCCAGGAAATCGGCCATCGCGGCCAGCGATCGTCGCTCCGCACGGGGACAGAAGCACATGCCGTTGGCCGGATCCGCCGCCCCCTGATTCATGAATGCGTGTCCGCGCTGACCCAGCACCAGCGAGGTCCAATCGGCGCCGGCGGCGCTCATCTCGGCCGCGAAGGCGTTGAAGTCGGCGGGCTTGGCGAAGGGATCGTTCCAGCCGTGGCACGCGAGCACGCGCGAGTGCATCGGACGGGCACCCGCCTGCACGCCCTCGGGTGCGCCGAGCAAGCCGTGAAAACTCACCACGCCCTGCAGGCCAGCGAGTCCCGCGCGCGCGATGTCGAGCGCGCACATGCCGCCAAAGCAGAAGCCGATCGCGCCGATGCGGTGCGCATCCGCAAGCGGATGGTGGCGCGCGAAGTTCCACGCGGCGCTTGCGCGTCGCAGCAGAAGTCCGCGGTCCTTCACGAAGGGGGTCATCGCGGCGGCGCATGCGTCGTGTCCCTGCGGTCGGACGCCCTTGCCGTACATGTCGACCGCCACACCCAGATACCCCAGTCGCGCGAGATGCTCCGCCTTCGCGCGCGCGAAGTCGTCCTGACCTGCCCAGGTGTGGAACACCATCACCACGGGTCGCTTGCCTTCCACCGAGTTGTCGCGCGCCACATAGGCCTCGCACGCGAGCGAACCGTCCGTGTAGTCGTGAAAGCCGGTTTCCATGGATGGCGATCGTAGCGATCGCTGGTGCGGCGCTGCACCGCGGTCGGCCGCAGAAGATGTTCAGGAAAAAGGGCCGCAAGTCCGGATCGACCTGCGCGTCCCCTCTACCGTGCGCCCCTGCAACAGCCGCACTGCGGCAAGGAGGAAGCCATGGATGGCACGATCATTCGCGCCGCTCGCGTGTGGAGCACGGCGGCCTGCGCGCTTGCTGGCGCGATCGCGGAGCGGGCCCCGGCGGGCACGGAGAGCCTGCCGGGGTCCGTGACGGCCGCGCCGACGAGTCGAGCGCTCGTCTGGCAGGAACAGGAGTCCTTGCGACCACCGGATGGGGTCGCGTGGCGCATGGGATCGGCGATCGCGATGGACCAGGGCGTGCTGGCGGTTGGACCCGCACGCGACTGGGATCTTGGCCGCGACCTCGGTCCCGTGCGACTGTACGTGCGTGATGGCACGAACTGGCGCGAGGGCGGCGACGTCGGACATCCAAGTGGCGACACGCAGTCGAACTTCGGGGGCGCGCTGGCGCTGCAGGCCGGGACGCTGGTGGTTGGCACACCCTGCGATGGCGCACGCGGTTTCCAGGCCGGTGCCGCCTTCGTGTACCAGCGTCGCGGCGCGCGCTGGCTCCTGCACGCGAGCCTGCACCGGCCACGCGCGATGGCGAGCGACCTGGCGGGATCCGCGGTGGCGATCGATGAACGCACGCTGGTGGTTGGCGTGCCGAAGGCCGATGAGGGCGCGCTCGACACGGGCGCCGTGGAGGTCTTCGAACTTCGCGACGACACGTGGGTGCACGCCACCACGCTGACCGCACCCACCCCCCAGGTCGGCGCGTTCTTCGGACTCAGTGTCGCGATCGACGGCAACACCATCTTCGTGGGTTCGCCTGGCGATGACGCCGACGGCCCGATCGCCGGCAAGGTGCACATCTATCGGCGCACCGGGAAGGCGTGGGCATGGGATTCATCCGTCGGTTGCCCGACGGGTCCTCGCGGCTGGTTCGGGGCCTCGGTGACGGCCTGCGAAGGCGTGGCCGCGGTCGGTGCACCGCGCGCGGCGCGACCCGGATCCGCCGATGCGCGCGTGCGCGGCGCCGCGTGGACGCTTCAACGACGCAACGGACGCTGGTCATGCGATGCGTGCCTGATTCCCGAGCGAGCCGAGGAAGGCGACTCGATCGGATGCTCGGTGACGACCGACGGGCGCACCATCCTGCTTGGCGCGACTGCGGACAGTCTTCGTGGCGACATGACGGGGTGCGCGTTCGCCTTCACGCGACCTGCCTCACGCGCTGGCTGGCGGGTGCAGCGCCTGGATCCGGAGAGCGGCGGGATCTCCGCACTCATCGGCCATGGTGTCGCGGTGGATGGAACATGGCTCGCGCTTGGCCGACTCGGCGACCCCGAGGCCGATCCCGCACCCGGCGAGGTCGTGCTCTTCCAGCAATCGGCGCCGCGCGACGTCGCCAGTCCGCAGGCGGAGCCGGCCCGCCGCGCCGCGTCACCGTGACGCGGCGCGAGGCTCGGGCACGGCGCCATAGAAGCGCCCGATCACCTCGCGCCAGCCCGCCATCGTCTCGCAGGCGATGAAGGCGGCCTTCACCGGAACCGGATCCGGATGGTGCGCGGCGAACTTGATGCCGAACTTCCGCATGCGGCGACCGGTGGCACGCGGGCCATGGATGGTCTCGGCGAACCGGCAGTGATCCAGCAGCGCGGTCCGCTGCTCCTCGATCGTGGGTTGGCGCGGCACACGACCTGCCATCAGGTCACGGGCCTGACGGAAGATCCACGGATTGCCGATGCATCCGCGGGCCACGCTGACCGCGTGCACGCCGCAGAAGTCCAGCATCGCGAAGATGTCCTCCGCCTGCCAGATGTCGCCACTGCCGAACACCAGGCGATCGGAGCGCCGCCGCACGATGTCGCGCAGGACCTCCCACTTCGCGTAGCCCTCGTACTTCTGCACCACGGTACGGCCGTGCACGGTGGCCCACGCGTAACCGAGCTCGTAGACCGTGTCGAAGATCCGCTCGAACGCGCGCACCATCTGCGGGTCGTCGTCCCAGCTGCGGCGCAGCTTCACGGTGCACGGGATGCTGGCCGGCACGGCGGCACGCACCGCCTTCAGCACCTCGATCGCCAGATCCGGCTCGCGCAGGAAGTGCCCGCCGCGGTGACTGCTGCGGATCTTCTTGACGGGGCATGCCATGTTCACGTCCACCACGTCGTAGCCCATGCGAACAAGCAGCCGCGCGGCGTCCGCCATCTCGTCGGGTCGCGTTCCCATGATCTGGCCCGCGATCGGATGGTCATGCGTGCCGGCGACCTGGTTGTCCTCGACATCGCCCAGGCCGCACTCGCTGGCGATCAGATCGGGATCCTCCTTGCGGCGACCCTTCCCACCCAGCAGCAGCGTTCGATCCAGCAGCGCCTCGGTGATGCAGAACGGCGCACCATGCGCGCGCGCCACAAGTCGCATGGCTCCATCCGAGTAGCCCGCCAGGCCCGCCTGGAAGAAGGGCGCGTCGAATCCAGGCACCAGCGCCGGGATGCGTGGATCCACCACGGTCCGTCGAGCGATCTCCGCGGGCGTCGCGGAGAGCGACCGATCCTGCCGCGGCGCTGGATTCAGTTCGACGCTCATGCGGCCGTGAGCATAGGAGCCACCGCTATCCTGCCGCGCATGCATCGTCCCTGGCTGGTGCCCTGCCTGGTCTGCGCCGCGCTCGCGGGTTGCCGTCTCGCGCCGTACGAGCCCGGCAAGGCCACACGCGCGTATCCCTCGGAGCTGACGCAGGGCAGCATCGCCCAGGTCCAGGTGATTCCCGAGCCGAAGCAGCTGAAGATCGTGAACGCCACCGCGACCAGCTACGCGAACTCCGACCTCTGGCTCAACCAGCGCTACATGGCGCATGTCGACGCGCTGGCGGCAGGCCAGACGCTCGAGATCCCACTGGACCAGTTCTGGGATGAGCGCGGCGAGACCCCCTTCGACGGGGGCTGGTTCCGCTACTACCAACCCACGCGCATCGTGCTCCTGCAGATGCAGCTCGACGCCAAGGGACCCCTGGTGGGCATGGTGTGCACGCTTCCCGAAGCGGTCCGTGAGCGCTGAACCGGCGCGGCCGGCTCAGGCCTGCAGGCCCTCGACTTCCCAACCCTTGCGATAGGGCTTCTGCAGGATCGCCATGGACTCCGGCACACCGGTGAAGACCATCGCCTTCGCGTCGTAGGACAGATCGCGGTTGGCGAACCGGCTTGCCGCCGCGCCCACGCTCAGGCTCTCGCACAGCAGGCCCGCGAAGCCGAAGTGCGCTTCGGGCTTCGCCTTGCCCATGCAGCCATCCACCCAGTGGTGCCAGTGGTTGCGCTTGTCCAGCGCGTGCAGCTTCAGGACCATGGGCGTGCCGGAGGGATCCCACGCCTGCGGCGCGTCGCTCTTGATCTGCTTGCCGTCCTTGTCCCACTCGGGATCGAGCGGACAGAGCATCGTGCCCTTCTCGCCCACCACCACCACGGCGTTGCTGCGGATATCCACACCATCGGGAATGCCGAGCGACGCGTTCGAGGGCCGGAGACTGCCGTCGTACCAGACCACCTCGATCGGTCCCACGGTCTGCGGTGTGGCCGCATAGCGCAGGCGGATCGTCTCCTTGGTCGGATACTCGTCGTCGGTCGCGTCGGTGGCGTCGCATCGGACGGCCGTCGGCAAGCCGAGGCCCGCAGCGAGGAACGGATAGTCGAGGATGTGGCAGCCCATGTCACCCAGCGCGCCACAGCCGAAGTCGTAGGTGCCGCGCCAGTTGAACGGTGTGTAGCGATCCGGCACGTACGGGCGCTCGGGTGCCACGCCCAGGAAGAGGTCCCAGGAGAGCCAGCCGGGCGGCGGCGCGCTGCCCTGCGGGCGCGGCTGACCCTGCGGCCACCAGCCAGCCGGCCGGTCGCTCCACGCATGGATCGACTTGAAGCGTCCGATCGCTCCATCGCGAAGCAGTTGCAGCTGGTGCCGGCGTCCGATCGTCGCCGAGCGTTGGGTGCCCATCTGCGTGACCACGTCGGGGTGCGCGGCGGCGAATGCCGCGAGCCTGCGATTCTCGAGCGCGGAGTGGCCGAGCGGCTTCTGGCAGTAGACATGCTTTCCCATGCGCATCGCGGTCATCGCGATGGGCGCATGCATGTGGTCGGGCGTCGAGATGCAGACGGCGTCGATCCGGTCACCAAGTTTCGCGAGCAGCTCGCGCCAGTCGGCGAACCACGCGGCATCCGGATACTTGCCGGCCAGCGGCTCCTTGCCGCGCGCGTCGATGTCGCAGAGCGCGGCGATGGAGACGCCTGGATGCGCGGCCAGTTGCCCGAGATCGCTCTCGCCCATGCCGCCCACGCCGATCTTCGCCAGCCGCAGCCTGGCGTTGAACGCGGGCGCACGACCCATCGCGAGCCGCGGCAGCAATGGAACCGCGGCGAGCGATGCAGCGCCCCGCAGGAACGAACGGCGCGTGAGCGAACGACTGGCTTGAAGGTTCAAGGCGCGATCTCGCATGCCCGCAGGCTACGTCCGCAGCCTCGGATCGTCACGCGGAACCAGGCCGAAGACGATGCGGATCAGTTGTTGCCGCCGCGATTCCGTCGGCCATCGCCGCCGTTGCCGCCATTCCCGCCGTTGCCGTCATTCCCGCCGTTGCCGCCACCGCCCTGCGCACCCTCCGGACGCATGGCGCGGAAGAGTTCACGTCGCTCATCGCCCTCGATGATGCCGTTGCCGTCCTTGTCGGCCGCCTTCGCCGCCGCCCTGGATTCCTCGGGCATCTCCGAGATGGTCCAGCTGCCGAACGGGCCCTGCCGGCGACCATCATCCCGTCCGGTGCCCCGCGGCAACTTGGCCGCCTGCTCGGGCGTGAGCAGCGCGCTCAGTCGTTTCACGTAGTTGTCGGTGGTCTCGCCGCGCTTCTCCAGCAGCGCGTCCGCGGGATCCTCCGCCTGACCGCCGAAGAATGCCCCGCCGCCGCCGCTCAGCAGGCCGCTCGCGCGCACCGCCTCCTGCTTCATGCGCTCCGGCTCGCTCTTGCGGATCGACTGCGCGATGCGCTGGTTCATCGACTCGATCTCGGCGCCATAGAGCACCTGCAGGTCCTGGATCGACGCCCGGACTTCCGGCGTGATGTCCTCCATCTCGAGGGCCGCCGCGAAAGCGCGATCCGCGCGCGTGGCGCGATACACGCGCCCGTAAGCCGCCTCAAGCGCCGCGCGCTCCACCCGCTTGCCCTCGTCGGCTGCCAGCGCCGCGACGATCGCGGTGCGGGATTCCTCGTTCACGGCGCGCACCGCGTTGCGCAAGTCGATCATGCGTTCGGCGAGGTTCTCCATCGCCTTCGCGTCACCCTCCTGGATGGCGCGCAGCGCCTTCGCCTCGTTCTGGCCCAGGTAGTCGTTGCGACGCTTCAGGGCCTCGTCCAGGCGCACCTCGTACTCCTCGAGGAGCGCACCAAGCTTCGCCATGCTCTCCTTCGAAAGACCGGCCGCGTCCAGCACGGCGAACAGGTTCACGCTCTCCCCGCTCAGACGACCTCGGGGAAGCGACTTCTCCCGGCGCAAGAAGCGGTCGAAGGCGGGCCACTCCGCCTTCTGCTGGTCCTTCAGCGTGGCCTGCACCTCCTCGAGCAGCCTGGAATCCATGTCGCCACGCTCGCGACGCCACGACTCGGCCGACTTCACCATGTCGGCGGCGATCGCGCGGGTCTCGGCCGCGGCGCCGCTGGCCTCGCGCTCCTTCGCCATCTCCTCGGACATCTTCTGCATCTGCTCGCGGAAGTACTGGCGGCGGGTCTCGGGCGGCAGCTCGCCACCCGCCTCCACGGCCATCTGCTCCAGATCGGACTGGATCTTCTGGAACGACTGCTGGAACTTCTCGCGCATGTCGCCACCCATGAAGCTCTGGAACATCCTCTGCATCAGGTCGCGCTGACGCTGCTGCGCCTTGTCGCTGGCGTCGTTGAACTGGGTCTCGTAGTCGGACACGAGCGTCTCGACGATGGGAACCTGCGTGTCATCCAGCTCAAGCTCGTCGCGCATCAGCTGAACGTCGCGCCGCAGGATCGACGGCTGGAACTGCTCGCGCAGCTCGGTGACGGAGTCCAGCGAGCGGCCCATCGGACCGAACATGCCGCCGCGGCCCCCGCCACCTCCCATGAAGCCGCGCCCCGGACCACCACCGCCTCGACCCCCTTCACCGCGACCTGCACTGTCGCCGCGACCTCCCTCACGGGGCGCCTGTGGCTGCGAGTCGCCACCGGCGGGCGGCGTCTGAGCCCAGGCGGAAGTTCCAAGAAGAAGCACGACAAGGCAAAGCCGAGCGGAGGTCATGGGGACGCGAACGATCATGCGAGTGGCTTATTCGATCCAGCCTCATTGGATGCACAAGATTGAGAAATATGTCCGATAAGCGGACATATTCCGGCCTGCCACGCCCGCTCCGGCCTGCTCCTTCCCGGCTGCGCTGCCTCTTCCTCAAAACTGTCCGCCATTTCGTCCACGGTTCCATGCAGGACTCCGAAGAATGAAGCGATGATGCTGCTCATGCGGCCGCATGCCCGAACGCTCGCCTGGATCCTGATGGCGCTCGCCACGCTGGGTGCGGCACGCCCTGCAAGCGCCGGGTGGAACGCCATGGGCAAGGTCAACGCGATCCCCCCGCTGCTGAACGAGAAGTTCGGCTGCAGCGTGGCCGTGGATGGTGACTGGATGGCCGTGGGTGCGAGTGACAGCACCATTGGTGCCGCACGCTCGACCGGTGCGGTGCACCTGTTCAAGAACGACAACGGAACCTGGGTCTATCGGCAGTCGTTGACCCAGGAGAACCCGCTGATGTTCCAGGCATTCGGCAACGCCGTCGCGCTGCGGGGCGACACGCTCGTCGTCGGCTCCTGGGGCACGTCGGGGTTCAGCGGGCGCGCCTTCGTCTACACACGCGACGGCGCGGACATCTGGAATCTCACGGCGACGCTTGCGGCGGGTGATCCGCAGCCGTCGAAGCCTGCACTGTTCGGGTGGAGCTTGAGTCTCGACCTGCCCGCGAACGCGCCCCCCGTGGTGGCGATCGGTCGACCCAACGACGCCTCCAACAGCGCCGGCGCCGTCTATGTCTTCGAGTTCGACGGCACCACCTGGAATCAGGTGAGCAAGTTGCGCGCACCCGACGCGACCGCTGGCGATCAGCTTGGCACGAACGTCTCGGTGCGCAATGGAACACTGGTCGCGGGCGCCTCACGTCGGCGCCGGGCGTTCGTGTTCCAACGCATCGATGGAGCATGGACCCATGCCGCCACGCTGCAGGACAGCGGCAGCTCGCCGAACGACGGCTTCGGAAGCAGCGTCGCGAGCGGCGGCAACTTCGTCGCCGTCGGAAGCCCGAGCCGAACCGGCTCGGAGGGCCAGACCCGGGCCGGCGCGGTGACCGTGTTCGCGGATTCCGCCGGTTCCTGGCGACAGACCGCCACGATCACGCTGGAGACGCCACGGACCTCCGAGAACTTCGGCTTCGCGATCGTGGCGGCTCCCGCGGGGCCGGATGGACGGCCGATGCTCGTCGTCGGCGCGCCCGGTTTCGACGTGCCCGATGTCGACTCCGGCGTGGCGTTCGCCTACTCGCTGGGCCCCACCGGCTGGACCAAGCAGTTCAGTGACCTCTGGTCCCTGCAGGCGGCGCGGGGACAGTTCGCGGGCAAGGCGCTCGCGATCGCGGCGAATGGCGGCATGGTTGCGCTCTCGTCCGAACTTCCGCGTGGCTCGATCGGTGGCGCCTTTCCGATGCAGTGGCTGCCGGGCAATTCGGGAACTCCCGCCACGGACAGCGGCTCGACGGGATCCGGGACCGGCACCTCGGGAGGCACGGGATCGGGTGGCGGCGGATCCGGTTCAGGCTCCAACAATGACGGCGGCGACCTTTCCAGTGGCGGCACGGGCGATCCCGGAAGCAATTTCGGACAGGGCGGAAGACCCCGTCCCCTGCAGCCGCTTCCGGCGCTCCCCGCATCGTTCGGCTCGGTCACCGACACGGTGATCGTGGACGCGGGTGGCGTGAATTCCATCATGGGGCTCCAGATCGATGGCGTGCAGCAGCTTGGCGGCCCCGAGGCGAAGGTGCTGGCGACCTATCCGGGGACGTGGAGCCTTGCCGCCACCGGCGACGCGAACGGTGACGCCAGCGGCGACCTGATCTGGCAGGATGCGGATCGAAAGATCGCGGTGTGGCTGCGCGATGGCACGAACTTCACGGCGAAGAACACGTTGCGTGCGCTCGCGCCCGCCGAGACCATCGTGGCATCGATGGACTTCGACGGCGACGGCGTGGACGACGTCGTGACACGCGACACCGACGCGCGACAGGTCAACGTGCTGCGGATGCGGAATGGAACCGCCACCACCGAGTACAACATCGCCCTTCCAGATCTCTCCTGGCGCGTGGTGCCGCATGGCCGCGAGAGCGGTCTGCTGCTGCGGCAGGATGGCACGGGCGCCGTGGTGCTGGTCAACCGCAACCTGCTCACCGGCGTGATCACCAGCTCGGTGTTCCCTTCACCGGAGGAGGCGGCCTCCATCGAGGGCATGGGCGACATCGACGGCAACGGAACCACCGACATGGTCTGCCGGAATCCCGACACCGACGAGATCACGATCTGGCGCATGAACCGCGACAACGAGGTCGTGTCGGTGCGTGACCTCGGCATCGACGGTGGCCGATGGCGCATCGAGGCCGTGCGCGACTGGGACGGCAATGGCTGCGACGATCTCCTGCTGAGCCGCGGCGGCAGCGGCCGGCTGGTGGTGCTCTACATGCACTTCGAGGGCGGTGTCGAGAAGATCCTGAAGAGCCGCATGATCGGCAGCGTCGGCGGATCGCGCGTGGTCGACGTGACGCGACGCTGACGCCGTCAGTCGCGTGGCCGGAACGCGCGGCGCGCGCCGCCGAGGTTCATGCGCACGAATGCCTCGTCGATGAACTGCTCCATCCGGTTCGGACGCACGCCCGCGGCCAGCGCAGCTTCGCGCTCGCGGGCCAGTCCCGCACGCACCACGTCCGCGTCGGACATCGGCATCGCTTCACGCAGCCAGGTTGCGGTCTCCTCGACCCGGCAGATCGCGTGATCCAGGAACCGTGCGGCGGACTCGCCGGTTCCTCCCACGCATCCGCCATGCGTGAGCCAGAGATGGGTGGGTGCGCATGCACGCACGCGACGCAGGCTCGCGATCCACGCATCGGGTTCGAACTCGGGTGGTGGCGTGGGCACCGCGATGAAACGGCTCTCGGGCACGAGAATCCCCGCCAGATCGCCCATGAAAGCGTGACAGGCGGACGCGAACCGAAGCAGCCAGACGACGTGGTGACGGGCGTGCCCCGGGGTGTGAAGCGCCTCCCAGTGGAGACCGGCGGCGTGGAGGCGGGCGCCGTCATCGATCGCATGCACGGAGGCCTCGGGTATGGGAAGCGGATCGCCGTAGTGCAGGTCGTATGCGGCACCATGCACGCGGCGGCTGCTCGAGATCAACTTCGACGGGTCGACCAGGTGCGGCTTCCCGAACGGGTGCACGTGCACGCGAGCACCGTGCGCAGCCAGGTGCCCCGCGCCACCCGCGTGATCCAGATGGATGTGCGTGAGCAGCAGGTCCCCGATCCCCGCTGGATCCGTTCCGTGTTCCCGCAAGCCTTGGACCAGACGCGCCACGCAGGCCGCCGGCCCGCACTCGACGAGCACCCGACCGGAGGGTCCGTTCACGAGGAAGGCGTTCGCGGCACCGTCCACCCCGAGGTAACCCACGTCGATCGGCAGCATCTCCATCTCGAAACCCTAGCACTTCGGCGGCAGTGCCGGCATGCTCAAGGTCCCACCTTCACCGGTCGGCCCGAGGGCTTCACCTCCACGATCGTTCCCGGCTTGGGCGGAAATGGCCCCTCGCTCCGTGGTGCGTCGGCGCTCTGAAGAAGCAGCTTCATCGCCTCATCGGCCGCGCCCTTCACGATCCGCTCGATCTTGTCGGCGGACGTGGCGCTGCCGAGCTCGTACGTGATGCCCGGCGCGCCGGTGGTCTCGAATGCCCAGCGCTTGAACGTCCACTGGTCCGCGTTGTGCGAGCCGTTGCTTTCGACCTCGTAATCGGGAAAGCGAGCCTGGATGGCCTCGACCCATCGACGCGAGAAGTTCGGTGGAAAGGTCTTCGCCGAATCGGGAGGCAGGTAGAAGATGTCCTTCGAGGTGGTGTGGAAGTCCAGGAGCAGGAAGAGCCGCGCATCCGGCCGCTTCTGGATCTCGAGAATCGCATCGCGCACGGCCGCCGTCTCGGGCTGGCTGAAGTCGTGCCAGTCGCGGTTCGCGTCCACCGCACCCAGCGTGCTGCGCCACTGTCCCTCATGCACGCCATCGGGATTCACCAACGGCACCGTCACGATGCGGAACTTCTTCCGGAACTTCGTGGACATCTCGCTGTCATCCATGACGCGGTCCATGAATGACATCAGTCCCATGCTGCCGGTCACCTCGGGCGGATGCTGGCGTCCGATCACGATGACGTAGTTGGGCGGCGCACCCTGATCGACCTCGACGAGCTTGATCGGGCGATCCGCGATGCTCTTGCCCACCGTGCGCATCTTCGCGCCGGGACGTGCCGCAAGCGCATCCGTCCACGCCCAGAGCTGGTCCACGCTCACCAGGTGGTTGCTCGCGACCCAGGTCGGCTTCGGACCCACCTTCAGCTTCATCACGCACTCCGCCGCGCCCGACGCCCCCTTCCAGTCGGACGCGGGAACCCGCTTCCATTTCACGCCATCCTCGCTGATGCGCGCGTGCGGGCGCGACTTCGCCGTGGCGATCGCCAGACGGATGGTGACATCGACCGGCTTCGAGGCCTGGATCCGGAACGCGTACCAGGGACTCGGGTTGATCGGCTCGTTCTCCGGCGTGATGAGGATCCGGTAGTCGTGCGGCCCGACCTGCGTGCAATCGTTGACCCGCGCGCCACTGAACTGATTGTCGATGGTCACGATGGGCGCGGGATCCTTGAAGGTCCAGGCCCTGCGTTCCTGCAGCGCGACCTTGATCGCGGCATTCCCGGAGGGCTGCGTGCTCGCTGGAGCGGGCGTGATCGAGGGCACCGTTCCGCCCGCAACCAGCAGCGAGACGATCGCGAGTGCCAGCAACGCGGAGGTGATCCGAGAGATGCGCATGCCGCGAATCTAGAAGCACCCGCGTCCGCGTAACAGGGTCAGACCTTGTTATTCACCACTTCCCGATTTCAACCGCCCCCGTGTCCCCGATTCCACGGACCGCTTCCGCGTCTCACGATGCCGCCAGAACCGGCTCCAGTGCCGACGCGATGTCCCGAGTCGCACCCGAGTGGAGCAGCCCGGCACGAACGCGGCGGAAGAGCAGATCCTCGGTCGAAAGCGCCTGCTCATGCCGCAGACCCCACCAGAGTGCGGCCACCGTGTAAGGCAATCGCGGATCGAGTGGCGTGGCCATGTCCGCATCGCGTGCCATGAGTGAACGCAGCTCCGACGCTTCCGAACCGTACGCCTGCAGCCACTCCTCTGCCGGCCATGCCGCGTCGGCACGATCGATCGCGCCGTGGACACGCAGCGCCTCCGTCTCGCATGGCCGCGCCGCAAGCCCTCCGATCTCGATCGCCCGATCAAGACCGTCCTGCGCCATCTTGCGGTACGTGGTCCACTTGCCCCCCATCACGCTCACCAGGCCGGCATCACCCACCAGCACCACGTGCTCGCGACTGACCTTCTTGCTCGCGGTGCCATCCATGCCCCCCTCGTGCACGAGCGGTCGCATGCCGGCGAACGCGGCGAGCACATCGCCGCGCGCGGGGATGCGCTGGAGGTATCGACCCGCGTTGTGCAGGATGAACCCGATCTCCTCCTCGGTGGGCTGTGGGTCCTCCTCTGCCACGGGACGCGGGATGTCCGTGGTGCCGATGAGCGTGTGGCCATGCCACGGAATGACGAATAGCACGCGTCCATCGTCGGTGTGCGGAACCATGATGGCGGTGTCGCTGGGCTGGAAGCTGCGGTCTAGCACGACATGCACCCCCTGCGCGGGCTCGATCATGGGCCGCGCGATCTCGGACTCCATCGCGCGAACGCCATCCGCGAAGATGCCCGTGCAGTTCACGACCGTGCGCGCGCGGATGCGAACGGTCCGCCCCGTCAAGGCGCAGCTCGCCTCTGCACCAGACACCCGCCCGCTCTCCCTGACCAGTGAAACCACGCGCATCGATCGAACAGCGATGGCCCCGCGCAGTTCCGCGGTCCGCAGCAGGCTGATCGCCATGCGCGCGTCATCGAATTGTCCGTCGTGGTACTCGACGCCGCCGCGCAGACCATCCAGATGGACGTTCGGAATGCGCGCGATGACCTCCTCGCGCCCGACGAACCGGCTGGGCTTCAGGTTCAGGCTGCCCGCGAGCGCGTCGTACAGCTTCAGGCCGGCGCCGTAGAACGGACCCTCCCACCACTTGAAGCTTGGCACGATGAACGGAAGCGGATGCACCAGATGCGGCGCGTTGCGATGGAGCAGACCGCGCTCGCGAAGCGCCTCGCGCACCAGACCGAAGTCCAGCTGCTCCAGATAGCGCACGCCGCCGTGCACAAGCTTGGTGCTGCGGCTGCTCGTGCCGGCAGCCCAGTCGTTCGCCTCGACGATCGCGGTTCGAAGGCCTCGCGTGACCGCGTCCACCGCGACGCCAAGTCCCGTCGCGCCCCCGCCGATCACCAGCACGTCGAAGTGCTCGGCACCCAGGGCGTCCAGGCCCTGGGTGCGCTGGCGAATGGCCTCGCGCCTCGCTTCCTGGAGCCTCGCAGCCAGCGCAGGACCGATGATCATCGAACCACCTCTTCGGCAGGATGCCATGAACGGCTGCACTCGACCGCGCGCTCCCAGCGAGCGCGGGCCTCGGCGCGCCGACCCGGATCCCACGTGGGCTGGAACGTCCGATCCACCGTTCGCATCCGAGCCAGCTGCGCCGCGTCGCTCCAGAGGCCGCATCCAAGCCCCGCCATGAACGCCGCACCCTGCGCGGTCGTCTCGACCACCTTCGGTCGCTCCAGCACGATGCCAAGCAGTTCCGCCTGCAGCTGCATCAGGAAGTCGCTCGCCGCCGCGCCTCCATCCACACGCAACAAGGACAGCGGCGTGCCCGCATCCGCGCTCATGGCATCGGCGAGATCCGCCACCTGGTGCGCGATCCCCTCCAGCGTGGCGCGCGCGATGTGCGCGGCCGTGGTGCCGCGCGTGATGCCCAGCATGGCGCCGCGCGCGTGCGGGTCCCAACGAGGCGCGCCCAGGCCCGTGAAGGCGGGCACCATCATCACGCCGCCCGCATCGGACACGCTCGCCGCCAGCGCATTCACCTCGGGCGCGGTTCGGATGATGCCCAGTCCATCGCGCAGCCACTGGATCGCGCTGCCGCCGACGAAGACGCTGCCCTCCAGGGCATGATGCGCAGGCTCTGCCGAACGTTGCCACGCGACCGTGCCGAGCAGACGATGTCGACTCGTCGCCGCGCGCGTGCCCGTCTGCATGAGCATGAAGCAGCCCGTGCCGAACGTGTTCTTCGCCATCCCTGGCTCCGTGCAGCGCTGCCCGAACAGGGCGGCCTGCTGATCCCCCAGGATGCCATGCACCGGGATCTCCGCACCCAGCAGCTCGGCCTTCGAGACGCCGAACGCCGCGTCACTCGGCTGGATGCGGGGCAGGATGGATGCCGGCACGCGCAACGCGGCGAGCAACTCGGGATCCCATGCGAGCGTGCGCCGATCCATCAGCATGGTGCGGCTCGCGTTCGTCACGTCGGTCGCGTGCACCGCCCCGCCGCTCAGGTTCCAGAGCAGCCAGCTGTCGACCGTGCCTGCGGCAAGTTCGCCGCGCTCGGCGCGCGTCCTCGCACCGGACACGTGATCCAGGAGCCACGCGATCTTGGTGGCGCTGAAGTAGGGATCCAGCAGCAGACCCGTGCGCTCGATCACCATCGGCTCGATGCCGGAGGCCCGAAGCGCCTCGATCTGCGGCGACGTCCGGCGATCCTGCCACACGATCGCCGGCGCGATCGGCAGGCCCGAGGCACGCTCCCACACCACGACCGTCTCGCGCTGGTTCGTGATGCCGATCGCGGCGACGTCCGCGGCGGCGACGCCGGCTGCCTTCAGCGCGCCCCGCGCGGTGTCGAGCTGCGTCCTCCAGATCTCCTGCGCATCATGCTCCACCCATCCAGGCTGCGGGAAGCCCTGCGTGAACTCGCGCTGCGCCGTGCCGCGCGCCACACCCGATGCGTCGAACACGATCGCCCGCGAGCTCGTGGTCCCCTGATCCAGCGCCAGGATGTGCGTTCGCGACATGGACCTGGCCTGGACGAAGGATCACATCGCGCTGCCAAGACCGATCGCGCGACGCCACGCGCTCACCTGGCCCAGATGCATCTGCAGGTGGCTTCCGCAGAGGAACATGGTGGCGGCGCCGATCGTCGGAAGCATCTCGGTCATTCGACCACCCATGGGGTTCGGTCGCTGCATCACCTCGTCCGGCACGGTCTCCAACGCGTCGGCCAGCGCCGTGTAACGCTCCACGTAGCGCTGCACCACCGCGTCCTTGCCGGGATAGCGGCCGTCCTGCTCCACGCAGGGCGCTCCGTTCTTGAAGAGCTCCTCCCACTTCTCGGGAAGCGGCTTCGCGAGCTCCGGATGTCCGATGAGCCCGAATGCCTTCTCGGGATAGATCGCGAGATGACCGATGTTGAACAGCGCGCTGTTCATGCCATGACTGGGCATGTGTCCGAACTTCGCCTCAGGCGCATCGGCGCAGAGCTTCTGTCCATACCCGATCGCCATGCGGAGGCCGGAGGCGATCATCGATCCGATGCTGGTGTGGGTCGCGGTGGTCATGCGCGGATGCTAGCCGCGCGCGTCAGCCGCCCACGAAGCGGTCGTAGACACCAAGCGCCGCATCCCGATCCGTGCACCGCCCCACGATCGCGCGGCCATCGGCGAACACCGTGAGCTCGTAGGGAACGCCATCGGCGTTGCGTGCGGAGTCGATCTCGCCGTGCAGGCGGTCACCCTGGCGATCGAACCGGCCGTGCGCCTGCAGTCGTGCCGCCAGTCGTTCCAGGCTCACGGCCCCGCGCGCACCGGCCGCGGGCAGCACCTGCACCGCGCCGCGGCCGCACAGGCTTGCGGTCCGCTCGCCGCCAGCCTCCAGGTACTCGAACTTCCGCCCGACGCAGCACGCGCACGCCGGATCTCGCTGCACCACCACGGAGACCACGCGATTGCGATCAAGGTCCGCGCACCACAGTCCGCGATCCACGAGATCCAGACGCCCAACCAGCACGCGCATCGCCTGCAGCGCCGCGAACGAGCCCGCGAGTCCCACCACCGGCCCCGCCACACCCGCCGTGTCGCAGGTCTCGAGCGCGCCCGGCTGCGGCATCTCGGGGAAAACGCAGCGCACGCACGCTCCGTCGGGAAGCACCGCGAGCGATCGTCCCTGCATGGCCACGGCCGCCGCGTGCACGAAGGGAATCCGCTCGCGCACGGCCAGGTCGTTCAGCACCAGGCGACCCTCGATGTTGTCCAGACCGTCCACGATCACGCCCACACCCCGCGCGAGCTCCATCGCGTTGCCGGGCCCGAGATGCTCCACACAGGCGTGCACCCGCACCCCCGGCGCGATCTCCCGCACGCGCCGTGCGGCGGCCTCGGCCTTCGCCACGCGATCGCGCGCGTCGCGCTCGGTGAAGAGCACCTGCCGGTGGAGGTTGCTCATCTCGACCACGTCGCGATCGACCAGCGTGAGCTCGCCCACGCCCGCGCGCGCGAGCCATTCCACGATCACGCCGCCCAGGGCGCCACAGCCCGCCACGAGCGCGTGCGCACCGGCGAGGCGGGTCTGTCCCGCCTGGCCCATCCATGCAAGAAGCGTCTGACGGTGGTGGATCTCGTGCACACGCGCATTCTCCCCGCACAGCCCAAAAAGAGAAGCGCCCGCGGTCCGACAACCGCGGGCGCTGAGGCTGCGAGCCTTGGCTCGTTCAGATCACCACGCGAAGTGCGCGAACGCCTTGTTGGCGTCGGCCATGCGGTGGGTGTTCTCCTTGGTCTGGATAGCCTTGCCTTCGCCCTTCGCGGCCCCGAAGAGCTCCGCGGCGAGCTTCAGGTGCATGGGCTTGCCCTTCTCCTCGCGCGTGGCTTCCAGGATCCAGCGGAAGGTCAGGCTCTGCTGGCGACGGCGGTTCAGCTGCATCGGCACCTGGTAGTTCGCGCCGCCGACGCGCTTCGAGCGCACCTCGACGACCGGGCGCACGTTGTCCAGGGCCTTCTGGAAGACCTCGATCGCGGTGCGTGGCAGGTTCTCCGGCTTCTCCTTGTCCAGCTTGGCCTGAATCGCGTCGAAGGCCGCGTACACGACCTTCTGCGCGGTGGCCTTCTTGCCGTCGTACATCAGGCAGTTGATGAACTTCGCCACCGTGGTGTCCTGGTAGCGGGGATCGGGTTGAAGCTGCTTCTCGCTGTGAGTGATGCGTCCGCCCATTGGGGGCTCCTCCTGAAGGCTCGGCGATTCCGAAGTGGAATCCATCGTTCACCGCGGGTCGGGCGACATGCCCGGAGGTGAAAGCCCGCGATTACTTGCCGAAGTTGTTGTGCGCCTTGCGGCGCGAGTGATTTGATTCGTCGTTCCGTCGAGTGATCCCCGCGGATCACTTCTTCTTGGTGGCCGCAGCGGCCTTCTTCTTCACGCCGTACAGCGAGCGGCCCTTCTTGCGGCCATCCACGCCGAGGCAGTCCAGGGTGCCGCGCACCACGTGGTAGCGCACACCGGGCAGATCGCGCACGCGACCACCGCGCACGAGCACGATGCTGTGCTCCTGCAGGTTGTGGCCTTCGCCGCCGATGTATGCGGTGACTTCCTTGCCGTTGCTCAAGCGAACGCGGCACACCTTGCGAAGCGCCGAGTTGGGCTTCTTCGGGGTGACGGTCTTCACCTGCAGGCACACGCCGCGCTTCTGCGGGCAGCGAGCGAGGTCCTTGACCTTGCTCTTGGCGGGCTTGTCGCGGCGAGGGTTGCGAACGAGCTGATTGATGGTCGGCATGCAGGAGTCCTGTGGAAGAACCGGCCTTGCAGGGCCGGATCGGCGAGTGTAACGCAGATTGGAGGGCCTCCGCAAGGGTTTGAAACCGCCGATCCGGGCACGACTTCACGCCCAACACCCGATTTCGGCTCGTTTCAGCCCCTGCCGCGCCGCATCCGCTCGATGGCGGCCACTGCCAGCGCGTCGCACCGCGTGTTCTCCGGGTGCTCGTTGTGTCCCCGGATCCACTCCGGCGACAGGCGGTGGGTGGCGCGAAGCGTGTCGAGCTGCCTCCACAAATCCTCATTTTTCACGGGCTTTTTGGCTGCGGTTCGCCATCCTCGCGACTTCCAGCCATCCAGCCATTCGCGCAGGCCCTTGACCACATACTCGCTGTCGGAGACCACCCGGACGGCCGAAGGCCCTGACAGCGCCTCAAGACCGCGGATCACGGCGAGCAATTCCATCCGATTGTTCGTTGTTTCCGGCTCGCCCCCGCTCACCTCCAGGTCGCCCTGAAGTCCAGGACCCCTCAAGACGAAGGCCCAGCCACCCGGTCCAGGGTTGCCGGAACAGGCCCCGTCGGTGAACAGTTCATACGAGCCCATGCGGAGGTATCGGTTCGAGGATCCTTGGAGTGCCAAACAACGCCCGATAGCGGGGTCGGACCTTGTTATCGGAATTGCTAACGCCTTGACATCAATGCGGGTTTGGTTACCTTGTGGGGCTCCCTGCAGGGTCCCCTGCGGGAACTTCTACCGAGGACGCCATGACCCCAGCTTTCCGCCAGTCTCCAGGTCGTACCCGCCGCCGTCGTTCGCATCAGGCGATCAAGGCCGTGCACACCGTCCTCTGCCCGAACTGCGGCACCGCCAAGCGTCCGCACACCGCCTGCACGGGCTGTGGCTACGTTCGTCCCGGCCTGCAGGTGAAGACCTCTCGCGCGGGCCAGTGATCCATGCGACTCGGCGTGGACGTCATGGGCGGCGACAACGCCCCTGACGAAATCCTCAAGGGCTGTCTGCAGGCGCTCCCGAAACTTCCGCCGGAAGATCGGCTGGTTCTCTACGGCGATCGCCGCGTCATCGAGGAGACACTGAGCGAACGCGGCATCCGCGACGCGCGCATCGAGATCGTGGCGACCACCGAGGTGATCGGCATGGACGACGCGCCCGTCGACGCGATCCGCTCCAAGAAGGATGCCAGCCTGGTCGTCATGGCCAAGCACGCGGGGCCCAAGGCGGAGAACCGTCTTGACGCGATCGTGAGCGCCGGCAACACCGGCGCGATGGTCGGCGCCGCGCAGATGTACATGCGCCGTCTGCCGAACGTGATCCGCCCCGGCATCGCGGTGACCGTGCCGACCTTCGCGGGTCCGGTGGTCCTGATCGACGTCGGTGCCAACATCGAGCCCCGCCCTGCGCATCTGGCGCAGTACGGCGTGATGGGCGAGGCCTACGCCCGCGCCATGATCGGCATTCCGCAGCCGCGCGTGGCCATCATGAACGTGGGCGGCGAGGAGCAGAAGGGCACCGACGACATGCGCCTGGCGCGCGACCTGCTGCGCAGCGCGGAAGGCCTGAATTTCACGGGCTTCGTCGAGGGCCGCGGCGTGTTCGACGGCGAGGCTGACGTGGTCATCACCGACGGCGTGGTGGGCAACGTCATGATCAAGCTGGCCGAGGGCCTCTCGAGCGGCATCTTCAAGGCGCTGGCACGCGAGGTGCTCGCCATCGATCCGGAACTGGCTGCGCGTCTGGAGCCCGTCGTGAAGAGCCTCTACGCGAAGCACGACTATCACGAGTACGGCGGTGCTCCGCTGCTGGGCGTGAACGGCGTCTGCCTCATCAGCCACGGTAGCAGCCAGGCGCGCACGATCATGAACGCGATCCTGCGCATGCGCCAGTTCGTGATCACCGGCCTGAACGGCCAGATCAGCCAACGCCTTGGCGAACTGCGGGGCGTGGGCGCCGACGCCGAGGTGAACGCGTGACGCGAATCGCCGGCGCCCCAGGCGTCCGGATCGTCGGCACGGGCAGCGCGGTGCCGGAACGACGCCTGACGAACGACGATCTCTCGCGCATGGTCGACACCAGCGACGAGTGGATCGTGCAGCGCACGGGCATCCGCGAACGCCGCGTGAGCGACCCCAGCAAGGAAGGCACCTTCACCCTGAACCGCGACGCGCTGAAGAACGCGCTCGACGCCTCGGGCATGAAGGGAAGCGACCTGGACCTGATCATCGTGGGCACCTGCACGCAGGAGATGAGCTGCCCCAGCGTGGCCTGCCGCGTGGCCGGCGAGGTCGGTGCGGTGGGCGCCGGCGCCTTCGACGTGGTCGCCGCGTGCAGCGGCTTCGTCTACAGCATGAATCTGGCCGATTCGCTCATCCGCAGCGGGCGCTTCAAGCGCATCGGCGTGTGCGGAGGCGACGCCATGAGCACCGTGATCGACTATCAGGAGCGCTCCGTGAGCATCCTGTTCGGCGACGCGGCCGGCGCGGCGATCCTGGTCGCCGACGAGAACCCCGACCGCGGATGCATCCATCAGCAGCTTGGCAGTGACGGGCGCGACTGGTCCGGCCTCTACATGCCACGCCGCCCGCAGGAGGTGCCGGAAGCCGACCTGGACAACCCGATCCGGCTCGGCTGTCTGCGCATGAATGGCCGCGAGGTCTTCAAGTTCGCCGTGAACCGCTTCCGCGAGGTGATCGAGGACGCGCTTTCCGCCACGAAGCTCACGCCAGCCGATCTGAGCCAGGTGATCTGCCACCAGAGCAACATCCGCATCATCGAGAGCGCAATGGAGAAGATCGGCCTGCCGCCCGAGAAGGTCTACGTGAACATCGATCGTTTCGGGAACTCGAGCGCCGGCAGCGTGGGACTGTGTCTGGACCAGCTGTGGCGCGCGGGCAAGGTGCCCGCGGGTCAGCCCATGATGCTCGTGGCCTTCGGCGGCGGCATGACCTGGGCGAGCGGCGTCTGGAACGTGTGACCCCGCGAATCATCGGCGCGCGTCTGCAAGGAGATCCAACCATGAGTCTGCAGCACATCCTCCTCTGCCCGGGCCAGGGTGCCCAATCCGTGGGCATGGGCAAGTCCTGGCGAGACGCCAGTCCGACCGCGGCCGCGCTGTTCGCGCAGGCCGACCAGATCGTGGAGCTCGAGGGCGGTGCGCGACTGAGCGCGATCTGCTTCGAAGGCCCCGTCGAGACGCTCAACCGCACCGACGTGAGCCAGCCGGCCCTGTTCACCTGCGGCTACGCCTGCCACGCCGCGCGGACCGAGCACGGCGGCGAGACTCCGATCGCCGCGGCACTCGGGCTGTCGCTGGGTGAATACACCGCATTCGCGCTTGCCGGCGTGTTCTCCTTCGTCGAGGGGCTGCGACTCGTCTCCACGCGCGGTCGCCTCATGCAGCGTGCGGCCGAGGCCAGCAAGGGCGGCATGGTCGCGCTGATCGGCGGCGACGAGGTCAAGGCGAACGAGGTCTGCGCCGCGGCCGCCAAGGGTCAGGTGCTGGTTCCCGCGAACTTCAACGCGCCCGGCCAGATCGTGCTGAGCGGCCACGCCGAGGCATGCGACCGCGCAGTCGAGGTGGCTGGCGCCATGGGACTGCGCGCGACCAAGCTTGCGGTCGCCGGCGCCTTCCACAGTCCGCTCATGGCGCCCGCGGCCGAAGGCATGGCGCGCGCGCTCGAGACCGTCGAGTTCCGCGCCGCGCGCTGCCCCGTGTGGAGCAACGTGACCGGCAAGCCGCACGGGGCCGACGCCGCAACCCTGAAGTCGCTGCTGGTGGACCAGATCGTGAAGCCGGTACGCTGGGATGCCTGCTGCCTCGACATGCTGTCGTGGCGCAAGGCCCAGGGTCTCGATGCAAGCGCGTCGCTGCACGAGATGGCCCCGGGCAGCGTGCTTCGCGGCCTCATGCGCCGCATCGACCGAACCGCCGAGGTGACCACCCATGACGCCATCGAGGAACCCCAGCGTGCGAAGGCCTGACGCGATCGGAGCCACCCTGCTGGTCGCCGTGCTCGCCGTTGCGGGCTGCGGCAAGAAGGAAGAGGACCAGGCCGCGCAGGCGCCCCCGCCACCACCCGCCCCGGTCGAGACCGTGAAGGTCGAGTCGGTCGAGGAGGTCGTCACGCGACTCGGCCTCGACAAGCGCCTTCGCATGGAGGAAAGCGAGCGTCCCTCCTCCGGCGACGCCGCCTCCGACATGAAGCGGCTGGAGGCGCTGCTGGTGTTCTTCGACGCGATGCTGAACGCGAAGGAGGACGCCCTCAAGCCCATGCTCTCCGCGCGCGACAAGGCCACGCTGGAGACCATGGTCAAGGGCGGCGAGTGGAAGACACTGGGCCAGGACGTGGACCGCGTCAGCATTGGCTGCGCAGGCCCGGACGTGCTGGCGGTGTTCCTGGTGGGCGACAAGTTCCAGGGCCAGCTCTGGACCTTCGCGGAGTCGAAGGACAATCCCGACCAGATCCAGCTGGAGGCCCAGCCCAACTGGCCCAACATGATGGACAAGCTCTCGGGCACCACCGCCGAGCCCCGCATCAAGCAGTGGATGGCGTACACCCGAAGTTCGCTCGAGGAATCGAAGAAGCCCGATGTGCCGCTGGAGTCGGCGCAGGAGGATCGTTCGGTGAAGGGCGAGGAACCCGCCTCGGGACAGCCCGGCGGAACGCCCGGCAAGTCGAACTGAGCCAGCCTGCCGGACAGCCGGTTGCGCGCCGACGGGCCGCACCTCATCATGCCCGCCCATTCGGGCGTCAACGCCACTTCCACCAGACAGGAGCGAGCCATCGAAAATCGCGTTGCCATCGTGACAGGAGCCAGCCGAGGCATTGGCCGGGCCATCGCCGAACGGATCGCGAAGGACGGCCGACTGGTCGTGGGCGTGGCACGCAGCGCGGACAACCTCGCCGAGACGGGCGCGGCGATCCAGGCCGCAGGCGGCCGCTTCGAGGCGCGCGGCTGCGATGTGGGCGACGCGACGGCCCTGGCCGCGATGGTCGAGGACGTGGCCGAAAAGCACGGCCGTCTCGACATCCTGGTGAACAACGCGGGCATCACGAAGGACGGCCTCCTCATGCGCATGAGCGACGCCGACTTCGACGACGTGATCCGCGTGAACCTCAAGAGCGCCTTCGTGGCCTGCCGCGCCGCCAGCCGACCCATGATGAAGGGCCGGTTCGGCCGCATCGTGAATGTGGGCAGCGTGAGTGGCCTCATGGGCAATGCGGGCCAGGCCAACTACGCCGCGGCCAAGGCTGGACTGGTGGGCATGACCAAGAGCATCGCGCGTGAACTGGGCTCGAAGGGCATCACCTCCAACGTGGTCGCCCCGGGCTTCATCGAGACCGACATGACCGCGGTCCTCCCGCCGCAGGTGAAGGAGGCGGCCCTGCCGAACATTCCGCTCAAGCGATTCGGCACCCCGAATGACATCGCGGCGGCCATCGGATGGCTGACCGGCGAGGATGGTGGCTACGTGACCGGCCAGGTGATCGTGGTGGACGGCGGCATGGCCATGTGACTTCCCCGGCCGACCGCCTCGTGGCGGTTTTTGGCCTTTCGCGCTACCCTTCCGGCCTTCAGAGACTTCAGGAACCCGGCCAGCCCGGGTCCGCATTCCCAGGAGAAGCGACGTGACCGAGCAAGAGATCGAAACCAAGGTGATCAAGATCGTTTCCGAGCAGATGAGCGTCGAGAAGGAGACGATCACGCGCGACACCAGCTTCACCAATGACCTCAACGCCGACAGTCTCGACACCGTCGAGATGGTCATGGCGCTCGAGGAAGAGTTCGACATCCAGATCCCGGACGATCAGGCGGAGAAGATCCACACCGTGGGTCAGGCCGTCGACATGATCAACAAGGGTCTGGCCGCGAAGTCCTGACCCCGGCGGTCCTCCGCCCCGCACCCGCATGCCTCGGACGATCACGCTTCGACGCGTCGTCGTGACCGGCCTCGGTGCCGTCACCGACGTCGGCATCGATGTCCCCTCCTTCTGGCAAAGCCTGCTCGAGGGCCGGTCGGGCATCGGTCCGATCACGAACTTCCCCACGACCCCCGACTGGCCGACCCGCTTCGGCGGCGAGGTGAAGGGCTTCGATCCCGAGAAGCACATGGGTGTGGACGGTCGTGAGGCGAAGCGGATGGACCGCTTCTGCCTGTACGGCCTTGGCGCAGCCGTCGAGGCGGCCCGCGACTGCGGCATCGATTTCAACGCGGGCGACTTCGAGCGCCGCGGCGTGGCGATCGGCAGCGGCATCGGCGGCATCGACACGATCGAGGTGAACCACGCCCGACTGATGGAGGGCGGCCCCCGCAAGGTGAGCCCCTTCGTGGTGCCTCGGCTCATGGTGAACGCCTGCGCGGGCCAGACCAGCATCCGCTTCAACCTGCAGGGCGTGAACATCGCGACCGCGACCGCCTGCGCCACCGGCTCGCACGCGGTGGGCGCGGCCTTCCACATGATCCAGCGCGGCGACGCCGACGTGATGCTCGCAGGCGGCGCGGAAGGGGCGATCGGGCCGGTGGCCGTGTCGGCCTTCAGCGCGATGAAGGCGCTGAGCACACGCAACGAGGATCCCACCAAGGCAAGCCGGCCCTTCGACAAGGACCGCGACGGCTTCGTGCTGGCCGAAGGCGCGGTCGTGCTGGTGCTCGAGGAACTGGAACACGCG
>JBMOGS010000028.1:0-32162 GCA_049318245.1 Phycisphaerales bacterium | reverse complement strand
TCTGGGCGTACATCGCCTTCAGCCAGTACATGCTGATCTGGTACGGCAACGTGCCCGAGGAGACCACGTGGTTCATGGCACGGCAGATCGGCCAGTGGCGCATCGTCAGCGCCGCGCTGCTGTTCGGCCACTTCGTCATCCCGTTCCTCTTCCTGATCAGCCGCTGGACGAAGCGATGGCGTGGCACGCTGACGTTCGGCGTGGTCTGGATGCTGGTCTTCCACTGGGTGGACCTGGCCTACCTGATCCAGCCGGTGATTCCGCACGACCTCGGCAAGTACGACACCTACGACGCGCTGCTGGCGGCCTACGCCAACGAGGCGGCTCCGGTCCTGAACCCCGGCCTGCTCGCGCTGTCCGTGGGCATGCTGTTCCTGCTGGTGGGCCGCACGCTCGCGCGTCTGGTGCGCACGGGCCTGCTGTGCAAGGGCGATCCGCGCCTGGCCGAGAGCCTGCGCTTCGAGAACTTCTGATCGGAGAACGACATGAGCGCCAACACTTCCGCCATTCCGACGCAGCTGGACGATCCCGAGCCCGGGAGCACGTGGTTCTTCTCGCTCGCGGGCATCGTGATCCTGGTCGCGCTGGTCGTGGCGGCCAGCGTGATGTACTTCCACGCCGAGACGCGCGAGACCGACGCCAAGGTGATCGATCCCGCGTACGCCAGGCTTGAGGCCGTGCGCGCGACGTGGCGCGAGCAGCTTGGCAGCTACCAGCGCTATCCGTGGACCGAGGCGGACGGCAAGGTGAACCAGAAGATCCGCATCCCGGTCGAGCGCGCCATGGAGATCGTGGCGAAGGAAGGCTTGCCGGCGGCAGGCGCGCCTGCGTCCGCCGCAGCGCCCGCGCCAGCACAGGGAGCGTCCGCCAAGTGAGCCCCCGTCCGCGTCCATCCTGCCAACGGCATCTCGCGGCCCTCGCCGCGCTCGTGATGGCATGTGGCGCAATGGCGCAGCGCGCGCTCGATGGTGTCGGGTTCGCACCCAGCGCCGAGACCACCGCGGCCCCGAAGGAACTCGAGGGACTCGAGGTCACCGATGGCCGCGGACGCTCGCTTCCCATGGAGGCGACCCTGCGTGACGAGACGGGCGGCACCATCACCATGGGCCAGCTGTTCGCCGACGGCCGGCCGCGCCTGCTGCAGCTGGGCTACATGCGCTGTCCGATGCTGTGCAGTCTGGCGCTGAATGGCCTGGTGCGTGGCCTGCAGGGGCTCGACTGGACCGTGGGCGACCAGTTCGACGTGGTCTTCATCAGCATCAATCCTGCCGAGAACGCCGAGCTCGCGGCCGCCAAGCGCAAGGGCTACGCGACCGAGTATGGTCGCGCTGGTGGCGAGAAGGGTTGGCGATTCCTCACCGGTGACGCCGCGACCGTTCGCTCGATCGCCGACGCCGTCGGCTTCCCATACCGTCTGATGCCCGATGGCGAGTACGCGCATCCGGCGGCGGTCTTCGCGATGACCGGCACGGGTGTGCTCAGCCAGTACCTTCCGGGCGTCGCGCCATCCGCCGCCGATCTGCGTCTGGCACTCACGGGCGCAGGCGAGGGCCGGCTCGGCTCGACCTTCGATCGCTTCGTGTTCTGGTGCCACCAGTTCGACCCCGCCAAGGGCGGCTATGTGCTGTGGGCCTTCCGGATCATGCAACTTGGTGGCCTGGTCACCGTGATCGGCCTTGGAACCACCCTTTTCATCCTCTATCGCCGCGAGATCCGCGCGCGCCGGCTCGCGCCGCCGGCCGCGGCATCTGCGGATCACGGGGTGGCCCGGACGGCCTGACCCCCCAAGAATCAGCCCTCGAGACCTGAACCATGATCGCCGCCCTCCAAACGCTCGCCGCTGCGCTCGCCGCTGACACCGCCCCGCAGGGCACCGCATGGCTGCCACCGGCCGCCAGCAATCTTGCGGACAGCGTGGACCCGATGTTCTACGCGATCAACTGGATCTGCTACGTCTTCTTCTTCGGCATCGTCGCGGCGCTCGTGTACTTCGTGGTCAAGTACCGAGTGCGCAAGGGCCAGGCGTTCCGCAGCGACGGTCCGCTTCACAACCTGCCGCTCGAGACGAGCTGGGCCGTCGTGCCGCTGCTCATCGTGATCGTGATCTTCTACATCGGGTTCCGAGACTTCCTGAACATCAGTACGCCGCCGAAGAACGCCTACGTGGTGCAGGTCACCGCGCAGAAGTGGGCGTGGAGCTTCAAGTACCCCAACGGCGCCACCAGCGACGACCTGTACGTGCCGGCCGGCCGACCGGTGCAGCTGACCATGCGCGCCAGCGACGTGCTGCACAGCTGCTACATCCCCGACTTCCGCGTGAAGAAGGACCTCGTGCCGGGGCGCTACAGCTATCTCTGGTTCCAGGCCGACGACGTGTCGGGCCAGAATCCGCATAACCTGTTCTGCACCGAGTACTGCGGCACCGGCCACAGCAACATGAACCGCAAGGTGCATGTGCTGGCGCAGGAGGACTTCGACGCGTGGCTGGTGGAGCAGAGCCAGTGGCTCGACAAGATCCCCGAGGAGGAACTGTTCTTCCGCGCCGGTCCGAAGATCTACGCGCGCTGCCAGCAGTGCCACTCGCTCGACGGCACCAAGGGCATCGGTCCGAGCTGGAAGGGCATCTGGGCCCGCGTGCACGGTGGCGAGGGCGCCGACGGCAAGTTCGGCGACGGCTCGACCTACACCAGCCTCATCGGGCCGGGCAAGAAGTACGCCACGCCCGAGGACTACCTGCGCAACAGCATCCTGAATCCCGGCAGCGAGCTGGTCGGCGGCTATGGGAACGCCATGCCGAGCTTCAAGGGTCAGCTGAATGACAAGGCCATCGATGCCGTGATCGGCATGATGCAGCATCTGGACGACTTCGATCCCAAGACCGGCAAGTACCTCAAGGAGGCGCCCGCCGCCCCCAAGGTCAGCATGAAGTGAGCGAAGAGAGGAACACGCCATGACCACCATCGACGCATCCCGCCCGATCGACCTGGCCAGCCGGCCGGACAACTACCTCACGCACACGCGCGGCTTCCTGAGCTGGGCGCTGACGCTCGACCACAAGCGCATCGGCCTGATGTACATGGTCGCCGTGCTCGTCAGTTTCTTCGTGGGCGGCGTCTTCGCGCTGCTGGTGCGCACCGAGCTGCTGACGCCCGGCCAGACGATTCCAGGCGTGACGGCCGACGTCTACAACCAGTTCTTCACGCTGCACGGCGCGATCATGGTGTTCCTGGTGATCATCCCCAGCATCCCGGCGGCGCTCGGCAACTTCGTGCTGCCGATCATGCTCGGCGCGAAGGACGTGGCCTTCCCGAAGCTCAACCTCGGCAGCTTCTACCTGTGGCTTGTGGGCGCCGCGTTCACGCTGGTCAGCCTGGCGATGGGCGGCTTCGACACCGGCTGGACCTTCTACACGCCGTACTCCACCACCACCACCGCCGGTGGCGTGATCCCGGTGCTCTTCGGCGTGTTCATCCTGGGCTTCAGCAGCATCTTCACCGGCATGAACTTCGTGGTGACGGTGCACAAGCTGCGTCCGCCGGGCATGACCTGGTTCCGCATGCCGCTGTTCCTGTGGGCGCTGTACAGCACCGCGCTGATCCAGGTGCTGGCCACGCCGGTGCTGGCCATCACGCTGATGCTGCTGGTGGTGGAGCGCACGATCAACATCGGCATCTTCGATCCCAGCATGGGCGGCGATCCGGTGCTGTTCCAGCACTTCTTCTGGTTCTACAGCCACCCGGCGGTGTACATCATGATCCTGCCGGCGATGGGCATCATCAGCGAGCTCATCAGCGTGCACGCGCACCGCCACATCTTCGGCTACAAGTTCATCGCGCTCAGCTCGATCGCGATCGCGATCTTCAGCTTCCTGGTCTGGGGCCACCACATGTTCACCAGCGGCCAGAGCCCGCTCATGAACACGCTGTTCAGCCTGATCAGCTTCAGCGTGGCGATCCCCAGCGCGGTGAAGGTGTTCAACTGGCTCACCACGCTGTACAAGGGCAACATCTCGCTGACCACGCCCATGATGTATGCGCTCAGCTTCCTGGTGCTGTTCACCATCGGCGGTCTGACGGGCATCCACCTGGCCACCCTGAACACCGACGTGCACCTGCACGACACCTACTTCGTGGTGGCGCACTTCCACTACGTGATGATGGGCTCGGCGCTGATCGGCATGATCGGCGGCCTGCACCACTGGTGGCCCAAGATGACGGGCAAGATGTACAGCGAGAAGCTGGGCACCGCGGCCTGCATCATCATCTTCATCGGCTTCAACGTGACGTTCTTCACCCAGTTCTATCTGGGCGCCAAGGGCATGCCGCGCCGCTACTACGACTACCTGCCGGAGTACCAGACGTACCACGTGATCAGCACGATCGGCTCGTACATCATGGCCAGCGGCTTCTTCCTGACGGCCTACTGCCTGCTCAGCAGCCTGTTCGGCGGACGCAAGGCCGCCGCCAATCCGTGGGGCGGCGGCAGCCTGGAGTGGCAGTGCTCGAGCCCGCCACCGCACGACAACTTCGCGGTCCAGCCCAGCGTGGGCGACTGCTACGACTTCCGTTCGCTGCGCTGGGACGAGGCCACCCAGGGCTACGTGATCGATCCGGCGCTGGCGGCAGAGGCCGCGCGCAACCCGCTGCACTGAACGCACGCCTGAACGCATCGAGGACCCACCCGTGAGCACCCTTCACACCAGCCACGCATCCGCGCACGACGCCCACGGGCATGACGCGCACGGGCACGGCGACCACGCCAAGTACCCGTTCCTGCAGCACCACTTCGAGTCGCCTGCGCACCAGTTCGACAGCGCGAAACTGGGCATGTGGCTGTTCCTCGCGACCGAAGTGCTGTTCTTCGGCGGCCTCTTCGTGGCGTACGCGGTGCTGCGCAGCCGCTTCCCCGAGGTCTTCAGTTACGCGAGCCACTACCTGGACACGCTGATGGGTGGCGTGAACACCTGCGTGCTGATCCTCAGCAGCCTCACCATGGCGCTGGCGGTGCGTTTCGCGCAGACCAATCGGAGGAAGGCCATGGTGTGGTGCCTGGTGCTCACCTTCATGGGCGCCGTGGGCTTCATGGTGATCAAGTACTTCGAGTACACCCACAAGATCCACGAGCACCTGGTGTGGGGCAAGACGTTCTACGTCCCGCCGCAGGACGCGGCGGGGGCCGAAGAGGCCAAGGTCATCAGCACTGCGCCGGCGCCTGCGCCGGTCGCGCTGACCGTGGCGAATCCCGCGACGCCGGCGGTGGCGCCGATCGCGGCGACGCCCCCGGTCGAGGCGAGCGCCATCAAGGCCGCCGCCGCGGCGCCGGGTGGGTTGGCGAGCGTTCGCCAGCAGGCGAAGGCCGAGGGCCTGCCTGTCGCGGCCAACGATCCGGCATTCGCGCACCCGTCGATGCACCTGGCCGATCCGACGATGCCGGCCAACACGCACCTGTTCTTCGCGATCTACTACTGCATGACCGGCCTGCACGGCATCCACGTGCTCGCCGGCATGGTGATGCTGGCGTGGCTGATCTGGCGCGGCGCGCGCGGCGACTTCAGCAGCGACTACTTCACGCCGGTCGACGTCGGTGGTCTCTACTGGCACATCGTCGATCTGGTCTGGATCTTCCTCTTCCCGCTCTTCTACCTGATCCACTGATCGGAACGCGAGGACTCCCATGGCACACGGCAACGCACACGATTCCAAGCACGAGCCGCACCCGCTCGTCGGCCACCTGGTCCCGATGTGGATCCTCTTCGCCGTCGGCGGGGCGCTGCTGGTGCTGACCGCCATCACGGTGGCGGTGCGCTACATCGACGTCGGCGAGTTCAACATGGTCATCGCGCTCGGCGTGGCCGTGATCAAGGCCACGCTCGTGGCGCTCTTCTTCATGCACCTGAAGTGGGATCGGCCGTTCAACCTGCTGACCTTCGTGGGCAGCATGGCCTTCGTGATCCTCATGATGGTCTTCTGCATGATGGACACGGCGCAGTATCGCCCCACGCAGTTCGTGGGCAATCCGCCCGAGGTCGAGGCGACGCTGCAGGCCAACGCCCCAGGCGCGCCCGTGGCCCGCTTCACGCCGTACAGCCCGTGAGCCGGAGCCCGATGCCGTGGCGGTGAAGACCGCCGCCGTCGTGGATCCGTTCGACGCCCCCCGCGCGCGCCACGCGGCGGGGGTCTTCGGCATGTGGCTCTTCCTGGTCACGCTGGGCGTCCTGTTCGTGGCCACGATCCTGGGATATCTGGTGGTTCGGCTGAATCCGGATCCTGCGGAACCGTTCATGCCGCTGGACGCGCCACCGCTGCCACGCCTGCTGCTGCTCTCGACTGGCGTGCTGATGGCCAGCAGCGCCGCGATGCATGGGACGGTGCGCGCGATCCGGCGAGGGTCGCAGGATCGCGCGGCGCGCCTCGCGGGTCTCACGCTGGCGCTTGCGCTCGGTTTCCTGGCGCTGCAGGCGTGGGCGTGGCTTGATCTGTGGCGCGCCGAGCTTCGCATCGAGGACAGTCTCTATGCCTGGACCTTCTACGTGCTCACGGGATTGCACGCCGCGCACGTGATCGGCGGTCTGGTCCCGCTGGTCGTGGTGTGGTGGCGCGCGCGCTCCGGACGCTACAGCCCGGAGCATCCCGAAGGCGCCGTGTATTGCGCCATGTACTGGCACTTCCTCGACGCGGTGTGGCTGGTGCTCTACGCCACGCTCTGGCTCGGCTCGTTCAACGCCGCGGCGTGAACGCCATCCGGGCGAAGTGCAGGCAGGGGGTCACCAGCAGGGGAGAGCCGTCGCGTGTGCGGAACAGCACGGACGCGGGTTTCGCCTGCGCATCCACCTCGATCGTCGCGTCGCCAAGCTCGAACGGCGGCATGCCCTGGGCGGCATCCGCCAGGAGGATCTCCCTCCAGGCTTCGCCGCGACGCAACACGATCACCGGGGTCTTGGCGGCCATGTCGCCGGGTTCACGCCAGCGCGCGACGGGGAAGTCGAGGCGCGGACTCAGCAGATAGCGGCTGTAGCTGAACTGCTTGATGCGCCGCTCGTCGTCGGCGCCAGGCAGCACCACGTCGGTCTCGGGATGCGTGGCCAGCCAGTGCTTCCAGGTGCAGAGTTGCACATCCGGAAGTTGTCGCAGCGTGGCGCCGCGTCCGGCCTCGGGTCCCGCGATCGCGCACAGGCCCATCTGGCTCCAGAGGCTCGGCGTCTCGCTTCGGTCGTAGAGCACCAGGTTCGAGTCGAGCAGCAGGCCGCTCACGCCGAACAGGCGTTCGCCGCCGTCCACGCGGCGATCGAAGGCCACCGCCGCGTCGCACAGGGGACTGAAGGTGACCGCGATCGGCATGCCGCCAAGGGTGTCGTTGCAGACCTCGTGCACATTCATCACGCGCACGGGATAGGCGCGCGCCTTGCCGCCCACGACCACGCCGATCACGCGATCATCGCTCACGACCAGCTTGGTGCGATGCGTCTCGTTCCACCCCTGCATCTCGAAGCCCGCCATGGTGCGTGGCGCGTCGAGCGGCGCAAGGAAATCGCGCGGATTCCCGCTCGCCACGAGCGCGCCGCCCTCCAGGCGCTGGTTCGAGAGGTCAAACCCGTAGCTCTCCACCGTGCGGCCATCACCCTTGGGCCGATGTCCCGTCACCACGCCCGAGAGCGCCCAGGCCAGCAGCGCGGCGGACACCCCGACAGCGGCCAGGATCACCCATCCACCCTCGCGAAGTCGCAGTCGGCGCGGTCCCGTCGCAGGCACGTCGGGAGGCCGGCTCATCGGGCTTCCTGCAGCACGGTCCGTCCGCCACGCACGCCGGCCATGCCCGAGGTCGGACCGCGATCCAGCGCAAGCGCCAGCAGCACCACGGGCAGGTACACCAGGCTCGTCAGGAAGAGGTTGCGCGCGGTGGGACGATCGAGTCGGCGCAGATGCGCCACCGCGAACCACGTCATCGCGAGACCGGCCGCCGCGCACACCACCGCGCTTGCAAGACCGGCGAGCCCGAGCAGCGTGGCCATCAGACCAATCGGGACGAGCAGCATCGAACCCAGCACGCTGGTCTGCGCCGCGATCGACTCGCCGCCTGGCACCGAGGGCAGCATGCGGAATCCGCCACGCGCGTAGTCCTCGCGATGCAACCACGCCAGCGCGAAGAAGTGGGGCAGTTGCCACG
This sequence comes from Phycisphaerales bacterium, assembly GCA_049318245.1. Classification (GTDB taxonomy): domain Bacteria; phylum Planctomycetota; class Phycisphaerae; order Phycisphaerales; family SM1A02; genus SYAC01. Next base: position 23,999 of record JBMOGS010000028.1, on the reverse strand, counting down.
TGAACAGCAGCACCGCGAGCACCCACGCGCCACGCTGCAGTCCGTCGCTCGCGGCGGCCCAGCCGATCATCGGAGGAATGGCGCCCACCACCGCACCGACCACGGTGTTCAGCGTGGAAACGCGCTTCAGGGGCGTGTACACCCCGGCGTACAGCACGATCGTGAGCGCGGAGAGTCCGCAGGCCAGGAGGTTTGCGCGCATCGCCAGCATGAAGCAGCCGGCGTAGCCAAGCGCGAAGCCCACCACCACGGCGCAGGTCACGCTCATCCGACCCGCCGCGACGGGCCGGTTGGCGGTTCGATGCATGCGTGCGTCATGACGAACCTCGATCGCCTGATTCAACGCCGCCGCCGCGGCCGCAGACAGGAACGTGCCGCCCAGGGTCCAGAGCAGTCGAGGCCAGTCGACCGAGCCGGGCACCGCCACCAGGAATCCCACCAGCGTCGTGGCGAGCACCATGAGGCTCAGGCGAGCCTTCACCAGCGCGGTCCAGTCGTCGGTTCGCCGGGTGGGCCTCTGCGTGGAGATGTCTGCGGGGGCGTTCATGCGACGGGCAGGCAGGGGAGGTCTACCATAGGAACCCATGATCGAATCCGCCGTCGTGCCCGCCGCCTCGATGACCCCTGGGGTCGCGCTGCTCGCGGGGATCACCTTCGTCGCCGGTGCGCTCGGCGTCTTTGCGGTGCTCGCTGGCCGGGTGCGGCCCTACACGCTTGCGCTGGGATTTGCGGGTGCCGCGGTGCAGTGGGGGCTCGCCTACATCGCCATGCTGGGGGTGGGGCTCTGGATCGGCGAGGGCCTGTTCGCGCTCACGCTGCTGGCCCCGGTCGGGGTGGGATTCGTCGCCGTGCGTCATGCGCGCGGCCAGTCGGGGCCGGTTGCGGCGGGTCTGGTCTGCGGCGTGGTCAACCTGCTCATCGTTGGAAGCGTGGTTGGAGGCAAGGACGCCCGTGCGATGGTCGTGGAGACCCTGGCATGGAGCGCTGCCTTGCTGATCGGCAGCGGCGCGCTGGCCGGCATCGGTGGCGCACTTGCGCGACGCACGCCGGAGGCGCCGGGTCGACTGCCGCCGCCGCTCTCGCTGTTCGCGCTGGTGAACACGGGGACCATCTTCCTGCTGCTCGTCACGGGCGGCCTGGTCACCGGACTCGAGGCCGGACTTGCCGTGCCGGACTGGCCGAATTCATTCGGCCACAACATGCTGCTCTATCCGGTCAGCCAGATGAAGGGTGGCGTCTACTACGAGCACGCGCATCGCCTCTTCGGCATGCTGGTTGGGTTGACCACCTTCACGCTGGCAGCGCTCTGCTGGCGGCATGAATCACGCGCGTGGGTCCGATGGCTCGCGACCCTGGTGCTGCTGGCGGTGTGCGTGCAGGGCCTGATGGGAGGCCTGCGCGTCACCGGCACGCCCACGCTCGCGCAGGATCCGTCGCTGCTGCAGCCCAGCATCGCGCTCGCGATCGCGCACGGCGTGTTCGGGCAGCTCGTCTTTGCCACGGTGGCCGTGCTGGCCGCCTGCATGAGCGCGCGTTGGATCGCGCCCACGCCTGCGGTGTCCACCGACGCGGGCGCCTCCGTGCGGACCCTTGCCGCGATCGCGCCCGTGATCCTGCTGATGCAGCTCTTCCTCGGTGCGGCCTACCGCCATCTGCAGGTCTCGCCCACGGAGGTTGACGCGCGGATCGTCCACCCTGTCTGGGCCATGCATGGGCATCTGGGTTTCGCCGTCGTGGCGCTGATCGTGGTGCTGCTCGCGGCAAGCCGCCTCTCCGGTGCGGCGCGCATGCGCGCGGACCTGCTTCCGCTCGGTCGTTGCGGAACATCGATGGCGATCGTGGTCGCGGTGCAGGTGCTGCTCGGCTTCATCGCGTGGGGTGCGGTGATGATGCGCAAGGGCCCCGCGATTCCGGGTTGGGAGGTGCTCTCGACCAGCGCGCATCAGGCCACGGGCGCGCTGCTGCTGATGGTCACCCTGCAGGGCGCGGTGTGGAGCCGTCGGCTGCTGGCGCCCGAACCGGCCGTCACTGGGACTGCCGCGAGGGCTTGATCGCCTCCTCCAGCGCCAGCAGCGCGTAGGCGGTCACGAGGTCCGGCTCGCCCTCCATCCAGCGGTCCTGGTCGTTGATCCAGCTTCCATCCGGTCGCTGCGCCGCGACCAGCGCCTCGACCAGTTCCTTGCGCCACTCGTGCGGCGTGCCGCCGGTGTCCTGCATGATGTCGCGTCCGGATGCGGCGAGGGCTCGCGCCAAAGCAAGCCGGTAGTAGAAGAGGCCCTGCTTTCCAAGGCCGGGATTCTCCTGCATGCTCCAGTGCGCGCGCGCCCAGTCGAGCGCCGCAAGCACGCGTGGATCATCGCGCCGCAGGCCCGCGAAGAGCATGCTCTTGTAGCCCGCGTAGGTCATGCTTCCGTAGCTCCGGAGCGCACGCGTGCCCTCCGGCATCTTCTCTCCGAACCGTCCCTCGCCCGCGGCTTCGCTGGCGAAACTCTCGCCGCCATTGGCCACCGTGTACACGAAGCCTCCATCCGCGCTGCCCGTGTTGGCCCATGGGGCGGCGCCCTCGGAGCGAACGTTCTGGCAGCGCGCCACGAAGGCCAGCGCGCGCTGCACGGCAGGATCCTCGGCCTTCGCTCCGGATTCATGCAGCGCTTCCAGCATCATCTGCGTGTTGCTCAGATCGGGCCGGCCGCGGCTTCCGTAGCCCACGCCGCCGAACCAGTCCTGTTCCGGCCCAAGACCCTCGCCCTGATCCCATTGCGCACGACGCAGCCACGCGATCACCTCGCGCAGCCGTTCCGCGTGCGTGACGGAATCCAGCGACGCCAACCCAAGCGCGGTGCAACTGGCGACATAGGTTGCCAGGCCTCCGGACGCGTCTGGCTCGAAGCCGTCGGCGCTCCAGCAGGCCTTCACCAACCACGCCACACCGCGCGCAACGGCGGGATCATTGCCCTCCAGCAGTCCGGCCTGCGCGAAGGCGCGGATGACCAGCCCCGTCACCGCGCTGGAGGCCGCCTTCGAGATCTTCGGCGCCTCGGAACCCTGCGCCGGCGTTCCCTCCATCCATCCGCCCGAGGCGGACTGCGAGCCACGCAGATACGCGAGTCCGCGCCGGATCGATGCTCGCGCCGCGTCGAAGGTCGCTGGTGCGATCGGGACATCGCCGCTGTTCTCGGCGATTCGGCGCATGATGGGCGGGGGAGGTGTGAGACGATCCGGCACCCCGGGCGGTGCGAGGCGCGTCATCCTGGAGGCATCCACGCGTGAATCCAGCGGCACGGTGGGGGCGTCGCGAAGCGCGCGATCCACGTCGGTGGGCGGTGTCAGGAGCACGAGTGCCATCGTCCAGGCATTCAGCAACACGGTTGACATGGCGTGATGGTAGATGGGCGAGCCACCGGTCTTGTGCTATCCCTTGCATCGATGCGCCTCGTGCCGCACATCCTGTTCTGCACCGCCATCGTCGCGTCCGCGATCGCGGAAGCAGCCTCGCCGCAGGGGGCACCCACGCCTCCATCGCAGGGGGAGCCCACGCCTGCATCGCCGCGTCCCGAAGCCGTCACGAAGGAGACTTCGTCGGGGCCGCAGAGCCAGACCTTCAGCGAACCCGATGCGGTCGGGATCTGGCCGTGGAGCAACTCCGACCTCACGGGAAACTGGGGTGGGCTTCGTGACAAGTTGAGTGACTCGGGCGTGACCTTCAACGGCACCGCGACCGTGGATCTGGCGACCGTGATGGGCGACACACCCAGGCGGGGCTTCGTGATGCCCTACCTGGTCGACGTGAACCTCTCGCTCGATACGGGTCGCATGGGGCTCTGGCAAGGCGGCGAGGCCTTCATTGATTTCCAGCAGGCGGGCTCCACCAATCTTGCCACCGACTATGTGCCGGACTTCTGGGGGTGGGACGCGGTGTACCCGTTTGCGCAGGACTTCACCGAACTGGGGCAGTACTGGTACCAGCAGTCGTTCGCCGATGGCGCGCTCCGTCTGAAACTCGGCAAGATCGACGCGAACGTGGACTTCGCCGTGAGCTATCCGAACCTGCAGTTCGTGAACACCGCCGCGTACATGCCGTCGGTGCTGTCGCAGGACCTTCCGACCTATCCCAATCAGGCGGGAGGATTCGAGATTCTCCTGAAGCCGACCGAATGGATCGACGGCAGGTTCGGGATGTTCGACGGCTCCACGAACTGGTACGACCCCTCCACCGGCCAGTCCGGCCCCGCCTCGGGAAGGCGTGGCGTGGGCGGATTCTTCTGGGACAACCCCGGCAGCTACTTCCTGATTGGCGAGGTGGACTTCCGGTGGAGCGACGCGAAGAACCCGGGCCACGCGAACATCGGGTGGTTCGACCAGACCGGGCAGTCGGCGGAGCCGAACACCTCGATGGTTCCATCGCCTGCGGGGCAGGCGGATGTTGCCGGACCGTGGGGGCTCTACACCTCGTGCTCGCAGACCGTGTTCCAGCCCGAGGGCGCGACGCAAGGACAGGGGCTCTCCCTCTTCGGCCAGTTCGGCTGGAGCCCGCCCACACAGAACCCATCGCAGTGGTCGTTGATGGGCGGCGCGGACTGGCAGGGCATCCTTGAAGCGCGTCCGAACGACACCGCGGGTCTGCTCGTCGCCTACGCGCACATGAGCAACCTGCCGTATCTCGGTGTGTCACCTGGCGAGGGCGAATGGGTGGCGGAGGCCTTCTACAACATCCAGGTCACGCCGTGGCTTGGCATCCAGCCCGACCTGCAGTGGGTCCGTCAGCCCAGCGACCAGCCCGAGTACGACATCGGTGGCGCGTGGATCCTGACGTTCCGCGTCTCGGTCTCGTTCTGAGTCGCGTCACTCGACCTTGCCGAACACGAGCAGCTGCGCTTCGGCGGGCACCTTGCGCGACTCCGTCGGGTCGCCGCTCCCCGGCGCGCCACCCGGCTTGCGCACGAAGACCACGTTCCCGAGCGCGTCCACGGCGGTCAGGCGCACGGGTGTCAGGAACACGCCGTGCACGTCAGGGCCGGGCTCGATGCGAAGCGTGACCATCGTCAACGTGCCGTCGGATCGCTGGGAAACGACAGAGGCCTTGAACCTCGGATCCAGCGCCTCGGCCTTGCCGATGCGGTTCTGGCCGAGCTTCTTCACCTCCAGCTCGAACGTGGCGCCCGCAGCTGGCGCCATCACCCCCGCATTGGAACGGAACTCCGCGATGTCGAGTCCAGGACTGATGCGGGTGCAGGCGTGGCGCACGCGCGCGTCGACCAGCCGCGCGTCGGGACGGTCGGTCTCCACGATCAGGTAGGCGGGCACGCGATCGCACGGCTCCCCGGGAAGTTCATACATCACCTGCCAGCTCGCGCGCGGCGCGTCGCCCTGACCGTCCACGAGTCGGGGCGCCTCGTTCTGGACGCTTCGGATCTGGAATGGCTTGCCATCCACGCTGGAGATCACCGCCACCCCCTTGAGCGCGGCGGGATTCGCGGCCGCGTCGATGAACGGCTGAAGGACGCCCTTGTCGTCGGCGACCTGCACGCGCACCGGATACGAGACCTCCGCCTTCAGCCCCAGCGAGATCGGTCTCGCCTCGCCCTCGACCATCACCTTCACGTTCGCCGTCTTGGTGCCGGTGCTGCTCACCTTCATGCTCACGGGCACCGCCAGCGTGCCCTTGGGCGGGATCTCCTTGCCGACGATGTCGATCGTGGTGCACTGGCAACTGGGCACCGCCTGCAGCACCTTGCGGGGCTTGTCGGAGAGATTCACCAGCTTGAAGTCGCCCTGCAGGAGCGTGTGCGGCTGCACGATTCCGAAGTCCAGCCCCACCGGGTCCGCGAGCACCTGCACGCCCGGAGGAGGGGCCGGGGCTGGCACGGGCTTCGGCGGTTCCGCCCTCACGGTCAGCGTGGTGACCAGGACCAGCAGGACGGTGAGACAGCGCGCATGCACCATGCGGGAATGCTACGGCGACAGCGTGCGCGGGTGCGTTGGAGGGCGGCGGTAGAGTGCCTTCCATGCGAGCCGTCGAGATCTCCCGTCAAGGAAGCCCCGTTGCGGCAAACGTTCGGTTCACGAGCGATCGTGAGCTGCCGGAACCGCGTGCCGGCGAGGCGCGCGTTCGCACCGAGGCATCGGCGTTGAATCATCTTGATCTTTGGGTGGGGCGCGGCCTTCCCGGCCTCGACACGAAGTTCCCGACCGTGACTGGCTCGGACGGCGCGGGACGGGTCGAGTCGGTGGGACCAGGTGTGGATCCTGCCTGGGTGGGCCGCCGGGTCTTGCTGAACGCCGCGATCGTTCGATCGGGCGCCGGGCATCCGGATCACGTCGATGCCGGCGAGGACATCCACATGATCGGCGAGCATTCGCCGGGCACGATGGCCGAGTTCTTCGTGGCGCCGGCCACCAACCTGCTCGACATCGGCGATGCCGATCCGGTTCAGGCGACGGCATTCGGCCTGACGCACCTGACGGCCTATCGCATGCTCGTGACGCGGGCCCGGGTGCGTCCCGGGCAGTCCGTCCTGATCACCGGCATCGGCGGAGGCGTGGCGCTTGCGGCGCTTGGCCTTTCGCGGCATTTCGGCTGTCGAACGATCGTGACCAGCCGCCATGCGGACAAGCTGCAGCGTGCCCGCGAACTTGGCGCCGACCACGCGATCCTGGATGACGGCAGCGACTGGTCGAAGGCCGTGCGCGCCGCCACCGGCCGTCGGGGCGTGGACATCGTGATCGACTCGATCGGCCGTTCCGTGCTTCCCGCGTGCGTGCGCGGCATGGCGCGGGGTGGGTGCTTCGTCACGTGTGGCTGCACCAGCGGCTTCGAGGGCACCCTGGACCTGGCGCGGGTGTTCTGGAACCAGCTCAGCATCCTGGGCAGCACGATGGGCTCGATGCAGGAGTTCCGGGAGGTCGTGCAGTTGTTCCGATCGGGCGCGGTCAGGCCGGTCATCGACTCGACCCTTCGTCCCGAGCAGGGGACCGACGCCTACGCCAGGCTCGAGTCGGGCCAGCAGTTCGGCAAGGTCGTCGTGGATTGGCGCTAAGCCGAGAAGTCGAGAAATGTCCTGATGGGGCTTGAAAGCGGTGGGGGCGTTCGGGCACACTGCCGGCATGTCCACCGCCACGCTGCCAGAAACCGCCCCGGTCACGCCGCAGACGCGCGCGCTTCCGCCCTTCGCCGTGGTGCTTCACAACGACGACCACAACGAGATGGGATTCGTGGTGCAGACGGTGGCCATGCTGGCGCGCGTTCCAATGGAGCAGGCATTCGAGCACACGCTCGAGGCGCACGAGGAGGGGCAGGCGGTTGTTCTGCGCACCCATCGTGAGCACGCGGAACTGGTCTGCGAGCAATTCCAGTCCAAGGGCCTGACGGCCACCGTGGAGCGGATTCGCGGTTGATTTGCTCCGTGCGTGTGCCGAAGCACGCGAATGATCCGATAACTAAATCTTGACTTTGGGACCCTGCCAAGGTTCGTAAAACCCCGGGGGAACTGCGGGAATCCTTTTTGCCGCGTGTGAAGGAAGGGTTATGTTGGGCCGACACCATCCACACATGGTGTTGTCCATTCGTATGCGTTGCATGCCCCGGAAGCGTCTCCGAGGCGGAGAAAGACTGGACGACCGCGTACCCGTAGGAGAAATGACTCATGAAGCGTGAGAACCTCTTCGCAAGCCTGGCGGCCTTCGCGTCGCTGACTGGCTTTGCGTCACTCTGTTACGCGCAGGTGTGCGACACCGACAGCGCGGGCAACCTGCCGGCTGACACCGCGTGGCAATACAACGTCGACTCCGACTATGACGGCATCGACGACCCCGACGAGAACGGTGGTTGCAACCTTGGCGAACCTGCCTTCGCCGAACTCGGAACCCTGGCGCCCGGCGCCTACCGCGCGAAGGGCCTGACCGGCAACTACGCCGGCTCGGACGGCGGCAACCGCCGCGACCTCGACTGGTGGCGCTTTACCGTCACCCAGCCCTGCTACATCAAGGTCTCGGTCAGCATGTCGAAGGACGGCGTGCCGTTCTCGGCGCTGAGCGATCCTGCGACCCAGTCCGTGGTCTTCGTGGCCACCGGTCCGTCGACGGCCGACAACACCGTGTACTGCGGTGACGAGGGCGCGCTCTTCATCTACGGCGAGGGGCTGACGACCGATTGCCCGCAGGTCGTGGAGACCACGCTCCCCAACGGCACCACCAGCACGCGTGTGCCGGTTCCGGCTGGTCAGCACATGATCGTCGTGACCACGCCGTTCGATGACGTGGCCTACCCGGGTCCGATCGATTACGCGTTCGACCTGGAGATCGTCAACCTTGACAACGCCTCGTGCGGCACCAGCAGCAACAGCTGCGTGGAAGCCAACACGACCCCAGGTTGCAATGATGCGCTGTGCTGCGACACGGTGTGCCAGTTCAACCCGGACTGCTGCAACGTGGCGTGGGATGCGACCTGCATCGACGTCGGCGTTCAGGAGTGCGGTCTGTTCGTGTACGAGTGCGCCACGAACGCCAGCGTGCCGAACGACTGCGCGGGTCAGGCCGAGTTCATCGATGCGAGCGTGCTGCCGATCACCTTCGGCTTCGACGCGTCGCAGGCGACGAACGACGGACCCAACAACGTGAACGCGCTCTGCTCGAGCAACACCACCAAGGACGTGTGGTACGTGGTCGGCCCGCTGCCGTACGACGGCGAGCTGCGCGCGAGCATGTGCGAGCTCGGCAACACCGGCGACGCGGTTCTCAGCATGTACTCGCTGGGCACCGATCCGGACACCGGCGCACCGATCTCGGCGCTCGCCGACGGCAGCACGCTGCCGAACCTGTACATCGGTTGCCGCGACGACGTGTGCGACGACGATGGTGACGGTCAGCTCGACTTCGGTGGTCCCGCCGGCATCAACATGCTGGGCGTTGCCTCGGGCGAGTACTACCTGATCCGCATCGGCTCCTTCCTGGACGCCGGTCAGGATCCGAACGACCCGACCATCGCTGGTCTCACCGGCAGCGTGAACGTCAGCTTCCGTGCCGCGCTGTACGGCAACGGTCTGCAGTCGGCACTCGCGAAGTCGGACGGAACCAACGTGAACCTCGGCTGGATCTCGGGCTATTCGACCGCGAGCCTGCCGAAGCGCTGGATCTTCGTGCCCTTCTTCACCACCGAGACCGCCTCGATCAACGGCTTCGATTTCACCGCCTTCGGCAGTGACACCGGCGTCGCGGATCTGGTCCAGTGGAAGGTCATCGCGCGCAACAGCGCCGATGCGAACCAGGGTCTGTTCGGTCAGCCGTTCGGCAACGGCGAGTTTGACGCCTCGCAGGTCCTCTTCGAGGGCTCGGAGCCGTTCGACATCGAGGCCTTCGCGGACATCGGTGACCAGTACGGCCAGCGCTACTTCGTCGACATCAGCACGCCGTTCGAGCTCGCGGCAGGTGACTACTACTTCACCTGCTACGGCGACAACACGGCTGGTTCGACGGACGGCGTGTACTTCGCCTGGTTGAGCTACGGCATCGAAGCGATCCCGGACATGTACCTGGCTTCGCTCACCGGTGCTGGTGATGCGGATCAGAACGGCGACGGCGTCGCTGACCCGCGCATCGTCGGCGATGCGTTCGGCTGGCGTGGCGTGGGTGCTGGTCCCAGCATCCGTGCATACCAGGTGTACGATGCCGACGGCACGACTGAGACCTACAAGCCTCAGGCGGCCGACAACCAGGGCCTGACCTACCAGCCCGCGTTCACCATCAAGGGTGACCTCGCTGCCGCCTGCTTCGGCGACATCGACGGAAGCGGTGAGGTCGACAACGGCGACGTCGCGTTCGCCCTGCTCGACTACGGTCCGTGCCCGAGTTGCTCGACGGACCTGGACGGCACCGGTGAGGTCGACTTCGGTGACGTCGCCCTCATCCTCCTCAGCACCGGTCCGTGCTTCTGATGCACGGCTGATCTGAGAAGGCACATCACTACGGGTACACGACCCCCCGGCCTTGCGCCGGGGGGTCTTCCTTTTTACGGATCAGGGGCCGGTCTTCGCGCGGAAACGGGTCTTTGGAGTTGGAATACCGTCGCTGGCGGGTCACATTGCAGGCACGGTGCGGTGTGCCCGCTCCGTTGCCCACGCTCTTCTCTCGGGAGTCCTTCACGCCATGCGCCCCACGATCCGAATCGCGACCTTCCTGTCGATCACCTCGGTTGCCGCATCCGCCGCGATGGCGCAGGTGTGCGATCTCGATTCGCCTGCATCGCCTGCCAGTCTGGTCGACAGCGGCTTCAACCAGACGTTGCTGAAGGACGGCAACGGTGGCTGGTACACCTCGGCCGACCCCACGACGGGCCTTTATCCGTTCCTTGAGGCCGGCACGTACGCGCCCGGGAGCAGCTTTCGCGTGACCGGTCAGGTCGGCAACTACGCCGGGACCAGCGGGACGAACTTCCGCGATCTTGACTTCATCCGATTCACGGCAACGGGGCCGTGCTATGCCGTGATCAACCTGTCGATGGGTCGAGACCTCGGAGGTTTCGTGCTCCCGTTCGGGCCCGGCGAGCAGACCGAACTCTCGGTGTACACGGGCGACGTGCAGTCGCAGACGCAGGCGGTGGAACTGTCCAACACCGCCGACGTGGACGGCTGCCCGCACGGCACCTCCTACGTGTATCCAAACGGCCGGACGCAGGTTCGTGTGCCCGTGGCCGCGGGCGCCGACGTGCTGGTGATCGCGACCACGCCGAAGGACGCCGCGGTCTATGCGGGACCGATCCTGTACGGACTCGACGTCACGCTGCAGGCGCTGGACAACGCGTCGTGCGGCACCGCGACGAACGACTGCGTGACCGCCAGCGCCACGCCGGGCTGCAGCGATGCGTCGTGCTGCGACCTGGTCTGCACCTTCGAGCCCGACTGCTGCAACGTGGCGTGGGACAGCGACTGCATCCAGACCGGCGCGTCGGAGTGCGGCAACTTCGTCTACGTCTGCGATGCCGGCGGTCCCGCGAACGACTGCGCGACGTCGCCGGAGATCCTGGACGTCGCGGCGATGCCGGTGGTGCGCGCCTTCGACACCACGAACGCCGGCACGGACGGACCGAACAACCTCCTGGAGCTGTGCAGCGCGTTGACGGCCCGGGACATCTGGTACCAGATCGGCCCCATGCCTGCGGATGCCGACGTGACCATCAGCATGTGCGGCGTTGGAAATCTCGGCGATTCGGTGATCTCGACGTACAACCTGGGCGCGGTGACGGGTCTGGCGGATGGCCAGACGCTGCCGACCCTGTACCGTGGCTGTCGGGACGACTACTGCGACGATGACGGGGACGGCACCACCGACGCCGGTGGGCCCTCGGCGTACACCATGGTCAACGTCCTGAAGGACAACACCTACCTGATCCGCATCGGCACCTACCTGGAGCCGGGTGCGGATCCGGACTCGGCCCCCGCGCTGCAGGGGCAGGTGTCCTTCAACGTGCGCACGACCCTGTGGAACAGCGGTCGGCAGCGTCAGGTGATCCGCAACGCGGACAACACCTCCACGAACCTCACCGTGCAAACGGGCTACCGCTCCACGGCCGACGCCGACTACATGGTGGCGACGCCGTTCACGATCTCGGAGGACGCGCAGGTCGAGGGTCTGGAGTTCTGCGCGAGCACCAACGTTCCGTCGGGCGCGAGCGCGATCGCTGATCGCGTGCAGTGGGTGATCTTCGCGCGTGACGCCAGCACCACCGCGTGGATGGGCACCTGGAATTCCGCCGTCAACACCGTGGTCGCCGAGGGCGAGTTCGTGTTCGACAGCACCGCGTACTCAAACATCAGTTCCGATGCGGGCCGCCGCTATTTCCTGGATTTCCCGACCCCGTTCCTGCTGACGGCAGGCTCGTACTTCATGGGCTTGAAGGGCACCGTCGCGGGTTCGACCACGGGTGCACTCAACTTCTACGTGTACGGCCAGGACGGCATCGAGCACTTCAATCCCGCGAACAACCGGCCCTGCTGGTGGAACGCCAAGAACTACGCCACGGCTCCCGGCACGTGGGTGCTCACGACGGCGGGTTCCACGGCGACGTATCGCGTGCAGACAGGGGATCGTGCCGGTGTGCTTTACCACGCACCCATCAAGCTCAAGGGAACGCCGGTGAGCGCGATGCCGTGCTTCGGCGACCTCGATTCCAGCATGGAGGTGGACAACGGCGACGTGGCGTTCGCCCTGCTGGACTACGGACCATGTCCCGGTTGCGTGGCCGACCTCGATGGCACCGGTGAGGTCGACTTCGGCGACGTGGCGCTGATCCTGCTGAGCACCGGACCCTGCCAGTAGGTTTTGCGGCCCCGGAGCTTCTGACAAGCCCCCCAAGCCCCCTGCAGGCATCGCCTGCGGGGGTTTTCCTTTCTCTGCAGCCGACATCTGCAACCAAGGCAGGGTTTGGGCGAAACAAGTAGCCTCTGCAATCAGGCGGGTCCTATGTTATTGGACCTTCGAAGGGAACCCATGCGCACCTACCTCATCATCGCCGTTGTGCTCTGCCTGGTCGCAGGGGCCGCGGCTTTCATGATGCGCTCCGACGGGTCGAGCGCCACCGAAGTCCGCATGACCGAGGTGAAGAACGGGGTGCTGGTCGAGAGCGTGTCGGCCCCGGGCGTGGTGGAGCCCAAGAGCAAGGTGGACGTGAGCGCCGAGGTGAGCGCCCGCATCATGGAACTGCCCGCGCGCGAGGGCGCGCGCGTGAAGAAGGGTGACGTGCTGGTCCGCATGGACGGTCGCGATCTGCAGGCCGCGCTTGCGGGTGCCGAGGCGCGGCGCGATGGCGACCGCTTCCGGCTGGAGGCGGAACGGAGCCGCATCCAGGGCGCGAAGCAGAACCAGGAGAACGTGCGGGCGATCCTGGCGCGCACCCAAGCCCTGCACGACACGGGTGACGTGAGCCGACAGCAGCTCGATGACGCGATCGCGCGTGCGCGCGACGTGGAGAGCCAGGTCCAGGCCGCGGAGAAGACGATCGCGCAGTTGGAGAGGTCGCTCGCGGCCAGCGAGGCGACGATCGAGCAGTCGCGCGAGGCGGTGCGGCGAACGGTGATCGTGAGCCCCATCGACGGCCTGGTGACCTACCTGAAGGCCGAGGTGGGCGAGCTTGCGGTCGTGGGAATCATGAACAGTCCAGGCACGCTGATCATGACCGTGGCCGATCTGGGCGCGATGCACCTGAACGCGAAGGTGGCGGAGACCGACATCGCGCGCGTGGCCGTGGGTCAGGACGCCAAGATCTACGTGAACGCCTACAAGGATGATCCCTTCGACGGCAAGGTGAGCGAGATCGCGCTGCAGCGCACGGTGGAGAAGGACGGCACCGGAAGCTTCAAGGTGCTCGTGAATCTGGACCTGAAGGGCCGGCAGATCTTCAGCGGACTCACCGGCAACGTGGACATCGACATCGCCCGGCAGGAGGGCCTGATGGTGCCCAGCCAGGCCGTGGTGGAGCGTCCGGTGAACGACCTGCCCGAATCGGTGAAGTCGAGTCCGCTGGTGCAGAAGAACCGACGGGTCACGACCGTGGTCTTCCGCGTGATCGATGGCAAGGCCGTCGTGACGCCCGTGGTGACGGGCGCGAGCAACCTGACCGACACGCTCATCAAGGAAGGCCTGACGGCGGGCGACACCATCATCACGGGGCCGTACCGATCGCTGGAGAAGCTCAAGAATGGCGAGGCGGTCGACAAGGAGGATCCCTCGAAGGACGCCAGCCGCTGGGCCGCTGCCGAGGGAGCGCGTGGGCAGGGTGGCGGCATGGGTCCGTCCATGGGAGGCGGGCGCAGGGGCATGCGCTGAGTCCGGCATGACCCAGCAGCCGATCATCGAGGTTCGGGGGGTGAAGAAGGTCTACCAGGTGGGCGTGGAGATCGTGCACGCCCTGCGCGGCGTGGACCTGACCGTCCATGCCGGCGAGATGGTGGCCATCATGGGAAGTTCGGGCAGTGGCAAGAGCACGCTGATGAACACGCTCGGTTGCCTGGATCGCCCGACGGCGGGCACGTACCACCTGAGCGGGCGCGAGGTGAGCGGGCTGGATGCGGCGGAACTGTCGCAGGTCCGCAACGAGCAGATCGGCTTCGTGTTCCAGAGCTTCGAGCTGCTGCCTCGGCTGACGGCGCTGGAGAACGTGGAATTGCCGCTGCTGTACGCGCGTGGCAAGGGATGGGGCTGGGCGCGCGAGCGACGCAAGCTGGCCGAGGAGGCACTGCAGCGGGTGGGCCTGGGCCAGCGCATGGATCACCGGCCCAACCAGCTGAGCGGCGGCCAGAAGCAGCGCGTGGCGATCGCGCGCGCGCTGATCGCGAAGCCTCGCATCCTGATGGCGGACGAGCCCACCGGCAACCTGGACACCGCCACGACCGAGGAGATCCTGAAGCTCTTCGAGCAGATCCACCAGGATGGACAGACGGTGCTGATGGTGACGCACGAGAACGACGTGGCCGCGCACTGCCGGCGCGTGGTGCGGCTGCGAGACGGACTGGTGCTGAGCGACCTGCCGGCCGAGCAGGATCCCGCCGTCGGTCCGCTGGTGCCCGAGATCAGGAGCGCGGCCTGAGATGCTGAACCCGCTCTTCTACTACGAGAACGTGGTGCTGGCCCTGCGGCAGATCTGGGCCAACAAGCTCCGCAGCATCCTGACGGCGCTCGGCATCATCGTGGGCGTCGCGAGCACCACCGCCGTGATCGCGGCGCTGACGGGCCTCAAGACGAAGGTGCTGGCGGAGTTCGAGACCTTCGGAGCCGCGCGCCTGTACGTGTGGCCAAGCCGCCCGGAGGGCGTGCCACGGAACCTCTTTCCGTGGGAGAAGATCCGCCTGAAGGCACCCGAGGCGTTCGCGCTTCGCGATCAGTGCACCTCGCTGAAGGGACTGACGCCGATCAGCGAGACCAGCCTGAGCGTGCAGAGCGAGGCGGAGACGCTGGAGGGCGTGAGCGTGAGCGGCATCTGGCCCGCGTGGCACGCCACCGAGAACCGTCAGGTGATCATGGGGCGGCCCTTCAGCCAGCTCGACATCGACAACGCGCGGCAGGTCTGCCTCGTGAACGACCTGGCGGTGCGCGACCTGCAGCTTCCGGCGGATCCGGTGGGCACCCACCTGATCATCGGTGGACGGCGATTCCTGATCGTGGGCGTGGTGGAGACGATCACCGAGCGCATGACCGGCTTCAACACGATCAGCGCGGAGCTCTTCATTCCGCATCCGCTGATGGAGAAGTTCATGGACCGTGACTTCTTCATGCGCTTCGTGGCGCTGGCGAACTCGCCCGCCGAGGCCGACGACGCGCGCGCCGAGATCACGCGGGTGCTGCGCAAGGTGCGCGGCCTGACACCCGGCGATCCAGACACCTTCCGCGTGCAGGCCATCGACCAGTTCATCGACCAGTTCAAGAGCATCGCGAGCGGCATCACCGCGGTGGCGGGTGGCATCGTCGGCATCAGTCTTCTGGTGGGCGGCATCGGCATCATGAACATCATGCTGGTGAGCGTGAGCGAACGCACGCGCGAGATCGGCCTTCGGAAGGCGGTGGGCGCCACGCCGACCGCGATCCTGCTGCAGTTCCTGCTCGAGGCGGTCACCCTGTGCCTGGTGGGCGGCCTGGTGGGCGTGATGATCGGCCAGGCCTTCGCCTTCGCGGTGAGCCAGATCCCCGGCGCCAAGCTGGAGAACGCCAGCGTGCCCGCGTGGGCGGTGGCGCTCGCGTTCGTGTTCAGCGCGGGTGTCGGCGTGGTCTTCGGGATGTTCCCGGCCATCAAGGCGTCGAGACTCGATCCGATCGAGGCGCTGCGCCATGAGTGAGCGTGGTGCAAGCCTGGCCCTGAGGATCGTGGTCTCGCTGGCGCTGGCCGGCGCGGTGGGCTGCCAGAACGAGCTCTTCAGCGACTCGATGACGCCGCACACGGCGTCGCCCGGGCGCCTGCGCGAGGTCGGGACGTTCGACCCGGTGAAGGAAAGCGCGGTGCCGGCCCGATCCCTCGCGGAGGCGTCGAAGGATCTGGCTGCGGATCGCCTGCCTGGCCAGAAGGCGCCGCCGATGCGCGAGATGACGCTCGCCGACTGCCGCGCACTGGCACTGGAACGGAATCTCGATCTGCGCGTGCAGCTCTTCAGCCCCTCGATCGCCGAGGCGGCGGTGGGCGTGGAGATGGCGAAGTTCGAGACCAGCATCTTCGCCAGGTACAACCGCAACGACCAGAACGTGGTCACGAACGCGCTCACCGGCGACGGTCTGGCTCAGGACACCGCGACCCTCGGCCTGACCGCGCCACTGGCGACGGGTGGCACGCTGAACCTCTCCGGTCAGTCGATCATCGCGAATCAGGATCTGGTCGGCAGCGTGCTTCCGGGCACACAGGACAACCAGGGGGGCCTGGAGTTCTCGATCTCCCAGCCGCTGCTGCGTGGCGCCGGCATCGAGGCGAACACGGCCAGCATCCGCGTGGCGAAGTTGACCAGCCAGATCGCGGATGCCCGCACGAAGCTCGAGGCGATCCGGGTGCTGGCCAATGTGGATCGTGCGTACTGGAACCTGTACTCGGCGACGCGCGAGCTGGAGGTGCGCCAGCAGCAGTACGAGCTTGCGGTGGTGCAGCTGGAACTTGCGCGGCGACTCGTGAAGGCGGGCCAGACCGCGGAGGTGGAGATCATCCGCGCCGAGAGCGGCGTGGGCAGCCGTCTCGAGGCGATCATCGTGGCCGACAACGTGGTCCGCCTGCGTCAGCGCGACCTGAAGCGCATCATGAACGATCCGGAACTGCCGCTCGATGGCACCACCTATGTCGCCACGAAGACGCTGCCGAGCCCGGTGTCGCTGCAGTTCGATCCCGAGACGATGAGCACCAAGGCGATCGAGAACCGCATGGAGATGCTGGAGCTTGAATTGCAGCTCTCGATCGACGCCAACAACATCGATCTGGCCCGCAATCAGGCCTTGCCGCTCTTCACGGTCGACTATGTGTACGACTACTTCGGGTACGGAACCAGCATGTCGCAGGCGTGGTCATCGCTGGGTGATGCCGATCAGTACAACCTGACCGCGAATGCCCGCATCCCGCTCGGAAACGAGGCTGCCAAGAACCGCGTGCAGAGCGCGATCCTGACGCGGCTGCAGCGCCTGGCCACGCGCGACCAGCGTCGGCTGTCGATCCGACAGGAAGTGCTGAACGCGATGGACAACCTCGAGAATGCGTGGCGGCGCATCCTGGCCGCACGGTTGGAGACGGCGCTGGCCGGACGCACGTACGAGGCCGAGAAGCGGCAATTCGACGTGGGTCTGCGAACCAGCATCGACGTGCTCGACGCAGCCGCACGGCTGGGCGACGCGCAGAGCCGAGAGGTGCGCGCGCTGGCCACCTGGCAGATCTCGCTGGTGGACCTTGCGTTCGCGACTGGCACGCAGCTTGGGCAGGCGCGAATCGACTGGAGCGAGGTGCTGCCGATACCCAGCGCGCGCGAGGCGGTGCAGGGCATGGGCGCATGGGGCTTCAACGAGAGCGGCGTGGAGGGCAATCAGCCGGATCCTGCTGAAGTGAAGCCGCTTTCGGAAGAGGAGCTGAAGGCGCTCGAGATGCCCGTCACGGCGCAGGGCGTGCTGCCCTCGCAGGGCCTGGGCACCAAGCCATCGGAGCGTCAGTTGGGGCCGCAGCGCGCGCCGCCGGCGCCGGACCTTGGCGTGAAGCCGGCGCCGCCGCCGAAGATCAACCAGCCCAAGCTGCCCTCGGCCCTGCCTGCGGGAGCTGGTTCGACGGGCGCGCCAGCCCCCGCGCCGGTCGCGCCGCCGCCACCGCTGCCTCCGCCTAGCGGGGGCTGAAGCGCCAGTCGGGCCGATCCGCCTGGTCGGCCCAGCGACGCATGTCGCGCAGTTCCTCGATCGCGACCAGTTCCACGCCTCCGTTGGCGGTCGCGACCGCTGCCTGCCCATCCCATCGAGCGCTCACGTTGCCGCAGCTGCTTGCGAGTGACGGGTCATATCGTGCCTGCCACTGGGGACCGAGCCACTGCGGGCTCTCGAGCCGGAAGTAGCCCTCTCGGACCTGGCCGGTCGCGCACGCATCCTGATTGGTGCGCGCGCTCGCGAACACGGTGAGTCGTTCCGGATGACGGATGCCGGAGAGTCGCGAGACATGCAGCCCGTGGAACGGGTTCGGACGGCCGCCGATTTCGGAAGGCATGAAGCCGTAGCGTTCCTGATCACCGCCGACCCACATGCCGTTCATGCCGAATCCGGGATACAGGCTGCCGAAGTAGAGCGCCTTCATCGGATCGCCGGCGCTGCACTCGTTCACCTGCCATGTCTCGTTGCCGGGCTGCAGCGGGCGCGCGTCGTGAT
Source organism: Phycisphaerales bacterium (assembly GCA_049318245.1). Classification (GTDB taxonomy): domain Bacteria; phylum Planctomycetota; class Phycisphaerae; order Phycisphaerales; family SM1A02; genus SYAC01. The sequence goes on along the minus strand of JBMOGS010000028.1, from coordinate 5,651 downwards.
CAAGGTAGGGCGCAAGCCGCCAGGGCCAGCGTGCGACGACCGAGCGCTCGTTGCCGTACACGGTGGACGGAATGGCGCGACCATCCTCGTAGAACGCGGGCAGGGGCTCGAGAGGCGGCATTCCGTAGAAACAGGGAATCAGCCAGCCCTTCTGCGAGGCCGCGTACTGCGTCCAGCCCATCACCACCCCGCGAAGCGCGGCCAGTTCCCGCACCGCTCCGGCGCGGTTGCGGACCTTGGCGATCGCCGGAACCGCCAGCGCGGCCAGCAGGCCGATGATCGCGACCACCACCAGCAGCTCGACGAGCGTGAAGGCCCTCGCCGGGCCAAAAACGCCATGTTTTCGTGGACTGGCCAAGCCGTCCAGTATAGGGTGGCTCCTCCCCATGCGCGCCGTGATCCCCATGCTTGCGCTCTCCGCCGCCGCGGCGATGCCCGCGCAGGCGGACACATTCGACGTGCTGCTCGAGCAGCCGCAACTCGACCGGTGGATGTATCCATTCAACGCGACACCGGGCACGCGAAGCACCTTCAGCGTGTTCGGGAGCGATCGTGAAGTGCAGACGCAGTTCGATTCCCGCGATGGGCAGGTGCTGCTCGCGTTCCGCACGGAGCCCGCGATCCCCGTGGGCAGGGGTGTCGGGGGCTACGTGATCACGGGCGCAGAGGTGACCATGCAGGTCGCGAACGACCTGGTCTTCAGGCTGGACCCGACCACGGATCCGTGGACCTGCTTCCTGCCATCCAGCGATCCGCGCGTCACGACGGATGCCGACGCGGGCCAGCCGATCGAGCTCTTCGGCGTGGGCTTTCGAGGGGGGTGGAACGCCACCAGCTTCCAGGAGAGCACGGCCTTCGCGAATGTCGGGCTGAGTCCGCTCAGCCCCGGTGTTCGAAACGCGTTCGCGGCGCAGGTGGATTCGCAGGGTGCCGTGAGCGACGTCTCGAACAATCCGCGGCAGGGCTTTCAGGCCGCCGCCTTTGCCACCGGAACCGTGGCAGGGCTCGCCCCTGGCGCGCTCGTGCCGATGAACGCCGTGATGAAGTTCACGCTGGATGTCTCGAATGCCGGTGTCCAGCGCTACCTCGCCGCAGGCCTGGATGCGGGGCAGCTCTTTCTCTCGGCCAGCGCGCTGACGCTGGTGCAGCAGCAGGGAGGCGCGTTCCCGTCGTTCTACTCGAAGGAAAATGCGCTTGTCATGCTCGGGCTCGCGCAGGCCCCAAGGCTTCGGATCCAGGTCGAGACGGTGAGCCCGTGCATCGCGACGGATCTCGACTGCGATGGTCGCGTGGACTTCGGGGACATCGCGATCGCGTTGCTTGACTTCGGTCCCTGCAGCGCATGCGCATCCGACGTCGACGGCTCGGGGGTCGTCGACTTCGGTGACGTGGCGTTCATCCTGCTGGATTTTGGCTGAACGACTCCGCCGCGGCGACCCATGCGCGCAGTCGCATCTCTGCCGCAAGCACGCTGGCCGGCTCGGCGTCGAGCACAAGCGCCGTCTCGGCGCGAGTGAGGCCCTCGGCCCAACGCAACTGGAGCACCAGACGATCGAAGCGGGGCAGCGCGCGAGCGTCTCGCTCGAGGTTCGCCAGCTGATCCGGGCCATCCATGACCACGACTGTCATGCGGGCATTTTGTGCCACGACGGCTCGAAGCGCAAGTCGTCAGGCCGCCATCGACGGCTCCCGCTCGATGAGCTGCAGGAACGTCCTGGCAAGCCGTGGATCGAACTGGCGCCCAGCACCCTCCCGAATCTCCTGCATGGCCTGCTGGTTGGTGAGTGCACGGCGATAGGGGCGTTCGCTTCGCATGGCGTCGAAGCTGTCCGCGATCGACAGGATGCGCGCCACGCGCGGAATCGCCTCACCCGAGAGCCGGTGGGGGTACCCCGCGCCGTCCCAGCGTTCGTGGTGCCAGAGGACACCGGGCAGCGCATGCTCGAGGCCACGGACGCCCTGCAGCATGCGGTGGCCGAGTTCCGGGTGCAGGTTGACCACGGAGCGTTCCTCCGCAGTGAGCGCGCCGGGCTTTCGGATCACGCTTTCGGGAACGCCGAGCTTGCCCACGTCGTGCAGAAGGCCCGCAAGGCGGGCGGTCTCCAGGTCCTTCGGAGAAAGGCCAGCCGCCTCGGCCAGGCGCTGTGCAAGCCGGGCCGTTCGTTCGCTGTGGCCGCGAACCGTTCGGTGGGCGGTCTCGACCGCGCGAAGCAGCGTTTCCACCCCGGCAACCTGCGAGCGGCGAAGCGCGACCGGCTTCAGCAGGCGAACCATCGCGGCCAAGCGCGGAATCTCGTGCAGTGAGATGACGGAATCGCGCACCAGCATGTCGCGGATCAGGTCGTGATCGAGTCCGGCGCCCTGGCAGAGTGCGCGCAGGCTTCCGCGAGGACCCGCGGCCTGTCGGGTCACGGCGACCGCGATGCCGCGCGCCGCGCCATCGCAGCGATCGCGCGTGCCCGAGGGAAGCACCCAGCACCCCGGAATGGCCTCGACGTGCGTGACCGGCGCGCCGTGGATCCAGCCCTGCGAGATCTCGTCCACGCGGCGACGGATCCACGGGCTTTCGGCGACAAGCGTGGTCAGGAAGTCGCCGCTGAGGCTCCAGCGCAGATGGCTTGGTTCGGCCTGAGCCCACACCAGGCCTGCGCGACGAAGGCGACGCGCGAGTCGATCGAAGCGGGAGGTGCCGGTCAGGTTGGAGTTCGACTCCGTCTGGCTGGAGAGCACCTCGGCATCGGCACGGGTCGGCAGGTTGGAACGCATGGAAACCTCGCTTCGGATCTAGGATTGACTCAGCCGTCATTTGGGGTGCGGCGCGATGTCGCACCCCACTGGGAGGTCGGCCGGAACAGGGGGTGGCTGAAGCAGAACTGGTGGTTTCCCGAGGGCCATCCGCCCTCCCAGACGGAATCGGGCTGGGCCGGGAGGGCCTAAACTGGCCTTCCAAGGCCAAAAACCGTGATCCACATCCGTCCATTCATCGCGATTCGACCCTCCGCCGCGCGCGTGAGGGAGTTCTCGATGGCCCGCCTGGACCATCTGAGCGAGGTGGACAGGCGTCTGCATGCGGAACGCACGCCGCGTGGTCTTGCGGCCTTGCTCGAGCGGGGCGCCCCCATGGTGCAGGAGCTCATCGAGGCCCGCGCACTGATTCGGCACGCGGAGCCGGCGATGTTCATGCACCGGCAGGTCCATGCGGGGCGCACCTCGGTGGCGCTGGTGGCCTGCGTGGAGGGGGGTGTCTTCGAATCACGCGTGGTGCGGCCACACCGTCGCGCGCATGCGGATCGCTCCGCGGCGTGGCAGCGTCACGCTGCGCATGTGGGCGCGCATGTGGATCCAGCCGTCGTGGGCTTCGACGCGACGCCGGAGATCATGGACCTGTTCGAGCGTGAGATGAACGATCGACCGCTCTTTCACGTGGTGGCGGACGACGGCGCCACGCACACCTTGTGGTTGGGCACGCGATCCGAGGCGCTGTCGAGCGCGTTCAGTCAGGTGGGACAGGGCCTCCTGCTCGAGGGCCATCACAGGGCGGCGGTGCGTGGCGGGAGCGGCGAGACCCTCGCGATGCTGGTTCCGATGGAGCAGGTGGGAGGTCGGGCATCGATCGCGTTGGTCGCATCCGATCGGGTGGATGCGTTTCTCGCCGCGAGCAAGGCCATTCGTGTCGCCGACGTGGCGGGGGCATCACCCGTCGCCGGTCGCTCGCTCGTCTGTGCCGCCGATCCGAAGGGCGGCGGTGTCGCCTGGTTCCTGTGCGAGGTGTCCGAGCGCTTCGAGCAGGCGGTGCACCAGATCGAGTCATGGGCCGGCGTCGCCAGCTGGAAGCCTGGAGCGAGCATGGATCCGGGTTCGATCGAGGCGCAGGTTCGCGGTGGCGCGGCGGGGTGCGTGATCCGCGTCGCGGATCCGGAGCTGTCGGAATTGCGGGGTCTCTCGGAACGTGGAGGACTGCTGCCCGCGGCCAGCACATGGTTCGAGCCCCGGTTCCGATCGGGCCTGTGCATGGCGGAATTGCAGCGGGTGGCGACTACACTTTCCGGATGACGACGTTTTCGCCCCGCAGTGGAGCGCCCGCCTCCGGAAGCCGTGCAACCGCGCGGATCCTCGTAGCCGATGCCTTCGAGGCGGCCGGTCTTCAGTCCCTTCGCGATCTTGGGTGCGACACGATCCATGAGCCGACCGTGAGCGCCGCCGAGTTGCCGGCGCGCCTGGCGACGCTCCAGCCCGAGGTGCTGGTGGTGCGCGAGACCGCGGTGACCGCCGCGACCATCGAGGCGAGTCCGCGTCTGGCGCTCGTGGTGCAGGCTGGCGCCGGCACCGAGGAGATCGATCTGGTGGCGGCGAGCCGGCGCGGCGTGTTCGTGAGCAACTGTCCGGGACGCAACGCGCATGCCGTGGCGGAACTGGCGTGGGCGCATGTTCTGGCGTGCGATCGTCGCGTGCCGGACCAGGTGATCCGCATGCGCGAGGGCAAGTGGGATCGTGCCGACTTCCTGAAGGCGGCGGGTCTGCATGGGCGCACCATGGGCATCGTGGGCCTGGGACAGGTGGGCATGGAGATCGCGCGCCGAGCGAAGACCTTCGGCATGGGCGTGGTGGCGTGGAGCCGGCACTTGACCGAGGAGAAGGCGGATGCCGCGGGCGTGCACTTCTGCGCGAACATCGTGAATCTGGCCAAGCTGGCCGACGTGGTGTGCGTGTGCGTGGCGGTGAACGAGGAGACCGACGGCCTGATCGGCGACAAGTTCCTGAACGCCCTGAAGCAGGGTGCGATCCTCGTGAACATCTCCAGTGGCCGCGTGATCGACGAGGGGGCGCTGGCCGCCGCGGTGCGGGATCGCGGCATTCGCGCGGGCCTTGACGTGTTCTCGAAGGAGCCTGAGTCGGATCGCGCGAACTTCGACAGCCCGCTGGCCAGGTTGCCGGGCGTGTATGGAACCTTCCACGTGGCGGCAAGCACCGATCAGGCCGCGCACGCGGTGTCGACCGAGACCGTTCGCGTGATCCGGGAGTGGCTCGACCGCGGCACGGCGCCGAACTGCGTGAATCGCGCGCGGCAGACACCCGCGACCACGCTGCTCTCGGTGCGGCACCTCAACCGGCCGGGCGTGCTTGCGCATGTCTTCTACACGCTCGGTCAGGGAGGCATCAACGTGGAGGAGATGGAGAACATCATCTACGAGGGTGGCGAGGCGGCCATGGCGCGGATCCACCTCGATCAGGCCCCGAGCGAGGACCAGCTCGCGGCGATCCGCAAGAATCCGGCCGTCCTGAGCGCGGGCCTGTTCACGATCGTGAGGCGGGCATGAGCGCCTTGCACGGCTTGGAGAAGCTCGCGGCGGTCCGCCCGATGCCCGGCGGGCGAGTGTTCAACTTCAGTGCGGGACCCGCGGCCATGCCCCTGGAGGTTCTCGAGGAGCTCAGGCGCGACCTGGTCGATCTGCGCGGCAGCGGCATCGGCATCCTGGAGCACAGCCACCGCGGTCCGGTCTTCGACGCGCTGCTGGCGGAAAGCCATGCGGCATTCATGCGTGTGGCGGGCGCGGGCGCGGATTGGGCCGGGCTGTTCATTCCTGGCGGTGCCACGCTGCAGTTCGGCATGCTGCCGATGAACTTCCTGCCGGAGGGCGGGCATGCGGACT
>JBMOGS010000027.1:0-32948 GCA_049318245.1 Phycisphaerales bacterium | reverse complement strand
CGCGCAAGACCGGCGACATCTCCAGTGGTGCCGCGATGGACATCAAGATGGTGACCACCTATGCGCGCGCCATGGTGCTCGAGTGGGGCATGAGCGAGAAGCTCGGCTTCGTGCGCTACGCCGGCGACGACAGCCGCGAGAGCTTCCTGCCCGAGAAGGACTACAGCGACGACACCGCGCGGATGATCGACGAGGAGATCCGCCGCATGGCCGACGCCGCCTACGCCGACGCGAAGGCCATGGTGGAGTCGAACTGGGACAAGATCACCGCGGTGGCCGAAGCGCTGCTGCGACTCGAGACCCTGCAGCGCGAGGAAGTGGAGCGCCTGATGCGCGGCGAGCAGGTGGAACGCCCGACGGTCGCGCAGATGCTGGCGGCGAAGCCTGCGGCGGCACCTGCACCGCCTCCCGTCGGCGACGAGCCGCTGGGTGGCGCGGTGCCGAGCCCGGCGTGAGCCAGCTCAGGCCAGCGCGGCGGCGAGCGCGCGGGCCCGCCGTCTTCGCGCGCGGAGCCAGACCAGCAGCGTGACGACCGCTGCCAGAATCACGACGGCCCACACCAGCAGTCGGCCGAGCGCAGGCCACACCCTCCACGGCACGAGCGACCGGAGGTCGGCGAACGTGCCACCCTCGGGCCCACGCAGACCCGCCACGCGCCAGGCTGCGGCCAGCGTGTCGATGCGCCGCTGCGTCAGCGCCGCGAGCGGCCCGAAGCTCTCGCGGACTCGCGGATCCACCGGCACCACGATGTCGGGCTCGACCGGTCGGCCCTCGGAGGACTGACGCGGCGGATCCCAGACCGTCGGCGTACCACCGATTTGCAGCCGAAGACCAGTGTCACGCAGCTTCAGAGGAATCAACGAGAACTCCAAACCGCCCGTGGGGCTGCCGACCACGGTCACCCCGGGGGCGCCCTTGAGGATGTTCACCAGATGTTCCGCGGCGCTCGCGGTCCCCTCGTCTGCGATCACGATGAGTTGGCCCCCGAACCTGCGCTCGGGTGCGTCCACCTGCCATCGAGCCGCTTCGCCGAGGGGATTGACATGCCTGAACGGGACGCGTTCAAGGGATCGAGGGAGCAGACGTCGCATCACCTCCGCACCATGCACGCAGGTGCCTCCGCCGTTGCCGCCAAGGTCCAGGATGATCGCATCACAGCCGATCAGTGGATCGATCGCTGCGGCGATGGCCGCTCGATCCTCGCAGATGTCGCCGATCTTGCCGCAGGAATGGTCATCCCCCGACTGCATGCGATCGAGGCGGAGATACCCGGTGCGCCCATCCGGCCCAATGCGCGCAGAGCGGACAAACGGCACACGTCCCCCCACGGCCGTCGTCCCCGCCGGCATCGGAACCGGGTCCACGAAGTTGGACAATTCGAGATAGAACGCCCCGAGCCGATCGGACGAGCCCGAACTGACGATGATCGATGCGTTCCTTGGGCCCCGCAGCAGCGTACGACGCACCGTCGTGCCATCCGAAAGCGTGCCTGCCACCTCGACGCTCGACTGCGGCAATCCCTCCAGCAGGCAGATCGCCGATTGCAGGCGCTGCGGCGCATACCCATCGATCTCATCCAGCCGCATCCACTCCCGCACGACGTGCAGGCCTTCCCCGCCCCCCTCGGGAGCGATGCCGTTCCACTGCATCAGGTCGCCGAACCCCCGGATGGGCTCATAGAAGCCGATCCAGATCGTGCCCTCAAGCTCGACCAGCGCGATACCCGTCGCCATGGCGAGCTTGTCCTTGTCGTCGGGCTCGACCTTGGCGTGTCCATCCTCCAGCTGGTCGAGCAACTTCACCAGGTTGCGACGGAAGGATTCGTCATCCGGGGCCTTCGCCGCCGCCTCGATGATCTCGGGCGGAACGTCACGGAACGTCGGTCCCACGTGCTCGCTCGAGTCTCGTGACGTGCTGACCACCTCACCCAGTGCCGACACGACCTCGGACCGGGAGGCCTTCATCGCACAGCCGCCACAGGCCAGCGCCAGCAGCCCCGCCGAGAGAAGGAGCGTCACTTGGAAAGGTCCCGGCCGCATCTTCCCCGAAAGTAGCGTGAAGGGCGACAGCTCGCCAGAACGACGGAGCGGTTCACACCAGCAGCGTGGCCGGATTCTCGAGCAGGCTCTTCAGCTCCTTCAGCCAGCGGGCCGCCATGGCGCCATCGATCACGCGATGATCGCTCGACAGCGTGGCGGTCATTTCATAGCCCACCGTCAGCTCGTCATTGCGAACCACCGGCTGCTTCAGCGCCGCACCGCAGGCGAGAATCGCGCTGTTGGGCGGGTTGATGATCGCCGTGAAGTGCTCCACGCCGAACATGCCCAGGTTGCTCACCGTGAAGGTGCTGTCGGCCATGTCCTCGGGTGCAAGACCGCGCGTGCGCGCCTTCTCGCCAATCGCCTTGCTTTCGGCGCTGATGGCGCGCAGGCTCTTGCGGTCGGCGTCGCGGATCACCGCCACCACCAGTCCGCCGCCCTTCGACTCGTCCAGCGCCACGGCCACGCCCACGTTCACCTGCTTGTGCATGGCGATCGCGTCGCCGGCCCAGCTGCTGTTCACGTAGGGATGGCGCGCCATGGCCAGCGCGCAGCCGCGCACGATGAAGTCGTTCACGCTGAGCTTGATGCCCGTGCTGGCCAGTTCGGTGTTCAGCTGCTCGCGCACCGCCATCAGGCGATCCAGATCGAACTTCATGCTGACCTGATAGTGCGGGATGGTGGTCTTGCTCTCGACCAGGCGGCGCGCGATGGTCTGGCGCATGCCGCTCACGGCCACGCGCTCGCTCTCGAGGCCGGCGATCACCAGACCACCGGACGGACGCGATGCCGGAGCCACGGGCACGGCGAGGGCCTGCGCGTTCGCGGCAGGCGCTGCCACGGGCGCGCTGGGTCGCGAGGCGGTGTTCTCCATCGCCGTCAGCACATCGCGCTTGATGATGCGACCGCCCGGGCCACTGCCCTGCAGCGATCCGAGCGCAATGCCGTGTTCCTCGGCCATGCGGCGAGCCACGGGGCTCACGCGCACGCGCTGGCCGCCCACGGTCACGCTTTCCTCGTCACGCGATGCGGCTGCGGCGTGCGATGACGCTGCGCTGGCCGCAGGCGCGCTCGGAGCAGCCACGACGGGCTTGGCAGCCGCGGGCGCGGCACTGCCGCCGCCCTTCACCGCACTTTCCAGACTCTCGCCCTCTTCGGCGATCACGGCGATCTGCGTGCCCACCTTCACGGACTGCCCGGCGGGCACCAGCAGGCGCGCGATGCGACCATCGTCGAACACGGGCATCTCCATCGTGGCCTTGTCGGTCTCGATGTCGGCGACCACCTGGCCGCTGGTGACCTCGTCACCTTCCTTCACGTTCCAGCGCACGATGGTTCCGGCCTCCATGGTGTCGGAGAGTCGGGGCATGGTGACGGAAATGGGCATTGGGTCTTCCTTCAGGCTTCAGGCGTTGTAGGTGGCGGCGCGCACGGCTTCGCAGATCTTGCGCGCGTTGGGCAGGTATTCCTGCTCCAGATTGAATGCGTAGGGCGCGGGCACATCGGCGGTGTGCACGCGATGCACGTAGTTGTCCAGGTCGTCGAAGCAGTGACGGTGCACCTGCGACGCAAGCTCGCTGCCCGGGCTGCCGAAGCTCCAGGACTGGTCCACCACCACGCAGGTGCTGGTCTTCTTCACGCTGCGCACCACGCTGCCCACGTCGAGCGGGCGGATGGTTCGCATGTCGATCACCTCGCAGTTGATGCCGTCCTTCGCCAGCGCCTCCGCGGCTTCCAGCGCGAAGTGCACCGGACGACCCCAGGTGGCGATGGTGCAATCGGTGCCCTCGCGACGGGTGCGCGCCTTGCCGAACGGCACCAGGATCTCGTCGCCCTCGGGCACGTGACCCTTCATGCCGAGCATGCGCTCGCTCTCCAGGAAGAACACCGGATCGTCGTCGCGGATGGCGGTCTTGAGCAGACCCTTGGCGTCATCGGGCGTTGCAGGAATCGCCATCTTCAGGCCGGGCACATTGCTGTACATGCCTTCCACGCACCAGCTGTGCGTGCTGCCCAGCTGGCCGCCGGCGCCGTCGTTGCCGCGGAACACGATCGGGCAGCCGAACTGGCCGCCGCTCATGTAGAGCATCTTGGGCGCGTTGTTCAGGATCGGGTCGGCGGCCACCAGGCTGAACGACCAGCTCATGAACTCCACGATGGGACGAAGCCCCTGCATCGCGGCGCCGATCGCCAGACCGGCGAAACCGCTCTCGCTGATCGGCGTGTCGATGATGCGGCGCGGGCCGAACTCGTCGAGCATGCCCTTGCTGACCTTGTAGGCGCCGTTGTACTGGGCCACTTCCTCGCCGAGCAGGAACACGCGCTGGTCGCGGCGCATCTCCTCGGTCATGGCCTCGCGCAGGGCGTCACGGAACTCGATCTCTCGCAGCGCGCTCACAGCACGTCTCCCTTCGGGTCGATCGCCTTGAAACTGGGCGTGTTCGGGGCGCCTCCCATGAAGCTGGGCTGGCTCGACCCGGGGTACGGGCCCCACGGCTCCATGTAGACGTCGGTGTACAGCTCGCCGGCCTCGGGCACCGGGCTGGCATCGGCGAAGGCGACGCAATCGCGCACCTCGGCCTTCACGTCCTTCCACATGTCCTTCACCTCGGCCTCGGTGACCACGCCCTTCTCGAGCATGAAGCTCTCGAGCTTGCCGATCGGGTCGTCGCTCTCCCAGGCCTCCTCCTCGTCGCGCGTGCGGTACTTGCGCGGATCGCTCATGGAGTGGCCCTTGTAGCGATAGCAGCGCAGGTCGATGAACCACGGACGACTGCGCGCGCGCGCGTCGTCGATGACGGCCTTCATGCCGTGGTAGGTCTCGAGCACATCCATGCCCTCCACCACCGCCGCATCGATGCCGTAGCCGATCGCCTTGCTCTTGAGGTCGTGCGCCATCGTGGTGCCGCGATGGATGCTGGTGCCCATCGAGTAGCCGTTGTTCTCCACCACGAACACCACCGGGATGTTCATCAGGCCGGCCAGGTTCATGGCCTCGTGCAGCGCGCCCTGATTCAGCGCGCCATCACCCAGGAAGCACAGCGTGACGCGCGTGTTCTTGCCGCCGCGCATCACCTCGTCCTCGTACTTGGTGGCGAAGGCCAGGCCCAGACCGAGCGGCGTCTGCGCGCCAACGATGCCGTGGCCGCCGAACATGTTGTTGGGCTTGTCGAACATGTGCATGCTGCCGCCCTTGCCCTTGGCGCAGCCGTCGACGCGGCCGAACATCTCGGCCATGCAGGCGCGTGCGGTCATGCCGCGAGCCAGCGCGTGACCGTGATCGCGGTACGCGGTCACCAGCGGGTCTTCCGGCCTGGTGGCGGCCACGCAGCCGACCGCCACGGCCTCCTGCCCGATGTACACGTGGCAGAAGCCGCCGATCTTCTTGTCCTGGTACGCCTGCATGCAGCGCACCTCGAACTCGCGGATCAGCATCATGTCGCGCAGCCACTTCTTCAGGGTGGCAGGCGGCGGCGGGGTGCGGTCGGACGCGAGGCGCGGGGCGCCGGCGCCGCGATGGACATCGAAGAGCCTTCGGGTGTCGGTGGATGGGGTGGACATGATGGTCTTGGCCGGTTGCCTCACATCGGCACGCAGCCAAGCCCCCCGTTATAGGGGCAAAGACGCTTCGGGGCAACGCCAACCCCGGCTGACGACCCAGAAATGGCCTTTCAGGGGGTCTGCGTGGCGGGCTTTACCGGCTCTCCAGGCTTCACGGCCTCGGCGACCTTGGTCGCGCTGGTGGACCCCAGCAGCCTGGCTCGGAGGGCAAGGAGCGCCGTCTCGAGTTGCGGGTCCGTGCCCGTGGCAAGGATCTCGTCGGGATCCTTGCGGGGCTCCTTCTGTTCCTTGCCCGCCTCGGGAAGCGTGTCGACCGTGCTCCGAAGCTCGGCGAGCTTCTCGAGTTGGTCGGGCGTCATCTTCACGCGCAGGTCCGGAAGCACGCCCCAGTCCTCGGTGCCCGGGCTCTTGTGCACCTTGCGACCCTTGGGCTTGCCTTCTTCCGGCGGCAGCACGTAGTGCTGGGTGGTCACCTTCACCGCGGCCTCGCGTGAGCGGTCGCGCAGCGGCGTCACCTCCTGCACGCTGCCCTTGCCGAAGCTGCGCTCCCCCACCACCACGGCCTTGTCATACGCCTGCAGGCAGCCGCTCAGGATCTCGCTGGCGCTTGCGGAACTCTGGTTCACCAGCACCACCACCGGCAGGTCCTTCAGCGCCGCCCGGTTCGGTTCCGCCATGCGCGCGCTGGTGGTCTCGCCGAAGCGGTTCTCGGTGCTGACCAGCAGTCCGCTCGGAATCCACAGGTTGCAGAAATCCGTCGCGCTGGTGAGGAGTCCACCAGGATTCCCACGAAGGTCCAGCACCAGTCCCTCGAGCGAGCGCTTGCTGCGCATCGCGTCGACGGCCTTCATGAAGTCGGCGAAGCTGTCCTCGTTGAAGCTGGTCAGTCGCACATAGCCGATCCCCAGCTTGGGATCCACGAACCAGTCCCACGTCGGCTCGCCCCGGTCGGTCAGACCCGTCTTGCGCCAGCCCGTCACGGAACGCATCTTGATGCTCTCGCGCACCAGCGGCACTTCGAGGGGCTTTTCCTCGCCTGCGCGACGCACGGTCAGGTTCACCGTCTCGCCTTCGGGACCCGTGATCAGGTCGACGGCGCGGTTCAGCGACCATCCGGTCGTGCTCTGCCCGTCCACGGCCAGCACACGATCGCCGGGCTTCAGTCCCGCGCGGGCGGCGGGCGAACCCTCGAGCGGGTTGATGATCATGATCTCGCGCTTCTCGTCGTGACGGATCAGGATGCCCACGCCGACGAAGTTGCCCTCGACCTGCTGACGGAAGCGACGCAGGCGCTCGGGCCAGATGATCTCCGAGTACGGATCCTCGAAGCGACGACTGATGATCCCGGTGGCGCCCTCGCCGAACTCGTGCAGCAGCGCGTTCTCGGGAATCGCGACCGTGGTCTCGTTCGCCTTCAGCAGGCCGTTCATGAGCTCGCGGTACAGCGTGCCGCTGGCCATGTCGTCGGGCACCTGATCCAGTCGGGTGCGTGCGGCCGCGAGCGCCTCGAGCCATGCGGTGCGCTTGGCGTCGTCACCGAGACCCGGGAACGCCTCGCGGCACTCCGGGGTGTTCGCCAGCAGCGTGAGCGAGGCCAGTCCGCCCTCGATGAGCGGCTTCCAGCCCATGTTCTCGATGTGGTCGCCCGCCGCCTTGCGAAGGCCTTCGCGCAGCATGAGCGGCGTGATGCCATTGAACTGTTCCTTCCAGTCCTCGGCCGCGGCGGCGTTGAACTCGGGGAACGGTTCGTCCGGGTCGTCCGCTTCCGCCTCGGGATCCTTCGACTTGGCCTTGGCTTTTTCGCGCTCCTCAGGTGTCTGCGAGGCGCGGAATCGCTCGCTCTGTGCGCGGCGGAGTTCGTGCAGCGTGCGGGGCGCGTAGGCCGCCATCAGCGAGACCTTGCGCCCGATCTCGTCGAGCCGGTCATCGAGCGCACGGAAGCGGTCGGTCGCCTGCGTGTCCTCGTACAGGGCGCGCAGGCGGAAGATCATCTCCTGCACCAGGAGCCAGTCCTTCGCGGCTTCGGCATCGACACGACGGGCCTCGGTGCGGCGTTCGAGTTCCTGGAAGGTCGGGGTCGACATCTCCGCGGTCCACTCGGCTGGCTCCAGAAGGAACTTCAGGTTTGCCGCCGCGATGAGCGCACGGGACAGGTCGCCCGCATCGAGATCCCTGCGCAGGTCGGCGCGGTGCTTGGCGATCAGCTCGTCGCGCGCCTTCGCCGCCTCCTGCCGATGCGCGTCGCGCTGCGCGATCGCGGCGCGGACAGCCTCGAACGCGGGCCCGTCGCCCGGCGGAACCTTGCCGACCTCGGCGTCGAAGCCGGCCGCGTCACCTCGACGCGCGGCGTTCCACACGGCGTCGCCCCAGCCGGTCACGTCCGCACGGAGTGACGATGCAGCGAGCAGCCACGCGGCAAGGAAGAGGATGGGTGCCAGAGGACGGTGATTCAGGTGTCGCGCCATGAGTGGATTCCGGTTCCTCTTATACTCGCATACGGTTCGACCGATTCACTGGTGAACCCCGGAAATTCGCCGCCCACATGAACCCGCTGCAGCCTCCGCCACCCACGCCCCTGCCCGAGGCGCGTCCCTTCGAGCGTATCGCGCTCAGCTCGACCGAGTTGCCTCGGGCCAGCTGTTTCTGGATTCCGCTGACCGCCGGCTGGGTCGCCCTGCCATTCTGGTCGGTGCCCCTGTCCGCGATCGTGGTGCTGGGAGGCTGCTGGAGGTACCTGTGCCTGCGGCACCTGAAGGCCGCAGGGGTGGCGGACGCCGGGCTCGACCTCTGGCGAAAGGTGATCGCGATCTGGTGTGTGGCGGGGTTCGCGTTGACCGGCGTTCGCTTCGCCGGCGCGATCGTGGGGCTCCCGGAGCCTTGGGACGCGGCCACCGACTTCGCGTGGAACGCCTGGCGCCTTCTGGTCGCGCTTGAGCTGCTCATCGCGACGGCGTGGACGGCGCGAGGCTGCGTGGCACGCGACAGCACCTGGGCCGCGGTCGTGGTCGGCGCTGGCTTCGCCGCATGCATGGTGGCGATCGCCGCCCAGATGCTGGTGCTCCGCCTTCATCTGCCGGGGAAGAGCCTGGCGAACGTGCTGCTCGGCGCCGCGGTGTTGCTGACCGGGATCGCGGGACCCCTGCTGATCGCCGATGCCAGCGCTCGCCTGCTGCAGAGCATGTCCTCGGAGCAACTGGAGGAGGAGTCGGAGCAGGTCCGCCGATCACGCACGCGTCGGACGGGCGGCTGAGCCACCGAAGGCCTGCTCCGCAAGGTCGATCGCCCGACCGAGCGCCGCAGACTTGTGCAGGGTCTCCTGATGCTCCGCGGTCGGATCGCTGTCCAGAACCACCCCGGCGCCAGCCTGCAGGTGCACGGTCCACGGCGCGCCGACCACGCCTCGCGTTGGAATCACCATCGTGCGGAGCGCGATCGCCATGTCCATGTCGCCATCGAAGCCCGCCACCCCGATCGCCCCCGCGTAGGGACCACGCCGGACCGACTCCAGCTCGTCGATGATCTGGATCGCGCGGATCTTGGGCGCTCCCGAGACGGTTCCCACCGGAAGCGTGGCGCGCAGCGCATCCCAGGCGTCCAACCCGGTCCGAAGCGCTCCGGTCACCGTGCTCGAGAGATGCATGACGTGGCTGTAGCGCTCGACCTCCATGCAGCGCTCCACCCGCACCGAACCCGGATCGCACACGCGACCAAGGTCGTTGCGGCCGAGGTCGACCAGCATGGCGTGTTCCGCGCGTTCCTTCGGATCCGCGAGAAGTTCGCTCTCGAGGGAGCGATCACGCTCGGGTGAGGCGCCCCGCGGGCGCGTGCCGGCGAGCGGACGGTTCGTGACCGTGCGCCCGCGCACACGGCAGGCGATCTCCGGGCTGCTGGCGACCAGGATGCAGTCGCGCGCCTGCAGGTAGACCTGATAGGGACTTGGATTCACGATGCGCAGGGCGCGGTAGATCTCGAACGGATCGACCGTGGTGCTGCGCTCGAAGCGCTGCGACAGCACGATCTGAAAGGCGTCTCCCGCCGCAATGGCGGCCTTGGCACGGCGCACAGCCTCCTCGAACTCGGCCTGGGACATCGAGCCCGGCATCGGCGGACGCGGCGCCGCCGAGGGATCCAGCGAGATCTCGCCGGTCGGAAGCGGCGGACGCTCATGCAGCATCGCCTCGATCGAGCGATCGATCGACAGGTTCGCGGCCGCGCGCGCCGCGGACTCGCTGCCGTGCAGTTCCAGCGGCTCGGAGGCGACGCAATCAATGACGCGCAAGGCGTGATCGAACACGGCCACGTTGCGATAGAGACCCAGGTGCAGATCCGGCAGGCCCCGGTCGTCCCGCGGTGCACGCGCGAACGGAAGCGCGCCAGGCTCCAGCCACCGGATCGCGTCGAAGCCCACGAAGCCGACCCAGCCTCCATGGAAGGCCTCGGGGACGTTGCCGCTCCGGATCGGCACCCATGCGCCCGTGCACCGACGCGGCACCTCCAGTGGATCGGCGAGCTCGGTTCGCTCCACCGCTCCGTCCCGATGGATCTCGACCGCGTTCTGACGAGCCACCACTTCCAGGGCCGGCCGCGCACCGAGCATCGAATGCCGGCCGACGGTTCCGCCCTGCTCGACACTTTCAAGCAGGAAACTCGGCGCGTTTCGCTCGTCCGGCGCCACGAGCCGTCGGTACGCCAGCACCGGGGTGAGCTGGTCCCCCGGAATCCTGCGTCCATGCACGATCAGGTTGCCCGCAGCCATGGCCTTCAGCGTAGCGCGCCCGCGCGACGGGCCGCGCAGAGCGCGATGGCGATGGCGTCGGACACGTCGCTTGGACCGCGCATCGAGCGCAAGCCGCACTGCGCCATCACGGCCCGGCGAACCTGCTCCTTGGAGGCGTTGCCTCGACCCGCGACGGCCCGCTTCACCTCGGCCGGAGCGAGCTCGGACACCTCGATGCCCTGCTGCATGGCAGCCAGCACCACCACGCCCCGCGCATGCCCCATCACGATCGCCGCGCGAGCGAACCGAGCCTGGCTGAACACGCTCTCCACGGTGATGCGCGCCGGCCGGAACTCCTCGAGGACCTCGGAGAGTTCCCGATGCAGCTGCAGCAGCCGAGCGGGAATCGACGCGCCGGCCCGAAGCCGAATCACGCCAGCCTCGACCAGCCGGGGCTCGAGCGACCGCGCGGGCAGTTCGACGCAGGCGTAGCCGGTGCGTTGCAGACCTGGATCAATCCCGACCAGACGCATGGTCGGATGCTACGGAGCGGCCGGGCGCCGCAGGACCATCGTGACGGGCGAGCCTTCGGGCGGCATCACGGCGCCGCGCGCACGCCAACGTGGTGGCGCGACCTCCACGCGATCCGGCACGACCTGCGCGCACGCGACCACCTCGTCGCCGAAGGTGACCAGCCCCACGATGCTGCCCGAGAGGTCGGCCGCGAACCGCTCGCCCTGCGGCGTGCGCACGAAGCGGCTGCCCGCGAACACGAAGCGCGTCTCGCCCGGACCGGGGCGGCGATCATCAAGCCAGTCCTCGATCGGGACCTCGCGCTGCACGCCACCCTCCTGCCAGCGAACGCGCACCTCCACCACGTTGCCCTGCGGCGGCTGCTCCTGAAGCTCACCCGCCGGCCCCTGCTTCCAGAATCCCGGACGGCCGGGTTGCAATCCAAGCGCCAGCAGTCCGGCCTGCACCGCCGTGGCGGGTGCGCTCGTGACCAGCAACGACTCGTGCTCACGCGTTCCACGCGCGCAACAGACCTGCTCCAGGTCGCCTCGCGTGCACGCGACCTCCGCCTGCACGTGCACCTGCCCCTCTTCGCGATGCAATCGGACCGCCGGATGGAGCGCCGCGCCGGAGCCCGTCGCCGAGCAGCCGCCACCCAGCGCCACGAGGGTCGCGAGCAAAAAGAAAAGAGGCCCGGCGGAGACAAGTCTCACGCCGAGCCCTTCCGGGGGCTTGGTAATGCGGACATCTTACGCACTCTCCACGCTTCGGCAAGACCGTCGCGCGCGCATTTGCAATTTTTCGGCGAATGCGTGCGCGCGACTTCCGTCCGTGAGACCGAGAATCGAACCTATGCTTCCGCCATGCTTCTGAGCCGCGTCGTCAGGCTTGCACTGGTGCCCGGCCGAGGCTCGGCGCCGGCGGTTCGCGCCTGGAGCGAGACGGACGGCTGGAGCGCCTGCATGGAAGTCGATGTCACGGTGCGAGGAAAGCCTGACGCCACCACGGGCTACATCGTCGGCATTCAGGAGATCGACCGGACGGTAAAGGCGTGCGCCGCGCGCACCATTCCTGCCTGCTTCGAATCGGGCGAGGCGATCGAGCGCACCCTCGGCTCCCTGCGGGAAGCGCTTGTTGGGACGCTGCCGGTTCCGTTGAACAGCGTCGCCGTCCGGATGAACGCGCTCTGCGAATTTCGAATCGAGGAAAGCATGCCCCACCACGTGATCGTGTCACAGCGGTTCGATTTCTCCTCAAGCCATCGCCTGCACTGCCCGACCCTGTCGGACGACGAGAACCGCCGGGTCTTCGGCAAGTGCAACAATCCAGCCGGCCACGGCCACAACTACCGTCTGGAGGTGGAGGTTCGCATCCCGCTGTCGGGCGCCCCGGGATTGCGCGCCACGGACATCGATCGAATCGCGAGGGATCACGCGGTGGACCGGCTGGACCACAAGCACCTGAACTCCGACGTGGAGGCGTTCCGCGAGCGCAATCCAAGCGTGGAGACGATCGCCGCGACCTGCTTCGACTGGCTGTCCGGGCCGATCGCCTCGGCCGGCGGTGAACTGGCCCGCGTGCGCGTGTGGGAAACCGAGAAGACCTCGGCGATCTACCCGGGGTGATGGGTCAGGCCTTCGGCGCCTCGCGGCGCTGACCGTTCTCGTCGTAGACGAAGGTCTGGCCCTCGGCCTCGTCGCGGCAGGTCTTGTGCGTGCCGTCGCAGAACGGGAACTTCTTGCTGAGTCCGCACGCGCAGACGAAGACCGGCTTGTCCGAGGGTTCGACCTTCACGGGTCCGGTTGCGGTGAGCTTGACGAGTCGTGCCATGGGAGGGTCCTTTCAGGCGAGATCTTCCTCGCCGAGCAGGCGGAATCGCTTGCGCAGCAGGATCTGTCCGGCGAGGGTGAGGTCGTCGACGGCGATCGCGACGGTCGGGCTGCCCTCGCGCTGCAGCATGACGGGATAGGCGAAGCGGATGTTCAACTCGGCGCCGAGGAGGTGCAGGCAGATGTTCGTGAGGCTGCGACCCTCGTTCAGTTCCACCACCAGCAGGTCGACCTCGCTGAACGTGTACTGATGGCTGCGCAGCACCACCCGTGCGGCATCGGCGTTGTTGAAGATCAGGCGCACGACGGCATGGTCGCTCGAGTCGACCACGCTGAAGGCGGCGAGCTGCAGCGATCCCTGCTCGTCGAACAACTGCAGAAGCTCCAGCAACTTGCCGACCTTGTTGTCCAGGAACACGCCAAACTGCCGCACACTCGGTGGCGCGTGGCCTCCGGCCTGCTCGGTTTCGGGCGGCATCATGCTCATGGAAGGGGCGAGAGTATACGGGCCGCCGGAATCGGCCTACGCACCCACGAACACCTGTCGGGGCGCCGGCGGCGAGAGCCCCGCCGCCGCGGCCTCCGCGAGCAGGCGGTCGACGGCTTCGCGACCGCGCGGCCCGCAGTCGAGCGTCCAGCGATTCACGTACAGGTCCACGAAGGTCCCCGCGAGGTCCGCCTGCATGCCACGCGCGAAGCGCATCGCGTAGCGAACGCCCGTCTCGCGATGGGCCATCGCATGCGCGACACTCTCGCGAAGGAGGCGGTCCACCCGGGACAAGGTGCCCGCACCGTGGCGGCTGTCCAGATCGCGTCGCACCGCGTTGACGCCGAGCGGCAGTGGAAGTCCGGAGTGCCCCTGCCACCATGCGCCAAGATCCTGCACGAGATGCAGACCGCGAGCGCCGAAGAGCAGCTGGCCCTCGTGGATCACCACGCCAGCGGCGAAGGTGCCGTCCTCGACACGCTCCATCAACTGGTCGAAGGGAACTTCCTGGAAGCGGAAGCGGCCCGGACCCAGCATGAGACTGAGCGCGAGAAAACTGGTGGTGCGTCGGCCGGGCACGGCGATCACGCAGTCCGGGGAGCGCAACGCGTCGAACGTCATGGGGCGCCGCGCGACCAGCTTCGGGCCGTACCCGTCGCCCACGCTGCTGCCGCACGCGGTCAGGGCGTAGCGATCACCCACGAGCGGAAGGTTCGCGCAGCTCATCGCGGTGACGTCGAGCAGCGCTGACACCGGGCCCGCGGAGCGGCGATTCAGCGTCTCGATGTCGTCGCACACCTGCACGAAGCGGATGCCCGGCTCGAAGACCTCGGGCGCGCCGCCATCGATGCCGAACAGCGGCCACCACATGAAGGCGTCATCCGGATCGGGGCTGTGTCCAAGGGAGATCTCGACCATGGCGAGCCGGAAAGCCTAGCCACCCGATCCGCTACTGTCCCCACATGCGAACCCTCGCCTGCTGCATCGCGCTTGCGCTTCTCGCCCTTTCCCCTGCGCAGTCGCCCACGCCGCCCTCCCTGCAGCAGGCCTTCGACGCGATCCAGGCCTTTCGCGACCGCGAGGATCCGATGGAGGCGATCTCGAGGGGCCGACCGGCGGACGCGGGACGCATCATGGATCGATCGCTCGCGGCCATCGAGCGACGGCTGGCCGAGACGAAGGCGCTGCTGGCCACGCTTCGCGCGGTCGACAAGGGCTCGCTGTCGGAGCGCGACCGCCTGGATGCGGAACTGATCGAGCGCGACCTCGCGATGGAGATCGAGGGGCATGGTTTCGGCGGTCACCTGATGATCCTGGGACCCCTGCAGGGGCCGCAGCAGTCGGTGCCGCAGATGAACGAGCAGATGCCTTTCGCGCGCGCGGAGGACCTTCGCGCGCACCTCGCCCGCCTGCGCGCCGTGCCGCAGTCGCTGCGGGAGCAGCGCGCGCTGCTGGCGGAGGGACTTCGTCGCGGCATCACGCCACCCAGGGCGATCCTGGCGGGCGTGCCACCGCAGTTCGACGCGGTGATCGCAGGTGGGCTTCCGGCCCTGCGTGAACCCTTCGAGCGCACCTATCCCGACCTGGGCGCCGAGCAGGCCGCCGCCCTGCGGGCGGAGGGCGCAGCCGCCACCGACGCGATCGTGACGGAACTCGCCACGCTGCGCGACTTCGTGCGCGATACCTACGTGCCAGGCGCCCGCGCGTCGATCGCGTGCCTGGACCTGCCGCAGGGCCGCGCGTGGTACGCGTTCCGGCTGCGCGAGCAGACCACCACGGACCTGACCCCGGAGGCGATCCACGAGATCGGACTGGGCGAGGTGCGACGCATCCGCGAGGAGATGCTGCGCGTGATCCGACGCACGGACTGGTTCGCGGCGGACGCCGCGCGCGCGAAGCTCGCGGACGACGCGCTCTTCAGGGACTTCGTGCAGTACCTCCGAACAGACCCGCGCTTCTATCACCGAAGCGCCGATGACCTGCTGGCCGGCTATCGCGAACTCTCCAAGCGGATCGACGCGTTCCTGCCAGGCCTGTTCGAGACCCTGCCCCGACTGCCCTACGGCGTGCGCGAGATTCCACGGTTCATGGCCCCGACGCAGACCACCGCCTACTACCAGCCGGGCAGCCTGAAGGCGGGCAATCCGGGCTGGTTCTACGCGAACACCTTCGCGCTGGACCAGCGACCACGCTACGAGATGGTGCCGCTCACGCTCCACGAGGCGGTGCCCGGCCATCACCTCCAGATCGCCCTCAGCCAGGAACTGCCCGACCGGCATCCGCTGCGGCGCGACCAGGGCTTCAACGCGTTCGTCGAGGGCTGGGCGCTCTACGCCGAACGGCTCGGCATCGAGATGGGGCTCTATCAGGACCCCTACGACGACTTCGGGCGGCTGCTGTACGAGATGTGGCGCAGCTGCAGACTGGTGGTCGACACCGGCATGCACGCGCTCGGCTGGAGCCGCCAGCGCGCCATCGACTTCATGAAGGCCAACACCGCGCTGAGCGAGCTCAACATCGAGCGCGAGGTGGACCGCTACATCGGCTGGCCTGGACAGGCATGCGGCTACAAGCTGGGTGAACTGTGCATCCGAAGGCTGCGGGAGAAGGCGGAGAAGCGCCTGGGCGCCGCCTTCGACCTGCGCGCCTTCCATGATGCGGTGCTGGGCGAGGGTTCGTTGCCGCTGGCCGTGCTGGAAGCGCGCGTGGAGCGGTGGATCGAGGCGCGGGCCAGCGCGCTCAGGTGACCTGGGCTGGAAGCCGAGACTCCACGCAGGCGGCCGTCACCACGTCGCCCATCACGTTCACCACGGTGCGGCCCATGTCGAGCAGACGGTCCACGCCGAGCACCAGCGCGATGCCCTCGACCGGCACGCCGACCTGGGCCATCACGCCCATCAGCAGCGGCAGCGAACCGCCGGGCACCCCTGCCACCCCGATCGCGCTGATCACGCAGAGCACCACGACCACCGCCTGCTGCGCCAGCGACAGTTCCACGCCGAACACCTGCGCCACGAAGAGCACCACGCAGCCCTCGAAGAGCGCGGTGCCGTTCATGTTCACCGTGGCGCCAAGCGGCAGCACGAAGCTTGCCACCGCCGGCCGGATGCCGAGGTCTCGCTCGCAGATCTCGATCGAGGTGGGCAGCGTGGCGTTGCTCGAACTGGTGGAGAACGCCGTCGCGAGAATCGGCAGGCATCGGCGCAGGAACGGTGCCGGCGCACGCCCCGCGAGCACCGCGAGCAGCACCGGGTAGAGGACGAACAGCTGCACCAGGTAGAGGCCGATCACGAGTCCCACGAATGCCGAGAGCTTGCCCAGCAGCGGCAGCCCGAAGCGGCTGGCGGACACGAAGATCAGGCACGCCACCGCGACCGGCGCCAGGCGCATGGCGCGATCCACGATCCAGACCATCGCGTCCGAGACGGCGTCGAGCCCGGCGACCACGCGCTCGCGTCGCTGCAGGGTCTGCACGCCGATCGCGGCGCCGAAGAGCAGGCTGCACAGGATCAAAGGCAGCATCTGCATCTGCGTGATCGCGGCCAGCATGTTGCGCGGCAGGAACATGTCGAGCACCAGGTTCACCACGCCCTTGGCGCCCTCGACGGTGGCCGCAGGCGCCTTGCCCGCGAGCGCCTGCACCTCGCCCGAGAAGGCGCTCAGCAGCGCCTCGCTCGTGGCGGGATCGAAGCCGCGGCCGGGCGCGACCAGGTGCATCGCGGCCAGTCCCAGCACCACCGAGAACCCGGTGGTGAGCAGGAAGAGGACGGCCGTGCGAAGGCCCATGCGGCCCATCACGCCGCTGGTGCCGATCCGCGCGACCGACGCGGCGAGCGCCGCGAACACCAGCGGAACGACCACCAGGAACAGCAGTCGCAGGAAGACCTGTCCGAGCGGATAGGCGATCCAATCCCCGATCCACTCGATCACGCGCGCACGCGAGGCATCGCCCTGACTCCAGGCATTGGCCGACAGACCCACGACCGCGCCCAGGGTCATTCCCAGAAGGATGCGCCAGTGATTCGATGCGGGACCCTGCATGCAGGCAGGGTAAGCGGCCGGCGGCTCAGAAACCGTGCACCAGAAACGGATTCGAGCGACGCTCACGACCGATGGTCGTGTCCGGTCCATGGCCGGGGAAGACACGCGTGTCGTCTGGCAGCGCCAGCAGCACGCGATGCAGCGAATCTCGCATGGCGTCGGGATCGCTGGTGGGAAAATCGATCCGGCCGATCGAGTCGCGGAACAGGGTGTCCCCCACCAGCGCGACGCGCTCCCGAGGGCACCAGAGGCTGACGCTGCCGGGCGAGTGCCCCGGCGTGTGCAGCACGTGCCAGGCCAGCGGTCCAAGTTGCAGCACCTGCCCATCCTGCAGCGCGTCGGTTGGACCCGACACGGACTGGGGCTCGCCGATGAACTGCGAGAGGTTCAGCATCGGATCCTCGAACCAGCTCGCCTCGAGCGGGTGCGCGAGAATCGGCAAGGGTCCGAGCACCGCACGCACCCGGTCGATGCCCGCGATATGGTCGGCGTGCGCGTGGGTGCAGAGGATCGCGGCAGCCCGAAGCGATGCACCCTGCAGGAATCGCAGGAGCGGTTCGGGCCCCTCGCCCGGATCGACGATCCAGCACATGTCTCCACCGCCCGGTTCCGGCGCGACCACGTACGCGTTCGTGGCACAACGGCCAAGCTCGAAGGCATGAAGGCGAATGGCCATCGCGGGGAACCTTATACTCCCCGCAGCATGCGCGCGCGACGGATCGCAACGCTGCTTCTGGCCGCTCACGCGGGGCTTCTCAGCCTTGGGTGCGATACCGCCAGCAGCGACTGGGCCAGCTTCACGCAGTCCTTCTCTCCACCGACACCTGGCGAGGCGGCCCGCTGGGCCGTGGATCCCACCGACGCGGAGAACCAGCGACGCGGCGTGGTGCTGCTCGCGAACGCCCCGTGGGGCGGCACGCCGGCGTATCTGGCGATGTACCGCGAGTACCTGCGGGAGAACCGCGATCCGCTGGTGCGGGTCGCGGCGCTGGAGGCGCTCGCGCGCCACGGGGACGCGTCGGACGCTGAACTGGCAGCGAGCGCGTTGCGCGACAAGTCGGTGCAGGTGCGCGTGGCGGCGGCGAAGGCGCTGCAGCGTCTCCACAATCCGGCCTTCACGTCACCGATGTGCTCGCGCATCATCGACGAGACCGAGGAAGCCTCGGTGCGCGTGGAGCTCGCGATCGCGCTGGGCCAGTATCCGCAGGACGACGTGTTCCAGGCGCTGGCCGCATCGCTGGATGCCCGCGAACTCGCGGTGAACCTTGCGGCGCTGGACAGCCTTCAGCTCCTCACCCGGCAGGACTTTGGCCTCGACCGTCCGCTGTGGCTGAGCTGGTACCGCAGCACGAAGACGCCGTTCCGCCGCGAACTGCAGTACCTCTATCCGACCTACCAGCGCTCGAAGGGATTCTGGGATTACGTGATCTTCTGGTCGCCGCTGATCTTCGAGAAGCCGGGCATTCCAGCGGGCATGAAGCCCGTCGCCGCGCCGGCGCCCCAGCAACCCTTCGGCAACGTGGGCGACGGCAAGGCGCCCGAGGCCAAGGGCGCCTCGTGACCGCCCCGGCGGTGCTGTCGTGACCCGAACGCGAAACACGCCCGATTCGACCGCGCTGTCCCATTCTGCCGCGAGCCCGGATGACCCCGCCGATCCCATGATGGCGACGATCGAGGCCGACGCCGCGCAGGTCGAGGAGGGACAGATCCGCTCGGGGCGTCTCGCCGGCAAGAGCCTTCGCGCGGCGATCTGGATTCTCGCGATGCCCGTGCTGCTGCAGCAGCTGATGATCGCGTGCGTGGGATTGGTGGACAAGATGATCGCCGGCAACCTTCCCGGCGAGATCGTGGTGCCAGCGCTCGACGGGATCGGCATCGGCACGTACGTGGGCTGGTTCACCGGCATCGCCTTCGCGGGCCTTGGCGCGGGCGGGCAGGCGATCATCGCACGCGCGATCGGCTCGGGGGATCGGCGCGATGCGAGTGGCGCGCTGGCACAGAGCGTGGTGCTTGGCGTGGTGTGGGGTGCCCTGGTCGGACTCTCGATGGCGGCGCTCGCGCATCCCCTGGCGTGGATCGCGGGCCTCTCGCCCGAGGCGGAGCGGCACTGCACCACCTACGTCTCCACGATCGCCTGGAGCATGCCTTTCTGCGGCCTGATGAACATCGGCAGCATGTGCATGCACGGCGCGGGAGAGACCGCTCGACCGAGCTGGATCTCGATCGCCGTGAACGTGGTGAACCTGATCGCCAGCTGGCTGCTGAGCGGCGTGGATCTTCGGATGGGTGGCATGACCCTGCGGAATCCGGTTCCGCTGGATCCGCTCGAATGGGGTGTCTGGGGCATCGCGGCCGGGACCGCGCTGAGCTACGTGGTGGGCGGCGTGGCCACGCTGGTCGTGCTGCGTCGGGGCGTGAAGGACCTTCGCCTCGAGTGGCCCGCGCTCAGGCTGACGCGCGGCATGAGCGGCCGCATCGCGCGGGTAGGCGTGCCGAACTTCCTCGAGGGCATGGCCATGTGGAGCTCGAGCCTGTTCCTCATGGGCTTCATCGGCATGGTCGCGCGTGGCGAGACGGGCGCCGAACCCAGGAGCGGACTCGTCGGCGCGCACATGATCACCGTCCAATGGGAGGCCTTCAGCTTCCTGCCGGGCTTCGCGATGGGAATCGCCGCGGGCGCCCTGGCCGGACAGTACCTCGGCGCGGGAAATCCGCGCATGGCTCGAAAGGCCATCTGGACCTGCGCGATCGTGGGCATGGCGATCATGGGCGTGATGGGCATCGTCTACATGACGCAAGGCCGGCTGCTGACCAGCGTGATCAGCAGCGAGCCCGTGCATCTGGAGGAGGTGCCCAAGACGCTCTTCGCCTGCGGCGCCGTGCAGGTGTTCTTCGCGCTCGCGATGGCGCTGCGGAACGGCCTGCGCGGCGTGGGCGACACGAAGTGGATCTTCGCCATCACCGTGGGAAGCATCTACGCGGTGCGACTGCCGCTGGCCTGGGCGCTTGGCGTGTGGATGGGGTACGGCCTTGCCGGCATCTGGTGGGCTCTCAGCGTGGAGCTGGTGGTCCGCGGACTGCTGTTCCTCTGGCGCTTCCAGAACCCGGCGTGGGAACGCATCCGGGTGTGACGGCGTCGACCCGCGCCGCGAGCCCTTCTACACTGCGGAGATGCCTGTCACCCGTCCGGAGCTCTCACCGTTCGACACCGGCCTGCTGCAGGCGGTGGTGCGGGGCGACGCGCGCCTGAGCCCCGAGCAGTCGCTGCAGCTGCTTCGAGAGATGCCGCTGGCGGATCTGGGGTACTGGGCCGACGAGCGATGTCGCGCGGTGCACGGCGAGGCGATCCGAACCTACGTGATCGACCGCAACATCAACTACACCAACGTGTGCACGGCCAAGTGCACCTTCTGCGCCTTCCGCCGCGACGAGGGCGACGGCGACGCCTACGTGCTGCCGGTCGATCGCATCCTGCAGAAGATCCAGGAGCTCGTCGACATCGGCGGCACGCAGATCCTGATGCAGGGCGGCATGCACCCGGGGCTGCCGCTCTCGTGGTACCAGGAACTGCTCGGCGCGATCCGCGCGCGCTTTCCGCAGGTGCACATCCACGCCTTCAGCCCGCCGGAATTCATCGAGTTCGTGCGCTTCTTCGACCCGCCCGGCGCAACGCTGCGCGACAAGCTGCTGCACGTGATGACGCGGCTGCGCGACGCGGGCCTGCACAGCGTTCCGGGCGGCGGCGGGGAGATCTTCGCCCCGGCCGTGCGCCGCAAGATCGGCCTGGGCAAGTGCACCGGAGAGGAATGGCTCACCGTCATGCACGTGGCGCACCAGCTCGGCATGAACACGAGCGCCACGATGATGTTCGGACACATCGAGGGGCTCGCCGACCGCGTGCACCACATGGAGCAGGTTCGCGCCTGGCAGGATCGCGCGATCGCCGACTTCGCCAAGGACGGCGGTGGCCGCTGCATGGCCTTCATCAGCTGGCCCTTCCAGCGCGAGAACACGCCGCTGGGTCGCGCGAAGGCCTGGGGCGATGGCCCCGGCGACGACCTGTCGCAGCCATTCCCCGGCGACGTGGTGGCCACCCTCGACGGACTGGGGACCAGGGATTCACATCCCGAGTTCGGCCGCCGCGTGCGCATGAGCGGCAGCACCGACTACCTGCGCACGCAGGCCGTCAGCCGCCTGCACCTGGACAACGTGTGGAGCATCGGCAGCAGCTGGGTGACCATGGGGCCGCTGGTGGGTCAGGCCGGACTGCGCCACGGCGCCAACGACATGGGCAGCGTGATGATGGAGGAGAACGTGGTGAGCAGCGCCGGCACCACGCACTGCCTGAATCAGGCCGAGATCTGCCGCCTGATCCGCGACGCGGGCTTCGTGCCGGCGCAGCGCGACAACCGCTACGACCTGCTGAAGGTGCACGACGGCGCCGACAGCCCCGACCTGCGCGTGACCGACTGGAGCGCGCATCGCCCCCGCCGACTGCACATCGAGGCACCGCGCGAGAAGGCGGCGGAGCGCGTGCAGCTGACCGTCTCGAACGAGACGCGCTGAGCGTCGGCGTCAGGCTGGATCCATCGAGGGCGACTCCGCGCCGGGGGGCGCCTGCGCAGCCGTTGCGCGCGCGGCGCCCCATCGCCTTTCCGGCGGCACCTCGAAGCCGCATTCCGGGCAGTTCGGCCCCGAGAGGCGGTGCAGCGGGTAGCCGCAGCCGCAGCGCGGCTCCTCGAACTCGATGCGAAGCTGCAGGCTGCAGCCCGGGCAGAGGATGAGACCGGAGCGCATCTGCACCCAGAGCAGGCAGCGCGGGCACTGCAGCGTGAGCGTGGCGCGATCGGTGGCGCTCTCGAGTCGCGCGCGTTCCCGGCGCGCCTCCATGCGGCCGAGGATCGGCACGGCCAGATGCGAGAAGGTCAGGCAGATGCCGAAGCCGACCCAGAACGGCCAGGTGCCGCCCCCGAACAGCGAGGCGAGCCACGCGTCAGGCGTCGCCTGCGCGCAGGTGACGATCACGAGGGCCGCGAGCGTGCCGGCGGTGAGCCACGCCGTCGCGCGCACGAGCCGGTCGACGAGCCTGCGGAGCTCGAACGAGCGCAGGCGGCCGAGATCGGCGACGAGCGCACCGACGGTCGACAGCGCGATGCTCAGCCGCATGATCGCGTAGGAATCGCCAGCGCCGCCAGGCATCAGATCGGGGCGCCAGATCAGGGCGAGCGCGCACAGCGAACCGCTTGCCGTCGCGACCGCGCCGATCCAGCCGACGACACGCCACGCCGCTGGCTCGCGCAGCCGCAGCGACCCGCGGACCAGCCCGTTTCCCCAGGCGATCACGATGAGCGTTCCGATCAGTTTCGCCGCATCGCCGCGCCCCGCGAAGTCCAGCGCGATGCAGGCGACCAGCGCGAACGCGAGACCGCTGAGCGCGGCCCGGTCGAGACATCCGCCCGGCTTCGGCGCGCGCTGTGCCAACTCAGTCCTCGGGCGCGTCCTTCGAGACGATGCGCTTGAACTCGGCCTCGAGCCGCTTGGTGATCGGGCCCACGACGCCGGCGCCGATCCGGCGGCCGTCGACGCTGCCCACGCCAATCACCTCGGCGGCGGTTCCGGTGAGGAAGACCTCGTCGGCGGCGAGCACTTCCTCGACCTTCATCGGGCGCTCGGTCACCTTCATGCCCAGCGCCGGCGCCAGCGTGTCGATCACGAAGCGGCGCGTGACGCCGCGCAGGATGCCCGCGCTCACCGGCGGCGTGGCGATCTCGCCGCCCTTGATGACGAAGATGTTGTCACCGGTGCACTCGGAGACGAATCCCTGCGTGTTGAGCATGATCGCCTCGTGCACGCCTGCGTCGATCGCCTCGACCTTCGCCAGGATGTTGTTGAGGTAGTTCAGGCTCTTGATCGCCGGATCCAGGCACTCCGCGGGAATGCGCGGGCGCTTGGCCACGATGATCGGCATGCCCTGCTCGTACATCTCGCGCGGGTACAGATGGATGCGGTCCACGATGATGATCGTGCCGCTCTTCGGGCAGTGGTTCGGATTCAGGCCCAGCGAGCCCTTGCCGCGCGTCAGCACCAGCCGGATGTAGGCGTCCTTCAGGCCGCTGGCCGTCACCGCCTCGCGCAGCGCGGCCTCGAGATCGGCGCGCGAGAGGGCCGGCGTGAGGCGGATCGCCTCGCAGCCCCCCCACAGGCGATCCAGATGCGACTTCATCTTGAAGATGCGGCCGCCATAGACGCGGATGCCCTCGAAGATGCCGTCGCCGTAGAGCAGGCCGTGGTCGTACACGCTGACCATGGCCTCGTCGGGGGCGGCAAGGCGACCATCGATCCAGACCACGGGGCCGGTTGCGGTGAGCGTCATAGGTCAGGAAGGGTAACAGCCCGGGGCTATGATCCCAACCCCCATGAAGCTGATCCTCGCCAATCCCCGCGGTTTCTGCGCCGGCGTCTACATGGCCATCGACGTGGTCGACCAGATGCTCCAGTTGTGCCCGGGGGAGCCGATCTACGTGTATCACGAGATCGTGCACAACCGGCACGTGGTCGAGCGTTTCCGTGGCCGTGGGGTGAAGTTCATCGAGGACCTGGACGAGGTGCCCGAGGGCAGCCTGGTCGTCTTCAGCGCACACGGCGTGAGCCCCGCCGTGCGCAAGCAGGCGGACGATCGCAAGCTCACCGCGATCGACGCGACGTGCCCGCTCGTGACCAAGGTGCACAACGAGGCGATCCGCTACGCGAAGGCGGGCTACCAGATCCTGCTCGTGGGTCACCTGAATCACCAGGAGGTGGTCGGCACCCGCGGCGAGGCGCCCGAAGCGATCCAGGTGGTCGAGTCTCCCGCCGACATCCCGCACCTGAACATCAAGGATCCGAACAAGCTGGTCTACCTGACGCAGACCACGCTGAGCACCGACGACGCCGACGTGATCATCAAGGCGCTCAAGGCGGCGTTCCCCAACCTGAAGGAACCGCCCTCGAGCGACATCTGCTACGCCACCACGAACCGCCAGCGCGCCGTGCGCGCGATCGCCCCCGACGCCGACCTGGTGCTGGTGGTGGGCAGCCGCAACTCGAGCAACTCGGTGCGACTGACCGAGATCAGCCAGAATGTCGGCACGAACGCGCGGCTCATCGACGACAAGAGCGAACTCCGGCCCGAGTGGTTCGAGGGCGTGAAGACCGTGCTGATCACGGCCGGCGCCAGCGCCCCGGAGGATCTGGTGCATGAGCTGATCGTCGAGCTGATCGAGCGCTACGGCGGCGAGGTCGAGCAGCGCGACATCTACAACGAGGAGGTCGAGTTCGGCCTGCCCGGCACCCTGAAGGATCTGATGCGCGGTCGCGGCGTGGACCCCGCGGGCCGTCGCGTGGTGCGCGAGGACAGCGGCCCGAAGCTCCACAGCTGGCTCGAGGATCGCGGCATCCCCCACCGGACCGTCGACCTGACGATCGGCGCGACGAACTGACGCCGTGAGCGCCCCCGCCGCGTTCTTCGAGTTCGATCCGGAGGGCCTCAAGGCCTGGATGGTCGAGCATGGCCTGCCGGGCTTCGCGGCGCGGCAGCTGATGGACTGGGTCTATCGGCGCGGCGTGGCGGACCCGGAGCGCATGACGGATCTCTCCAAGGCCGCACGCGAACTCGTCTCTCGCGAGATGCGCTTCGAGCAGGGCGAGATCCGCCGGCACCTGCTCGCCACCGATGGCACGCAGAAGCTGCTGATGGCGTGGCCGCGCGATGCGGCGAGCCGGCCCGGTTCCCTCGCGTCGCTGCCGGTCGCCGGCGAGGATCCCGACGAGCGCCGCACCGAGTGCGTGATGATCCCGGCCGATGGGCGCAAGACCGCATGCGTGTCGAGTCAGGTGGGTTGCCCGGTGGGCTGTCGCTTCTGCGCGAGCGGCCTCGGCGGCCTCGAGGGGAACCTGACGCGAGGGCGCATCGTGGAGCAGGTGTGGCGACTCGGTCGCCTGGAACATGTGGATCGCATCAGCCACGTGGTGTTCATGGGCATGGGCGAGCCCCTGGCAAACTTCGATGCGGTGACCGGCGCGATCCGAACGCTCAACGCGGACTGGGGCCTCGGCATCGGCGCTCGACGCATCACGGTGAGCACCGTGGGCCTTCCCGCGGCGATCCAGAAGCTCATGGGCTTCGACATTCCGGTCACGCTCGCGCTGAGCCTGCATGCCCCGACCGACGAACTGCGACGGCAGATCATCCCATGGGCCGAGTACAGCACGATTCCCGAACTCCTTGAGGCATGCCACGAGTGGTTCCAGAAGACTGGCCGCGAGATCACGCTGGAGTACATCCTCCTTGGCGGCTTCAACGACGCTCCCGAGCACGCCGTGGAACTGGCGCGTCTGGCCCGCTCGATCCGCGCCAACGTGAACCTGATCCGCTGGAACGAGGTCGACGGGTTGCCGTATCTCCGGCCCGACACCGAGCGCGTGCACGTGTTCCAGGACACGCTTCGAACGCGCGGCGTGAACACGCACATCCGCGCCAGCCGCGGCCGCGACATCAAGGCGGCCTGCGGACAGCTGCGTCACGAATCACGCGCCCACTGAGCGCTCACGCGTTGCGCATGGCCTGCGCCGTCAGGTCACGCACGTCCGACGCGTCAAGGCCGAGCAGCTCGCCTCGCGCCGCAAGATCATGCAGCCGACCCAGGGCGCGCGCGAAGTTCGGGGCACACGACGGCTCGGAGGCGGCACGCGCGCACAGTTCCACCACGGCATCGCGAAGGTCGCGCGCCGCGGGCCTGCCGCGAACGCCGTGCGGCAGCAGTTGTCCGACGGTGCGCAGCACGCGCGCGGGCCAGTCGCTCGAGCGGAAGTCGAGCCGGATGAAGCGGCCGAGCAACGTGCCCTCGGCGCGGTACAGGAATCGTCGCTCCATGCGATCGCCGCGACCCGGACGCACGTCGAGGCGCCGACGCGTCAGCCGACGCTGCTCGGGACTCGTGCACATGGTGGCCACGTAGATGCCGTCCCGAAGCAGCATCGCCTCCGCCAGCGGCAGCGCGGCGAGTTGCGCCAGGCCCTCCACGGCGAGCAGCGAATCGACCAGCCGTGCGTACGCCTCGGCGTAGCTCACGCCACCCCACAGCCAGCACCGGTGGAGGCCGTTGACCAGGTCACGCTGCGCCTGAAGCAGCCGCGCATCGCGCCGCCACCCACCCGTGCGACGCAGCAACTGGCCAAACAGCGGCCTCAGCCGCCGCGCCGCACGCGTGCCACCGATTCCACTGCGCGAGATCTCGAGCAGGAAGCGCCGCACCAGTGCCACCGGATGGTCCGGATCCCGTCGGCGCGCCTCCTCCGGCTCGATGGCCTCCGCGCCGAGAATCCGGCCGAAGCGCATCGCCTCAAGACAGCGCCCGAAACCCCGCGCCTCCGCCCGCTGCAGCGCGGCCTCGAGCGCCTGCACCGACACCGGGACGAGCCCCCGCTGGAACGCGACGCCAAGCATGACCAGATCGGTCAGTCGATCCGTCAGGAACGTGCGCCTGCAGATGGTCGCGACGTCGCGGACGAACGCGTGGTCGGGCCGACATGCGAGCACGAGCGCCTGCTCCAGTCCGTGCGCCGCGCGCACGCGGGCCTCGTCCACCTGGTCGTCCAGCACGCCGTCATTCGCGACGACGTAGGTCCGCAGAGGATCACTCACGCGCAGGAACGGATCGGGGCCGATGGCACGAAGCGTCTCCACCGCGTCCATGCCGAGCAGCAGGTCGGCCTCGCCGTAGGGCGTGAGCGCCGCGAGCGCACGATCGTTCGCCTCGAGTCGCGTGAACAGCACCTGACTCCAGGCGCGCCGGCCCGGTCCGATCGGCGTGGTCTGAAAGGCCGACTGCACGCGGTAGCCCATGGCGCGCCCCGCCTCGCACAGCACCCACGCGGCCACCCCCGGCGCTTCTCCGCGCCAGCCTGCCAGGTGCGCGCGCCAGCGTCCCGCATCCGCGTGGATCACGCGCGGCGGCGCGGGACGGGGTGCGCCCGGCTCCAGCTGCTCGGGCCGCGGCGGCTTGCTTCGCACCACCTCGACCTGCTCGAACATCGGACGCACGCGGGCCTCGAAACGCGCGTTCGCCCGGTCCTCGAGCACCTCCACCACGAGCTCGGTTCGGACAGGATTGGTGCCGCGTTCCAGCCCGCGCTCCACCATCACCTCGGCTGGCGCGGGTCGCACATCGCACGCCGCGTCGGCGGGCCAGATGGCGCGCTGCATCGGCACGAAACCGAGGCGGTCCGCCTCGGCCAGTCCGCGCTCGAGTGCAGCCACGTCGCGGCGCGCAGGCGGGCCGTCCTGCCCCACCACCACCGAAAGACCGTCGCGCAGGGCCGCGGCGCGAAGCAGTTCGCGGAACGCGGCTCGGTCGTTCAGGTCGCCTCGCGTGACCGAGACGGGCGCGACCGATTCGGCCGGCACCGCCGCGCGCGTGAGCCGTTCGGGATCCGGCCCGGGCTCATCCCCGAGATCGCACACCACCAGCACGCGCGGACGGATCTCGCGCGCCGCCTGCCGCACCGCCGCGACACCCTCGGCCACGAAGCGCCGGCGATCCCAGACCTCGACCGTGGCGACCCGCTCCGCCTCCGCGGGCGGGGCCTCCAACCCGGGGCTCCACATCGCGGTCACCACGCCGCCGGCCGCAACGGCACGCTCGGCGAGTTCGGTCGCCACCTCGCTGATCATGCCGCGCACGGCATCGATCGCGCCGCTGGCGCCCAGGCCCAGGCCACGATCCGGAACGGGCCACCGTTCGAGACGCTCATCCGCGCGCGCGAGCCGACGCTCCATCGTCTGCCCGGGCCGAACCTGCTGCAGCAGATGCACGATCTTGCGCGCCAGGATGCTTGGACGCGTGCCGTCGTTGATCTCCAGGCGGGGCGCGTATTCGCCGTCGGACGGCAACACGTCCCACCACAGGCTCGCCAGACGCTCGCCCGAGCGCCGCCCCGCCTCCGCCACGCCCAGCAACTCGGACGCCACGCTGCCGGGCCGCGGCTCCAGCACCACCACGTTGGCGCAGCGTGCGAAGAGGCGGAGCGCCGACGCCTCGTCGACGGGCGTCGCGAGTCCCAACGCGAGCATCGGCACCCGACCGGAAAGCCCGAGCTCGTCCAGCAAGTGACGCGCGGCCAGGGCGCAGGGCCCGATCGCGACCACCCCCCACGGCTCGCTCTCGCCAGGCGATGGCAGGCTGCGCAGCTGGTTCAGCTCCAGTCGTCGCCCGATCGTGAGCGGATCCTCGACCTCGGCCGGGAGCGCGGCCCGCCGCACCCGGCGACTCTCGAGCGCGAGATCGACACGCTCGAGCACCCGGTTCGGATGCATCGCCAGCGTGTCGAGCGATCGCAGCAGACTCACATGCACCGCGATCGCGACCGTCACGCGCGCGGCGTGACTCATGCGATAGGCGTGCTGGATGGCCTCGCGCAGCCCGTCCAGATCGTGCGGTGCCAGGCACGGGATCCCGAGCGAGCGTGCCGCACGGATGGGGCACGCGCCCGGGGAGAGGTACGGATTGTCCTCCAGCAACAGCACGGCGGAGCCACCGCCAACGACTTCCCGAGCCCCGTCACGCCAGGCCGCGGCGCACGCGATCTCCAGCTGATCGTTCGGCACGCAGACGAGCGCGCGCTTGCCCATCGCCGCGGCGCGAACCGCCAGCGACACGCCGCGCGCGGCGTCGACCACCGGCACCAGCCTCACGCCATGGCGATCGAGCGCCTCCGCACTCCGTTCGTCCGACAGGACCCGGAAGATGCCCTCGAGCGGCGGGCGCCGAGGCGAGAGCACCTCGTGCACCTGCAACTCGCACTCCACCACGCCCTTCAGCAGCGCGTCGAAGGCCGTGCAGAGCGCATGACCCTCGCCACGGGCGAGCGGTGGTCGCCATGTCGCGACCTCAAGCGTCTCGGCGGCGTTCAACGACCGGCCTCCGTGGGCCACGGCAACGTCCCCGCCAGCAGCATGTCCACCGCGTGCGCGAAGCCGTCCTGCGCATGATGCGGCGCCACGTGGTCCGCGTGTTCCAGCAGGCGCGGATCCGCGTTGCCCATCGCGATCGACAGCGCGGCCTCGCGCAGCATCTGCAGATCGTTCAACCCGTCACCCACGGCCACCACACGATCATGACCCATGCCGCGCGCGGCGCAGACGCGCTTCAGCATCGTCCACTTGTCGCTCTCGGGCGCATAGATCTCGAGCAGGTGCGTCACGCTGCCGGTGGCCTGCTCGGCCGTCACGGCACTCCAGGCCTGCACGCTCGCCCGATCCCCGAAACGTGCGCGCATCTGCGCGCACACCGGCGCAAGCCGATCGGCCCGGTCGATCGCCCCCACGCGCAGCACATGCTCGTGCCCCACCGCCTGCGACGCCTCGATGGATTCCACATGCCGAACGGGAACGGCATGCTGGTCCAGCCACCACGTGGTCGCGGGATCAAGCCTTCCGGTGCCGACCATGCAGTAGTCGTGGTCGCAGGCGTGGTGATCGCGAAGCAGGTGCGCCACCAGTCCCTCGGCCACCAGCGCGGCGGCCAGTTCACCCACCAGCGGAGCCTCCAGGGCGATCCGCTCGATGGTCTCGCCCGTGCGCGCGTCGCTCAGCACGCTGCCACCGGCGGTGACGGCCACGCCCTCATGACCGATCGCCTCGAGCGTGCGGCGGCTCTCGCGCCAGCTTCGGCCGGTTGCGGGGACCAGCAACCATCCAGCCTCGCGAAGGCGGTCCACGGCCCGCCGGTTGCCCTCGCTCACGCGGCCGCGGCCGTCCAGCAGGGTTCCGTCCAGGTCGACTGCGATGAGGCCTGCCATGGAAATCGGAGCATACGGAAACGCGGGGCGCAGCCGCTACACTGTTCCCCCCATGGACAAGCGCCTGAAGGACATCCAGCAAGGCACGCTCACCGAGAGCCGCCTCAACAGCGACTTCCTCTTCTGGCTGAAGGAGAAGGGGCCGAACTGGCTGCTGGCGATCCTGCTCGGCCTGTGCGCGGTGCTGGGCTGGAACTGGTTCGATCAGCGCCAGAAGGCCGCGCGTGACGTCGCATGGACCGAGTTGGCCGAGGCGTCGTCGCCACAGGCGCTGCTGGACATCGCGGATCGCCATCAGGCGGTCGACGCGGTGTCCGCGCTGGCCATGCTGGAAGCCGCCGACCGCTACATGGAGGCCGTGCGCAGCGGCAAGCGCTTCGACCGCGACGCGGGTGCGCCTGACGTGGCCGTGACCCCGGAGTTGCGCGCGCAGTACCTCGACGAGGCCGATCGACTCTACGCCGCGGTCGCCGAACGACTCGACGCGCACCCTGCACCCGAGACGCTGGTGGTCGCAAGCGCATGGTTCGGACGAGCCGCCGTCGCCGAAAGCAAGGGCGACGCGAAGACCGCGGAGTCGCACCTGAAGTCGGCGCAGGCCGCCGCGAAGACCTTCTATCCGGCCGTGGCCTCCGCCGCCGACGAGCGCATCGCCACGCTGAGCTCGCTGTCGAACCGTCCCCCGCTGCCCTCGCGCCCCAAGGCCGTCGTGCCGATCGCGCCCACGCCCACCGATCCGATGCAGGTCCCGACGGGCGAGGTGACGGCGAGCGAGATCGACGCGCTCACCGGGCAGGCTCCCGCCACGCCGGCGCCCGAGACGCCAGCGCAGCCCAAGTGACCGAATCGTCCGAGGAACCGCTCCTCGACCCCGAATCCTCCGAAGGCGAGGACGAGGCCCCCCTGCGGCTGGAGTTCGAGCTTCAGCACGACCTCGACAAGCGTCTCGACCGCTATCTGGTCGACCGGGCTCCAACCCTCAGCCGCACGCAGATCCAGCGCCTGATCGAGGAGAACGCCGTCACGGTGAACGGGCGCGTCGCGAAGGCCAGCACGCGCCTCCGCAAGGGCGACCACGTGATCGCGCTGCTTCCGCCACCGCCGAGCGAGCACATTCCGGCCGATGACATCCCGCTCGACGTGCTCTTCGAGGATGACGACCTGATCGTGGTGAACAAGCAGGCCGGGCTCATCGTGCATCCCGCACGCAGCCACAAGCGCGGCACGCTGGTGAATGCGCTCGCCTGGCGCTTCCGACACGTGACCGGAGGTTCGCTGAGCACGGTCGGCAAGGAGTTCGCGCGTCCCGGCGTGGTGCACCGGCTGGACAAGTGGACCACCGGCGTGATGGTGGCCGCGAAGGGCGACACGGCACACTGGCGTCTGGCGAAGCAGTTCGAGAGGCGCACCACCGGCAAGCGCTATCTGGCCGTGGTGCACGGAAGTCCGGAGCCCGACACCGACCGCATCGACCTGCCGCTCGGCAAGCACGCCACGATCCGCGAGATGTACGCCGTGCGATGGGACGACACCGGCAAGCCCAGCCAGACGATCTACCGCGTGCGCGAGCGCTACGAGGGATTCGCGCTGGTCGAGCTGGAACTCCTCACGGGCCGCACGCACCAGATCCGCGTGCACATGAGCCATCTTGGCTGGTCACTCGCGGGGGACGACCTCTACGACGGCAAGCATCTCTGCGCACGGGATCTCGGCCTTCCCGGCGACCCCGAGCGCCCCGTGATCGAGCGTCAGGCGCTGCATGCCTCGCTGCTCTCCTTCGAGCACCCGATCACGCCGCGTCCGATGACCTTCACCGCACCGCTGCCGTCGGATCTGCAGGAACTCGTGCAGGCGCTGCGCGCGAAGGGCTTCCAGGCCGTCGATGCGCCGGGCAGCAGCCTGGATCTGGCCGCGCTTGGCATCCCGCGCTGAGTCACGCCAGCGAGACGTCGAGATCGAGCGCCTCGCGCAACCGCCGCAGGTAGTCCGCGGCCGCGATCTCCTCGGCCCCGAGGGACAGGACATGGTCGTTCGCGTACTGGCTGTCGAGCAGCGCGAACCCGCGCTCGCGCATGCGTCCCACCAGCCACGCGAGACAGGCCTTGCTCGCGTTGGTGCCGCCCGCCTCGGGACGCACGAACATGCTCTCCCCGAAGAACGCGCCACCGAGCGAGACGCCGTAGAGACCGCCGACCAGTTCGCCGCCCCGCCACGCCTCCACGCTGTGCGCGTGACCAAGCGCGTGCAGCGCCGCGTAGGCGTGCACCATCGCCTCGCTGATCCACGTGTGATCATCCTGTCGGCGCGGTGCGGCGCACGAGCGCATCACCTGCTCGAAGGCGGTGTCGAAGCGGATCACCAGGTCGCTTCGGCGCAGCGCACGGACCGTCGCCTTGGGAAGCGCGAACCGCGCCAGGTCGAACACGCAGCGCGGATCGCAGGTGTAGAGGTGGATGCGGCCGCTGCCGGGCTCGGCCATCGGGAAGGCGCCATTGGCGTAGGCCGAGAGCAGCGCTTCGGGCGACAAGTCCACGGATGGCGGCTTTCGTGCCACGTGCGGGCCCATTCTGCCCGTTTTTCAGCGGTCGGTTGAACCAACCCCCGGGTTCCGGTAGTCTCTCTCGCCTCGGGCCGTCGGTGACGCCCTCCCGCAAGGAGGTCGGCTCCGCACGGGGCACGCCGTCGCGGCTGACGGGTGCTCCGGCCTCGAAGACAGCCGCGGCGAAGGGATGGTCCCTCGACCGCGAAACCGGCTCCGTGCCGGCCGTTCAGGTCCTGGTCGAACCCCCTTCGGAGACGCGCCCCGCAGCAACGATCGACAACCCGCGCGAAGGCCTGCCGCGAAATCGCGGCTAGGATCATCGCCGTCTGGCCCGTGGTGTAACGGTAGCACAGGTGGTTTTGGTCCATCTAGTCCTTGTTCG
>JBMOGS010000026.1:0-33895 GCA_049318245.1 Phycisphaerales bacterium | reverse complement strand
GCCAGGGCAGGCCGTGGTGCGCGAACACCGCGTCGAACATGCGGTCGATGGGGTTCTCGGCCACGGGGTGGCCGAGCATGCCGGTCATCTGCTTTTGTGGGGAAATGACCGGGGCAGGGGCGGAGGGCATGCGCAAGGTGTATCCGCGCGTGGGCGAGGCCGCCGTGGGCGGAAAAATCGCATTCTGTCGCTTGATCGACCGCCCGGCGCGGTTTAGGTTGCGGTGCTGCCTGTGGGTACGACAGGCGGGCGCCACGCCCGGCGCATTCGTTTCGGGCCGTCATGTGAAGGATGTTTTCATGAAGTTCCGTTCGCTGGGTGTCGCCGCGTTTGGTCTGTTCGCCCTCACTGCGGGTGCCTTCGCGCAAGGTGGGTTCGTGCGTGGATGGGGCGATCCCGATGTGGCCGTGCCGCCTGCCAGTACCGGTTACGTGAGCAACGTGATCGCCGGCGGAAGCTTCGCCACGGTGCTTCGCATCTCGGATGACCCGACGCGCGGGGGCACCGTGTTCGCGTGGGGCAGCAACTCGCGCGGCGAGTGCAACGTTCCGGCGGACGTTGACCATGTTGCGCAGGTCGCCTGCGGCTACTTCCACACGGTGGCGCTGAAGACTGACGGAACGGTGCGCAGCTGGGGCTTCAACGACTTTGGTCAGTGCAACGTTCCCGCTGGGCTGCCCGGGGTTGGGCAGGTGGCCGCGGGCGATCGTCATACGCTGGCGCTGATGCTGGACAGCACCGTGCGCGCGTGGGGCTGGAACGGTTCCGGCGAGTGCGATGTGCCTGCGGGCTTGTCCGCGGTGGCTCGCGTCGCGTCGGGTGTGACGGCACGCACGAGCGCGGCGATCAAGATGGACGGAACGCTCTTGGTGTGGGGCGACACGACCGATGGTCAGGGCAACCTGCCCGCGAACCTCGGCGCAGTCACGCAGGTGGCGGCGGGCTATCGACACGTGCTGGCCATTCGCCGCGACGGCGGCGTGCTGGGCACGGGTTCGGTGGTCGGATGGGGCTTCAACTACTACGGCCAGTGCACGCCGCCGGCCAACCTTGGGCCGGTGTCGCAGATCGCGGCGGGCTACAACCACAGCGTGGCGCTGAAAGTTGACGGCACCGTTGCGTGCTGGGGCAGCAACAACTTCGGTCAGACGAACGTGCCGGCCGGTCTCGAGACAGCGTCGCAGATCTCGGCGTCGGGCAACGGATCGCTGGCGCTCACGGGCCTGCACGCCCTGATCACGCCGAGCGTCGGGCCACTCGCGGGCGGCACGCGCATCACGATCGTGAGCCAGGGACAACTGTTCACGGCGCCGGTCACCGTGACCGTGGGCGGGCAGCCAGCCACGGGTGTGCGCCTCGAGTCGTCGGGCTTCGTCAGCGCGACCACGCCGGCGGGTGAGGCGGGTGAGGCGAAGGTGGTGGTGCAGTGCGGCGGCCGCAGCTACGAGGCGGAGTCGTTCCAGTACGCAACGGCGTGCCAGGCGGACCTGGACGGCGATGGCGAGGTGACCGGCGGCGACCTCAGCCTGCTGCTGCTTCAGTTCGGCCCGTGTCAGTGAGCGTGGCGACGCTCCGCGCGTCGGCCGGGGCCGTGCGGCTGCTACCTTGATCGGCATGGCGCCAGCAGCGGGCATCGACTGGACGCTCGTGGTCGCCGGCGCCGTGGTGCTGGTGGAGGTGGCAGGCATCTGGCTCGCGCTCGACGCGATCATGCGCAACCGCACGCCGCAGGGCACGATCGCGTGGGCGCTGGCGCTGCTGCTGGTGCCGGCAGTCTCGATCCCGTTCTATCTGGCCTTCGGCAACCGCCGATTCGATGCGTACGTGCGTGAGATCCGCCGCGGGCAGATGGGACTGCGGGAACTCGCGACGCGCGTGCGCGAGGCGATGGAGCCGCATGCCGTGCATCCGGGCGCGAGCCTGCGGGAGGTCTGTCCGGCGCTCGAGCGGCTGGCTGCGTTGCCGGCGACCTCGGGCAATGACCTGCAGTTGCTGGTGGACGGGCAGGAAACCTTCGCCTCGATCCTGCGGGAGATCGATCGCGCCGAGCGCTATGTGCTGTCGCAGTTCTACATCGTGCGCGATGACGCGATCGGCATGGAGTATCGCGACGCGCTGGTGCGTGCGCGTTCGCGCGGCGTGCGCGTGCACTTCATGTACGACGAGATCGGTTGCCTGGAGATGCCGGATGCGTACCTGGCGCCGTTGATCGCGGCCGGATGCGAGGTGGGCGTGTTCCGCAGCACGAAGGGCAGCAACCCCTTCCAGCTGAACTTTCGCAACCACCGCAAGGTGGTCGTGGTGGATGGGAGGGTCGGTTTCCTGG
Source organism: Phycisphaerales bacterium (assembly GCA_049318245.1). Lineage (GTDB taxonomy): Bacteria > Planctomycetota > Phycisphaerae > Phycisphaerales > SM1A02 > SYAC01. The sequence continues at coordinate 31,569 of JBMOGS010000026.1, read as the reverse complement.
GCGGCATCAACGTGGGTGACGAGTACCTGGGGCGCGACCCCGAGATGAGCCCATGGCGCGACACGCACGTGCGGCTGGAGGGCCCGGCCGTGCTGGGCGTGCAGCTGGCATGGCTGGAGGATTGGCAGTGGGCGCACGGCGGAATGCCCACGCTGGCGTGGGAGGCGCATCGTGCCGCGGACGGCGCCAATGACGCGGTGGTGCTGCCGAGCAGCCCGGCGGACGCGTTCGAGACATGCACGCTGATGTTCATGCACCTCGTCACGAGCGCACGGAAGCGGCTGTGGATCGCGTCGCCGTACTTCGTGCCCGACGAGGGGGTGATCGCGGCGCTGCAACTGGCTGCGAAGCGGGGGGTCGACGTGCGGCTGGTGCTGCCGGGTCGCAGCGACAACATCCTGGTGTGGCTGTCGAGCTACAGCTTCCTGCCCGACGTGATTCCGGCCGGCGTGAAGGTGTACCGGTACACGCAGGGATTCATGCACCACAAGGTGCTGCTGTGCGACGATGCGGTGGCCATCGGCACGGCGAACTTCGACAACCGAAGCTTCAGGATCAACTTCGAGATCACGCTGGTGGCCGAGGGCACGATCGACGAGGCCGTGGTGGAGATGATGCGGCGCGACTTCGAGCGTTGCCACGGCGCGAGCCTGGCGGACTTCGAGCGGCGATCGTGGTGGTTCCGCACCGCGGCGCGCGTGGCGCGGCTGATGAGTCCGATCCAGTGATCCCTCACGCCCGACGCAGGATCAGCGTGACGTCGCTTGATTCGGCGGACAGGCGCACCTTCGGGAACCCGTCCTCCAGCATGGAGTGCGCTGCGACGACTTCCCACGGGCCGCTGCGCTTCAGCGCGCGCTTGAGCCACGGCAGCGGGAAGGTGAGCAGGTCATAGGTCTCCGCGATCAGCGGCCCCGCACCCTCCACGCCGAAAGTCATCATCATGTGGTGAATGCGCTCGTAAGGACTGCCCGCGGCCGCGCCGAGAGAAAGGCTTCGCAGCGAAGCCCAGCCGCCGCCAACCTGCGTGGGTCCGTACTGGCCGAGTTCCATGGGATCGCTCGCCCTGCGGCCGCTGCGGATTGTCACGCCAACCATGTACACGCCTCCCGGTCGCAGCATGAGCCAGGTCGCGCGCAGGTGCCGCTCGAACGCCTCGGGCGAGGGCAAGTGACCGACGCTGCCATGCAGGTTCAGCGCCAGATCGAAAGGCTCCGCGGCGGCCGTCTCGAGCAGGTCCGACGGTGGTGCGCTCATGTCCCCGCAGAAGACGCTTGCCTTCGCGACCGCACGCTTGGCCGCGGCCACCATGGCGGGCTGCATGTCGAGTCCCGTGACCTGGCAACCCATGCGCGCGAAGACAGCCAGCCACTGGCCGGGACCGCAGGCGGGCTCGTAGACGCGGTGCACATGCGGAATCCCCGTGCCTGGAGGCCGCTTGCGCGAGTGGCCGCGCCTGGGCGCGCGCACCGCACGCTTGGCCCACCCGAGTGCCGCGCGGATCAACTCGGGTTCAAGCTGATGGAACGCGGCATAGAGCGCTGGGTGACCGTAGATTCCGGTGGTCATGGCGCGAACGGTAGCGAATCGCGGCGGCTCGCGTGACCCAGCCTGGTTGGGCGAAGCCTACGAGGAGCGACTTCGCGCCAATCCCGCCGAGCGCCGGCGCCGCGGTGCCTTCATGACGCCGCCACAGCTGGCGCAGTTGGCGGTTCGCGAAAGCGTGGATCGCTGGCGTGGTCGCGGTGTGCCAGTGGTGCTGGATCCCGCCTGTGGAACCGGAAACCTGCTGGTGGCGGTGGCGGAGCGACTGCTGGCGCGCGGGGTGTCGCCAGGCACGATTGCCGTCCGACTGAAGGGCGTCGAGATCGAGGCCGAGGCGGCACGCATCGCGCGCACGCGGCTTGAGGCCGTGCTTGGTGGCGGTGCCGGCGTTCGACGAGCGCTGGCGCGAGGGATTCGGGTGGCCGATGCGGTGCGTGTGCCGGTGTCGTGGCTTCGCTGCGATGTGGTGGTGGCGAATCCGCCCTTTCTTGGTCAATTGCGGCGCGGGACCGTGGTCGATCGCGCCGCCGCGGCTCGCTGGCGCGCGCGCCTGGGTGATTCGGTGCGCGGCTACGCGGATCCGGCCGCGGCGTTCCTGCTGCTTTCGGTGCGGTCGCTTCGCCCCGGGGGCCGCGCCGCGGTCATTCTGCCACGTTCCATGCTTGCCGCGGCGAGCGCGCAGGAGATCCGTGACGAGGTGGATCGGGTGGCGCGGCTCGAGCGCATCTGGATGGATGATCGATTCAGTTTCGACGCGGGCACGCGTGTGTGCATCGTGAGCCTGACGGCGCGAAAGGTGGGCGCGCGTTGCGCGGGCCAATCACTCTCGATTCATGGTGAAGTGCAGGCGGTGCTGCCGTGGAAGTTCTGGAGCGGAAGATGGGGAGCGGCTGCCGCCGCCAGCGCCGGCGTTCCCGCGCTGGAGGTTCGCGAGGGAGGCCGTGTTGGCGAGTTGGCCAGCGTCACCGCGGACTTTCGTGACCAGTATTACGGATTGCGGGGGGCGCTCTGCGACGATCGACATGCAGGTCGCGGACTGAACGCGCTTCGCCCGCGCACGGCGGCCATCGATCGTGTCGCCTCGCGCATGGATCGGCTTCCCGTGATCACCACGGGACTGATCGGATGGAACCATTCCCTGTGGGGGCAGCGGTCGGCACGCCTGCTTGGCCGCGTGTTTGCGCACCCCGCGGCGCGCGTGCCCGCGCTGCTGCCGCGCGGGGAGATGCGCGGGTGGCTGAGCGCCGCGCTGCACCCGAAGATCCTGCTGGCCACGCAGACGCCGGTCATCGAGGCGGTCGTGGATCCCAGAGGTGAGCTTGCACCCGGAGTGCCCGTGATCCGCCTGCTGCCCCACGACGCCAACGACGTCTGGCCACTCGCCGCGGCGTTGCTGGCGCCGGCCACCAGCGCGATCGCGTGGTGGCGCCATGCGGGCGCCGGTCTCTCTCCGAAGGCGATCAAGCTGAGTGCAAGACAGGTGGCGGAACTGCCCTTGCCATCGGATCGGGTCGCGTGGATGGAGGCGGCGCACCGGCTGCGTGAAGCGCAGGAGGCTCGCACGGACGCTGAGCGCATGGTGGCTCTGGAGCGCTTTGCGGAGTCCTCGAACATGGCCTACCGGGTGCCGAAGTCGCGCCGAATTGCGCTTCTTCGCTGGTGGAAGCCGCGCGCGTGGGGTACCTTCACGCGATGATGCCGCTGCAGGCGGTCTCTTCGACACCGTGGAGCGATGCGGCGCAGGCGGCGGGAGGCGTCGGTGCGTTTCTGCTCGGGATGAGCCTGATGACGGAATCGCTTCGGCAGCTCAGCGGCGAGGCATTGCGCGCTCGGCTGCAGCGGACCGTTGGTGGACCGTGGGCGGGCATGGCGATGGGCGTGGGCATGACCGTGGCCATGCAGGCCAGCAGCGCCACGATCATGGCGACGATGGGTTTTGCGGCAGCGGGCCTGGTGACGCTGCACGCCGCGATCGGCATCGTGGCTGGAGCGACCGTCGGAACCACGAGCACCTCGTGGCTTGTCGCGTTGACGGGTGTGGGACGGGCGTGGTTCCCATGGTTCATGCCGGTGATCCTGGTGGGGGCGCTGCTGCGCTTCGTTGGCAAGGGCCGATGGAGCGATGCCGGCGGACTCCTGGCCGGCTTCGGACTGCTGCTCGCGGGACTGAACATCCTCCGTCCGGTGATGTCGCCGCTCGTCAGCGCGCTTGGACTGCTGGACGCGTCAGGCACGACGCTTGGCTCGGAACTTGCGCTGCTTGCGGCTGGCGCGCTGGCGGCCGCGTTGATGCAGTCAAGCGCGGCACCGATCGCGATCGCCATGAGCGCGCTGGTGGAGGGCGGCGTGGCATTCCGCGTCGCGGCGCCGTTCGTGGTGGGGGCAAGCGTGGGAACCACGAGCACGGCGCTCCTGCTGCTTCCGTTCTCGCGCGCGTCCGGTGCGCGCGTGGGCGTGGCATGGATCTGCGTGTCGCTGCTCTCGGCGGTGCTGGCCTTGCCGACCCTGAGCGTGCTGGAGTCGTTCGCGCAGCGTTGGGGTGGTGGCAGCGGACCGCTGTCGCTGGCGCTGTTCCATTCCCTGTTCGCCTCGCTGGGTGCAGTCGCGGGATGCGCGTGCTCGGGGCCGCTCTCGCGATGGCTTGTCACCCGTGTGCCGGACCGCGGCCCCGCGCTGCTTCGTCACATCGACGAGATCGGCGGTGGTGTGCCGACGGTCGTGCTGGAAGGTCTGCGACGCGGCGTGGCGGCGATGGGTGCCGTGGCGCTGCGCGCCGCCGATGCGCGCATGCGTGGTCAACCCGCCGCCGGTCAGGACCTGCTGGACGACATTCGGAACGCCGGACGTGCGCTCCGTGTCGCGGCGGCCACCGCCGGCACGGAAGGCCTTGGCACCGAGGACATGGAACGTCAGGTGGCCAGCCTGCAGGCGCTGGAGCACGCCAAGGCGATTCGCCGGATGCTGCAGCGCGACGACCTGAAGCCGCCCCCAAACCCGCACAGCAGCTTCCATGACTTCATGGAGCGAGCGAGCGCCGGCGTGCTGGCGGCGGCGGCGTGGCTGGAGCAGCCCAAGGGGGAGGCGCCCAGCGCGGCAATGCGCAAGCTGGTGCGTGAAGCGGGACGCCGGCGTCAGGCGGCTCGACTGGGCACGCTGGAGGCGACGGGCGCCGGCAAGGTGAGCGTGGACGACGCGAACGCGCACCTGGACGCGATGCGCGCGATCGACACGCTGGTCGAGCACGCGTGGCGGCTGGTGAGCGACCTGGACGTGGCCATCACCGCGCGTGACGCCGACGACGACGCGGCGCTGGGTGAAGAGGTGAGCTGAGCCGCCTCACTTCGTGGGGACGGCAGGTGCTGCGGAATCGGCCGGCGCCGCCGCGGCCTTCTGCTCGAGCGCCGCGACTTCCGCCTCGGTCTCCGGGAATTCCGTCACCGCCGCGATGATGCCATCGCCGATGCCGAGCAGCGCCCAGCCCGCGATCAGGCCGGCGCAGACCGCTTCCTTCGAGTCGACCCACAGGCGGTGGCCGAACTCGCCGATGCGCTCGTGGTACTTGCGCTCGAAGAAGGTGAAGAGCGCGGCACCGATCCACATCATGATGGTGCTCTCGGGCGGCAGCACCACGCCAAGGCCAAGACCCACGGCGGAGATCGGGAAGCGGCCCCTGCGCGCGATGCGCGCGATCTCGAGGAAGAGCGCGAGGATCGCGCCCGCGAGCATGGCCCATGCGGCGGACACCGGCAGCACGCCCCACAGCTTGGCGATGCCGTCGGCGCCGGTGATCACGGTGGAATCCATCGTGCCAGCCTTGCCCATGCCCTCGATGACCTTGCTGATCGCGGCCCACTGGATGGCGCCGGGCACGGCCCACTGCTCGGTGATGGTGGACTCGATCGAGGCGCCCTCGGGGGTCCACTTGTTCAGGAAGAGCAGGTAGAAGAGCGGGGTGCTGGCGAGTGCGCCCGCGACGATGCCGATGCAGTGACCCCACGCCTGCTGGCGTGGCTTGGCGCCCAGCATGTAGCCAGGCTTGATGTCCATGAGCAGGTTGCTCGCGTTGCTGGCGACCTCGGTGGTCACGCCGGCGGTCATCAGGTTGGTGCCGGGATTCGTGGGCTGCAGCGCGCCGAACGTGAACTGCGTGATCTTCGAGAGGCTGCCCGTGGGGGTGGTGCTGGTGAGAGCCGTCGCGTTGGCCGCGATCAGCGTGAGCACGATGATCAGCGGGATCGAGAGCGCGCCGAGCCAGGGATTCACGTCGAACCACATCCAGTTCAGCCAGATGATGATCGCGCTGAACACCGGGATGCCGATGAAGCTCCACTTCAGGGGAAGTTCGATCTCGCGCAGGCAGTCGTTCGCGTTGCCCTTGCGGCTGAACAGGCCCGCGAAGGCCGAGATGAGCACCTGCGGCTTCGCGAACAGGCCCACCATGCTGGCCGTGACCATGACAGCCACGCCCCACCAGAGGCACCACGTGTTCGTGAGATGCGGGCGACCGAAGATCGCGGCCGCCATGTCATAGGTGCCGTCCGCCTGCACGATCTTGGCGAAGTTCTTCGGCACGATCTCGCCGGCGCGGATCATGAGCGGCGCGACCACGAGGAAGTTCGCCACCATGCCCAGCACCAGGCTGTTCGCGATGCGCATGCCCATCAGGCCGCCCGCGCCGATCATGCTGAGGTCGAACGCCACGGTCACGCCGAGCTGCTCGAAATTCAGTCCGTTGATGCGCGGCAGAGGTGCCTTGCCCTTGGCGGCGAGGTGATACCACCACTCGTCGAGGCGCTCGGGAATCTTCCAGAGCGTCTCCTTCGACTTCGAGGTGCCCAGCAGCCGGATCTGCAGCATGGCCATGTAGCCGCCCGCCACCAGCAGCTGCAGGAACGCGCCCGTGCCGGCGGCCCACGCGAGTGCCTTCGCCTTGAACACGCCCATGTCCACGCCGCCGTCGGAGGCGGTCCGGGGCTGCTCGATCGGCATGTTGTCCCTCATGTGCAGCGTGCCGCCGCGCGGCGCGTCCGGGTAGAGCGAGTCCAGCACCACGGCCGCGGCACGGCCCTCGGGGAAGGGCTGCTGCTCGTCGTTGATGAAGCGGCGCTTCATCGGGAAGGCGACCAGCACGCCCAGGATGCTGGCGAGGATGTTCCACAGCACCATCTGGTGCATGGCCATCGGCTTGTTGGTGATGAACATGTACGCCATCAGCGCCGAGATGAGCGGGCCGGTCATGTAGCCGGCGGCGGTGGCGATCGACTGCACCGCGTTGTTCTCGAGGATGGTCATGTCCTTCGACAGGTTCATGCGCGACATGGCGCGGAACATGACGAAGCTCAGGATGACGCTGGTCACGCCCACGCCCAGGGTCCAGCCGGTCTTGGCGCCGATGTACAGGTTGGTGGCGCTCAGCACGCCGCCCAGCACGAAGCCGGTCAGCGCGGCGCGAAGCGTGAGCTGCGGCATGTTGCCGCGGTACACGTTCTCAAGCCACCAACGATCCTTCTGCTCGCGCGTCCAGGTGCGGACCTGCTCATCCGAAAGGTTTTCGATCGCCATGGCCGCGAAGATAGGGCGGCGCGCACGAGGGGTCCAATAAACACCCCCGTCCCTGTTACGCGGACGTCAGGGCTTGGGAGGGGTGCCGATGGGCACGCCGGTCTTCTCGGCGAGGCGGTTGATCGCCTTCACCAGCAGGAACACCGCCCACGCCACGATGAAGAACTCGATGCACATGTTCAGGAAGGTGCCGATCTTGATGGCCACCTCCGGCTGCGCAGCGATGTTCTTGGTGGGGTCCGCCTCGATGGCGTGCTTCAGCGGGATCTTGATGTTGGACAGGTCCACGCCGCCGATCAGCATGCCGATGGCGGGATTGAAGATGTCGTCCACCACGCTCTTCACGATCTTGCCGAACGCCGCGCCGATGATCACGCCGACGGCCAGGTCGAGTGCGTTGCCCTTGACGGCGAATTCCTTGAACTCTTGGATGATCTTCATGGTGTGTGGTCCGTGGTTGATGGATCAGATGTCGAGCTTGAAGCCCAGGTACACGCGCAGGTCGTTCTGGTTGGAGCCGGCCGCCTTCGCCGGGCTCTGATACTGGTCGCGGAAGCCGCCGACCAGGCTGAGGCCGCTCATGTAGTCCAGCTTCATGCTCCACTCCACGCGGGTCAGGATCATGTAGTTGTTGAACTCGGACACATCGGGCGTGATGAACGAGCTGGCGGTGATCTTCTGGCGATCGGTGATCTGCCAGAAGCCCTGAATTTCGGCGTATGCCTGCGGGAACCAGTCGTCCACGCCGCCGAACTCGCGCGTCACACCGAAACCCACCTTGGCGGTCAGGTCGTACTTCTTCGGATCATCGCGCAGGAATCGGTAACCCGCACCGCTCCAGCCACCGAGACGGTTCTCCCAGTTCTGGTTGATGTCGTATTCGTACTGGCCCTTGGCGAACCACAGCCATGGGCCGGGATTCAGGAAGCGGTCGTAGGTGACGTTGCTCAGCAGGTTGCTGTCGGTGATCGCGCTGCCCGTGTTGTTGCTGTTCGATCCGCCGAGGGTCTTCAGGAAGTACTCGGCGTACATGTTCAGGCGGTCATCGGGCGACTCGCGAAGCAGCTTGGCGGCGACGCGCAAGTCCCACTGGTCGTTCTCGGCGGCGACACCGGTCAGGTTGCCTTCGATGCCACCACTCCACTTGGGCTTGCTCTTCTCCTCGGCTGCGGCCGCTGCGGCTGCAGCATCGGGTGCCGCGGCGGGGGCAGCGGCTGGCGCCGTGGCCACGGCCTGCTCGGCAGGCTTGGTCTCGGTCGCGGGCGCTGGAGCGGCCGCCGGTGCGGGGGCGGGCGCGGCGGGCGGCGCAGCCGCGGGATCCGCGGCCTTCGCGACGGGCGCCGGCTCAACCTTGGTCACCTGCGCGCGCGGGATCTTCAGTTCGCCCAGCACGGGATGCTTCAGCGTGAGCATGCCGTCGGCCTCGGTGACCAGATTGGCGCGGATCACGTCGCCGGTTGAAAGGGTGACGAGCACCTCCTCGGCGCGAGCGACGTGAGCGAGAGTGGTGGAGAGCAGAGCCACCGCCATCATGCTGAAAGTTCGGTTCATTCCGGTTCCTCGTGATTGGTCGACCGGTGAAGGGTCCATCGGTCGGGCGGGTAGCCTAACGACGGATGCCTCAGGTTGCCACGCATCGCGATGCGCTGTTTCAGCCAGCCCGGGACCTGGTGCGGAAGGTTCATTGCCCCTGTTGCTGGCACGGCTTCGCGCCGCAGGAATCGCTGTTCATCGCCGAGGATCCGCGGCTGCTTGGGGATCCCGTGGCAGGTCCGACGGAGCCGATCCGCTTTCTGCCGAGTCGATTTGACATGACTGGGGCGGCGATCGATCCCGATGGCGCCCGTTGCACGCGACTGGCGTGTCCTCGGTGCAGGCAGGAGTTTCCTCGGGCCATGATCGAGGTGCCGGCCACGATCGCCAGCGTGGTGGGCTCTCCGGGCGCGGGCAAGAGTCACCTGCTCGCGAGCGCGATCTGGAGCATGCGCCGGCAGGGAGCGATGCTGGGGCTGGAGGTGTCCGACGCCGAACCCCGCATGCACGCGCGCATCCATGCCATGGAGAACGCGCTGTTCGGATCGCGGCCCTCCGCGGCGCCGCCGCGGCTGGCGAAGACCGAGACGGCAGGCGGTGACGGCTACCGCGAAGTTCGCGTGGCCGGTCGGAGCGAGACGGTTCCTGCGCCGTTCATGTTCACGGTCCGGCACGACACGGCGCGGAACGAGGCGCGATTGCTCGTGCTCTACGACAACGCGGGCGAACACTTCCTTCCAGGGGCCGACGAGGCGACGCGTCCGGTCACGCGCCATCTGGGCCGCAGCGAATTCGCGATCTTCGTGCTGGATCCGACCCAGGATGACGCGTTCCGGGCGGGCCTGGGGCTGCCGGCGAACGCGGTGGGTGCCTCGCGTCAGGATGTGGTGCTGCAGGAGATGGCTTCCCGCATGCGTCAGCATCGCGGTCGCCGGACGGACGAGCCGTGCGATGTGCCCCTGGTCGTGGCGCTGGCGAAGGCGGATCTGTGGGCGCAGGCGCTCGGCATCTCGCTGCAGCGCGAGCCCTACCTCGCCGCGGGAGGGGTGGATCGTCAGTCGCTTGCCGACGTGCACGGCACGCTGGTGCGATTCTGCGAGCGCACCGCGCCCGAGTTCCTTGCCACCGTTCGCGCGGCGTTTCCGCGCTGCCTCTTCGTGCCATGCTCGGCGCTGGGACGCGCGGCTGGCGCGTCAGGTGTGGAGCCGCAGTGGGCCGCCGCGCCGTTCGTGGCGGCCTGGGAGTGGAGAAAGGGCGGGCGCTTGGAGGACTTCGTGCCGTGAGGGCGGAGTTGATCCACACCTCGGTGCCTCGCGGTCTCGACGGGGGCACCGGTTTCGCCGTGGCCGGCCGCACCGGCGGAATGCCGCGCGCGCTGACGGAGGCGTTGAGTGCGCTGAGTGGCCTTCCGGAAGCGTGGCCGGGCGCTGCGGATGACCAGCGCGCACTGCATGCGATGCGCTGCATCGAGTGGCAGGGCGAGTCGCGATGGGTCGCAAGCGTGATCCAGCCAAGTGGCGTGGATCACACCGGACGCGGCAACCGCATCGCGCATCACCGGCTGCTGGACTCGCAGGAGATCGCCCGCGCATGTCCTGTGGCGATCCTGCGGGACTCGGCGCGATGGATGCGGGTGTGGTCGGGTGCGCCCCGCGAACTGGAGCCGCCTCCCGAGGTCGGCGCCATGCCTGGTGCCGTGGGCGCCGCGCACTGGAAGCGCGTGTTCGGTGACGAGGGCGTCGCGGTCGCCGCGCGCGAGGCCGCGATGCGAAGCGGCGTTGGCGCGTGGATCGTGGTGCCGACCGCGGTGGATCGCCTGGCGCTTCTTGCGGAACTTGCGGCGACCATCCCGCTGCCCCAGCGATGGACGCGCGGCTGGGCCACGCGCGCGCTGCGGCCCTCGGGCGGCACCGTGCCGGTGATCTGCGTGGTCGATGCGCGCGAGCCAGCCCTGGAGACGTTGGGCGATCCCGCGTGGGTGATTCGCCCCGAGTCGCTTCGGCCGGCGCCGCAGTCGACGAGCGCGAGGACCGGCTTGGAGGCGGAGGTCGCCGCAGCGATCGCGCCCGCGCGCATCATGTGGCAGCCCGAGCGCAGACTTGGAGGATCGGCGGTCGCGGTCGAGGATTCGACGCAGTCGCAGCCCGACGCCGACGAGGGACCGGTGCAGTCCGCCCCCGCGCGCGACACTCCGGTCGCGGTCACGCTTGAGGAGGCGCCTGCATCGCGCAGTCATGTGCTGCTGTGGCTTGCGGCGGCGCTGGGCGCGGCGATCGCCGTCGGATGGTTCCTCTGGAAGGGGCGTGGCGCATGAGCGAGTTGGCGCCCGTCATCGCGGAACGGATTCGGGGCGTGCTGCTGCAGGGCAATGCCGATCGTGAAGCGCTGCATCGACTCGCCGACGCGCATGCGCGGGAGGTCGGCAAGGTGAACACGATGCTGGCCCGGTGCCAACGCTGGGTGCAGCGTGGATGCGCCAGCGAGGCGCTGAGTCTTGCGGATGCGGCGCAGCTGATTCCCGGCGCGGCGGCGCTTCGGCTGGATGGTGCACAGGATGCGTGGAACCGGCTCCTGCATGCCGCGGGCCTGCCGCCCGCGCCCGAAGTCGACGTGGCGTTGCTGGAGTCGCTGGTGGCCGTGGCAGGCAAGCAGGAGGCCTTGGCTTCGCAACTCGGAGCGATGCGACATTCGTTCCTCCGGCGCGCGCCGTTGCAGGACAGGCTGCAGGCGCTGCATGCGCTGGCGGATCGGGATCCGCGGAATCCAGCCTGGCTTGAGGCCGTGCGTCGGCTGGAGCGCGAGGCGGTGGCGGCACTCGCCGACGCGGCGCGTGAGGCCGTTCGCACCGAGGACACGGCGTTGGCCGGCGAGATCGTCGAGCGACTCGACGCGATGGCCCTGCGCGGTGACGAGCACGCGGAACTGTTCGGCCGCGTTCGACGGATCCGCGAGGCCGATCGCGCGCTGCAGCTGCAGCGCGATGCGCGCGCCTGCGCCGATCGGCTTCATGCCGCCGCGGCTGCCATGGATCTGGCCGCGCTGTCCGAGGAGGTTTCCGCGTGGGAGGCGCTCGGTGCGCAGGGCGACCCCGGTGATGCGTTGCGGCGCGAGGTCGAGGGTCCGCTGGATCTGATGCGGCGCGAGCTGGCGCGTCGCGACCTCGCCGCGCGCCAGAAGTTGGCGCTGGACCAGCTGGAGCTTGCGCTGGACGAGACGCGCGACATGGATGCGCTCGAGCAACTGGCGGATGCGGTGGATCGGCTCGAGGCCGAGTGGCCCTCGGCGCTTCGCACGCGTCTGCAGGACCGTCGTGCGCAGCATGGCGCGAAGCGTGCACGCCGCCGGATGCTGATCGGTGTCGTGGGCGTGGTGCTGCTTGGGTGTCTTCTTGGCACCGGCTGGTGGGTCGGCCGAGCGTTGGCCGCGGAGCGGCGGTTCGACGACGCCATCGCGGAGGTGGATCGCCGTGTCGCCGTCGGTGAACTGGATGCCGCGGCGAAGGTGATCGAGGCGCTCGCGGCGGAGCCCATGCACGCCGCCCGGCCCGAACTGGCTGGCGCTCGACTTCGCGTGGCGAACGCACGTGATCGCGCGCGCGCGGCCGAGGCTGGCGCGGACGAGATCGTGGCGCGGTTGGATCGCATCGGCGCGACCTCGCGGGATCCGGTCGAGATGGAGATGGCCGCACGGGAGGTCGCGGGCCTGCTGGATTCGCAGCCCGCGAGTCGCCGCGGTGCGGTGGAGGCCGCCATCGCGCGACTGAGGGCCGCTGCCTCGACGGCGAGTGACCGTTCCCTGGAAGCCTCGCGTGGCGCGTTCCACGCCCTGACGGCACGGCTGCAGGAAGTCGCCGATCCGGCGCGTTCGAAGAGCGGCAAGTTCGACCGTGCGGCGTGGTCCGCGGCCGCCGAGTCGTATGACACCATCGCTCGTGAGGCGCGGGCCGCGGCGAGCACGGCGGCGGCCCAGCGGGATGGACAGGCGGCTGCCGAGTCGCTGCAGGGGCTCGCCACCGAGGCGTCGCAACGCGCGATGCAGGCGCGCGCCATGGCGGAGCGACTGGAAATGGTTCGTGGCACGCTGCAGAAGCTGGAGCAGTCCACGGACGAGCAGGCGACGCTGGACCTCTGGGAACGGTTGCTTCGCGAGGGCGGTGACGTGCTGGCCGAGCGGGGCATGCTTCGCGCGTGCGAATCGGCCCGTGACGCTGCCGCGTCGGGACTTGGCATTCGCGCGTGGCGAACCGTGGTGGTGCCGGGACTTCTTGCCGGCCGCGGTGACTCGCAGCGCGGCATGGAGGCGCTGGACTGGGGTGACGCCGCGACGGCCCGCGCGATGGATGGCGTGCTGACGCGACATCTGGACGAGCAGCCCAGGAGTCCATACCGCCCCGTTGCCGAACAGCTTCGCGGTCTCGCGCGCCGAACGGTGGGCGTGACCGGCGCGGAGCCGTCGATCGCCGGTGCCGCCCGTGCGGCCATCGTGTCGACCGGGTATGCGGGCCTGCTGGAGCAGTCGTTCGAGGGCGGAAGGCTGCTCTATCGGCGCAACACGCGGCAGTCGCCGAGCCCGTGGGCGCAGGCCATCGAGAGCAAGGCCGATCTCATCAAGAGTCCCGAGGCGTTGCCAGATCGCAAGCCGCCCGCGTTCAAGCCCACCGGAGGCGTTCGAGCGTGGTCGGGTGCCGCGGCGGTCGAGGAGGCGCTCGCGGGGTTGCAGGGTGCGGATGGTGTTCATGCGCGTGACGCGGTGCTGAAGATGCTTGCGCAGCTGCGCGGCGCGAGCGTGAGCGATCCGCTGCTGCAGTGGCATGCCACGCGCGACCTCTGGCGAATCTGGCTGCAGATGTTCGCCGACGAGAACGATCCGGACGACGCCGCCGCGGCGCGCTGGGTGCGATCGCTCGATGGCGTGTCGGCGCTGCTTGGCGAGGATCCCGTCCTGCTGGGTGGTTCCGAGTCGAACGCCCGCTCGCAGTCCGTGCGTCGTCAGGCTCTCGACCAGCTCAGCCGGACGTTCGATGCGTCGGCGCTCCTGGCCGCGGCGCGCCGTCGCGATGCGATGGTGGCGGCCGGCGTTCGTCCGATGGCGCCCGTGGGCGTGATTCTTCCCGCCGCCGACGGCGCGCTTGGCATCGTGACGGCCACGCGCGGCCAGCGGGGGGCGGTGCCCGCGCGCGATGGCGATGGCTGGCGGCTCTGCCCGCTTCGGGTCGAGGACGGCAGGGTGGTCTGGGAGGCCGCGCCGCCCGGGACGCCGATCACATGGCCACAGGTGCTCTTCATCCCAGGAGGTGATTCATGAAGGATCGTGCTGGCTCCCGCGCCTCGCAGGCCACCGTGCTGCGGTTCGCCGCGCTGGACCCGGAGGCGCGAATGCGCCTTCCGGTGGGTCGGTTCACCACGCCGAGCATGAGCGCCAGCCTGCTGCTTGCGCTGGCGATGATGGCGGTGGTCTACGGCGGTGCCGCGCCGTTCCGAGGCGGGGGCTTCGGCGAGGTTGTCTGGCGTTACCTCACCGCGTTCGACCGCATCCCGATCTTCATCGCGTTCTTCAGTTGCTGGAGCCTGTCCGTGATCGGGCTGAAGCTCCTGAAGATCCGCGCGCAGCAGCGTGCGCTCCGCGTGCGATTCGCCCCCGACGATCCTGCCTGGCACATCAGCCGCGCGACGGCCATGCAGGTCGTGTCGGCCATCGAGGGCTCGGTCGAGGGCGTGGAGCACTTCATGTACCTGCATCGCGTCACGGGCGCGCTGCGAAGCGTGCGCAACGTCGGGCGCGTGGGCGATCTGGAGGAGATGATGTCCAACCGCGCGGCCGACGACGAGCTGCAGGTGGATGGTGGCTACGTGCCGGTGCGCGCCTTCATCTGGGCGATTCCCGTGCTCGGCTTCATCGGCACGGTTCTGGGCCTGACCGAGGCGATCGGGCAGTTCGGCGGCGTGCTGGCGCAGAAGGACGCGGACCTGCAGGCGCTGACGCGCCAGCTCACGCAGGTGATCGGCGGCCTGGACACGGCGTTCGTGACGACGGGAGAGGGACTCGTGATGGCGCTCATCATCCACCTCGTCCTGACGCTGGCCCGTCGTGCCGACGACATGCTGCTTGACGCGTGTCGCGACGCGTGCGCGCGTCACGTGACCGGCCGCGTCCGCGTGGCCGAAGGCATCGACTGACCCATGGCGCGCTCGCGAAGGGGTTCGGACAGCCCCGTCACGTTCTTCAGCTTTCAGGACGTGATGATGTGCACGATCGGGGTGACGATCGTGATCACCATGCTGCTTGTCCTGCAGCTTGGTGCGGCCGCGGCCAAGGTGGAGACCGTGGCGGCGCAGGCGGATCCATCCGCGCGCGACGCTCTGGATCGCGAGGCGCGTGCACTGCGGCAGCGTCTGGAGTCGGCCGCCGCGCGGGCGGGCGACGGTTCGGTGCAGGCGACCGCCGAACTGCGCCAGCGCACGCTGGCCGAGAACGAACGGGCCGAGTCGCTTCGGAAGCGGCACGACGACCTGCTGCGCCGCGTGCGGACCGAGGCCGCCCGCGCCGCCGCGGATCCGGCGGCCGTGGAGGCCGCGGACCTGCTGCAGCGGCGCGAGGAACTCGAGGATCGGCTGCGCAACGACATGCTTCGCCGTCGCGTGACCTACCTGGTGGCCGACGAGGATCGTCTTCCGGTCATCGTCGAGGTCTCCGGGGATCGGCTCGTGGCGGGCACCACGCTCGAGCGTGACGCGCCGCTCGCGATCCCGCTGGCGGACCCCGGCACCGTGGCGGCCACGCTCGCGAGCTGGATCGCCAGCCTGCCCGATCCGGATCGTCGAAGCATCCTGTTCGTGGTGAAGCCCTCGGGGGTGGCCGCATGGCGCGCGCTTCGTGAGCCCATGGAGGGGCAGCCGTCGCTCCGCGACCTGCCCACGGGTCTGGACCTGATTCCCGAGAACGCGTTCACGAGCGACCGCTTCCGGAGCAGGGAGACGGCACCATGAGGCGACGCACGGGCGATGGTGACGAGTTCGGCAGTCTCGAGCTGCTGCTTGACACGATCTGCAACATGTTCGGACTCTTCATCTTCGTGGGCATGCTGGTGGCGCTGCTGGCCAGTTCGCGCGCGGTGGAGATCCAGGCGCAGGGCACGCCTGCCGCGGCGAGCGCGCTGGACCCCCTTGCGGCGGATCGCGATGCCGTGGAGCGGCTTCGCGAGCGCGTGCACGCGATGGAACGGCAGGCGACACCCGACGCCACGGTGGATCAGGCGCGCGGGCGACTGGCCGCGCTGGAGGCCCGCAACGACGAGCTTGCGCGTCGCTCCAGAACGATGGAAGCCCTCCTGAAGGATGGCGGTGCGCGCGTGGAGGCGAACATCCGCGAGCTGCCGCGACTGCGCGCCGAGGTGAAGCAGCTCGAGTCGCAGGTGCAGGCGCAGTCGAAGACCGAGGGCGTGCGCCTGCGCGCGCCCCGGCGCAGGTCGGTCGAGGGTCTGATGCCGGTCCAGGTCATCCTGTGGAGGGACCGCATCTACTGGATCAACCCCTGGATCGACCGTCTGGACGAGCCGTGCGCCGCCTGGAGCGAGTGGAATCCCGACGCGGTGGATCTGGCGCGCGATCCGCAGTGCGAGATCCGCGAATGCTTCCGCGGTGGCGGACAGTGGCTGATCCGAAGCGTGCCGCTGCGCGCGGATGGCGGTCTCGACGCCTCGGAGGGATCCGATGCCTGGGCCGACGCGTTCATGGCGCTGCTGGGGCGCCTGCGTGGCGACCGGCATGTGCTCAGCCTGAAGGTCGCGCCCGACGCGCATGCCGCCTTCCAGCGCGTGCGCGAGCGTGTGGCGGAGATCGGACTCTCCTATGACGTCTCGCCGATCCGCCTTGACGACGGCGTCTATCGCGACGAGATCCGCGACGGCGTCGCGACCGCGCAGTGACGGTCAGGGAACGGGAAGCGTGGGGGCCGCCGCAGGAACGTGCGTGAAGGTGCCTCCGTGCGCCTTCGCGATCACCTCGAGCAGGGCGCGGTCGGCGTCATCGCCCATGGCGAGCGTGTGGATGCGCGCGCGATCCTTGTCCGAGTTCAACTGCAGCAGGGCTTGCGAGGGATCCTGCGCGAAGCGCCCGTCGGTGAGCAGGAAGAGTTCGTCGGGCAGCGGATCGAGCTGTGCAAGCGCGTACTGCAGCGCGCCGACCGCGTCGGTTCCGCCACCGGTGCCGACGCCGTCGATCTTGCGCAGCAGCGTGTCGCATGCGGGCGTTCCGGTTCGCGTCCAGCCGGCGACCAGCGCGTGCGGCCTGTCGTCGAAGAAGGTGACCTGCACCTGCGAGCCTTCGGGCAACGCGCGGATCGTGCGGATGATCTCCGCCTTCAGCGCCTCGAGCTTGTCGCCCATCATCGAGCCGCTGATGTCGCACACGAAGCAGATGTAGCGACCCTTCACGCGCGCGCCGAAGAAGTCGACGCCGCCGCCGGGTTCGCGGCTCGCGATGGGTGTTCGCGCAGCCGCGCCGGCGGATGTCGGGTCGCGCAGGCCCGATCCGGACGCTGCCGCACGACCAAGTCGGTCGAACTCCGCGCGATCGATGGGGCGATAGAGGCGTCCGTCCAGACGAAGCCTTCCGTCGGACTCGATGGTCCAGCTGGTGTCGCACGGCAGCGCGCGCACCGGTGGGACGACGGTTCGCGCCGGTTGCCCGTTCCGCGCCGGTATCTCGATCGCGCGCGCGGGAAACCGCGAAGGCTGCGCCGGAGACTCCTCCACGCGCACCGAACCGGTGGGCTCGAAGGTGGCGCGCAGTTCCGCCGCGATCACCAGCGCCTCGGGTGGCGTGCCCCATGCGCGGTAGACCTGCATCGAACGCTGCGTGGGTCGGATCGCCAGCAGGCACAGGTTGAAACCGCCGGGCGCGAAGTCGGCTTCGCTGCGGCCATCGTCGACCTGTTGCCAGAAGCCAAGCAGCGGCGCCAGCGGCGATGCGGCCGCGATCGACTCGATGGCCGGTGCCTCGAGCGCGGGCGAGGCGTCGCTCGTCGGGGGCACCTCAAGCGACTCGGGCTTCGGTTCCTTCCGCTCGCGCGTGGATCGCTGGTTCGACGAGGTGCCCTGGATGGCGCGATCGCCCTCGGTTGCAGCCGAAGCGGGAGAATCGCCCGACGATGTGCCCGAGCCGCTGGTGGCCGTGCTTGCGGCGTCGGACTTGGTGCCTCGCGTGCCGCCGCGGGCGCCGCCGCCTTGCACGGCGTCGGGCATGTCGCCATCGGGCAGGGGATCGAAGGCATCGGCGCGGACCACGCCGCCCGTGCGTGCCGGGGAATGCTCGTCGTTGCGCGCCGAAGTTCCGCCTTGGGCGCTCGAGCCCGCGCTGCGTGCGCCGGAACCACTGGAGGCACCGCTCGCCGCCGATGCCGCGGCGCCCGGTGTTCCTCCACCGCCGCCACGGGTCGAGCCTTGCTTCATGGCATGCACGGCGACTTCGGTGAGTTCCGCCATCGAGCCGCGCGCAGCACCGCCTCCAGAGCCCGCGCCGCCCATCGCGCCGCTGGATGTGCTGCCGGCTCCAGATGCCGCAGCACCCGATGCACCTGAAGCACCTGATGCACTTGAACCACTTCCCGAGCCGCTGCCTGAGCCACTTCCCGAGCCGCTGCCGGAGCCTTGGCCGGAGCCACTCCCTGAACCTTGGCCGGATCCTGAGCCGTTTCCGCTTCCGGAGCCGCTGCCCGAACCACTGCCAGAACCCGCGCCCGACGCGCCGTGACCGGACGCGCCGCTTGCCGCCGTGCGCGCCGGGGCTGTCGCAGTGGCGTTGCGCGCGGTGGATTGGCGATTCTGCGAGAGTGCGGTCGCGTCACGCGCACCGACCGTTTCCTCTTCAGGAATCGATGCGGGCGTCGGCGCGGTGGGGCGATCGCTTGCGCAACTGGCGAGCAGCAGCGCAAGGATCCAACCAACACGGGTCAAGGCACCCACCATGGGACCTCCTTCGTGGAAGGCGTGACTTCGGACGCGTTGGCCGTCAGGCGATGGATCCACCCCGCGACCGAACGAAGGCTCTCCGCAAGCCCACGCTGACAGGCCTGTGATTGAGCCGCCGTGCACTGCGCAGCGTCGAGGCGGGGATCCAGGTCACGCCATCGCTCCTGCAGCGCCTCGGGCAGCCAGCAACGCTCCACCCGGGTGGCGGTCGTCTTCCACTCCTGCGTGCCCAGAAGAACCTGCAGCGTGATGCGCGCAGGGTCGCCACTGGTTCGAAGCACCATCGCGCGCTCGTCCTGGAGCGGTGCGCACTGCCACGGGGCGGAGAACCAGCCCGGCAGCCAGAGACCCATCGGCATGTGTCGCAGGGCCGTGCGCCACGCAAGCAGCGCGTCATCGGATGGCTTCCATGCCAAGGCATCAGGCTTCGACCACGCCTCGAGCTTCAGCCACGGCGAATGCTGCCACTCCGTCACGCCGGCGGCGAGCGACTGCAGCTGCTGCGGGGTTGCGCGAGGTCCGATCAGTGTTTCCGCCACGCGCGCGGCCGCCGGCGAGGATGCGGCCGCACGCAAGGCATCGGCCAGTGCAAGGATCGCCTTCTCGACGTCGGCCGTCACCTCGCTGGAAGCCTGCGCGGCAAGCAAATCCCGGGCCGCAAGCAGCCGGGATCGCCACGCAGACGGAAGGGCATCAAGCAACTCGGCGGCGTCGCCGCGCAGCACGGCATCGATCGCGGCCTGATTCGTGACGGAAGGATCCGCGGCGCTCGTTCGCCACGCCAGAATGCCGAGCGACAGCAGCGCGCCAGCCAACACCGTGACGATCGACGGCGTCCAGCGCCGCGCGGGTGGGATGGAGACCTGCCGACGCATGCGCCGGTCGAGCGACCGCACGAACTCCGCATAGGCGCTGAACTGGAATTCGGGCGCGGCCAGCAGCCATCGACGAAGTTGCTCCCAGTCCGGGCCTGACATCGGCTCGACCTGACCCAGCACGCGATCCACCTCCGCCAGGTCGGCGCGGCGCGCCGCCGCCACGATCGAGAGCATGCGCAGTTCCGCCGCAGGCGCCTCGCCCGCGCGGTCCAGCGATTCGATGCCGCGAAGATGGTCCATGAAGGCCACGGGATCGCCCGTCAGCGCGGATTCGCGCGCGCGCTCGATCGCGGTGGCGAGCGAGATCGATGTCATGGCGACGCCTCCGGCGGGGCGGGGTTGGCAAGCGTCTCGAGAACCTGCTGTGCGCCCCGCGTTCCCGGGTGTCCGTCCAGGGCGGCATCGAATTCCGAGGCCATGTAACGGGCCCCATCGGCCGGTGTGGACACGGGCGCGTCCTTGTTGCGGAAGTACCACAGCACCCACGGCATCTCGTCGGGCCAGCCGTCGGCGCGGGCGTCGCCGCGGAGTTCCCGGGGCAGTGCTCCGGTGTCGATCAGGCCCCGGCGCGCAAGATCCTGCACCGCGAGCGAGATCTCGAATCGTGCGCACAGCAGCATCATGCGCTGCACCACAAGCGGCGCGATCGCCTGCGCCAGCTGCTCGCGCTTCACCACATCGGTGAGTCCGCGCTTCCTGTTGCGCGCGTCGATCAGGATCAGGCACTTCTCGCTCGGGGCGGAGCTGCCCGCCGCCTTCTCCGTCTGGCGATGCGCGCGCAACAGCGCATCGGCCTGCTCTGCAAGCGGCGCGATCAGTGCGGCGCCCTGCGCGGAGGTGGTTGCCTGGCGTGCGCGGCCGCGCAGGTCGATCGACTTTCGCGCAAGGTCAACCTCCGCATCCCATGGCGCGCTGTCCACGGGGATCTTCGGGATGTTCGGTCTTTCGGAGGGCGTTGGTGCTGGGGCTGGCGTTGGAGCCGCGACCGTGGGCGCTGGGTCGGGCGTCATCTCCATGGGATTCGGTTCCGCCGGTGCGGCACTCGCTCCACTGCCGAACGCGTCGCTGTCCCCCGTGCTTGATGCCGCGCCAAAGGATCCCTCCCGCGTGGCGGCAGGCAGCGTCGGGGGCGACGTCTGCGGCGCCGCTGGCGCGATGGACGGTGCGTGGGCAGCGTGCGCTGCGGGTGCTGCGCCTTCCGAACCGGGCGGCGAGGCCATCGGATCCGGGTCGACTTCCGCGGCTTCTGCGACGGTGCGCGTCGGCGCGCCGTGCGCGATCCGCGTCTCGCGTGGTGGCGTCGGCGTGTCCCCGTTTCGTGCATCGAGACCCTCTCGGTGTCGCACGGCCCACCACACCATCAGGCTGGCAAGCAGCATCGCGATCATGCCGGCGAGAAGCGGAAGGTGTCGCGCTGGACTCAGGCGGCGGCGGCTTGGGGCAGCATCCGGGATCTCCGCGGTGATCGGCATGAAGTCATGGCCAAGGCGCGACACGGGCTCCGGGTGCTGCCACGGTCCGCTGGTGGCAGCCATGAACACGTTGCGCGCGCTCGTGTTGGGGTGCATCGTGGCGATCGCCACGCCCGTCGGCGCGGACCAGAGTCCCACGCCCCATCCGAGCGTCTGCACGTGGGCGCTCGCGAGGAAGTTCGGCAGTCGAAGCACGGAGGATTCCCACGGGTCGCCGCCCGGAAAGACGGCGCAGCGATGCGTGGCCACCGCCGTCAGAAGCGCGTCGAAGGCGCGACGCTCGGCTTCCGTGGGCGTTGGAAGAAGGTCGTCGCCTGCATCCGTGCGGACCTCCACGGTCCGGCCCGCCGCGAACGCCTGGCGCGACCAGTTCCGCGGATCGAGCAGCGTGGACCGCAGGTCGGAATGCGCGAGGAGTCGCCACGCCTCGCCGTCCAGCACCAGCGTCCGGCGTTCGACGGTGCGTCGGCCCGCGACGTCGGGCGCGCCGGCGAACACGCGGGTGATCGCGTACCCACCGCCTGGAAGTGGACGGCCCGCGACGCAGAGTTCGCGCTCGAGTGCCTCGAATTCCGCCTCGGTTCGCGGAGAACCGAATCCAAGGGCCGCCAGCGCCGCGTCGTCCGCGTCACCGATGTCGGGCGAGCGGGCGAGCGTTCGATATCCGTCGATCGACCCGAAGAGATGGGTCCGAGCCCGGATCAACCCGCGCTCCGGATGACCAGCCACGCGAGCAGACCCACGACGACGATGCCTCCGATGAGGATCGCGTTCACGGAGAGCCAGAACCTGTTGTCGGCCTTCTCCTCCGCGGCGGCGACCTGTTCCTCACGGATCACGCGCTCGCGGAGGGCTTCGGTCGCCTTCTGGCGCGCATCCGCCAGCCGGTTGGCAACGACGTGCTCCATGCAGTACTCGACCGGACCGGTGAGTCCCCGCGGTGGACGGTCCAGATCCGGCACGTGCCTGCCGAGCGAGTCACGCCGGCTTCGGACGGCGCACACGCCGAACACGCGCAGACCCGGCACGGTCCGCAGCAGGTTGGCGCAGAATCGCTCGGCGAAGCCGCGCAGCTTTCCGTGATGCCGCAGCAGGTCGGCGTTCTCGTCGATCTTGGTGAGCACCAGCGCGATCGGCACGGTGCGCCCGCCGGGCAGGCTGCGCAGGTAACGCAGCGCCTGCACCATGCCGAAGTCGTCGTCCGCGGATTCGCCCAGCCGACCCGTCGCGAGCACCTTCGGGTCGATGAGCAGCAGCACGGCAGCGGCGCGTCGGACGTGATCGACGAGTTCGCGCGTGTTCTCGTCCTCGGCCTGCTCCACGAAGGCGCGATGGAAGACCTCGCCGGGGTAGTCCAGGCTCACCATCGTGAGCTCGTGGCCTTTCCACTGCAGCTTCAGATCGAGATAGTTCGTGCCCTCGGTGGCGGCAGGCCACACGCGGTGCTCCTGCATCTGCTCGACCGCCGAAAGCAGCGACAGGTGCGTGCGGCCGTCGTGCGCCTCGATCCGGAGCGGCCCCTCGTGCTTCCAGCACTGCTCGTAGAGACGCGCCAGATAGATGGTCTTGCCAGCGCGGGTACGGCCCAGGATCACCACGCGATCGCGCTGGGGAGGCGCGTCCGAGACGGCCATCGGATGCGGATCACCGAAGATCGCGTCCTCGGGCACACGCACGTCCTCGCCCAGATCGAGGATCTCGTCCTCGTCCAGGATGGTGTGGTCAGGATCGGGCGGTGAGGGCGAGGATTGCATGCGCGGGGCAGGGGCCGAAGCGGAGGTCGGGCGGCGATCCATTGGTCGCTTCGTCCCGGTTATGCTCGAAGTGTAATCGCGCAGGCGCACCCTTCCGAACACACACATGACTGAATCTCCCTGGTCGCAGAGCCCGTCCGCCTTGGAAAGCCCGGCGCCTCGTCAGGGCGGCGGAGGCGTGGCGGGCCCGGCTGTCGTGATCGCGTTGCTGGTGTGCACGACCCTTGGGGCTGGCGTCGCCTGGTGGCTGCAGGACTCGCGCGTGGCGGCGAAGGAGCGCGAGCGGGCAGCCGCCGCCGCGGAACTCGCCAGCCTGGCCAAGCGCGTGCAGGCGGCCGAGACCAATGCCAGCACGGCGGCGCAGGAGCTGAAGAAGGCGCAGGCGGTCGCGGAGAGTGCCGCCAAGCAGTCGTCGGAGATGACCGGCCAGATCGACGCGCTTCGACGCGAGTCCGCGGGAGTCCGAACCGAGCGCGACGAGGCGCGGTCCGCTCTCGCTGCGTCCAAGGCGGATGTGGAGCGCATGCGCGCAAACGATCTGGATCCCGGTGCGTTGCCGACCGTGGATCTTGCCAAGGTCTTCGCGCGCGCGACGCAGTACCGCACCACGATCGATTACCGAGTCGCGGGGACCGCGGCCGTGCCGGGGCTCGACAAGGCCGAGACGGAGAAGGCCCTTGCTGCCGCGATGCAGGGCGCTGGCCTTGCCGCCGTGCAGCAAAGTCCCTTCCGCGTGGCGCTGTTCGTGACCGTCGGCAAGGAGAAGATCCGGTCGATCGGCGTGATGATGCTGGTCTTGCGCACCATGAAGGTGCCTGGCGAGGCTGGCAGCCGCGAGGTTGCCGTGTGGGGCCAGCAGCGGACCAGCAGCGCCTCGGATGCCGAGGCCGCAGCGCAGGTCCGGGGACTGCTTGACGAGCTGTGCCGGGACTTCGCTTCCATGGCCGGTGTGTCGGTGAGTGCGACGGGACAGCCCTCCGTGGCAGCGCCCGCAGCGCCGCCAGCTGCGCCAACACCGGCTCCGGCCGCGCCCGCTGCGGCGCCCGCGTCAGCACCCGCGCCTGCTCCGGCAGCGCCGGCACCGGCGGCTGCGCCCGCACCGGCTCCCGCGAATGCGCCGAAGCCCTGACGCGCCGATTCAAGGTTCCGCGGTCTCGCTTGCGGTGCTCGTGGCTGCGCTTGGATACTTCGTCGACATCTTCGACCTGCTGCTCTTCGCGCTACTGCGCAAGCGCAGTCTTTCGGACGTGCTCTCCAGCCAGCTCGCTGAACTTCCTGCAGCGCAGCACGACGCGTTCCTGAAGGACTGGGGCATCTGGCTGGACAACACGCTGCAGATGACCGGCCTGATGGTGGGCGGAATCCTCTGGGGCGTGCTGGGTGATCGGCTCGGCCGCATCGCTGTGCTCTTCGGAAGCATCCTGACCTACTCCGTGGCGAACCTGCTGAACGCGGCGATCACGGACGTGGATCCGGCGGGGGCGCTCGGTTGGCTGCACACCATTGGAATGGGCACCGCGATCCGTCAGTACGAGGTGCTGCGTTTCACCGCGGGCGTGGGTCTGGCGGGCGAACTCGGCGCCGGCATCACGCTGGTGGCGGAACTGACCAGCCGCGAGCGGCGCGGCCTTGCCACCACGATCGTGGCGACCGTCGGGATCCTGGGCGCGGTGGCGGGCTATTTCGTGACGCAGTGGGTGAGTTGGCGCGCGGCCTTCGCGATCGGCGGTGGATTGGGCCTGTCGCTCCTGCTGCTGCGAATCGGCGTGGTCGAGAGCGGCATGTGGAACCATGTGCGCTCACATGCCAATCGAGGCGCGATATGGATGCTGCTGTGGCCGCCGCGCAGGCTTGCGCGCTACCTCAGCGTGGTGCTCATCGCGGTGCCGGTGTGGTTCGGCGTGGGCACGCTCGTGAAGTACGGTGACGTGATCGGACTGAGCATGGGTCTGCCGGTTTCGGAGAAGCCGGATCCCGGGCGCGCGGTGATGTGGTGCTACGTGGGCCTGGCGATCGGCGATCTGGCAAGCGGGTTGTTGAGCCAGTGGCTGCGAAGCAGGCGCGGCGCGGTGCTGGCCTTCCATCTGATCACGGTGGCGGCGATGGTGTTCTACTTCACGCTGGGTGCGCGCTCGGCCGGGTGGTTCTACGCGGCGTGCGCACTGGTGGGACTCGGGTGCGGCTACTGGGCCGTGTTCGCCACGGCCGCCGCCGAGCAGTTCGGGACGAACCTGCGCGCCACGGCAGCAACGACCGCGCCCAACCTGGTGCGTTGGAGCGCGGCAGCCTCGGCAGGTCTGTGGGTCTGGTTCGAGCGGCTTCTGGGTGGCACGCAGGTCGATCCGGCCGTGCCATGGAAGGCGGCGGTGCTTGCCGCCGTGATTGTGATGGCGGTCGCGGCGTTGGGTCTGGTCGGACTGCGCGAGACCTACGGCGTGGATCTGGACTTCGAGGAGACCTGAGGCGGGGGCTGGGGGCGCTGCTCGCCAGAGCGGGCACCCGGCGTGCGACCCATGACGCACGCGCGAGCCGTGGCATGCGACCGCACGCGCACGGTGCTCCGCTGGCATCTGCCTGTCATGTTGTGAAGTGGAAAATCGGTGATTCGCGGAAATTCCGTGGTTCCCGGATCCAGAAACGAGGCTCCGCGCGGATACTCGCCCGGAACTCCGGAGCGTTCCGGGTTGCCAGTTTTGGGGACGGGTCGCGCAAGGCGCGGCCGACAAGAAGAGAGGGAGAAATCATGCAGGTCCGGACTTTCGTGGTGGTGGCGTTGTCGAGCGCCTTGGCGGGTGTCGCCTTGGGTGCGGGTGACACGGGCGCGGGCATTGCGGATGTGCGCAGCGATCGAACAACGGCGCGCCGCGCCAAGACTGGGGCGCCCGATCGCGAGCGCGGCGGCGCGCTGACAGTTTTGGACGAGCGTCCGTCGCCCGTGAACCCGAGCACCTTGCCTCCGGCCACCTTCTGCGACTTCATCGGCTTCTCGCACGGTGATGCCGTCAACGGCGCCTATGGCGGGGGCACGAGTTCAGGCGGCGTGGCCCGCACCAATCTCGGCGTGAACTTCTCCGGCGCGAGCGTGCTCAACACCTGGAACGGCTGCTGCTCGCCGGATGCCTCGATTGCCTACGCGCCTGCGGGCTCGATGACCATGTCGAGCAGCAACGGCGCCTTTTGGCGCGGCATCGAATTCCACTATTCCGCGATCGTCCCCGTCACGGTCGAGACGTTCGCCGGCTTGGATGCCGGCGGAGGACTGCTGCAGACCTTCTCGGTGCCCGCCAACTTGAGCACCGGACCTTACAGCTCCTGGACGCTGCGTCAGATCCAGTTCGCCACGGTGGCCAAGTCGGTGCGGCTTTCCGGCACAGCCAATCGCTGGGGCATCGATGCCATGAAGATCACGGCAGGCTGCCCGGCCCCGACGTCCGGCTCCGATGACTGCAACGCCAACGGCCAGAGCGACGCGTGCGAGATCGCGACTGGGCTGGTGCAGGATTGCAACGGGAATGGGGTGCCGGATTCGTGTGATCTCCTTCCGCAGACATTCGTGGCCTCGCGCAATGGCAGTCTCATCACGAACGGAGGGACGGTCAATACGAGCTTCCCGAGCTTGACGCCGGCAGTGACCGATGTGAATCTGCGTTTTGAGGTGACTGCAGACATCGACAACGGCGCGGGAGAGGGTGTCGAGTTCGTCCTCTTCACCAGCAGCGGCGGCGAGATCTCGGTGAACATCGTCGGTCCGGTGGGTCCTGATTGCTCCACGCAGGTTCGCAATCTCAACCTGCCCGCCGCCGTCTTCAACTCGGCTCGCACGCCGAGCGGCGACCTGAACTTCGCGATCCGTACCGGCCCGGGCACCAATTGCTGCTGCGCCCATGTCTGGAAGATCGACATGACTTATGGCTTTGCCAATGGCACTGACTGCAACACCAACGGCATCCCCGACTCCTGCGAAATCGCCAGCGGTGCCGTGGCTGACTGCAACACCAACGGCATCCCGGACAGCTGCGACATCGCGGGTGGCATGGCTGACTGCAACGGCAACGGTGCGCTCGACTCGTGCGAACTCGCCAGCGGCGCTGCGGTCGACCAGAACGGCAACGGCGTGCCGGACTCCTGCGATCCGTTCCCGACCCTGGTGCTGACGGCCAACGCGGCCGCCTGCAACGCGATCGGCAGCGAGGTGGATGTCGAGGCGCGCCTGAGCGGTGTGCTGAACCTGGTGGTCGCGGGCCAAATCGTCCTCGACTGGGATCCGACGAAGCTGGAGCTGGTCGCTGCGAACCCCGGTGATGCACCATTTGCCTCCGTGAGCATCGTGAACAATGCCGCGGGTCAGCTCGTCGTGCTCACGCCTGCTGCGCCTGGTGGCTCGGGCACAACCGCCCTCTCGGTGGTCGTGTCGCGCCTGAAGTTCCGGGTGCTTGGCGGCAGCTGCGATGGCAGCGGCACCTCGATCGGCTTCGGCAGCTACATGGGCATGCTTGAGACCGCCTTCACCGATGGTGTCGGCACCAGCATCGAACCCACGCTTGTCGCCTCGAGCGGCTTCGTGGTGGATGATGGCGCTCCGGTGCTCTCGAACGTGCCTGCGGATGTCTATGTGCAGGCCTACGCCGGCGAGAACGGGTTCGCGCTCGTCACCCTCGGCACGCCCACGGCGACCGATGCCTGCGCCCCCGGCCTGACGGCCGCGGGTGTGCGCTCGGACGGCCAGGCACTGGGTGCGGCATGGCCCACGGGCACCACCACGGTCACGTGGAGCGCGGTCGATCCGTGCGGCAACACCACCACGGCCACCACCAGCGTGACGGTCGATCCGACCAACACGATGGATCTGGCGGCTGAATGGGGCTCGGGCTTCGCCGGAGCTGGTCGCAGCCTGACCCTGAACCTCCTTGGCGGCTCGGGCAACCAGTCGCGCACGCAGGTGGTCAGCATCCCGGCCGGTGGCTCGGCGATGTTCTCGGTGACCGACCTTCCGGTCGACAACTACACCTGCGCCACGATCGAGGATCCGGCCCGCTCGCTGCGTGCGCGCGTGTCGGTCAGCGATTCGGGCTCCAACTGGTCAGCGGCCTCGGCCACCATGGTGCTGGGTGACCTGATCAACGACGAGGTGATCGACGTGCTCGACTGGGGCGCGTACATCGTGCTGAACCCCAACGCGGACCTGAACGCGGACGGCTCCATCAACTCGGGCGACGGCAACATCATCCTGGCGAACTTCGGTCGCCGTGGTGACACGGCCTGCGTCTCGAGCTTCGATGGGCCGCGGGATCCGATCCTCGCGATCACCGTGGCGGACGTGATCTCGATGGGCCTGCCCGAACTGGCCGGAGCCGACCTCAACGGCGACGGCTGGATCGATCAGGCGGACATGGACTTCGTCCGCTGATCTGACACTCACTCACTCACTCACCTTTCCAGAAAGAACCCCGGGCCGATCCCTCGGCCCGGGGTTTTCCTTGTGGGGCTTTCGTGTGTGTGGCGCGCGCGCAGGTCAGCGCCCGCGCCATGCGCGGTACTTGCCGATCAGCGCGTTCGTGCTGCCGTCATGCTTCAGCGCCGGCTTGGGCCCGGAGAGCTCCGGAATGATCCGCTGCGCCAGCACCTTGCCCAGCTCCACGCCCCACTGGTCGAAGCTGTTGATGCCCCAGATGGCGCCCATCGTGAACACCTTGTGCTCGTAGAGCGCGATGAGGCGTCCGAGCATGCGGGGGCTCAGCTTGCGCGCCAGCATCATGGTGCTGGGGCGGTTGCCCTCCATCACCTTGTGCGGGGCGAGCCATTCGGGTACGCCCTCGGACACGATCTCGCGCTCGGTCTTACCGAAGGCGAGCGCCTCGGCCTGCGCGAACACGTTCGCGGTGAGCAGGTCCTGATGGTTGCCGATGTTGTGGAGGCTCTCGGCGAACGCGATGAAGTCGCACGGCACAATCTTTGTGCCCTGATGGATCATCTGATAGAAGGCGTGTTGGCCGTTGGTGCCGGGCTGGCCCCACACGACCGGGCAGGTCTCCCAGCGCACGTGCTTGCCGTCCAGCTGCACGTGCTTGCCGTTCGATTCCATCTCGAGCTGCTGCAGGTACGCGCTGAATCGGTCCAGGTACTGGCAGTAGGGCAGCACCGCCAGCGTGTCGCACTTCAGGAACTGGTTGTTCCAGAGGCCGATCAGGCCCATCAGCGCGGGCATGTTGCGCTCGAGCGGCGTGGTGCGGAAGTGCTCGTCCATGTCGTGGAAGCCAGCGAGCATGTCGCGGAAGCCCTGCGGACCCACGGCCAGCATGGTGCTCAGGCCGATCGCGCTGTCCATGCTGTAGCGGCCGCCGACCCAATCCCAGAAGCCGAACATGTTCGCGGGATCGATGCCGAACTTCTGCACCTCGCCCAGCGCGGTACTGACCGCCGCGAAGTGCTTCGCCACGCTCTTCTCGTCGCCGCCGAAGGCCTTCAGGCTCCAGGCGCGCGCGGTGTGCGCGTTGGCCATGGTCTCGAGCGTGGTGAAGGTCTTGCTGCTGATGATGAAGAGCGTCTCGGCGGGGTCAAGATCCTTCGTCTGCTGCACGAAGTCGTTCTCGTCGACGTTGCTCACGAAGCGGCACGCGAGGCCCTGCTGCGCCCAAGGCTGCAGGGCGTCCCACGCCATCGCGGGGCCCAGGTCGCTGCCACCGATGCCGATGTTGATCACGGTGCGGATGCGCTTGCCGGTGTGGCCCTTCCAGTCGCCGCTGCGGACGCGGTCGGCGAAGGCGCTCATGGCGTCGAGCACGGCATGAACGTCAGGAACAACGTCCTTGCCGTCCACCTTGATCACGGTGCCCTTCGGGGCGCGGAGGGCCACGTGAAGCACCGCGCGGCCCTCGGCCACGTTGATCTTGTCGCCGCGGAACATCGCGTCGCGGCGGGTCTCGACGCCGCAGGCCTTGGCCAGCGCGATCAGCGCGCCGAGCGTTTCGCGCGTGACACGCTGCTTGCTGTAGTCGAGGTGAATGTCGAGCGCGTCGACCGCCAGTTCCTCGCCGCGCCCCGGGTCATCGCGGAAGAGCTCGCGCAGGTGCAGGTCGCGCACCTTCTCGGCGTGTGTCTGCAGCGCCTTCCATTCGGGGCGGCTGTCGAGGGGCGTGAGTGGAGCGATGGTCGGCGCGGGGGGGTAGGACATGGGCGGGAATCTAGCCGTGCGGGCGGCGCGGTGCGCGGCATGGCCCGTCGGCGCCTGAACGGATCCTTTGCGATGTTCGCGCGACCTTCGTTAGCATCGTCTGCTCCAAGGAGATCATCATGCCAAACCGCGCCACCGCCACCCTCTCGATCGCCGGCCAGAGCATCTGGGTCGACAACATCACCCGCACCATGCTCTCGAGCGGCCGCCTGGCCGAGTACATCCGCGACTGGAGCGTGGTGGGCCTGACCAGCAACCCCACCATCTTCGAGAAGGCGATCGCCGGCTCGAACGACTACGACTCGCAGATCCGCGAGCTGCTGGCGAAGGGCATCGACGGCGAGAAGCTCTTCTTCGAGCTGGCCATCACCGACCTGACGAAGGCCGCCGACCTGTTCAAGGGGGTGCATGAGCGCACGGGTGGCATCGACGGCTGGGTGAGCCTGGAGGTCAGCCCGCTGCTCGCGCGCGACGCCAAGACCACCGTCGAGCAGGCCGTCGCGCTTCACGCCAAGGCGAACCGCCCGAACCTCTTCATCAAGGTGCCTGGCACCCCCGAGGGCCTTCCTGCCATCGAGGAACTCACCTATCGCGGCATCCCGATCAACGTGACGCTGCTCTTCAGCCCCAAGCACTACCTGGCCGCGGCCGACGCCATCCTGAAGGGTCTCGAGCGCCGCGCGAAGGAGGGCAAGAGCCTGCGCGTCGAGAGCGTGGCCAGCGTGTTCATCAGCCGCTGGGAGAAGAAGGCCAACGCGAAGGTGCCTGACGCGCTGAAGAACAAGGCCGGCATCGCGATCGGGGAGTGCTGCTATCAGGCGTACGCCGAGCTCTACGGCAGCGCGCGCTTCCTCGCCCTGCAGGACAAGGGTGCCCGCCCGCAGCGCCTGCTCATGGCCAGCACCAGCACGAAGGATCCGAGCCTGCCGGACACGATGTACGTCACCGCGCTCGCCGCGGCGCGCACCGTGAACACCATGCCCGAGGAGACGCTGCACGCGTTCCACGATCATGGCAAGGTCGAGGGGCTGCTGCGCGCCGACGGCGGCAACGGTCCGAACACGCTGGCGGCCATGGAGAAGGTCGGCTGCGGCGTGGATGCCTGCGCGAACGAGCTTCAGAAGGAAGGCGCGGACAGCTTCGTGAAGAGCTGGAACGACATGCTCGCGAAGATCCACGAGAAGAGCGCCGCGATGGCGAAGTGACTCGAGTGGTCCGCCGCTAGATTCCCACCCATGCCCAACGGCGACTATCTCGGCGAACTTTCCTGGCGCGGCATGCTGCACCAGGCCACCGACGGCCTGAAGGAGCATCTGGCGGGGGGGCAGCGCACGGGCTATTGCGGCTTCGACCCCACGGCCGACAGCCTGACCGTGGGCAACCTGGTCAGCGTGATCCTGCTGGCCCGCCTGCAGCGCGCAGGCCACAAGCCGATCGCGGTGGTGGGTGGCGCGACCGGCATGATCGGCGACCCCAGCGGCAAGGCCAGCGAACGCACGCTGCTCGATGCCGATCGCGTGCGCCACAACCTCAACTGCCAGAAGGCGCAGATGGAGCGCATGCTGGACTTCTCGGGCGCGTGCGCCGCGCGGATCGTGAACAACGCGGACTGGCTCGGGTCGCTCGGCTACATCGACATGCTGCGCGACATCGGCAAGCACTTCAGCGTGAACCAGATGATCGCGCG
>JBMOGS010000025.1:0-33993 GCA_049318245.1 Phycisphaerales bacterium | reverse complement strand
CCCGCCGGGGCTGTCCCGGCGCCGCACCTCTCGTGGAGACCTCCATGTCCCTCGCCGTTGGAAGCAAGGCACCCGCCTTCACGTTGCCCTCGAAGCCCGGAAACCCCGTCGACCTGTCTGCCCACCTGGGCAAGCGGAAGACGGTCCTGCTGTTCTTCCCGCTGGCGTTCAGCCCGGTGTGCCAGGCCGAGATGTGCACGTTCCGCGACGGCTGGTCGAAGTGGCAGGGGCTTGGCTGCGACGTGTTCGGCGTCAGCATCGACTCGCCCTTCGTGGTCGACAAGTTCCGCGAGCTCGAGAAGATCCCGTTCCCGCTGCTGAGCGACTTCAACAAGGAGATGGCGGCCGCCTACGGTGCGCTGCACGCCGATCTGATGGGCCTGAAGGGCGTGACCAAGCGCGCGGCCTTCGTGGTGGATGCCTCGGGGACCGTGCGCTACGCATGGGTGAGCGACGATCCGCGCGTGCAGGTCGATTTTGACGCCATCGAGAAGGCGGTGAAGGCGTGCTGAGTCGGCTGGCGGCGTGCCTTGCATGCGCCGCCCTTGTGGCCTGCGACGCGGATCAGGGACCGGAGACCGAGCTCACGTCCGCACGAAGCGAGACGGGCGCCGGTGTCACCGTGCACCAGATCCGTGGCCTGGCCACCGAGACCGCGACCAGCGCGACCGAGCGGCCGGTCGAGGGGCGTGTGCTGGAACTGGAGAGCTCGCGCGAAGTGACCGTGCCGATGGGCGACGTGTTCAAGGTGGAACTGGTCGCGAACTCCGGCAGCGGACATCAGTGGACGTGCCAGGTTCCCAACGACGCGCCGCTGAGCCCCTCGGGCGAACCGCAACGCGCCCCGATCGACAGGGGCGTGATGGGAGGTCGCGTGCGATGGACGTTCTCCTACACGCCGCTGCGCCCAGGTTCGTGCGAACTCGTGTTCAATCTGGTGCGCCCCTGGGAGAAGGGCGCTCCGGCCTCCAAGACCACCACGCTGAAGGTGAATGTGGTGTCCGCGGGCGTGAACGCGGCGCCCTGAATCAGCAGGGACCGAAGTCGAGGAGAGCCAGCGCGACATCGCCCATGTCGATCGTGCCGCTGGCGTCGAGGTCGGCGGCGCACCTGCCGCACGGGCCGAAGTCCAGCAGGATGAGCGCGACATCGCCCATGTCGATCGCGCCGCTGCCATCGAGATCCGCGCCACAGAAGGGCGTCTGAACCGCGTAGGAGTTCTTCCAACTCGCGCTGATCCGAGTGAAGGTGCCCGAGGGCGCTTCGGATTGGCCGAAACCATTGTCGCCCCAGGCCGCGATGGTCCCGTCGGGCCGAAGCGCGACCACGTGATAACCGCCGGCGGCGATCAGGGTGAAGGGGCCGGTGGGAGGCGAGCCGAGCGCGCCAGACGTGGAGCCCCACACCGTCGCGGCGCCCGTGTTTCGAAGCGCAGCCGTGAAATAGAACCCGGCCGAGGCATCGGTGTAGGTGCCGGCCGGCACGATCGATTGCCCGTAGTGAGGCTCGCCGCTCTGTCCCGTCTTGCCGGCGCCCCAGCAGTTCACGATCCCGTCGGTCCGCACCGCCGCGGAGTGGTAGAGACCTCCGGAGACCTGCGTGAAGGTCCCGGTGGTGGGTCCGACGCTCTGCGTGAAGTGGGGAAAGCCGCTCTGTCCCGTCCTGCCGGCGCCCCAGCATGCGATGGTGCCATCGGTCTTCAGTCCGATGGAGTGATATGCGCCGGCTGCGACCTGGCGGAACGAGCCCGAGGGGACAATGCACTGGCCGTAGGCGCCGTCGCCGAAGTTCGTGGTGCCCAGGCCCCATGCGGCGACGGTGCCGTTGCCGCGAACGGCCAGCGAGTGATAGGCGCCCGCGCTCACCTGCTCGAAGGCGCCGGATGGAACGTCGCTCTGGCCGTAGCCGTTGAAGCCCCACGCCTGCAGCAGCCCGTCCTGTCGCAGGGCAACGGTGTGGAACCATCCCGCGGCGATCTCCCAGAAGATCCCGTTGGGCGTGGTCGACTGCAGGTTGCCGTTGTAGCCCCACGCCGCCACGGTGCCGTCGGAGCGCACCGCCAGCGAGTGGAAACTGCCCACGCCGATTCGCGAGAAGCTGCCGCCCGGGGGGGAGGACTGGCCGTTGGTGTTGTCGCCCCAGCATGTGACGGTTCCGTTGGTCATCAGGCCGACGGAGTGGTTGCGCCCGGCCAGCACCTGCGCGAACAGGACCGCCGGCGCGCTGCATTGGCCGTAGCTGTTGTTGCCCCAGCAGACCACCGCACCGTTGCTTCGCAGTCCGACGCTGTGCTGATAGCCACCGGAGACCGAGATGAGCGCGATGCCGGGATTGCTCGCCTGGCCGTGGCTGTTGTAGCCCCAGCCACGGAATGCGCCGTTGGCATAGAGCGCAAGCGAGTGGTACTCGCCGGCCGCGACGAAGGCGAGCACCTGGCCGGCCTGCGACACGACCTGCCCATCCGCGTTGTTGCCCCATCCCGTGCAGGCTCCGGCGCTGGTCAGCGCGAGCGAGTGATACAGGCCTGCAGCGATGCGTGCGTAACTCGTTCCCGCAGGCACGACGGTCTGCCCGTAGGTGTTGTCGCCCCACGCGGCCAGCGAGCCGTTCGAGCGCAGTGCCACCGTGTGGAATCCGCCAGCCACGACGGCGCTGCATGTCCCGAGGCCCGCGGGCGGCGTGCTCGGGAACGCGTTGCCCCAGCCGATCACGGTGCCGCTGCGCAGCGCCACCGAGTGCTGGTTGCCACCCGAGATCGACGTCACGCCGCTCAGCCCGACCGGCACGTTGATCTGTCCGCCATTGTCGCCCCAGCCCACGCCGCTTCCAGCGGCGATGGCGCGTGCGCTCGACAGCAGCGTGAACGCCAGGCCCAGCACGACAATGGAGTGGCGAGCCCGTCGCATGCGGAGGGACAGCC
The DNA here is from genome assembly GCA_049318245.1 of Phycisphaerales bacterium. Classification (GTDB taxonomy): domain Bacteria; phylum Planctomycetota; class Phycisphaerae; order Phycisphaerales; family SM1A02; genus SYAC01. Next base: position 31,073 of record JBMOGS010000025.1, on the reverse strand, counting down.
TAGCGGATCAGGGGCAGGATCCAAAGTCCAGAAGCAGAAAGGCGATGTCGCCGCCGTCGACTTCGCCGCTGCCATCGACGTCGGAAGCGCAGTCCGTGCAAGGTCCGAAATCCAGCAGCGCAAGCGCGATGTCCGAGGCGGAGACGTCGCGATCGCCGTCGAGATCGGAGGGGCATGGCGGCGGCACGGTTCCAAGCAACTCGAAGGGCAGGGCGAAGGCTCGGCCCTCGCTGCTGCCCGCCACGTAGCCCTCGCGTCCCTCGAACCACACGCGAGGGCTGGCGGGATTGCCGTCGAGCGCGTTGAACTGGCGCGCGTTGTGGCCCTGCACGGCGGCGCGGGGCGAGACCAGTGGGCAGAACACGTTCGCCGAGGGGCTCGCTGCTCCCGCGCACGACCACTGGATCCAGTAGCGACCCGGCGCCAGTCGGCCTGCGTTGGGCAGTCCATCCAGGGACACCGTGTAGGAGAAGACCGGGCGCACCGTGCCGGTGCTGGTCACGCTCTGGCGGTGGCATACGAAGGTGCCCGGGCCGGCTGGCAGCACCAGGTTCGCGGCAAGCACCGGCTGCGGAAGCGTCGCTGGTTCGTCGGGCGAGCCCGCGGAATAGGGCGTCTCGGTCCACAGGTTCACGTGGACCTGCGTGACGCTGGCGGTGGTCTGCGAGGTCTGGAACGCGTAGATGGTCAGCGCGTCCAGGTCCCATCCGCTCTCCGGCACCTCGAAGTCGTCGGCGAGCGCGGTGGTGGTGGCGACCGTGGCGGCCACACCGGTGGTGGAGAAGTTGAAGGTGCTGCCCGGCACCGTGAATCCGTCGCAGTTGCTGATCGGCAGGCCCGTGATCGAGCCGGTGCCGCCGGTCGGATTCGTGATGATCGGCCCGTTCGAGTGGAGGGTCTGGGCGGTGGCGTTGCCAACGATCACGGCGGCAAGGGCGGCGGACAGCATGCGGGCCTTTCTCCGAATGGACTGGAATCGCGAACGAAAGCGGGAGACGGGACTTGAACCCGCGACATGCAGCTTGGAAGGCTGCCGCTCTACCACTGAGCTACTCCCGCAGCGCCGCGGAGTGTACCGGCGGGCGGTCGATGTTTCCGCCTCAGCCGAACACGCTTGGCAGGTTCGGATAGAGCCAGCGCACCAGCTCGTTGATGAACTGCGCCAGCACCAGGTTCAGCATGATGATCGCCATGAAGTTGCTCACGAAACTGCTGGTGGCGGCCTGCCCCACCCCCGCGGCGCCGGGGCGGCAGTGGAACCCCTTGTAGCAGCTGATCAGGCCGATCGCCAGGCCGAAGAAGACGCTCTTGACCAGCCCGCCCGCCGGTTCGCGCCACGAGACGAATTGCGCCGTCCAGAACCAGTAGTCCTCGCTGCTGACGCCGTAGATCTTGGTGATCACGTACCATGCGCCGGTGCTGCCAAGCAGGTTCGAGTAGATCGTGAGGACGGGAGTCATGAGCGTGCAGGCGATCACGCGAGGCACCACGAGGTGCTGGACCGGATCCGCGGCCATGGCGCGCATGGCGTCGAGCTGCTCGGTCACGCGCATGGTGCCAAGCTCGGCAGCCAGCGCGCAGCCGACGCGGCCGGCCACCATCACCGCCGCCAGCACCGGGCCGATCTGCTTCACCACGCTCACGTTGATGATGCCGCCCATGCGGTCCTGCTGGCCAATCTCGGCGAACTGGTAGTAGCCCTCGAGCGCCAGGATCATGCCGATGAACGCGCCCGTGATCGCCACCACGGGAATGCTGAGCACGCCGATGGCGTAGAACTGGGGGCCCAGCAGCCGCCAGCGGAGACTGTGCCACGGGTGCTGCGCGATGTGCCGCAGGGTCACGCCGCAGAAGCGCATGAATCGTCCGAAATCCGCGATCCGGGCCTGCGAGGTCCAGACAGCTCGACCGATGTTGGCGATCATCTGCACGCGGCGAGCATAGCGGCCGGCCACAACGAGAAAGGGGCCCCGGTTTGCACCGGAGCCCCTGATCGAGCAAGGTCAACTCAGTTCACTGGCAGGGGCCAGTGCTGAGCAGGATGAGAGCCACGTCGCCGAAGTCGACTTCGCCCGTGCCGTCGAGGTCGGTCGCGCAGCCGGGGCACGGACCGTAGTCGAGCAGCGCGAACGCCACGTCGCCGTTGTCGACTTCCAGGCTGCCGTCGATGTCGCCGAAGCAGCCACCCGTGCTCTGGCACGCGGTGTTGTCGGCGCCCGGGGTGTCGGTGCGCGTGGTCGGATCCAGGAAGAAGCGGTTGCCCGCGATCCAGTAGCCGACCGTGGTGCAACGGTAGATCTGGTAGGGCCGACCGCTGGAGTTCGGTCCGATTCGGGGCCCGTACCACCACTCGACCGTGGTCGAGCCGGACGGTGGTGCCGTGCGGATCGAGGTCACCACCGACACCGAGTCAAGCAACGCGGTCCACGGCGTCGAATCGAGCACGCCGTCGTCGTTCGTGTCCAGATCGGTGTTCACGGCACCGCTGAATCCCGAGACCAGCAGGAACGTCAGGTTGTCGTCGTTCTCCAGGACCAGGGCCGACGTCTGCAGATCGCCAGCCACGGGCGAGAGGCCCGTCTCCGCGTCGTAGTTGTCGAACACAACGCCGTCTCGGGCCGCTGTCCCGGTGGACTGGTTCAGCACCGTGATCATGAAGTAGCCGCTTTCCGGCACCACCTGTCCCGTCAGCGGCACGACACATTCGACCGCGCCCGACAGCAGGTTGGTGGAGGTGCCGCCCGGCGGGGTCACCGTCGCGTCACCGATCACCACCAGGGTGTACTCCTCAAGCGAGGCGCCCGGCGTGCCGCGGAGCTCGACGTACTCGTCAAGATCCTCGCCCGTGCTCGGGTTGAACGAGTTCTGGTCCTGATCGATTCGGATCTCGCTGATCACGACCGGGGCGCTGCCGCCACCGCAGGCGGTCAGGTTTCCGGCCGCATCGACGCAGTTCTGGTCCCACTCCACGTTGCAGCAATCCGGGAGCACGCTGCAGACGGCCTCACAGCAGGCGCGGTTGAAGCAGTGGCCGTTCGGGTGCGCCAGGAAGCAGTCACCCGCATCGATGTCACCGCAGGAGAAGATGCGCGGCAGATTGCAACTGCCGTTGACCGCGCCAGGGGTGTCATAGCCAGCGGTGATCGAGCCGGGGCCAATCACCCATTCGCCGGTCTCGAGGCAGCGGTAGACCTGCGCAGGCAGGGCACCGTTCGACGGGCCGACCGACGGGCTCGCGTAGATCGCGCCCGCATCACCGATCACGCCCACCTCGCTGATCGCCGACTGCCACGGGACCGACCCGTCGAGCACGCCGTCATCGTCCGCGTCGAGATCGTCGCCGATCGAGCCGTAGTAGTTCCACACCAGGTACACGCTCTGCGCGCCGGAGTTGTCGAACACCAGGCCGCCACCGCAGTTGAAGTCGGTGGCAACACCCGAGATCGCGAAGGTCTGCTCGGTGACGAGGAAGCGACCGCTGGCGCCGATCGAGAGGCCCGCAAGGCTCACCGCGGCACGAATCTTGCCGAGATTCGGCTCATTGTTGCCATTCACGCCGGAGGTATTCACGACCACGATGCTGACGCCCGTGAGCGAGGTTCCCGGAGCACCCGTGAACTCGAGGTACTCGCTCTGGTCGATGTTGTTGACCACGTTGTCGGGATCGCGAAGGCGCATCTCGCTCAGCTCGAGGGCTGGCGCGTTGCCGCCCTCAAGGCAGTTCGACAGGGCCGCGCTGGCGCAACTGCTGTCCCACTGCGTCTCGCAGCAGGCCGGGATGAAGGCGCAGACCACGCTGCAGCAACCGCCCTTGTCGCAGCCGGGGTTGGCGTGCGCCACGAAGCAGCTTCCGCTGCCGGGCTCGCCGCACGCCGAGCACTCGGGGTTCACGGCCTTCGGGGTGTCCTTGTTGTTGCTGCCCGCAGCGACCGGGTCGAAGAAGCCGACCTTCCAGGATCCCTGCGGGCTGCAGCGGTAGATCTGGCCCGGCACGAAGATCGTGTCCGGTCCCACCATCGGGGTCAGGCCGCCGATCTCGTTGGCAACCTGATAGGTCCACTCGCCGGCCGTGCCGTCCTTGATTGGGCCCGCGGAGGCGACCTTCACGAAGCCCACGCTGTCGACCACGCTCGCCCACGGCGTGGTGTTGAGCACGCCATCGTTCTCGGGGTCGAGGTCCTGCGTGGTGCTGGTGCCACCGGTCCAGCCACGCACGAGCATGTGGGTGACGTGGTCCGAGTTCTCGAAGATCAGAGCAGCCGTGGGGAAGTCACCCGCCTGACCAAAGGCGACTCCGTCCTGTCCGCTCACGGCGGACGTGATCAGGAACACGCCAGACGCGGGAATGGTCTTCCCAGCCAGCGAGATGATGCACTCCACCACGCCACTGCCAGCCGAGCCGTCGCCGAGCACGATGTAGGTCAGGTCGTTCAGGCTTGTGCCCGGGGCACCCGCCAGCTCCACGTACTCGTCGTTGTCCGTTCCAATCTGGTCGATGCGGATCTCGTTGATCTGCACGAAGGCCGCCGCGCAGTTCGGGTTCGCCGCGCCGGGGGTATCGCCAGCCACCGCCACGTCGGCCAGACCCACTTGCCAGGCGCCGCCGTTAGGGCACTTCTTGGCATAACTCACGAACGAGCCGCCGTCGGGACCAACCTTGTTCGCGCTGTAGACGTAGTCGCCACCGATGCCATCGGGATTCGCGACGGACATAAACGCCACATCCGAGACGATCTCGCTCCAGAGGACGTTGTCGATCGTGCCGTCGTCGTTCAGGTCGATGTCATCGCCCGGAAAGCCGCTGAAGTTGCGGACCAGCAGGAAGGTCTTGTTGTTGTCGGTTCCGATGCCGAGGAACGACACGAGGTCGGGCGTCGAGAGGGTGAACGTCGGCTCGGCCATCACGAAGAAGCCGCTGGCCGGAATGCTCTGACCCGTCAGATTGACGACGTTCTCGATCGAGCCGTTCTGCGCCGGAGGCAGCGCGAAGTCGTCGTTGCCCACGACCACCAGGCTGAGGTCATTCAGGCTGGTGGCGGCCGTTCCCGCGATCTCGACGTAGACCTGCAGGTCCACGCCAGTCTGCTGGGTTCGGATCTCGTTGAGTGACTGGCCGAAGGCAGTGGCGGCAGTCAGACAGGTGGCGAAAGCGGCGAGCGTGGTACGCATGTCTGGGGGCCCTTGAGTTGCCCCGGCAGGCCCAATGACAGAGCGCGGAATCCTTCTCGCGGCCTCTGAAAAGGCACCTGACGGGTTTGGCGCAGTCTAACCCCGAAGTTCTCAGGCACAAGAAAGGGCCCGCACGAAGCCATGAATCAACCAATTCGTTGTCGCTCCAAAACCGGATCTGAACTATTTCAGAGTCCGAGATCGTGAAATTCGACGCCAGCGGGGGCGGGGTCGAAGGGCCCTCCGGTCCAAGAAACAAGCCGGACAAGATGTCCGGCTTGTTCGGGGGTCATGGTTCAATCGGGCGTTCGCCCGAGCGGCTCACTTCGTCGGCTCGTCATCGTCCGACTTGCTGCGCACCGGCGCGGGGGCCGACTTCGGCGCAGGCGTGTCCATCGGGTTGCCGGTTCCCATGATCGGGACCGTCATCGGCGACAGGAAGATCTCGACGCGACGGTTCGCGGCGGCACCGTTGGCGCCGTTGGGGACGATCGGTCGGAACTCGCCGTAGCCGGCAACCTGCATGCGGTTGGCGGTCACGCCATCCGAGACGAGGGCGTCACGCACGCTGATGGCGCGGTGCGCCGACAGGTGCATGTTGGTCGGATGCTGCGCCGCGACGCGACGGATCGGCTGGTTGTCGGTGTGGCCGACGACCTTCACCTCGAAGGGCTGCGCGATCGGCGTGTTCAGGATGCCGGCGAGCTTGGCCACCAGGCCTTCCGCGTTCTTGTTGAGCGCGGCGGAGCCCGACGCGAAGGTGAAGTCGCTGTTGAAGCGGAGCATGCCGGTGCGCTGATCGAACGTCAGCACGTCTGGGTACTGCGCGGCAAGGTCGGCGAGCGCCTTGCTGAGCTCGGCGGGAAGCGGCCCCAGATTCGCGTCCGCGATCTGCTTGGCGTACGCCGCCAGCTTCGCCTTCAGGCGCTCCAGTTCCGTCGGGTCGGCGCTGGCACCGGCGGCCTCGATCTCGGCCTGCAGTGCCGCGAGCTGCGCGCGAAGCCGCTCCTCGTTGGCGCGCGAGGTCTGCAGATCGCTCTGCACCGCGAGAAGCTGCTGCTCCTGACCGCGGTAGGCGGTGAGCAGGTCGTCATACTTCTGCTGGGGCACGCAGGCGGCGAGGCCGAGCGAGGCGATTGCCAGCACGCTGAAACGCTTCCAGTCCATTCCGAGTTCCTCCGCCGATGATCGGCTGTTGATTCCGCGGGACCTCTCCCGCGGGCGCGGCCGGAGTGTAGCGAAACCGGACCGGGGCGTGGCTGCGGGGCGCGGCCGTGTGGCTGCGTGCGGCCTAGGCTTTCGCCGGTCCGCTGCGAAGTCACGGCGGCCTTCGAGCCGATACCCTCCCAGGACCCCTGACCCCATGTCACAAAGTGCAACAGCAGAGGTGGATTGGCGGCGGCTCGCGGCGCGCACGGGCCTGTATCCCGCCGAGGCGTTCCAGTTCGTGCGTGACGGCCTGAACCGGACTTCGGAACTGGTGCATGGTCCCGGTGGGCCCGGCGAGGCCGATCGGCATGTGAGCGGCCAGCAGCTGTGCATGGGACTGCGCGACTACGCGATCGAGCGCTACGGCATGCTGGCGCTCTCGGTGTTGAGCGGTTGGAACGTGCACCGCACCGACGACTTCGGGCGGATCGTCTTCGCGATGATCGACGCGGGTCTGTTCAGCAAGAGCCAGCGTGACAGCCTGGACGACTTCAGGTGCGTGTTCGACTTCCAGGAAGCCTTCAGTCGCGATCGGCTTGTGAGCGCGATCGGACGGCGGGGGCACGCGTGAGCGCGGAGCGCTCCGATCCTTCGGGCGATGGTCGAGGCGGGCTCGCGCGACTGCACCTGTGGCAGATCCAGGGCGTGCGCGACGTGGTGCTGGTGGCGCTGGTCATCGCGGTGGTCTACGTGGGCTATGCGCTGCGAAGCGTGACCGTGCCGCTGCTGGTGGCGTTCGGGCTCGCGTATCTGGTGGAACCTGTGGTGCAGGGCCTCTGCAGGCGATTCGGCCTGAGTCGGACGGCGGCGGTCGGCGCGCTGATGGCGACGGCGGGGGTGGCGCTGGTCGCCGCGCTTGCGGTCATGGTGCCCGTGGTGGTGGGGCAGAGTTCGAGTTTCGTGACCAGCCTGCGCGAGGGGCGCTTCAACGCGGCGATCAGCCGGGCCGAGCAGCTGGTGCCGGAGGCGTACCGGCCCGAGGTGGCGCGAGCGCGGGAGTGGTTTCAGAGCGCCACGCAGACGGCGCCTGTGGGAGCGCCCATCGAGGCGAAGGCGGCGCCCACGGAGCCGGGGGAGCCGAGGGAATCCGCGCGCAAGGATTCGCAGGTCGAGGCCGATGCGCTGCAGCGGGCGGTGGCGGCGGAACTTGATCGGAGGGGCGTTGTCGCTGCGCCCGCGCCGGCGCATGGTGAGTTGCCGTGGGCCGCGGTGGTCGGAACGAGCGCGGAGCAGGTGCTGCAGACCGCGCTTGCGGTGCTGGCCTTCGGCTTCCTCGCGGCGCTGGTGCCGTTCTATTTCTGGTTCTTCTCGATCAACTTCCCGGCGGCGCTCGATTTCATCCGAGGACTGCTGCCCGTGAATCGGCGGGAGCGGATTCTCGCGCTCGCGGCCGAGATGGACCGCGCCGTCAGCGGTTTCGTGCGTGGCCGGATCGTCGTGAGCACGATCATGGGCGTGCTGATCGCGATCGGCTGGCGGTTCTTCGGCGTGCCGTACGCGATCACGCTGGGCGTGGTCGTCGGGGTGTTCAGCCTCGTGCCGTATCTCAGCGTGATCGGCCTGCCCATCGCGATCGCGCTGCTGGCGGTCGATCAGTTGGCGCTGCCGGAGGCGGAGCGATTGACGTGGCTGTGGATCCTGCTGGGGCCAGCGCTCGTGTACGGCATCGTGCAGTTCCTGGAGGGCTACGTGCTGATTCCGCTGATCGCGGGCAAGGCGACCGACCTGGATCCGGTGAGCATCTTCGTGGCGGTCCTGGCGGGCGCGGCGATGGCTGGCGTGTACGGGATGCTGCTGAGCATTCCCGTGGCGGCTTGCCTGAAGATCTGGTTGCGCGAGGTGGCGATGCCGCGGCTGCGTGCGTGGAGCAGCGGGCGTGCGGATGATCCGCTGCCCTTCGATCGGGCGTGAGTCGGCGAGTGTGGTGCTTGGCCGCGGGGAAGCGGGTCCGGAAACGACCTCCGACCCTCGTTCTCGGGCTCAGCGCTTCTTGCGCTGCTTGAAGCGTGACTTGATGCTCTGCGTCTGCGTGCTGCCGCGGCTACCGAGGCCTGGAAAGCCGCCCATGGCACCGGGACCTGCGCCAGCCATGTCACGCATGGCCTTCATCTTGCCCAGCGCGCCCATGCCGGCCATCTGCTGCGTCATCTTCTGCATCATCTCGAACTGCTTCGCCAGGCGGCCGACTTCCTGCTGCGTGGCGCCGCTGCCCTGCGCGATGCGGCGCGCGCGGCTCTTCTGCTGGTCCACCAGACGCACGCTCTCGCGCTCGACGGAGGTCATGCTGCGCACCATGCCCTCGACGCGGTCCAGCTGGCCCTCGTCGATCGGCAAGTCCTTCATCATCCCGCCGACGCCGGGCAGCATGCCGAGCAGGTTCTTGATGGGCCCCAGGCGCCGAATCGTGCGCAGCTGGCCCACGAAGTCGTCCAGCGTGAACTGGCCCTTCGCCATGCGCTCCGCCACGCGCTCGGCCTCGGCCTGATCGACTTCCTGCTGCGCCTTCTCGACCAGGCTGACCACGTCGCCCATGCCAAGGATGCGGCCCGCCACGCGCTCGGGATGGAAGGGCTCCAGGGCGTCGAAACGTTCGCCGGTGCCCGTGAACAGGATCGGCGCGCCCGTCACCTTTCGCACGCTCAGCGCCGCGCCTCCGCGCGGATCGGCGTCGAACTTGGTCAGGATGATGCCGTCGATCGGAAGCCTTTCGTGGAAGGCCTTGGCCGCGGTCAGCGCGTCCTGTCCGGCCATGCCGTCGACGACCAGCAGCACCTGGTGCGGCTCGACGGCGCGACGCACGCCTTCCAGTTCGCGCATGAGCGCGTCCTCGATGTGCAGGCGGCCCGCGGTGTCCACGATGAGCGTGTCGAAGCCGCCCTCGCGCGCCGCACGAACCGCTCGCTGCGCGACCGACACCGCCACACCGACGGCCTTGCCGTACTCGGCGCACTTGTCGGGCTCGCCGTAGAAGGCCACCCGCGCGCCGCCCTTGGCGTCGGCGGCGACCTGGTCGATGACGAGGCGCAGCTGTTCGACCGCGGCAGGGCGCTGCAGATCGCACGCGGCGACCATGGCGCTTCGGCCCTGGCGGCGCAGCAGCGCGGCGAGCTTGCCTGCGGTGGTGGTCTTGCCCGAGCCCTGCAGGCCGCACAGCAGGATCACGGTCGGGCCGGGCGATGCCTGCTCGATCTTCGGATCGCCGGGCCCCATGAGCTCGACGAGCTTGCGATGCACCACGCCGACCATCTCCTGGGCGGGGGAGAGGCTGCGCGTGACGCCCATGCCGATCGCGTCGCGGGTGACCTCGTCGCAGAAGTGCCGGGCGACCTCCACGTTCACGTCGGCCTCGAGCAGGGCGGTGCGAACCTCGCCCATCACCTCGCGGACGTTGTCCTCGCTGATCTTGCCGCGCCCGGACAGGTTGCGGAAGGCGTCGCCAAGGCGTTCGGTCAGGCGATCGAACATGCGGAGATCCCTGCCGCGTCAGCGGGCGGGAGCGGCCTTGCGGGTCTTGGTCGGCGCGGCGCCGGTGGCGCGGGGCGCGGCCTCGACGGCCGCACGGATCGCGCGTGCGATGCTCGCGGCGTCCAGGCCAGCCTCGACGAGCTGCTCCCGGCGTTCGCCCTGGTAGATCCAGGCGTCGGGCAGCGCCATGCGCGTGACCAGCCGTGCGTCGAGCCCGTGCTCGGCGCAGGCTTCCAGCACGCAGCTGCCGAAGCCGCCGCGGATCGAGTGGTCCTCGACCGTGATGACCGGAATGCCGCGCGAGAGCAGGTCCTTCAGCAGTGCGGCATCGACGGGCTTCGCGAAGCGCGCGTCGTACACGTTCACGCGGTACTCGCCGTCGAGCTGCTTCAGCGCGTCCATGGCCTCGATGGCCATCACGCCGAAGCCAAGCACGGCGGCGTCGGGTTCGTCGTGCACCTGCAGCGCGCGCGCCTTGCCCAGCTCGAATGGGGGGCAGGGCTGCGAGGCGAACATGGGGCTGACCGAGTCGCGCGGATAACGCAGCGACGAGAGGCCGCCCTCGTAGCCGCGCATGAACTCCATCGCGGCCTTCAGGCTCGGCTCGTCCATCGCGGCCATGATCGCGGCCTTGGGCAGCGTGGCCAGCAGCGCGACGTCGCAGAAGCCGTGATGCACGGCGCCATCGCCGCCGACCAGTCCCGCGCGATCGAGCAGGAGGCGCACGGCGAGTCCCTGCAGCGAGACCTCCTGGAAGGCCTGGTCGAACGCGCGCTGCACGAACGTGCTGTAGACGGCGAAGAAGGGCTTCAGGCCCGACTTCGCCATGCCAGCCATCATGTCCATCGCGTGGCTCTCGCAGATGCCCGTGTCGAAGCTGCGGTCGGGGAACTTCGCGAGCGTCTTGCTGACGCCCGTGCCGTCGGGCATGGCGGCCGTGGCGACCACGACCTTCTCGTCGCGTGCCATGATGTCGCAGAGGGCTTCGCCCACGGCGCCCGTGAAGCTTCGCGCGCTCTTCTTCAGCTCGATGCGGCAGCCCTCGCTCTCGATGTCGTCGGGCAGGCTGAAGGGGCCGGGGCTGTGCGTGGCGCTCGGATCGTTCTCGGTGAAGGTGAAGCCCTTGCCCTTGACGGTCTTCACGTGCAGCACCATCGGGCGGTCGAAGTGCTTCGCCTCGTTCAGGAACTCGAGCAGCGTGGGGAAATCGTGGCCATCGATCGGGCCGACCGCCACCATGCCGAAGTGCTCGAACCACGCGTCTTCGCTGACGGCGGCCTTGCTCATCTCGCCCATGCGGTGATACAGGTCGGCCAGGCCCTTGCCACCGGGCAGGTGCTTGGCGAATTCCTTCGCGCGCTTCTTGAACTCGGCGTAGCCGTGGCTCAGGCGCATGCGGTCGAAGGTGCTGGCCATCGCCCCCTGCGGCTTCGCGATGCTCATGCCGTTGTCGTTGAGGATCACCAGGAACTGGCGGTGCAGCGTGCCCGCGGCGTTCAGGCCCTCCATGGCAAGACCATTCACGATGCTTGCGTCGCCGATCAGGCTGACCACGCGGCGGCCCGACTCGTTCTCCGGAGTCCAGCCCTGGCCGTTGAGCGCGTCGCCGCGCGCCATGCCGACGGCGGTGCTGATCGCGGTGCCCGCGTGGCCCACGCTGAAGAGGTCGTAGCCGCTCTCGCGAGGCTCGGGGAAGCCGGCCATGCCGTCACGCTGGCGCAGGCGACCAAGCAGGTGGCCGCGACCGGTGAGCAGCTTGTGCGTGTAGCACTGATGGCCCACGTCCCACAGCATGCGGTCGTGGCCGAAGTCGAAGGTGCGATGCAGCGCGATCGTGAGTTCCACCACGCCGAGATTCGGCGCAAGGTGGCCGCCGCTCTTCATGCACTGGTCGCAGATGGCCTTGCGCACCTCGGCGGCGAGTTCGGGCAGTGCCGAGACGGGAAGGGCGCGAAGGTCGGCAGGGCCGTGGATCGTTGGGAGAATCGCCATGGTGTTTTCGGGCTTCCTGCCCTGATTCGGGTGATGGTAGCGACGAAGGGGTTTCGGGTCGCCCCCCGGGCGTGGATTCAGGACGTGCGGGTCGCCAGGTTCCGGGCCAGCGCTCGGAGCGGATCCGACGCCGAATCAAGGCCCGAAAGCGCGTCCAACGCCTCGTCGCGGAGCTGCTGCACGAAGGCGCGGCTGCGATCGAGGCCATGCACGGAGGGATAGGTGGTCTTGCCCTGCGCCTTGTCCTTGCCGGCGCTCTTGCCAAGCGTCTGGCTGGACTGCGTCTCGTCAAGAATGTCGTCGACCACCTGGAACATGTGCCCCATCGCCTCGCCGTAGCGGGTGAACCGCTCGAGCATGGCGGGGTTCGCGCCGGCGGCGATCGCGCCCACGCGGCAGGCCCCGCGCAGCAGCGCCCCGGTCTTGTTGCGGTGAATCAGCGCAAGTCGATCGGCGGGCGCGTCGCATCCGGTCGGGAAACCGCCGAGCGTGTCGTAGACCTGCCCGGAGATCATGTCCGTGCAGGCGCGCGCCACCTCGATCGCCACGCGCTCGGGCGCGCGCGGGCTGGCAAGCGCGGCCTCGATGGCCAGCGACTGCAGGCCGTCGCCAGCAAGGATCGCCAGCGCCTCGCCGAAGGTCTTGTGCGTGGTCGCACGGCCGCGACGCATGTCGTCGTTGTCGAGCGCGGGCAGGTCGTCATGCACCAGACTGAAGGCATGGATGAACTCGAAGGCGATGGCGGCCGGCAGCAGGGCACTCGCCTCGGACGCGCCGGCGGCCAGGCCGCAGCGGATCGTCAGCAGGGGCCGAACGCGCTTGCCGCCACCGAGCGAGGCGTAGCGCATGGCCTCGGCCAGCCTGGGAGCGAGCGCTCGGCCATCGATCGCCTGCGCGAGCGCGCGCTCGACGGATTCGAGGAGGGTGGCGTCATCCAGCATCGCGGCGGTGCCTGGCACGCGCGCGAGTATAGGGACGCGACGCGCGAAGATTCGTATGATCGCGGCCCTCATGGGTGCCCTCCAGTCGTTCCTCACGTTCATGCAGAAGGGCGGCTTCGTGCTGTGGCCGCTTCTGCTTCTCAGCATCCTGTCGCTCGGCATCACGGCCGAGCGCATCCTGTTCTGGTCGCGCATGTCCGGCGCGGCCGCGCGGGCGCGCGTGAGTCGGCTCACGGAGGCGCTTCGACGGGGCCGGAAGGACGAGGTGATGCGCCTGTGTGACGGAAGCAACCAGCCGGAGATGATGGTCGCGCTGCGCCTGGCGCTGGATGGGGCCAACGACGGTGTGGCCATGGCGGCCGCCGAGATCCAGCGGCATCGGCTGGAGCGGTTCAGCGTGGTGCTTTCCACGATCATCACCGCGAGCCCGATGATCGGCATCCTGGGAACAGTCATCGGCATCATCAAGAGCTTCAACGTGCTTGGCGCGCAGTCGCAGCTCGCGGATCCGCGAGGCGTGTCGGGCGGCATCGGCGAGGCGCTGATCACGACGGCGACCGGGCTTGCCGTGGCGCTGGTCACGCTCTTCCCGTACATGAGTTTCAAGGGGCTGGCGGACCGAGCCATGGGACGCATGGAGTCGGTGATCGCCGCGGCGCAGACGGGCCTGCCCGAGAAGCCCGAGCGCATCGATGCGCCCGCGGCGGTGAACGCGTGAGCGCATCGCTTCGCATCGTCTTCCTGCAGCCCCGCCGCGAGTCCGTGGAGGTGAAGGCGGGCGATGCGGTGAGTCTGGGCCGTGCGCCCGACGCGCAGGTGCGTCTGGAGGCCGCGCAGGTCTCGAGCCGCCACGCGACCATCGCGGGGCACGAAGGTCGCTGGATGCTGATCGATCAGGGCAGCCGCAACGGCACGCTGCTGAACGGAACGCTGGTCGCGGCGCAGGCGCCGTGCGAGTTGCGCCAGGGCGACGAGATCACGATCCACCCATTCCGTTTCCGCGTGGACCTGGGCGCCGCGGGTGGGTCGAGCACGATGGTCACGGTGCAGGCCGACGAGCGCGCCGGCCAGGTTCGCAAGATCGAGGATTCCGAGATCGAGACGATGGCGGGGCGTCGCCTCCGCCTGCTGATCGACTCCGCTTCCATGCTGCAGGCGGCGCAGGACATTCCGACGCTCGCGCAGTCCGCCACGCAGGCGTTGCTGCAGGGCACCGGCTTCGCGCGCGCGCTGCTGCTGCGCGGCACCGAGCCCGCGATGGAGATCGTGGCCTCGGCCATGCGCGAGCCCTCGAAGGACGCGCCGCGCCTGAGCCGAAGCCTGCTGCGCGCGGCGGCCGAGGGCAAGCCGGTGTGTCTGGAGGATTCGAACCTGAACATGGCCGAGAGCATCGTGGGTTCGGGCGTGACCGCGGCCTTGTGCATTCCGCTGATGATCGGCGAGTCGGTGGAGGGTTTCGTGTACCTGGACTCGGTCGGCGGCGCGCGTCCGGGCGAGGATGCGGCCGCCTTCGCGACGGCACTGGCGCGGTTCGTGGCGCTGGGACTTGGCGATCATCGCCGACGCGAACTGGCGCAGCGGCAGCGCGCGCTCGAGGAGGAGCTTTCGGCCGCGCACGACGTGCAGCGGCGCCTCATGCCCGAGGAGCGTGGCTCGCTGATGGGATGGCGCTGGCGCCTGCACTCCGAGCCAGGCCGATTCGTCGCGGGTGACATCGTCGCCGCGGGCGAGGGGCCGCAGGGGCCGTGGGCCTTCCTGGGTGACGTGGCCGGCAAGGGCGCGGCCGCGGGCATGCTGATGGCGAGCATTCAGGCGCATCTGGCGAGCGACCTTGCGCGAGGATGTCCGCTGGTCGAGGCGATGAACCGGGTGAACGACTACGTGCGCAAGCATCGCGGAGGCGCCGAGTTCGCGACGTTGTTCGCGGTGCGGCTTTCGGCCGACGGACGGAAGTTCGAGGCCGTCGACGCAGGGCATGGTCTCGCGGCGCGCGTCGGGGCGGGCCAGGCGGCGCAGCAACTGCAGTGCGAGGGCGGGCCGCCGCTTGGTGTCGCGGATTTTCCGTACGAGAGCTCGACCTTCGATCTGGCGCCGTCGGAGCGGATCGTGCTGTTCAGTGACGGCGTGAACGAGCAGCGGTCGGCCGCGGGCCAGGAGCTTGGGATCGAGCGCGTGCTCGCCACGCTCCAGCACGCGGGTGACGTGGAGATCGACGTCGAGGGGCTGATCGGAACGCTGCGCGGGCATGCCGCCGGCATTCCCTACGCCGACGATGTCAGCGTGATCGGGCTCTCGTTCGAGGGCCTGTCGGACGCGACGCGCGCGTGAGCGAGCCTAGGGCGTCGCGCTGAAGATCGGGCCGGGACTTGGGCCCTCGGGCCACGCGGCCAGGTCGATCCAGCAACGAAGATCCGCAAGGTCGGCGATGGATGCGGTCGGCACGGCACCGTCGATGGTGACGCGCTGCAGCGCGCGCGGATCGCGGCGCATCGGCACGGCCTGAGGAACCAGCACGCGGAGGGTGTCGGGATCGGTGGCGGAGCTCTCCCAGATGCGCGTGTCGGCGAGGCTTGGTGGTGCCACGAGTGGCGTGCCAGGGGCTTCCGGATGAGGGAGGTCATCGGGTCCTCCGGCGGGCGCAAGCGCCGCCGGACAGAACAGCGTGAGCTGGTCGGGCAGTCGCGCAGCGGCGATCTTCTGCAGGATCACGTTGAGCGAAGCGGACGCGCCCATCTGCAGGGCGCTCGCGAACGCCGCGGCGGGCTTGGCGTCGCCAAGCGCCAGACGAGGAGGTCCCTCCATGCGCGCACGCCACACGCCACCGATGTGCCAGCCGTTGTAGGCGAACGAGGGCTGCAGCGCGACGGTGCGGCCGGCGGTCTCGGCCGGGAGCGAGGCGATCGAGGCGATGGGGTCGGGGGCGATCGAGCCGGGGCGATCGGACCAGGGGGACGCGGTGGTGGAGGTTTCCGCGCTCGCCTCGCCGGGGCGCTGGTCCATCATCACGTCCCACGCGTTGTCGAGGCAGGGCATGAGGCGCCACGGGTAGCTCTGCGAGACCTCGCGCGGGAGCCGATCGGAGTCGGAGCCGGGAATCTTCGCGGGCGCCTTCGCGCGGACCTTCCAGGCCTCCTGCACCTTCGTCTCGATGAATCCGGGCAGGATGCTGCCGTTCGCCTGATCGGCGTACATCGTCCATGCGACGTGCAGTTGACGGAGATTGCTGGCCTGGCGCCGCGCCTGTGCCGCGCCGCGGGCGGAGCCGATGCCGACGAGCAGCAGCCCCGCGAGCAGCGCGATGATGCCGACCGTGACGAGCAACTCGACGATCGTGAAGGCGCGCCTCACTGGCCGCCCACGGTCACCTTCTCGACAAGGCCCTTGCGGATGCGGTCCACGCCCGAGCCGAGCTCGCCGATCGGATCCGGAGGCACGATCTCGACGATCTTCTCGCCAAGCTTCGCCTCGCCGCGGTTGACCTTCGCCTCGAACGCCTTGCATTCCTGCAGCAGGCGGGGAAGGATCTCCTCCTCGGGCACGTTGGCCACGCGCTGGCCCTGCACGTAGATGATGCCGCGGCGGTCGCCGGCGAACACCGCCACGTCGGCGCCCTCGGCCTCTCCCGGGCCGTTCACCACGCAGCCCATGACGGCCACCTTGATCGGCAGCGTGATCTCCTTGTCGAGCTTGCGCTCGACTTCCTTGACCAGGCTGAACAGGTCGACCTGGATGCGGCCGCAGGTGGGGCAGGCGATGAGTTCCACGCCCTTGCGGGTGCGCAGGCCGAGGCAGTAGAGGATCTCGAGACCGTCCTTCACCTCGTCGATGTGGTCGCTGGCGTAGCTGATGCGGATCGTGTCACCGATGCCGTTGGCCAGCAGCGTGCCGAGCGCGACCGCGGTGCGGATGGTGCCGGTCGACTTGGGACCCGCGTGCGTGACGCCGAGGTGCAGCGGGTAGGGGAAGCGCTTCGCGATCTCGGTGTAGGCATCGATGCAGAGCTGCGCGTCCATGGACTTCGCGCTGATCACGATGTCCTCGAAGCCGCGCGCATGGAAGATGTCGAGGTACTCCTCGAGCTTGGCGACCATCAGCGCGAGCAGGTGGCCCGACTTGTGGCCCTCGAAGTACATGCCCAGTTCCTCGGCGCGGCGCTGCTTGTCCTTGCGCTCGATGATGCTGCCCTCGTTCACGCCGATGCGGATCGGGATGCCGCGCTCCTTGCATGCGTCGATGACCTTGTTCACCTGGTCGCGATCGCTGATGTTGCCGGGGTTCAGGCGGATCTTGTGGATGCCTGCCTCGACGGCCTCGAGCGCGCGCTGGAAGTGGAAGTGCACGTCGGCGACCAGCGGCACCTTCACCTGCGGGATGATGTGCTTCAGGGCCTCGGTGTCCTTGCGCTCGGGCACGGCCACGCGAACGATGTCGGCGCCGGCCTCGGCGTAGCGGTTGATCTCGGCCACGCAGGCGTCGATGTCGTGCGTGTAGCCAGCGGTCATCGTCTGCACGGCCACGCGGGCGCCGCTGCCGATGCCGATGCGTCCAACGCGGTCGTCGCCAACCATCACCGTGCGTGTCTTGCGTCGCTCGATCATTCCGAAAGTGTAGCGGCGGTGAGGCGTTGGGCCCTCCGCGCGCGCGGTTCGTCGTTACTCTCCGCGACCATGAACGAAACCGCCGCTCGCGTGCCGTTCCTGAAATTCCGCCTTTCGCTGATGATGTTCCTGCAGTACGCCGTGTGGGGCGTGTGGCTGCCAGTGCTCGGTGGCTATCTGGGATCGCCGGTCGAGAAGGGCGGGCTGGGGTTCACGGGAGGCCAGATCGGCATGATCCTGGGCACCGCAGGTGCGTGTGGCGCGATTCTGGCACCGTTCATCGCGGGCCAGGTGGCGGACCGGCTCATGAACGCGGAGAAGGCGCTCGGCCTGCTGCTGGTCGCCGGCGCCGCCGCCAACTGGTTGCTCGCGGGGGCGAAGACGTACGAGTCGTTCCTCGCCTTCTCGATCGTGTATTCGGTGCTCTACATGCCCACGCTGAGCCTGTCGAACTCGATCGCGATGGCGAACCTTGGCGACGCCACGCGCGACTTCCCGCGGGTGCGCGTGTGGGGCACGATCGGCTGGATCGTGGCGAGCGCCGTCTTCCCGCTCATGTGGCTGCAGGATCACCTGCAGTTCTCCGCGTTGCCCTGGTTCGTGACCGGTGTCGAGAAGGCCAATGCGACGGCGCTGGTGCCCGATGCGCTGCGCGTGTCGGCGGTTGCAAGCCTGGTGTACGCGGCGATGGCGTTCGGGGCGCTGCCCGAGACGCCTCCCAAGGGCAACGCGCCGCATCCGCTGGCGTTCCTGGAGGCGTTTGCGCTGCTGAAGCGCCGTTCGGTGCTGGTGCTCACCATCGCCGCGATCGTGATCTCGATGATCCACAACATCTACTTCATCCGCACGGCCAGCTGGCTGGAGACGGTGGGTTTCACCAAGGCCAACGCGCCCGCCGCCATGACGGTGGGGCAGATGGTGGAGATCGCCACGCTGGCGGTGCTGGGCTGGTTCATCGCGCGGCTCGGCTTCAAGCGCGTGCTGGTGGTCGGCGCCTTCGCGTACTTCCTGCGTTTCGCCTGCTTCGCTGGCTCGACCTCGCCGGCGCTCGCCTACGCGGGCATCGCGCTGCACGGTTTCTGCTACGCGTTCTTCTTCGCGGCGGCGTTCCTGTTCGTCGACCGCTCGGCGCCGGCCGACGCGCGACACAGCGCGCAGACGGCGTTCGGCATCGCGATCCTCGGCGTGGGGCCGATTCTCGCGGGCCTCTACAACGGTTTCCTGGACAAGGTGAGCATGGCGAACCCCACCGGGCTTGCCGCGAGCTGGCAGTCCTTCCTTGTCGGGCGAGGCGTGGTCATCCCGGAGGTCGGCGCGAGCTGGCCAGCCGTCTGGTGGACCGAGGCCGCGATCGGCGCCGTGGCGTTCGGGCTGCTCGTGTTCGGCATGCCTCGCGCGGGGGAGCCGGCGGCGAAGTGAGCGTTGGGGCGTCGACGGTGGGGCAACGGCGGCCGGGGTGGCCGGTAACAACCTCCGACCCTGTTATGCGGACTTGGCGCGGACGGCTTCGGCGTGCAGCGCCAGTTCCTGCACACCACCCGGCAGGATGAAGTCGCTCGCAAGCATTCCGCTCTCGACCGGTCGGCCGTCCATCGTGAACACCTTCACGCCGGGGTTCGCCGCGTCGTGCGCCGCGAGCGCCTTCTCGAGTTCCTTCTGCTTCTCCTCGGGCAGCTTCGCCCAGGTCTCGCGACCGCGGCACTTCGGGAAGCCGCTGCAGCCGAGCCACGGGCCGCGCTTGCCTGAACGCAGGTTCAGCTTGCGGCTCTGGCACTTCGGGCAGTCGAGGTCGGTGACGAGCGGCGGGGGGCTCGGCAGCTTGATCTTGCCCTTTGGGTCCACGTTGATGATGAACGGGCCCTTCGGCTTTGGCGCCTCGGCTTCGCCCTTCTTCCTGCGCTTCTTCACCTTGGGCGCGGGCGGCATGTCGGGCGCGATGAACTTGCCGAAGCGACCCGTGCGCAGCACCATCGGCTGGCCGTTGTCGGGGCTCTTGATGTTCACGCGCTCGGGCAGCATGGGCCGCCCCTCGCGATCGACCGGCGCGGCGTAGTCGCACGCCGGGTACGCGCCGCAGCTCAGGAAGCGGCCATTCTTGCCGAAGCGATAGCCCGTGCGCGCCCCGCACTTGGGGCAGGCGTAGGGAGCGGGCTCCATGTCCGCCTTCACGTGCTTGGCTTCCATCGCCACGGTGATGAGCGGCCCGAGTCGCCCCTGGAAGTCCCGAAGCATCTGGTGCCACTCGAGCTGGCGCTGCGCGACCTCGTCGAGCTCCTTCTCCATCTCGCGGGTGTAGCCCACGTTCAGCAACTCGTCGAAGCGCTCCACCAGGAAGTCGGTGACCTTCTCGCCCAGCGCGGTGCTCTCGAGGCTCGTGCCGCGGCGCTCCACGTACTGGCGCTCCACGATCGTGTTCACGATGCTCGCGTAGGTGCTGGGGCGGCCGATGCCCTCGTCTTCGAGCACCTTGATCAGGCTGCTCTCGGTGAAGCGCGCCGGCGGCGAGCTGAACTTCTGCAGCGCCTCGATGCCGAAGGGCGCGGTCTCGGAGCCTTCCTTCACGCGAGGCAGTTCCGCGTCGTCGGCGCCGCGTGGGGCGAGCTTCAGGAAGCCGTCGAAGGCAAGCGTGCGGCCGCTGGCACGCAGCACCGCGCCGGTCTTCCTGTCGGAGCGCTCCAGGCGCAGCGTGGTGCGCTCGTATCGCGCATCGCTCGCCTGGCACGCCATGAAGCACCGCCAGATCAGTCCGTAGAGCTTCGCCTGCTCCTCGGTGAGTTCGCGGTTGGCGAAGTCGGGGGTGCGGTTGGGATCCGTCGGGCGGATCGCCTCGTGCGCTTCCTGCGCGCCGGCCTGGTGATTCTCGTAGACGCGCGGCTTCTCCGGCACGTACGCCTCGCCGTAGTTCTTCGTGATGAAGTTGCGCGCCGCCTGCACGGCCTCGGGAGCGAGGTGCAGGCTGTCGGTTCGCATGTAGGTGATCCAGCCCGCCTCGTAGAGCTGCTGCGCCACGCGGCCCGTGCGGTCGGCGGTGAAGCCGATCGATCCGCCGGCGCGCTGCATGGTGCTGGTCTTGAAGGGGGGGTAGGGGCGGCTGGTCTCGCCCTTGGACTCGATGCCCGCCACGCGGTAGCGCGCCGCGGGGTCGAGCGTGCCGGTCACCTTCACCAGATGCGCAGCGGGGCCCTTGCCGGACGGGTTCTCGGTGCGCGTGCTCTTCACCTGCACCAGACCGCACGCTTCGGCGGCGCTGGCCGCGGGCTTGGAGAGATCGACGGGCTTGTCGGCGGGGCAGCCGAGGTCGAACTTCTGGCCGTTCAGCTCGATCAGTTCAGCCTCGAAGCCGCCATGGTCGGCGAGCCACTGCACCTGTTCCTTCTGCGTGGGGCCCTTGCCGCGCTCATCGACGCGGGCGAGCAGCTCGCTCCACTGCTTGGCAAGCGTGTCGGCGCGGCTCGTGTCGGCGGTGAGCTGCACGGTGACCGACCACGACTCGTCCGGCACATGGGCGCGGATCTCGCGGTCGCGTTCCACCACGAGTCGCGTGGCCACGCTCTGGACGCGGCCCGCGCTCAGGCCGCCGGCGACCTTCTTCCAGAGCACGGGGCTGACCTGATAGCCCACGAGGCGGTCGAGGATGCGGCGCGCCTGCTGCGCATTCACGCGGTCGAGATCGATTGGTCGCGGCTGCTGGAAGCCCTCCAGCACCGCGCTGCGAGTGATCGCATTGAACACCACGCGCTTGGCGTGGTTGGGGTCCACGTCGAGCAGCTCGGCCAGGTGCCAGGCGATCGCCTCGCCCTCGCGATCCAAGTCGGTCGCGAACCAGATGTCGCTGGCGCCCTTGGCGGCCTTGCGCAATTCCGCCACAAGGCCCTTCTTGTCGGTGTCGACTTCGTAGTGAGGTTCGAAGGTTCCTTCCTCGACCTCGACCCCCGGCACGGCACGCTTGATGCCCTTGGGGTTCTTGCCTGGCAGGTCACGGATATGGCCGCGACTCGCGATCACCGTGTAGCCCTTGCCGAGGAATTCCTGCAGCTTCTTGGCCTTCGTGGGGCTCTCCACGATCACCAACTGGGCGCCGCCGGGGGCGGCCTTGGGGGTCTTGGAAGCGCTCTTGGAGGAGGTCTTGGCGGGCATCGGTTGCGGACTACCTTGAGCCCGCACCATCGGTCCGTCAAGTCGGGAAGGGTGAATTCCCCGTCCGAGAACCGGCCAGAAGCCAGTCGGAGACCTTCCGCGACCACGCGCCTTCGGGGCTGTGGTCGGCGTCGATCCAGAGCGATTTTTCGCCGTCACGGAATCTTTTCAGCCACGTCCGCTGCTGCTTGGCGAAGCGTCGGGTCCGGGTCTTGATCCGCTCCGCGGCGTCGGTGAGGGTCAGGCGGCCCTCGATCGCCTCCCCAAGCTCGCGGTAGCCGACGGCCTCGAGGGGCTGCGCGAGCAGGGGACCGTGATCGAGCAGCGCGATCACCTCGCGCTTCCATCCCGCGTCGAGCATGCGCTGCACGCGCGCGTTGATGCGCGCGTTGATCGTCGCGGCGCTCCAGTCGATCCCGATCAGGCGCATGTGATCGGGAATGCGCACGGATGCGTCGCTCCATTGATCGCGTGACACGCTCGCGGGTGCGCCTGTGAGCGCGGCAATCTCGAGTGCGCGAATGGTGCGGCGGCGGTCATTGGCGTGGATCGTGGCGGCCGTCGCGGGGTCGGTGCGCTCGAGTTCGCGGCGCAGGTCGGACGTCTCGCGCGCCTCAAGCGCGGCGCGAACCGCCGGGTCGCTCGGCACGTCGCGCGCCATCCCTTCCAGCAGCAGGCGCAGATAGAGGTTGGTGCCACCGACCACGATGGGCCAGCGGTCTCGGGCGCGGATGTCGTCGATCGCGTGCTCCGCCACCGCGAGCCAGGCCGCCGCGGTGAAGGCGTCGCGGTGCGGATCGGCAAGATCCAGCGCATGGTGGGGCACCTCGGCGCGTTCGGTCGCCGAGGGCTTCGCGGTGCCGATGTCCATGCCGCGCCACACCTGCATGCTGTCCGCGCAGACGATCTCGCCGCCGCCGGGCAGCTCGCGCGCCAGGCGCATCGCGAGTTCGCTCTTGCCGCCGGCGGTGGGGCCGGCGATCAGCAGGCAGGGATGCGGCATGGGCGCAAGTATGCTCTTGCCCCCCGAACTCCGGAGACCCCGATGCCCAAGAAGACGATCGAACAGCTTGACGTGAAGGGACGCCGCATCTTCGTGCGCGCCGATTTCAACGTGCCGCAGGACGAGAAGGGACGCATCACCGACGACCGGCGCATCCAGGGCACGCTTCCCACGATCCGCAGCGTCCTCTCGCGCGGGGGCTGCGTGGTTGCGGCAAGCCATCTCGGACGGCCCGAGGGGCAGGGTTTCGAGGAGGCGTTCTCGATGGCGCCGGTGGCGGATCGCCTGCGGGAACTGCTTGGGAAGGATGCAAGCGGCGTGAGGCTCGTCGGCAAGCTGCCCACGGACGTGTCCGCCGCCGCCGCCGCCGCCGTGCTGAAGCCGGGCGAGGTGCTGGTGCTGGAGAACCTTCGCTTCGAGAAGGGCGAGAAGAAGGGCGACGCCGCGTTCGCCGCCAAGCTCGCCGCCTACGCCGACGCCTACTGCAACGACGCCTTCGGCGCGAGCCATCGGAACGACGCGAGCATGCTGGCGTTGCCGGCGGCGATGAAGCCGAAGCCGTGCGTGGCGGGGCTGCTGCTGGCGCGCGAACTGAAGTTCCTTGGCGAGACGATCGCGCACCCGCCGCGGCCGTTCGTGGCGATCCTGGGTGGCGCGAAGGTGAGCGACAAGCTGCCGGCGCTGCATCACCTGATCGGTCGCGTGGACACGATCCTGATCGGCGGCGCGATGGCGTACACGTTCCTGCTGGCCGAGGGCAAGTCGATCGGCCGCAGCCTGGTGCAGCGCGATCTGGTGGAGCAGGCGCGCACGATCCTGGAGGAGGCGCCGCGCAAGGGCACGCGCCTGGTGCTTCCGGTGGATCACGTGTGCGGCCAGTCCCTGGAGGACAACGTGGCCACGCAGGTGCATGCCGAGGTTCCCGACGCGTGGATGGGCCTGGACATCGGACCCGCCAGCCGTGCGGCGTTCGCGGCCGAGATCGCGAAGGCGCGCCTCGTCGTGTGGAACGGCCCGGCGGGCGCCTTCGAGGTGAAGCCCTTCGATGCCGGGACGGTGGCGCTGGCGCAGGCCGTCGCGGCGGCGACCCGGGAGGGCGCCATCACCATCGCCGGCGGAGGCGACACCGCGGCTGCGGTCGAGGTTGCCGGTCTCGCCTCGGCGCTCACGCACATCTCCACCGGCGGTGGCGCCAGCCTGGAGATGCTCGAGGGCAAGGTCTTCGACTCGCTCGGACCGCTCGACGAGGCGTGAGCGCGCGTTCCTATCATGCGGTGACTGGAGTCCATGCCATGCGACACACCCTGCTTCGAACCTGCGTTGGATGCCTCGCCCTCGTGCTGGCCGTGACGCCAGGCCGCGCCGCGGACAAGCTGGAGGTCGGCTCGCCCGCACCGGCACTCGCGCCCAAGACGATGGTGAAGGGGCAGATGCCCGACCTGAAGAGCTTCAACGGTTGCGTGATCGTGCACTTCCTCGTCTCGACGGAGGCCCCGTCGCGCAGCTCGGTCACGGCGATGAACCGGATCCGGAAGGAACATGGCGCCAACGGCGCGGTGCAGATCGTGGGCATCTTCGACGAGGATGCGAAGGACGTCGAGACGTTCGCGAAGGGTTCGGGAGCGCCCGAGTACCCCATCGCCTCCGACCGCGACGGCAGTTCGCGGCGCGATTGGCTCGCAGCCGCTGAACTGAAGAACCTGCCTCAGGCGTTCATCATCGGGCGTGGCGGCAAGATCCTGTGGATCGGCAATCCGCTCGAGAGCACGTTCGACGGCATCGTTCGCAAGGCGATGAGCGGACGGTACGACCCGGCGGCGCGCGAGCAGATCGACCCGGCGTTGAAGGCCGCGAAGCAGTGCGCGGACGTGCGCAACTGGGGCGAGGCGTACAAGCACTTCGATGAGGCCATCGACGTGGAGCCGGGCGTGGCGCTCGACGTGGTGGCGGAGCGCTACAAGACCACGCTGCTTCGCGAGGGGAAGCCGGAGGCGGCGAACGCGTGGCTGGTGCAGACCACGAAGAAGCGGTTCACCGCGGATCTTGGCGCGGTGTCGTTCCTCGTGGACATGCTGCTGGCGGATCCGGAGGTGAAGCCGCGCAATCCCGAGACCGCGAGCCAGCTGATCGACCTCTGCACCGTGAAGAGCGGACCGGGGATCCTGAGCTTGCGCGCGAAGGTCGCCAACGCCAGCGGCGACATGCGAAAGGCGGTCGACCTGCAGACGGATGCGTGGATGGCGGCGCCACCCGAGGACAAGGCGATCTTCAAGCGCCAGCTCGACGAGTATCGCGCCGCCGCGAAGCGCCAGCCCGCCGCGGCCGCCCCGAAGGCGGGCGACGCGACGCCAGCCACGGAACCGAAGCGTGGCTCCTGACCGCACGCTGTTCCGGCGCGCACCGGCTCGGCCGTTGCTCGCGGCCAGCATCCTGTCTGCGGACTTCGCCTGTCTGGGCGCGCAGAGCGCCGACGCGCTGTCGGTGGGGGCGGACCTGCTGCACGTCGACGTGATGGATGGCCACTTCGTGCCGAACCTCTCGATGGGTCCGGCGGTGTGCGCGGCCGTGCGTCGCGCGTGTCCGGACGCGTTCCTGGACGTGCACCTGATGGTCACGGACCCCGGGCGCTTCATCGAACCCTTCGCCAAGGCGGGTGCGGACTCCGTGACGTTCCATCTGGAGGCCGTTGCGGATCCTGCCGCGCTGGCGGCCCGCGCACGGGGCCTCGGCCTGGGCGTGGGACTGGCAAGCAATCCCGAGACGCCCGTCGAGCGGCATGAACCATTCCTGCGCACCTTCGACCTGCACCTCGTGATGAGCGTGCACCCGGGGTTCTCGGGACAGGCCTTCATCGAAGCCACGCTTCGCAAGACGGAGTGGCTGCGCCACCGCCTTGGCGCCGAGGCGCGGGTCCAGATGGACGGTGGCGTGGGGCCGGAGACGGCGCGGGCGTGCGCGCATGCCGGTGCCGACGTGCTCGTGAGCGCGTCCGCGCTGTTCGGCGCGAAGGACCTGCGCGCCGCTGCCGACGCGATTCACCACGCCGCCTCGCTCGGATAGGATCCGCCGCATGGCCGAGACGAGTTGGGAGTCCGCAGGCGCCGCCACCACGAAGAAGTCCGTGCCGGATGGTCTCTGGATGCCCTGCGACGGGTGCTCGGAGACGCTCTTCCGCAAGGCGCTCGAGGCGAACCTGTGGGTCTGCCCGCGCTGCGACCATCATCATCGCATCTCCGGGCGGCAGCGCGTGGATCAACTGGTCGATCCGGGCTCGTTCGAGCCCATGAACGCGACGATGGCCCCGATGGATCCGCTGAAGTTCCGCGACCTCAAGGCCTACACGGATCGCATCAGGGACGCGCAGCGCACCACGGGCGAGAACGACGGCGTGCAGACCGGCACCGGCTTCGTGAAGGGCCGCAAGGTGGCGCTCGGCTGCATGGACTTCACGTTCCTGGCGGGTTCGATGGGAAGCGTGATCGGCGAGAAGCTCACGCGGATCATCGAGCACGCGACCGACCATGACCTGCCCCTCGTGATCGTGAGCTGCTCCGGCGGCGCACGCATGATGGAGAGCGGCTTCTCGCTCATGCAGATGGCCAAGACGAGCGCCGCACTGGCGCGCTTCGACGATGCCGGCGGCCTCTTCATCAGCGTGCTGAGCGATCCGACCACGGGTGGCGTGACCGCGAGCTTCGCGATGCTTGGTGACGTGATCCTGGCCGAGCCGCACGCGCTCATCGGCTTCGCGGGCCCGCGCGTGATTCGGCAGACGATCCGGCAGGAGCTGCCGGAGGGATTCCAGACGGCGGAGTTCCTGAAGGACGCGGGCTTCGTCGACCGCATCGTGCACCGCTCGCAGCTTCGCAGCGAGATCGGTCGCGTGATCGACTACGCGGGCAAGTGACGCGATGACCTGGGCGCGACCGTGGATTCGCCCGGCGTTGCTGGCGGCGCTGGGTTCCCTGCTGATCTGCCTGTCCGTGCCGCCGATCGGTTGGTGGTGGCTCGCGGCCATCGCGTGGGCGCCGCTCACGCTGGTCGCGGTCGAGGCGTCCGGAAACCGCGATGCCACGCGTCGTGCGGTCATCGTGGCGTTCATCGTGGCGCTTGGTCGCTGGATGTGGCTCGAACTCTGGATCCGGGAAGTCAGCGATGCGGGTTGGCCGGCGCTCGCGATCGCGATGGCGTGCTTCGACGGCCTGTACGCGTGGGCCGTGGCGCGCAGTGAAGCGAGTCCGAGGCAGGCGCGTTGGCCGCTCGCGGCACGCACGGCGGTCCTGCTGGTGGGATGCGAATGGTTCCGTGGCCGCGTGTTCCTGGAGGGTTACCCCTGGTTCATGCCGGCGCAGCCGCTCATCGAGTGGCCGCTCCTGGTGCAGGGGGCGGACCTGATCGGTGCGGCGGGCATGGGTCTGTTGCCGGCCGCGCTGGCCGGCGCGTGCGCGGATCTGGTCGGCATGCGCCGGCACGCCCGGCGCGCACGCATCGGCGCGATCGCTGCCGCGAGTCTCTGGCTGGCCGCGGTCGCCTACGGATCGGCGCGCATCGCAGGCATGCCCGAGCCGGTCGGCGCGCTTCGGGTGCTCGCGGTCCAGACCAACGTGTCCCAGAGCAACAAGGATGCGCCGGATCGGGCCAGGCAGGACCGGCAGTTCGGTCGACTGCTCGAACTCACGGTCGAGGGACTCGCGGCCGCGCGGCGGTCCGGCGAACCGGTGGATCTGGTGGCGTGGCCCGAGACGATCGTGCCCGGATTCGGATTCGAGCGCGACGCGATCCTGCTGCAGAAGCAGCGGGGGCTCTGGCCCGCCGACCAGTACGTGGGTCCTGTCGAGGCGCTCGCCGAGCGCACGGGGGTGCCGATCCTGCTTGGAAGCGGCGCCTTCATCGGCCTGCGCGTCGAGGGCGATCGCTACGTGTGGGATCGCCAGTTCAACAGCGGTTACCTGGTGCGTGGCCGCGGCGACTTCGATCGCGTGGACAAGATCCTGCTCACGCCATTCGGGGAGACGATGCCCTACATCAGCCGGTGGAAGTGGCTCGAGCAGAAGCTTCTCGATCTTGGCGCGCGCGGCATGCAGTTCAACCTGAACGCGGGCGACGCGGGGCGCCTGCTCGAGGTGCAGGGTGCGGCGGGCACGGTCCGGATCGGCGTGCCGATCTGCTTCGAGGACACGGTGTCACGTGCCGTGCAGGCGATCGTGTCGGCCGGCGAGGGGGCCAGCGCCCTGGTGAACCTGTCCAACGACGGATGGTTCGGCGACTACTTGCCGGGTCGCGCGCAGCATGAGCAGGCCGCGCGTTGGCGCACGATCGAGCATCGCGTGGCGATGGTGCGCGTCGCCAACACCGGCGTGACCGCCGCGTTCGACGCGGCCGGTCGGCGCATCGCGGGTCCGCTGCCCCCGGGAACGGAGGGCGCGCTGCGCGTCGTGCTGCCTGCGGGTGCGCGCGGAGGCCTCTTCACGCACACCGGCGATGTAGCATCCTGGACCATGTTGCTCGCGAGTGTCGTGATGATGGTGAGGGCGCGCCTGCCGAGGCCCGTTGCGGGCGCGGCGCGGACGGTCGCGTGCATGGCGATGGCCGCGCTCCTGTGCGCCTGCGGCTCGAAGGACGGCCGCATGGAATCGTGGAGCAGCAAGCAGCAGAGCGTGACCGAGGATTCCACGGTGGCCCTCTCGAAGGGGCCCCGGGTCCGACCGCAACTTCCGGTGAGCGCCTCCGCCGATCCCGCGCGCAACGCGCGCCAGTTGCTCGACGAGGCCTCGCGATCGGCCGACCCGATGATCCGCGCGATCGCGATCGAGGCGATGGAGCACGACCCCACCGTGCTTGAGCCGGCCGTGCGCCGCGGGCTTGGCGACCCCAATCCCGGCGTGCGATTCTGCGCGGCGGTCGTGGGCAGCAAGGCCGCACTTCCCGGACTGGCCCCGTTGGTCGAGCCGCTGCTGCTGGACGCCAGTCCGAGCGTCCAGGCGGGCGCGATCCTGGCGCTGCACCGTTGCGGGCGGCCGGTGGATCCCACGCCGCTGGCGGCGATGGTCGTGTCACCGAGCCCCGAGATTCGCGGCAACGCGGTGATGGTGCTGGGTGACCTCGGCAACCGCACGGCGATGCCTCTGCTCAAGCAGGGCTTCGAGACGCCCATGCCGCGGGCGATGCCGGCCGCCGTGCGCGTGGTCGACCTCCAGATCGCGGAGGCGATGGTGAAGCTGGGCGACATGTCGCAGCTGGAGCCGATCCATGCCGCGCTGTTCTCGCGCAGCGACCAGGGCGAGTGCATCGCGCTGGCCTGCCAGATCGTGGGCACGCTGCGAGACAAGTCGTCGCTTCCCATGCTGCAGCGGCTGATCGACGCGGGTGGCGACGACACCCGGCCGCTGGAGATCCGCCTGGTTGCCGCGATCGCCTGCATGAAGATCCTGAGCCCGGGCCCCGAGGCGCTCGCCGATCTCGGATTGCTTGGCTCCCAGGACAAGCGCCCCGAAGTCCGGGCGCTGGCCGCGCGGCTGCTTGGATGGTTCCAGACGCCGCAGGCTGCGGCCTCCCTGTCCCAGCTTTTGCGTGACCGGGACCCGTCGGTCCAGATCTCGGCGGCCGCCTCCCTGATCCTCCAGGACGCCGCGGCCCGGGGCCGGGAATCCGCCCAGCGTTGACACTGCAGGCCAGGAACGGGTATCCCTTAGGCTCCCCAGGTCCTGCGGTGCGCCGTCGATCCTGGGGAAGCGCGCCCCACGCGGCCCCCAAGGCCGAACCCCAAAGCGCGTGACCCTCTGGTCTGGAGTTGCTGCCTTGCACATTCTCACCAAGATCTTCATCGTCCTCACGTCGCTGCTCTCGGTGGCGCTTGTTCCGCTGGTCATGTTGAACGCAGCCAACGAGGAGACCTTCAAGAAGAAGTGGATCGACGAGCAGGCGCGCTCGAAGGAGGCCGTCTTCGCGAAGGAGGCCGCCCAGCGTCTGCAGGAGACCGAGGTCCGCGCGGCGATGGATTCCGCGACCGATCTCCGCGTGCGTCTCGAGCGCGTCACCCTGGAGCGCGACACCGCGCTGTCCGAGGCCGTGAAGGCCGCGGCGCAGATGGCGGGCACGCAGGAGCAGTTCAACCGGCTGACCGCGAACCTGCAGGTCCTGACCGAGAGCAACAAGGTCAGCGGCGATCTTGCCGCCGCCGTGATCGCGGAGATGAACTCGCTGCGCACGCAGCTCACCTCCGCGCTCGAGGAGAACAACAACCTCGATCGCGAGAAGGCCGTGCTGCAGAACGCCAACGAGGTCCTGACCGCGAGCAACCGCCGCCTGAAGGAGGACCTTGACAAGGCCGGCAAGGAGAAGGCCGACGCGCAGGCGAAGGTCAGCCAGTTCGTGGCGCAGGTCGGCGATCTGCCAGGTGCGCGTCCGGGCGCGATCCGTGACGTGACCGCCAAGGTTCCTGCCGATCGCGCGCTCAGCGCGACGATCCTGGGCGTCCGTCGCGGCGCCTCGGGCACGCTCGCCGAGATCAACGCGGGCAGCCGCGACGGCGTGCAGCCGGGCTGGACCATGACCATCGCCGACGGCGGCAAGTTCGTTGGAAACCTGCGCATCACCACGGTCGACGTGAATCGATCGGTGGGCGTGGTCGAACTCGAGGACGCGGCCAATCGCGGCGAGGTGAAGGCCGGTCTCCGCGTGATGAGCCGCAAGGGAGAGTGACGCCGATGGCAGACCTTCCCCTGATTCCGCAGCGCCGTCCGCAGCCCAACGTGTACACCGTGCTCGTCGTGGCGAGCGCGCTGCTGCTGCTCGCGGGCAGCGTGCTGGTGGCCCTGAAGAACCAGGAGCTCACTGGCGCCGGTCCGTTCGAGTACCAGGCTCGGTGATGATCGCGACCCGTCCCGCATCGGACGGGACCGACCCGGCGGCACCGGACGGCGGATTGGAACAGGGCTCGTCATGCTCGACTCACTCCTGAGCTGGTTCAGCGTCGACATGGGCATCGACCTGGGCACCTGCAACACGCTGGTGTGCGTGCGCGGTGAGGGCATCGTCCTGAACGAGCCGAGCGTGGTGGCCGTGCGCAAGGGCACCAACAAGGTGCTCGACAACGGCGAGGCCGTCGGCTGGCGCGCCAAGGAGATGCTGGGCAAGACTCCGGGATCGATCAGCGCGATCCGCCCCCTGAAGGACGGCGTGATCAGCGACTTCGAGATGACCGGGGCGATGCTGAGCTACTTCATCCGCAAGGTGAACGGCCGCGGCCGACTGTTCGGTCCGCGCGTGGTCATCGCCGTCCCGAGCGGCATCACGGCGGTGGAGAAGCGTGCGGTGCTCGACAGTGCCGAGCAGGCCGGCGCGCGGCGCGTGTTCCTGGTCGAGGAGCCGATGGCGGCTGGCATCGGCGCGGGCCTTCCGATCA
The DNA here is from genome assembly GCA_049318245.1 of Phycisphaerales bacterium. Taxonomy (GTDB): domain Bacteria; phylum Planctomycetota; class Phycisphaerae; order Phycisphaerales; family SM1A02; genus SYAC01. The sequence continues at coordinate 155 of JBMOGS010000025.1, read as the reverse complement.
TCGAGCCCACGGCCAGCATGATCGTGGACATCGGTGGCGGCACCACCGAAGTGGCCATCATGAGCCTTGGTGACATCGCCAGCTGCGAGAGCGTGCGTGTGGCCGGTGATGATCTGGACGAATCGATCATCAACTACATGAAGCGTCGCCACGGC
>JBMOGS010000024.1:0-34586 GCA_049318245.1 Phycisphaerales bacterium | reverse complement strand
GGGCATGAGGCCCTTGGGGCCGAGCACCTTGCCGAGCTTGCTGACGACGCGCATCATGTCCGGGCTGGCGACGGCCACGTCGAAGTCCATCCAGCCACCCTCGATCTTGGCCACCAGCTCCTCGCCGCCGGCCTCGATCGCGCCGGCCGCCTTCGCCGCGGCGACCTTGTCGCTCTGGCAGAAGCAGACCACGCGCGCGCTGCGGCCGATGCCGTGGGGCATGGCGATCGAGCCGCGGAGGGCCTGATCGGCCGCCTTCGGATCGATGCCGAGATTCACCACCACGTTGACCGTCTGGTCGAACTTCGGAGCCTTGAACGCGCGCAGCGCCTTCACGGCGTCCGCGGGGCTCAGGGCGGTCTTGGGCTTCGCCTCGAGGCTGGCTCGCATGCGCTTGCCGAAGCCGCGGAACAGAACCTTCTTCTTGTTGGTCGCGATGCTCATGTTCAGGCCTCCACCGTGACGCCCATGCTTCGGGCGGTGCCGGCCACGACGCGCATGGCGGCCTCAAGGCTGCGGGTGTTCAGGTCCTTCAACTTCTCCTCGGCGATCTTGCGCACCTGGTCCTTGGTGAGCTTGCCCACCTTGACGGTGTTGGGAGTGCCGGAACCCTTCTCGATCTTCAGCGCGGCGGCGATCATCACGCTCACCGGGCTGGACTTGATCTCGAGCTCGAAGGTGCGGTCGGAGTAGACCGTGACCACGCAGCCGACGACGCGGCCGTTGAGTTCACGGGTCTTCTCGTTGAACTGGGTGATGAACTGGCCGGGGTTGACGCCGTTGGCGCCCAGCACCGGACCGAGTGGCGGAGCCGGCGTGGCCTTGCCACCCGGGGCCATGATCTTGAAAACCTTTGCAACCTTCTTGGCCATGGTTCCTTACCTCCTACCTTGCGGGCCCCACCACGGGGCGCAGCCGGCTCAGCCAAGAGTCCGGCACCGGTTCGGTAGTTCGAACGGTGTGCGATGTCGAGCCGGGCAGTCTAGCTGGACCCGGGGGCACCCGCAAGTGGCCTGGCGGAAGTCGGAGGCCCCCTGAAACGAACCGCCCCCGGGCGATGCCGGGGGCGGGAACGGCTCTTGAAATGATCGTAAAACCTTAATAGAGAAGCAGATAGGCGATATCGCCAGCATCGACCTCGCCGGAACCATCCAAGTCCTCCGGGCAGCTGCAGTTCGGGTCGATCCCGATCACCTGCTGTCCATTGGCATCTCCGTAGCAGCGGCGACCGGGGCACTCCCCGCCGAGGCTCAGCAGCAGGTACGAAATGTCGCCTGCATCAACGCCTCCGGAACCGTCAAGGTCGAAGATCTGCCCGCCGCGGCTGATCGCGGAGCCCGGCACGAGCACGCGCGTCGTGGTGCCCGGAGGCGCCCACTTCAGCTGCAGGCCGCAGTTTCCGGTGGCCTCGAAGAAGGGAATGCGCACCGAGTGGTAGCCCGCCTTCAGGTACACGGTGTTGGTCTTCTCGCTGTACACGTGGATGCCGTTGTGGTCGATGATCAGTTCGCCGTCGAGGTAGAGCTGCGAGCCCGCGTCGCTCGTCAGGCCCATCACGTAGTTGCCCTCGCTGGGCGCCAGGATCCAGCCCTCGAACACCGCACCCACATTGTCGGCCACGCCGCTGCCAACGCACGCGCCCGAGCCGCTGCTGAAGACGAGTGACGGCACGGAGCCATACGAGAAGGGCGTGAGCGCGCTGAAGTTCGGCAGCGTGGTGGGGGACGTGAGGTTGTAGTAGCGCGCGTTGAAGCCCGGCTCGTTGCCGGCCAGGCCCGTGAAGGCCTGCAGCACCGGCTTCACGTCGATGCTCACCGTGATCGTGCTGGACACCTGGTTGCTTGCATCGCGCAGCTGGTAGGTGAAAGTGTCGGTTCCGCGCACGCCCGCAGCGGGGTTGTAGGTGATCGCCGGACCGCCGCTGGGGCTGCCCGTCGGGTTGATCGAGAGCGAGACCCCCTTGGTCGAAGCGGCTGGGAGGCCCTGGATCGTGACCGACTCGCAGTTCGCCGGGAGGTCATTGGCCAGGATGTCGAGGGTGTTCGAGCTGCCCTCCATCACGGTGTAGGTGTCGGCCAGGCCCGCCGGCAGCGCGGTGGTGGGCGAGGTGCAGCTCTTCGAGCCCACGTGGCTGATGACCGACGGGATGTTCACCGCGTCGAAGACCAGGTTGATGTTCGCCACGCCGCCCGAGCAGAGGTGGCAGTAGCTCATCACGGTGCCCTGAAGCCGCTGCGTGCAGGCGCCCAGGCCCGAGGACGTGTAGCAGTCGTCCACGCCCAGGTCGTGGGTGTGCTGCGCGCTCATGTTGTGGCCAATCTCGTGACTGGTGACGATGATGTCCCAGTTGCCGCTGTTCTGGCTCGCCAGTGGGTAGGGGAAGGTGCCGTTGAGATCCGCGCTGACCGAATACCCGTACCCGCTGCCCGAGGTGCTCGCGCACACCTGGCTGAGCCAGGCGACGCCGCCGCCGAGCCCGCGCGCACTCAGCAGCGTGGCGAGCGAGCGCGGCGTGGTGCGCATGTTGGTGTTCCAGTAGGTGCGGAACTCGGTCAGCTGCGCCGACGTGCCGCTGGTGGCGGTCCATGGATCGGTCGTGGTCCACCAGCGCAGGTAGCAGATGCTCGGGCGCACGTTGAAGTCACGCGAGTAGATGTCGCCCATGCCCGCGAAGAGCGTGGCCACGTAGGCGCTGGCGCTGGTGGTGTTGCCGCTGAACTTGGCGAGCAGTTCCTGGTCCGTGTCGACCGCGACCGGCAGCTGTCGGCACGCGGCCGCGGCGAAATACGCCATCGGTGGCATTTCCTCAAGCACATCACCCTCGTCCATCGGGGGCGGCGCCTCGCAGACCGGCGCCGTGATGCCGATCAGCGCCGCGTTCGACATGAGCGGCACCCGACCGGCGCCCGCCTCGCCGGACGACAGGATCTCGGTGTGTCCCTGGAACTGGATCCAGCCCTGAAGTCCGGCGTCGGAACGCGCGATGAACGCGCGCGAACCCGGCCAGCCTGAAACCTCGCCGGCCCAGGCCGAGAGTTGCGGACGCGGGATCTCGCGCTCGATCGTGCCACCGCCCGGGGCTGCCTCCACCACCACGATCCGCGCATCCGGCGTGAATGCCTCGACGCGGCTGAGTCGAAGATCCACCGTGGAGCCGTCGGAGAGGGGCACCGCATCGAGCCATGCCACATCGCCCCGCTCCATCTCGGCCCACGCGGCCTCGTCGAGCTCGATGGCGATCGAGGGGAACTGGGGTCCGGCCGCGCCCTCGACAAGCTGTGCGGCCATCTGCACGCCGCGCATCGGCTTCACGCGGCGCGGTTCCTCCGGGGCCATGTCCGCGGCGACCGCGATCTGGCAGGCAAGGCAAGCGACAGCGACAGCCAGCGAAGGGGTTCTCATGGATCCACCTTACCCCGATGTGGACGCCAGCCAAGTTCCAGGTGCAGAATTCCGAAGTTATTGACCGCGTGGGTTCGGCCAAGGCCAATCGGAGAACAGGCGCGAGAATTCGAGGGTTGCCTTCGGTTCCCGCACCGGGAAGACCGAGAATGCCTTCCGTCTTGGGCGGATCTGGGATCGTCCTGCTCAGTAAAGCAGCAGCAACGCCACATCGCCGAAGTCGATCTCTCCCGAGCCGTCAAGGTCCTCGGCGCAGACGCACGGCTCGAGGCCGATGAACTGGCGCTCGTTCGGATCGCCGTAGCAGCGCTGCCCCGAGCAATCGCTGCCGAAGCTCAGGAGCAGGAAGGCGAGATCACCGGAGTCGACCGAGCCGGAGCCGTCGAGGTCGTAGACCTGGCCGCCGCGGCTCAGCGCGGTGGACGGCACGAACACGCGCGTGGCGGTGCCGGGGGGCGCCCACTTCAGCTGCAGCCCGCAGGCGCCCGTGTATTCGAAGAAGTTCACGCGCACGGCGTGCTGCCCCGCCTTCAGGTAGACCGTGCCGGTCTTCTCGCTGAAGGTGTGGATGCCGTCGTGGTTGATCACCTGGAAGCCGTCGATGAACAGCTGCGAACCGGCGTCCGAGGTCAGCGAGAACGTGTAGTTGCCCTCGGTCGGCGCGAGCACCCACCCCTCGAAGACCACGCCGAAGTTGTCGGAGCGGCCGCTGCCGACGCACGAGGCCTGCGTGGAGCCGAAGGAGAGCAGGGGAATGTTCGCGTACTGGTAGGGGGTGAGCGCGTCGAAGTTGGGCATCGACGTTGGCGCGGTGAGCGAGTAGTAGCGGCCACGCAGGCCGGACTCGTTGCCCGCAAGGCCAGACACGCTCGCGAGCACCGGCTTCACGTCGATGCTCACGGTGACGGTGCTGGAGTACTGGTTGCTCGCATCGCGCAGGCGATACGTGAAGGTGTCCGGGCCGCGCACGCCAGGACCCGGCAGATACGAGACTGCGGGGCCTCCGGTCGGGCTGCCGGTGGGAAGCACGACCAGCGTGGCGCCCAGTGCGCTGGTCGCGGGAAGCGCGTCGATGCTGACGGCCTCGCAGTTCGACGGCAGGTCGTTCGACAGCACGTCGAGCACCAGCGGGATCTCCTCCCACGTGGAGTAGGTGTCGGCGAGGGCCACGGGATTGTTGGCTTCGGGTGCGGTGCACGACGCGTAGAGCAGGAAGTCCTCGATCGAGGCGATGTTCTCCGGCGCGAAGCGAAGGTTGATGTTGCCCACGCCACCCGAGCAGAGGTGGCAGTAGCTCATGATCGTGCCCTCGCGGGCGAGCGAGCAATCGCCGTTGCCGCAGCCGTCCACGCCGATGTCATGCGTGTGGAAGGCGCTCAGGTTGTGGCCGATCTCGTGCGCGACCACGTACAGGTCCCAGTTTCCGCTGTTCTGGTTCTTGATGGGGGGGTAGGGGAAGCTGCCGTTGAGGTTCGCCGACACCGAGTAGCCGTAGCCCCAGGTTGGATCGTCGCAGGCCGCGTAGAGCCACGCACAGCCGCCACCGAGGCTGCGCCCCGACAGCATGGCGGTGAGGGCGCGCGGCACCGACTGCATGTTGGCGTTCCACCAGTCGCGCAGCTCGCCGAGCTGGTCCGTGCCCGCGCCTCCGCAGGTGCCCGACTGCGTCCAGGGATCCGTGGTGCTCCACCAGCGCAGGTAGGCGAGGGTGGGGCGCGCGTTGAAATCGTTGCGGTAGATGTCGGAGAGGGCCGCCACGAGCGTGGCCACGTAGGCGCTTCCTGCTGGCACGCTGCCCAGGCGCGTGAGCAGTTCCTGGTCCGTCTCGAAGGCGATCGGAAGCTGGCGGCAGGCGGCGGTGAGCGCCGGTGCGCCCGCGGGCGGTCGGTCCGCTGCGACCCGATCGGGTGGCGCGATCGCGCCGCACTGGAAGTCGTCGATGGGAAGCGCCGCGCCACTGGCGATCCAGGTCGGACCCTTCGCGGTCGCCTCACCCGAGGAGATGATCTCGGTGCGACCGTCGAACTGGATGTAGCCGTGCGTGCCGGCCTCGCTGCGCGCGATGAAGGCGCGGGAGCCCGGACGTCCGGCGACCGTGCCGGCCCAGGCGGAGATTTCCGGCAGGGCGACCTGGCGCTCGACGGGTTGTCCATTCGGGCCGGCCTCCATCACCACGATGCGTGCGCCCGCCGCGAAGGGATTCACGCGCACCAGGCGCAGGTCCGCGGTGTCGCCATCGGAGAGCGGCATGCCATCGAGCCAGGCGACGTCGCCACGGGTCACCTCGGCCCATGCGGCTTCGTCCACATGCAACCGGACGGCTGGAAGCACGGGCCCCGCCGCGCCATCGAGCAGCATCGAGCCCATCGGAACCGCCGTGAAGGGGTTCGCGCGTGCGGGCAGATCACCCGTCTCGGGACGCGGGGAACCGGCAAGTGACATCACGACGGCGAGCAGAGGGGCGATCATTTCGCCAAAGATATTCCCGCGCGATGGGAATACCAACGCCGACCTCGAAATTTCGACCGATATTCACTGCCCAATCGGCGCGAGCGCCAGTTGGACCATCGCCTCGACGCCCGTGGCGATCGCCTCGTCCCGGAAGTCGAAGGTCGGGTCGTGCAGGGGCGGGCAGGGATCGTTCGTGCGCGCGAGCCCCAGTGCAAAGAAGCAGGCCGGCACCACCTCTCCATAGAAGGAGAAGTCCTCCGCGCCCATGACCGGATCGCCGAACTCCACCACGCGGTGCGTGCCCAGGGACTCGCGCGCGACGCGCTCGAAACGCCGGAAGGCGCCCGTGTCGTTGCTCGTGACGGGGGTGGTGTGCTTGAACTCGATGGTGGCCAAGGCGCCGAGCGCCTGCGCCGTGTGCTGCACGCACTCGGACATGCGTCGACGCAGCATCTCGCCCACGCTCGCGTGGAACCACCGGATGGTGCCGAGCAGGTGCGCGGACTCGGGAATCACGTTGTGCGCGTTGCCGGCGTGGATCGACGCCACCGTGACGACGGCTGCATCGAGCGGGCGCACGTTGCGCGAGACCACCGATTGCAGGTTCTGCACGATCGCGCTCGAGGCGAGGACCGGATCGCATGCCAGATGCGGAAAGGCCGCGTGGCCGCCCGCGCCGCGCACGCGGATCTCGAAGGCCTCCGCCGCAGCCAGCATGGGGCCCGGTCGCGACGAGACGGTGCCCAGCGCGTGCGATGGCCAGCCGTGCAGGCCGTAGATCTGCGCCACGGCGGGTCCAAGCACGCTGCCGTTCAGCGCGCCATCCTCGACCATGCGCGCGCCGCCGTTGCCGCCCTCTTCCGCCGGCTGGAACAGGAAGGTCACGGGGTTCGGCAGCGCGCCATCGCGCGCGAGTCGTGACAGCACGCGCGCCGCGCCGATCGCGATGGTGGTGTGGCCGTCGTGGCCGCAGGCGTGCGCGCGGCCATCGATTCGGCTGCGCCAGGCATGGGTGCCGTGATCCTGCATCGGCAGCGCGTCGATGTCCGCGCGAAGGGCGACCGCCTTCGCGCCGGGAGCGCCGCCGGGAATGTGCGCGAGCGTGCCGGTGCCGCGCGCGAGCCCGTCCGCATGCTTCACGCCGATCGCGTCGAGTTCCCCGCGAATGCGTTCGGCGGTCCTCACCTCCTCGTAGCCGATCTCCGGATGCTGGTGCAGTTCGCGGCGGAGCGCGGTGAGCGAGGGCACCTCATGCTCGATCAGCGATCGGATGCGTGCGGCGTCGATCATGCCGGCAGGGTAGCGCGACAGGCAGCGGATCCGAAGCGTGTCTCAGGAGCGAAGCGGCGCAAGTCCGACTTCGGCGCGCCCCTGGTTCACCTTGGCGAAGGCAGCCTTGTCGTGGCGGATCAGTCGGCTGAGCTGACTCATGGTCACGCCCAGCAGGCCTGCGGCGCCTGCCAGGTCGAATCGGCGGGCCACCACCAGATCGAGCGCTTCCGCGAGCAGCGCCGGATAGTCCGCGTGATCGGGATTCACGCTGAGCTTGTCGCCCTGTCGGCGCGTCTTCCACAGGTCGCTGGCCTGATGTCGGTCCCGGCTCGCCAGCGTGCGAGCCTCGACCGCGAGCCTGCGCCGCAGCCGCTTGATCGCCATGTGCCGGTTCTGCGCCTGGCTTCGCCGCTCCGTCGCCTGTGCGTCGATGCCCGTGGGGCGGTGCTGGATCCACACCGCGGTGTCTCGGCGATTGCGGTTCTGGCCGCCCGGGCCGCTCACGCGCCCGATCTCGATCTCGCAGTGCTTCAGCAGGTCGGCCTCCTCCAGGGTGGCCGGATGCGGTGCATCGACCATGCGGAAGCGTTCGCTCACGAAGGGGGGTCGGTAGCTCATCGGGCAGCCAGACTCGAGAGGGGTTCCGCCGGAAGCGAGAGCGGATCGGACTCGCCCGCAGCCAGTCGCAGCGCCGCGAGCGCGCCGATCATCGCGGCGTTGTCGGTGCAGTGACGTGCCGCGGCCAGATGGAGCGTGAGCCCGCGGCGGGCCGCGAGCCGCTCCAGCATGGCGCGGACCGCGCCGTTGCGGATCACGCCGCCGCCGGCGAGCAGCGTGGAGGCCGGATGCGCTTCGAGGGCGCGCTCAAGACCCTTCTCCAGCGCTCGCACCACGGCGGCCTGGAACGAGGCGCACAGGTCCGCGACGCGCGTGGCATCCAGCGGTGGCGGCGGCGGTCGCTGCGGACGATTGGGCGCGCTCGGCACGCCGCGCACCGCATAGAGCAGCGCCGTCTTGAGTCCGCTGAAGCTGAAGTCCGCGCTGCCCGGGAAGCGTCCGGCCTCGAACTCGAAGGCGCCGGCGTTGCCGCTGGTCGCCGCGCGCTCGATCGCGGGTCCGCCAGGCCAGCCGAGGCCCAGGATGCTGGCCGCCTTGTCGAAGGCCTCGCCCGCGGCGTCGTCGCGCGTGCGCGCGAGCACGCGCGCATGCAGCGGGGATTCGAGCGCCAGGATGTGCGTGTGGCCGCCGCTGGCGACCAGTCCGATCGCGGGATACCCGGGCGGGTCGGTGTCGAGATGGCACGCGGCCAGATGCGCCTGCACGTGGTCCACGCCAAGGAAGGGCTTGCCGATGGCCCACGCGAAGGCCTTCGCCGCGCTGGTGCCGACCAGCAGCGAGCCGATCAGGCCCGGACGGTTGCCGGCGGCCACCGCGGCGAGCGCGCCTGGCTCGATCTGCGCGCGCTCGAGTGCCCCGCGGATCGCGGGCGTCAGCTTCTCCAGGTGCGCGCGGCTGGCGAGCTCGGGCACCACGCCGCCGTACTCGGCGTGCACCTCGTCCTGCGTGATCACGGCCTCGCTGCAGGTCTCGATGCGCTCGCCGCGCAGCGCCACCACCGCCGCGGCGGTCTCGTCGCAACTTGTCTCAAGCGCCAGGATGTGCAGCGGAGCCGTCATCCCGGCATCCTAGAATCCGCGCTCCATGGAAACCGGCCTCTCCCAAGAGCGCATCCTGGCGGAGCGCACGATCCTGGTGCAGGTGCGACTGCCCTCGAGCGATGTGGACGAGCGCGACCCGATGGGCGAGCTGCGCGCGCTGGCCGACACGGCAGGCGTCACCGTGGTGGGCGAGATGGAGCAGAACCTGAAGGTTCCGCGCGGGGCGACCTACCTGGGCAAGGGCAAGGTGGAGGAACTCGCCGCCATGGTGCAGGCCCTCGATGCGAAGGCCGTGATCTTCGACAACGACCTCTCGCCGAGCCAGGTGCAGGGGCTGGAGGAGGCGATCCGCTGCAAGGTGCTCGACCGCAGCGAGCTCATCCTGGACATCTTCGCGCACCGCGCCACCACGCGGCAGGCACAGCTGCAGGTGGAGATCGCGCAGCTGCAGTACACCGCGCCGCGCCTGCGCGCGATGTGGTCGCACCTCGGCCAGGTCACGGGTGGCGCGCCGGTGGGCGTGGGCACGCGCGGCCCCGGCGAGCAGCAGCTCGAGATCGACCGCCGACTCGTGAAGTCGCGCGTCGACCGCCTGAAGGGCGAGCTCGAGGAGATCGCGGGGCGCAAGCAGCGCGAGGTGCAGGCGCGGCGCACCGAGCACTTCACCGCAGGCCTGGTGGGCTACACGAACGCCGGCAAGAGCAGCCTGTTCAACGCGCTGACGCGCGGCGGGGCCTTCGCCAACGACCAGCTCTTCGCCACGCTCGGCACGCGCGTGGAGCAGTGGAACCTGGGCGGCGGCAATGCCTGCATGCTCAGCGACACGGTCGGTTTCATCCGCGACCTGCCGCACCACCTGGTGGCGAGCTTCCGCAGCACGCTGGAGGACGCCGTGCACGCGCACCTGCTGCTGGTCGTGCTCGACGTGAGCGATCCGCGTGCCGAGACGCAGCTGGAGGTGGTGCGATCCACGCTGGACGAGATCGGCGCCACCACGCCGGAGCGCCTGCTGGTGCTGAACAAGAGCGACCGACTCGACACGCTCTCCGCGCGCGAGGCCGAACGCGTGCATCCGCTCTCGTGGTGGATGGAGCGGCATCCCGGCGCGATGGCGGTGAGCGCGCTGACCGGCGCCGGGCTCGACGCGCTCGCCGCCACGGTGCTGGAGCGCATGAAGGGAGCCGTGCGCACGCTGCGCCTGACCGTGCCACTGCGGGATGCGCGCACGGTCGACTTCCTCGAGAAGCGCTGCCCCGTGCAGGCGCGCGACTACGTCGATGCGAGCGTGACCTTGACCGTCGACATCGGTCGGCGCCAGGTGGACCAGCTGCTGTCGCGCGGCGCGCGCTTCGAGATCGAGGGGGTGCCGGCGAACGATTTCGTGCGCACGCGGTGGGATCCCGCGCCCGTGCGCGCCGATCGAGGCGCGCCGCCGCACGAACGGATGGTCGAAGGCTGGTGAGTGCGCGTGTCGCGCGTGCCTATCCGGCCCGTGACCGCAGCAGCGCCGCCCGGGCCAATGCCGCGCTCGCCCCCGACGGGGCCGGGGTGCTTCGGAGCCACATCTCCCCACCGCTGAGCAGCGGGCGCGGGCCCGCCCCCTGCAGCACGGTCCAGCACGCGATGCCCGCGTCGCGCGCAAGGCCGCGTGACCAGAGTCCGGTGTCGTCGCGCCCGTACGCCTGACGCTCGCCGCGGCGGGGCATGCGGTCCCAGCGCGCGATGAACGAGCCGAGCAGGGCCTGGTCGAGCAGGTCCGCGTCGCACGCGCTCGTGCCGACCACCATGATCGCGTTCGCCTTCCCGGGCATGCACTGCTGCGCCGCGCGCTCGAGCAGGCGGTCGAGGCGCGCCATCACGGCATGCCGATCGGGCCGCTCCACGCGCACCTCGAGGCGCTCGGCGGGGCGGTCGATGCGGAGCGCGCCGAGCTCGCGCTGTGCCGCGTCGCGCACGCAGATCGACTCGCCGATGTCGCCGTCGCGCAGGAAGGCCTCGAACGCGTGACCAAGCCGGCGCAGGCCGAGCGCGTTCAGTTGCGGGTCCCAGCGGATCTCCACGCGCGCGGGGCGTCCCTGCCGAAGGCAGCGGCGCAGCGTGATGGGAATCGTCGGGGGTTCGAAGTCCGGCACGTCGAGCCGCTTCACGTGCACATGCAGGCACTCGCTGCCGCGCGTCAGGCGGAAGTCGCAGGTGCGACCCGTGGGGGTGGGCGTTTCAGCCTCCACCGAACAGCCCGCGCGCATGGCCCGCTGTGCGACAAGGATCTCGGCCACCACGGCGGGCGTGCGCTCGGCCGTGGCGCGTTCAAGGCGCTGCACGAGACGCTGCAGCGTGTCGAAGTTCTCGCGATCCGCGCAACTTCGGGCCTGGCGCCGCAGGGATTCGAGGATGCTCGAGATCGCGTGCGCGTTCATGCGGACCTTGGGGGGCTGAGGGCCGGAACAGACGGAAGCGGTGGCGCAGGAAACCGCGGGGTTGGCTTCACAGGCGATGGAATACCGCCGATGCACGTCCCGGAGGAAACGGGATGGACCATGTTCGAGGAATCGGTCGTCGGGAGGCCTGGCAGTTCGCGGTCGTGCCCGTGCGGCGCGAGGGGGACGAACTCGAGGTGTTGAGCACGGCGGCGCATGCCGGCCGCGCGATGCGCTTCATCACTCGCGTGTTGGGACTCAGGCCCCGCATCCGGCTGGTGAGTGAGCAGGTGCTCTCCGAGGCGCTCATGCAGCGCTTCGCCTTCGAGGGCGGTCCGCCGGCGGGCATGCGACCCGGTTCGTTCGATCTGGGGCATTCGCACCTGGGTGAGAACGGCGAGTAGGCGGCGCGAGCGCGTCGGTGCGAGGGGAATGGCAACTCCCGGACTTGAACCGGGGACACCCGCATTTTCAATGCGGTGCTCTACCAACTGAGCTAAGTTGCCGTCGCGGCATTCACCGCGGGGGAGGCAAGGCTACGCCCGTTGGACAGCGTGTCAAGGCGCTCTCGCTGGGAACTCTCCCAGCGGGCCTCGATGCCGCCGAAGAGCCGGTCCGCGAGCCAGTGCCGCAAGGGCCGCAGGCCTGCGTACCACTGCAGGCGAGGCAGGGGCCAACCATCGTCGCGCACGCGGTCATCGGGGGCGCCCAACGTGCCACGACGGGTGTCGGTCCAGAAGCGGCGCGCGGCCAGTGCGCCCTCGATGCCGAACTGGTCCATGGCGGCACGCTCGAGGCACCAGCCATGATGGTTCGCGAGGTCGGTCCACGCGGCGGCGTCGCCACGCGCGCACGCGACGGCATGCGCAACGCCATCGAGGTGGTGCAGCACACGCTCGGGTCGACTCGCGACGGCAAGGCCGGCCTGCGTGAGGTGCGCCAGGATCTCGTCAGGGTGCACGCGGAACGCGGCGAGTGCCTCGGCGGCCGAGGCAAAGCAGGCGCGGCGCACCATCGCATCGACATCGGCGCCAATCGGCACCGGTCCGCGCACCACCACGTCTCGTCTTGTCGCAGTTGAATTCGCCACGCGTGACCTGTGGCCGCAGTCTAAACCGGGTCGAGGCCTCGTCAATGAAATCCCCGACAATCGGGGTGATTCAGTGCGGAAGAGAACCGAGAAGTTCTCGGCGCATGTCGCGCAAGGCGGGGAATCTGGCTCGCCACGCGCGAACGCGCTCGGGGTCGATGTCCGCGAACAACGCCATCTTCTCGGAACCTGCCTCGGCGAGAATTTCACCGTCGGGCGCGATGATCAGGCTCCCGCCCGCGTAGGTCGCGTTGGGTTCCTGTCCCACGCGGTTGCAGGCCACCACGAACGCCTGGTTCTCGATGGCGCGTGCGATGGCCAGTGCGCGCCAGTGCGCCTGCCGGACGTGGGGCCAGCAGGCGGACAGGATCATCAGTTCCGCGCCCGCCACGGCGGCGTGTCGCCACAACTCGGGAAAACGCAGGTCGTAGCAGATGAACGCGCTCGACTGCAGGCCGCCAACTTCGGCGACCGCGATGCCGCGCCCGGGCTCGTACGCGCGTGGTTCGCCGGCCGGCGAGAAGAGGTGGTTCTTCGCGTAATGAAGTAGCGCGCGGCCCTCGGGATCCACGGTGGCCGTGACGTTCCGGAAGGCGGTGCCGTGTCGCTCCACGAAACCCATGTGAAGGAAGCACCCGTGCCGGCGCGCCAGCACTGCGGCGAACGACAGGCTTGCGCCGTCGCACGCATGCTCCGGATGCATGGTGAAGCCGCTCTCGGCCATCTCGGGGGTGACCACCAGCGCGCCGCGGACGTCGCCCGCGGAGGCGAGCAGGTCCTCGATGCCGCGCCGGCTGGCGGGCAGGTCCTGCCACACGGGATCGCATTGCAGCAGGACGCACCGCATGAAGAAGGGAGACCGACGGGGCTCGAACCCGCGACACCCGGGACCACAACCCGGTGCTCTGCCAACTGAGCTACGGTCTCCGTGACGAAGGGACAACTCTACGACCTTGCGGGGGGAACGGCAAGGCAGGGGTGCCCTTGGAAACGGGGAGGTTGGTTGCCCTCCGGGGGGGTGGTAAGATTGGCCCCTTCCTCTTCAAGGAGCAGACATGACGACCGCCACCCTTCGCGCGCTCGATTTCGGCACCGCCTCCATGCACGCCAACCTGCCGGTGCCCCGGCTGGTGGAACTGGCGCTGGCCCGAGGCGAGGGCGTGCTGGCGAGCAATGGCGCGTTGGCGTGCGACACGGGTGACCGCACCGGCCGCAGCCCGAACGACAAGTTCCTCGAGGACACCGCGGGCATCCACGGCAACATCGACTGGGGCAAGGTGAACCAGGCGATCAGCCCGGCCCACTTCGAGGCGCTCGAGACGCTCGCGATGGACCACCTGCGCCAGCGCCGCGACCTGTTCCGCTTCGATGGCTACGCGGGCGCCGACCCGGCCTACCGCTGCAAGGTCAGCGTGTTCACCGAGGAGGCGTGGCACTCGCTCTTCGCCAAGACGCTGTTCATCAACGCCGAGCCGAAGGAGCTGGCGAACTGGACCCCGGACTGGACGATCGTGAACGCGGGCAGCCTGCGCATCAGCGACCCGGCGCGCTACGGCGTGAAGGGTCCGGTGGCGATCATCCAGAGCCTGGAGAAGAAGAAGGTGGTCATCCTCGGCACGCGCTACGCGGGCGAGATGAAGAAGAGCATCTTCTACGCGATGAACCACGACCTGCCCGAGCGTGGCGTCTTCCCGATGCACTGCTCGTGCAACGTGGACCGCAAGGACCCGAAGAACGTGGCGATCTTCTTCGGCCTGTCGGGCACCGGCAAGACCACGCTGAGCGCCGATCCGAACCGCGACCTCGTCGGTGACGATGAGCACGGCTGGAGCGACAAGGGCGTGTTCAACATCGAGGGCGGCTGCTACGCCAAGTGCATCAAGCTCACGAAGGCGGGCGAGCCCGAGATCTGGGACGCGATCCGCTTCGGCAGCGTGCTCGAGAACACCGCGGTCGACCCGGTGACGCGCCTGCCCGACTACGACAGCGCCAAGCGCACCGAGAACACCCGCGCGACCTATCCGCTGCATCACATCGCCAACGCGCGCATTCCGAGCGTGGCGGGGCACCCGACGAACGTCGTGTTCCTGTCGGCCGATGCGTACGGCGTGCTGCCGCCGCTGGCGAAGCTGACCGCGGAGCAGGCGCAGTACTACTTCCTGAACGGCTACACCTCGAAGCTCGCCGGCACCGAGGCGGGCGTGACCGAGCCGCAGCCGAACTTCAGCGTTTGCTTCGGCGCGCCGTTCATGCCGCGCCCGCCGATGGTGTACGCGACCATGCTGGCCGACCGCATCAAGAAGCATGGCAGCGACGTGTGGCTGCTGAACACCGGCTGGACTGGCGGCGGCTACGGTGTGGGCAGTCGCTTCAAGCTGGCCTACACGCGCGCGATGGTCACGGCGATCCTGGACGGTTCGCTGAAGTCGGTGAAGACCGTCGAGCACCCGATCTTCGGGCTGCACATGCCGGTGGCGGTGCCGGGCGTGCCTGCGGAGGTGCTCGACCCGCGCAACACGTGGCAGGACAAGACGGCCTACGACGCGAAGGCGAAGGAGCTGGCGGCGAAGTTCCGCGAGAACGACCGCAAGTTCAGCATCACCGACGCCGTGCGCAACGCCGGCCCGAAGGCCTGAGCGAGGTCGCATGCCCTCCGCCGCGGTCGACGTGACCTACGACGACGTGGTGGAGGCGATGGCGCGCATCGCGGATGGCGTGGTGCGCACGCCGTGCCACGAGAGCGCCGCGCTGTCGGAGCTCTGCGGCGCCACGATCTTCTCGAAGGCGGAATACCTGCAGCGCACGGGCAGCTTCAAGGAGCGTGGCGCGCGCAACGCGCTGCTACAACT
This sequence comes from Phycisphaerales bacterium, assembly GCA_049318245.1. GTDB lineage: Bacteria > Planctomycetota > Phycisphaerae > Phycisphaerales > SM1A02 > SYAC01. The sequence continues at coordinate 19,447 of JBMOGS010000024.1, read as the reverse complement.
GGAGGCTTCGGCGCGGGCGCGCGGCGTGGTGGCGGCGAGCGCGGGCAACCATGCGCTGGCGCTGGCGTTCCACGGGCGCGACCTGGGCATCCCGGTGACGGTGGTGATGCCCAAGGGCGCGCCGCTGGTCAAGCAGGTGCGATGCGCGCATTACGGGGCCCGAGTGCTGCTGCATGGCGACACGATCGCGGACGCGAAGGTGAAGGCGGACGAGCTGGCGAGGGCGGACGGCCTCGCCTACGTGCACGGCTTCAACGACGCCGCGATCATCGCCGGTGCCGGCACGGTGGCGCTCGAGATCCTGGATCAGGTGCCGCGCGTGGATGCGATCGTGGTGCCGGTCGGGGGTGCCGGCCTGATCGCGGGCGTCGCGCTGGCCGTGAAGGAAGCCCATCCGCACGTGCAGGTGGTGGGCGTGGAGCCTGCGCGCTGCGCCAGCCTGATGAAGGCGATGGAAGCGGGCAAGCCGGTGCACGCGTTCGACGGGCCGACGCTTGCGGATGGCCTGGCGGTGCCGCAGGTGGGCGATCGCGCGTACGCGATCGCGCGCGAGCGCGTGGATCGCGTGGTGAGCGTGAGCGAAGAGGACATCTCGCTTGCGATCCTGCGTCTGGTGGAACTGGAGAAGGGCGTGGTGGAGGGGGCTGGCGCTGCACCGCTGGCGGGATTCCTCGCGGGCAAGCTGTCGTTCCTGAGGGGCAAGCGGGTGGCGTTGCTGCTTTGCGGCGGGAACATCGACCCGATGGTGCTTGGTCGCGTGATCGAGCACGGTGTGGCCGTGGATGGACGCCTTGCGCAGTTCAGCGCGGTGATCTCGGATCGGCCGGGTGGGCTTGCGGAGCTGGCGAGCACGATCGCGGGCACCGGCGCGAGCATCCAGCAGATCGAGCACGAGCGCGCGTTCGGCGAGGCGGACGTGAGTCGAGTGACGGTGCGATGCCGGGTCGAGGTGCGAGATTCAGGACACTTGGCCGCGCTGAAGGCTGCGCTCGAGGCGAAGGGCATCCGCGTCGACCGATAACGAGGGTCGGAGGTTGTTATTCACCCTCAAAGCTGAATCACGCTCGAGCCTGCGGCCTGGCGACTCCGGTTGAATTCGCGGCTTGCGCGAAGGGGTGAATAACAACCTCCGACCCTCGTTCTGGGACGGAGGTTTGTGCGGATTGTTCCGCCTGCGCACTCAAGCGGGGCCCTCGCCGCGTCGATCCCGCCTGCATGAGCAACCTCCTTTCCAAGTCCGTCCTGACCACTGGCGAAGTCGCGAGCATCTGCAACGTCGCCGCCCGCACCGTCAGCAAGTGGATCGACACCGGCCGCCTCGAGGGCTACCGAATCCCCGGCAGCCGAGACCGCCGCGTGACGCGCGACGCCCTGGATCGCTTCATCCGAGACAACCGGCTTCCCGCGGTGGCTTCCGCCACCTCGGGCACCGAGCGGGTGCTGGTGGTGGACGCGGACACCGCCACCGCGACCACGCTTGCGGCGACACTCGTGCAGGAGACCGGCCGCGAGGCTCGAACCGCGCGCACGGCCTTCGAGGCCGGCGTGACCTGCGGCCGCTTCGCGCCCAACTGGATGTTCGTGGACACCAGCGTGGGCATGTCCGAGATCGTTGGACTCGTCTCGGTGCTGCGTGCCGAGGGTGCGCCGTGCCGCGTGGTGGTGATGGGCCACAGCTTCCTCTCGCAGGACGAGGCAGCCCTGCGCGCCGCCGGCGTGGCGCACGTGCTTCGCAAGCCCTTCACGCTTCGCGCCGCCCTCGAACTGCTGGACCGCCGCTGCTACGCGGTCGCTGGCTGAGGTGCATCGGCCGTAGCATGGGCGCATGCGGATTGCCGCGGCCCAGATCGACCCCACCATCGGAGACGTGGAGGGCAACCTGCAGCGCATCGACCGCGCGGCCAGCGATGCCGCGGCGGCGGGCGCCGAGGTCCTGCTGACGCCCGAGATGGCGCTGCTCGGCTATCCGCCGCGAGACCTGGTGCTCCGGCACGGTGTGGCGGACGCCTGCGAGCGTGCCGCTGCCGAACTGGCGCGTCGCCACCCAAGCATGCTGCTGCTGGTCGGTCTCCCGCGTCGCGTGGAACGCCGCGGTCGCACGCTGGCGAACGCGATCGCGATCTGCCGCGGCGGTCGCGTGGAAGGCTTTCACGACAAGCGACTCCTGCCCACCTACGACGTGTTCGACGAGGACCGCTGGTTCGCGCCGGGCGATCACGCCACCGTGATCGAGCACGCGGGCGAGCGGCTGGGCGTCCTGCTGTGCGAGGACCTCTGGGGCGGAGCCGACGTCGATGCGAGCCGCACTTATCCGGTCGATCCCGCGGCCGAGGCCGTGGCAGCTGGCGCCACGGTGCTGGTCGCAGCCAGCGCGTCTCCCTTCGTGCTGGGCAAGCGCGCCCGTCAGCGCGCGCGGCTGGTGCAGGTCGCCACGACGCTCGGTGTGCCGGTCCTGCTGTGCAACCAGACCGGTGCCAACGACGACCTGATCTTCGACGGAGGCTCCGCGCTGGTGGATGCCGCTGGCCGCGTGTGCGAGCAGTGGCCGCTGTTCGAGGCCGCCACGCGCACGGTCGACCTGCGAGGCGGATGCCGGATCCAGGATCCCGCGCCTCGCGCCGCCGAGCGGGACCTGATCGACGCGCTGGTGTGCGGCATCCGCGGCTATTTCCGCAAGACCGGACACGGTCGCGCCACGTTGGGCCTTTCTGGTGGCATCGACAGCGCGCTGGTGGCCGTGCTCGCCGCGCTGGCGCTCGGTCCGGCGGCGGTGACCGGCGTGATGATGCCCTCGAGATTCTCCAGCCGAGGCAGCGTGGATGACGCGAAGGCGCTGGCGGCCAATCTCGGCCTGGGCCGCCTGCTCTCCCTTCCGATCGCGGACCTGCACGAGCGCTTCGCCGCCCACCTGAAGTCCGCGCTCGACGCCTTCAGCGGCCTGCCCGACGAAAACCTGCAGAGCCGACTGCGGGGACTGACCGTGATGGCGGTGAGCAACGCCGACGGCTCGCTCGTGCTCAGCACGGGCAACAAGAGCGAGCTTGCCGCGGGTTACGCCACGCTCTACGGGGACATGGTGGGGGGTCTCGCGCCGCTGGGCGACGTGCTGAAGACGCAGGTCTACGCGATGGCGCGTCATCTGAACGCGCACTTCGCCGACTTCGGGCTTCGCGCGCCGCCGATTCCCCCGGACAGCATCTCGAAGGCCCCGAGCGCGGAACTTCGACCGAACCAGACCGACCAGGACTCGCTCCCCGCCTACGAGGATCTGGATCGCATCGTGACCGGATGGATCGAGCACGAGGGCGATCCGCAGGCGATCGCGACGGTCACCGGACTCGACCTGACGCTCGTCGATCGCTGGTGCCGCGCGATCGACCGCGCGCAGTTCAAGCGTGATCAGGCGCCGATCGTGCTCAAGGTCGCCGCGCGAAGCTTCGGCCGGGGACGCCCGATGCCCATTGCGGCGCAGTGGCGACTGCCGCCGTCGTGAAGCCTTCGCGCGCGGGCTGCTGCGAGGCAACCTGGAGGAAGCGATCCTCCTCGATGCAGTAGCCGGTGAGGGCGCCACCGTAGGCGCACCCCGTGTCCACGTTCACCACGGAAGGTCGGCCGCCACGACGCACCATGAGAGGCTCGCGCAGCGGCTTGTGGCCCACGATCAGCAGGCCATCGCGTCCGTCGTAGAGCTCCCACCACGGCGTTTCGCCCGGCGCAGCCTTCAGGTGGATCTTGTCGTGATCGCTCGTGCCGGCGAGCCCCGCGCCGGGCACCACGCCACCGTGCAGCACCGTCCAGCCGTGACCGCGAAGGCACACGCATCCCACCGCCTCGGCCAGAAGGCGTCGTGCGGCGACCAGCCGGTCGGCGCGATCGAGCAGCCGGATCGCCTGCAGTTCGCTGGCCGCGATCGAGTCGAGCGGGTGTCCGGCGTCGCGCCGACGGAGCGCCTCGAGCAGACGAATGTCGTGATTGCCGCACACCAGGTCCACCCGGCGACCCTCGGCGCGGCACTGCATCACACGATCGACGATCAGGTCGGGCCGCGGCCCCTTCGTGAACAGGTCTCCCACCAGCACCAGGCGCGCATCGCAACGCTCCCGACGCGCGACATCGAGCAGCTCGGCGAACTCCTCGCCGCAGCCGTGCAGGTCGCCGATCACCAGGGTGCTCATGCCAGCGGAGACCATAGCGGTGGATCGGCGTTTGCGCGGTTCAAAGACCAACTTCCAGCGTGAAGGATCGGTGAATCCTGCGTCTCGGGCGTGCCGGTCGGAACCTAGACTCGCGCGCGTGCCGATCCGCCCGCTGCCGCCGAACCTGGTGAACCAGATCGCCGCCGGCGAGGTGGTGGAGCGCCCGGCAAGCGTGGTGAAGGAACTGGTCGAGAACGCGCTCGACGCAGGCGCCACGCGCATCGAGGTGCGGTTGGAGGGGGGTGGCCGTGACCGCATCGAGGTGCTCGACGATGGGGGCGGCATTCCCGCGGAGGAATTGGCCCTTGCGGTGGCGCCGCATGCCACCAGCAAGATCGCCTCGATGGAGGATCTGCTGCAGGTGGGCACCTATGGCTTCCGCGGCGAGGCCCTCGCCAGCATCGGTTCGGTGTCGCGCCTCACCGTGACCAGCCGCCCGCGCAGCGGCTCGAGCGCGGCCGCCATCGAGGTGGATCATGGGCGTCATGCCCCGGTCCGGCCCGCCGCAGGCAATTCGGGCACGCGGATCGAGGTTGCCAACCTCTTTGGCGAGGTGCCGGCGCGACGCAAGTTCCTGCGCAGCGAGCCGACCGAGGCCGGTCGCGTTGTGGAGGCGCTGGAGTGGATCGCGCTGGGTCGGCCTGGCGTGGCGTTCACGCTCTGGCAGGAGTCCCGAAAGACGATGGATCTGCCGGCGGACAACGATCCAGCCCGTCGTGTGGCGGCCGTGCTGGGCGCGGACGCTGCCGCGGACGCGCTGGCCGTCGAGGCCGAGGCCGCGCTCGCGCCTGGCTCGCCGATCTCGATCTGGGGACGGATGGCGCGCCCCGCGCAGGCGAGGGTCGCGGCGAAGGGGCTGCGGCTCACGCTGAACGGCCGCGCGATCACCGACCGCGGCGTGCTCCACGCGATCCGCGAGGCCTATCGCGGACTGATCGAGCCAGGTCGCACGCCGGTGGGCTTCCTGGCGATCCAGATCGATCCCCGCGAGGTCGACGTGAACGTGCACCCGGCCAAGAGCGAGGTGCGCTTCCGGCAGCCTGCGGCGGTGCACTCGTTCGTGCATCGCGCGGTGAAGGCGGCGTTGCGCGCGGCGAACCTGATGCCGGAGATGCCGATCGCGGAGATGCCCGCTCCCTCGGGCGGCGGCGGTTTCATGCGTTTCGGCACGGGCGCGTCGCGTCCCGCGACCGGTGCGGCAGGCTTCGAATACGGCGTGCTCGCCCAGGCGCTTGCGACGCCGGCGCCCGCGGCTGCGCCCAACCTGACGGACGTGCAGCCCGCGGAACTTCCCATGCCGATCGCCGCGCGCCGATTCCTGCAGGCGGGCCGGATGTGGCTCGTCACCAGCGACGCGCAGGGGCTGGTGATCGTGGATCAGCATGCCCTGCACGAACGCGTGATGTTCGAACGGCTGCGCGCGCGCACGCTGGCGGGCGCGCTGGAAAGCCAGCCGCTGCTGTCGCCGCGCATCGAACCCGCCACCGCGCTGGAGGTGGAGCGGCTCGAGGAGGCGCGACCGCTGCTGGATCGACTGGGTTTCGACGTGCGCGCGGGAGGCCCTCGAAGCCTGGTGGTGCATGCCGAGCCGGTGTTCCTGATCGAGCGCGGCGTGGATCCCGTGGAGGTGCTGCGCGCCTGGCTCGGTCGCGACGATTTCGACGCCGCCGGCGATGGCGAGGCCGTGCTGTCCGAGGCGCTGGACATGATGGCCTGCAAGGCGGCCGTGAAGGCGGGTGACGCGCTGAGCGAGCGCGAGATCGCGGAACTGCTGCAGCAGCTCGACGCGATCGAGCGCGCGACCAACTGTCCGCACGGTCGACCCACCGCGATGCGCATTCCGTGGCGCGAGATCGAGCGACGCTTCGGCCGCGGCTAGGTTTCGCCTCGTCTGCAGCTCGGCCTACGAAGGCTCGTCGGCGTCGTGGATCAGTTCGGTGAACACGGTCTGTCCCGTGCGAAGCGCGCGTCGAAGATAGGGCCTGCAGAGGCCGCAGCCGGTGCCGCAGCCCATGCGTGACTCGATCTGCTGCAGCGACAGGCCCTCGCGACGCGCCAGGTCGACGGCATCGGCGAAGGTCTCCTCCATGCACACGCAGCGATCGATGCGCATGTCACCTCGGGTCGTACGCCGAGTCGTCGTGGGACAGGAAACCGTTGCGCGGCCAGTCGAGCGGCGACTTGAGCAGGGCGGGCGAGGCGTGCGGGCCCTGCTGCGGGTCCTCCATCAGCGACACGTGCCCATCCAGCCATGCCACGTTGCACTGCCCGCGATGACGGAAGGCGCTGCCACCCGCGTACACCATGCCAAGATCGTTCTCGACCTTCGCGCTGGGGGCGCGCATGAACTTGTTCGCCCCGCCGCGCCAGCCGCCATCGGCGAAGACGGCGGTGGTCTCGGTGTGGCGCCACTGGCCCGGTCCGACACCCGGTCGCACGCGCCTCCAGCCCTCCAGCACCACGCCGGAGCTGGTGGTCATCGGCAGCAGGCCCTCGGCCCCCAGATACGAGGTGTTGTAGTGGTAGCCCGTCGCGGGGTCCGCGCCGAATGTGCTCGGCACGCGGCAATCCGGGCACTGCTGCACCGCGTCGGTGCGGTCGGGGCGATCGCCGAACTTCCAGATCGCGCCGGGTTTCACCTTGCCCGCATGCTGCTCGAAGTCCCAGGCGACGGTGCGCATGGCGCCACCGCTTCGGTAGTACAGCACCGCCGCGGGCATGTGGCCGTGATGGCAATTCGCGTACGCCTGCGAGGCGATGAAGATCTGCCGAAGATTGCTTCGGCAACTCGTTGCGCGCGAGCGCTCGCTGGCGGCGCGCAGTCCGCCGACGCTCAGCGCGACCAGCATGCCGATGATGCCGGTGGTCACGAGGACCTCGATCAGCGTGAAGCCGCGTCGCGCGCTCATCCGCCGACCTCCAGCAGCAGGATCGCCACGTCGCCGAAGTCCACCACGCCGCTTCCATCCACGTCCATCGGGCCAACGCTGTCGCCCATCGAAAGCAGCAGGAACGCGATGTCGCCGAAGTCGACCGTGCCGCTGCCATCGAGGTCGTAGGGGGAGGGCGCCGGCGGAATCACCGCCACGGCGTCGACCTCGGGACTTCCGATCGAGCCCGCCGGATGGCGCAGCCGGACGAAGCGCGCGCTTGCAAGCCCCGCGGATGCGAGATCGATTCCAACGCCACCCGCACCGCCGTCGTACAGCGTGACCAGGTCGGCGTAGGGAAGTCCGCTCACCGTGAACTCGTTCACCGCAGGGTCCACCGCGCGAAGGAAGTCGCTCGTCACCGACCCAGGCACCGTGTCATACGCACCCGCATCGCTCCACGCCATCGTGGGCAATCCGCCCTCGATCACCGCGCCGGGCACGTTCACCCACACCACGCCATCCTCGCTCACGTCCACCAGCCCACCTTCGGCGGCGCAGAAGCCGGGCACGCCCGAGGGCCACGCCATGTCGCTGAAGAACGCGTTGCCGTACACGATCAAGTCGATGCCGAACCGATGGCCCGGGTCGTCGGTGGCGGTTGCGCCGAGTTCGAGCACCAGCGATCCACCCGCGCCGATCGATACGACCTGGTCCGGCATCCACGCGGGCTGAAAGGGCGTGATGGTCTCGGGTTCCGCGGTCGTGCCGGTCATGCGCGCAGGGGCGCCGAGCGCTGACGCGGCGTTGCGATGTCCGGGCGCCGCGCCCGAGCCCGGCGCGTAACTGACCACGCGCGTGGCGAACCATGCATCGCACCAGGCGGATGGAGTCCATGCGCAGCAAACGATCGTGATGATCCAGTGACGCACGCCAGCCTCCGTGAATCGGAGGTTCGCCCGAACCCCGTTGCGCGGGGGCGAGGGCCGAAGGTCGAGGCAGGTCTTCCGGCTTCGGGTTCCGCGCCTCCCGCCTTCCCGACGCGGCGCTGCCGCATCAGTGGCTTTGGGGAGGCGCGTTGCGGGGCATGTGCCCCGCGCCCGTCACGGCGGCGCGTCCGCGGCGGATTTCAACCGCCTTCCCTCATCCGGAACCGGCATGACCGGTCGTCCGGATGGTGCTTGGGATCCTCCCCCAAGACACCTCGACGGCGGCAGCATAGCGGGGCCGCATGCCGCGCCCACGCGCGGATTCCGGTAGATTCCCGAACCCCCAACGCGGCATCGCCGCGAAATCTGGAGACCCCTCGGATGTCATTCGCCTCTGCGCTCGTTCTCGTTCCGATGCTCGCCCTCGCGTCGCCCGCCGCGGCCTTCCTGGACGAGGAGCCCGCTGTCGCGCAGACCGAAGCGCCCTCGGAGGCCGCACCCGCCGACGACGCGGACCTGCAGGCGCTTCCCGAGGAGATGCGCGCGGGCGCCGAGCAGGCGCTGGCGATGCTGAAGCTCGACGAGCAGAATGATCCCGAGAAGCTTCGCGCCGCGCTTGCCGCGATGGCGCAGCAGGAAGACGCCGTGCCGGAGGAGGCCAAGCCGATGGTGGCCTTCCTGAAGGGCCGCATCCAGGCGCGCATCGATCAACTTGAGGCTGGCGCGGCTGGCGCGGCGGACGCGGCGCCCGAGGCGTCCATGCAGGTCGCGCCGTCGGCCGCGAACCAGGAAGCCCTGGAAGCCTTCATCCATGCCGCGTTGATCGCGCGTGCGGATCTGGCGAAGTCGTCGCTCGAGGTGCTGCTGGCCGATGGCGTGAAGGGCGAGGAACTCGCCATGATCGTGGACCAGCGTGGCCTCTCCGATCGTCTGGAGCGCGCCGTCATCGCCACGCGCGCCGTGGCCGACGTGGGACCGATGGCCGCGGAACTCCTGCGCAAGGTCGATCTGGGCCGCAACGCGATGGCACGCGAGGGCGCGCGAATCGACGCGCTGGTGCCGCAGCTCAAGGGAACCGTGCGTCAGCAGGCCCACGCGATGCGCCTGCTGGAGCAGGCCGGCGCCTACGCCATGCCCGCGCTGCTGAAGGCGCTCACCGAGAGCAACGATTCGCAGCTCGAGCTCATGGCCTCGCGCGCCATGGTGGCGATCGGCCGCAACGCGGTGCTTCCGCTGAGCATCGCGCTGCCGACGTTGCCGCCGGCGCAGCAGACCAAGGTCTGCCAGGTGCTTGGTGACATCGGCTGGAAGGCCGCCGCGCCCGCGCTGGTGACGCTGGCCGCGGACATGAAGGCCGATGCCTCGGCGAAGGAAGCCGCGGGTGTGGCGCTGCGACGCATGGGCGTGACCTCGAACGAGCCGGGTCCGCTGTGGGCCAGCCTGGCGAAGAGCTGCCTGACCGGCGGCGAGGGACTGGTTCCCTATCCGCAGGATCCCGCGCAGCCGCTGTGGCGATACAGCTCCGATCACGGCCTGCTGCCCACCACGGTGCAGACGCCGGCCTACCTCGATGTGCTGGCACAAGGCTTTGCGCGCGAGGCGATGAAGAGCGACACCAACGATGGTGGCGCACTGGCGACCTATCTGGCCGCGGGCCTTCGACTGGAGGCGATGCAGGTCGAGGTTCCCGGCGAGACCATCTCGCCGTCGAACCTGGTGATGCTCGCCGGCCCCAGCGTGGCGCAGCAGGTCCTGGGCCTGGCGCTCGCGATCCAGGATCCGGGTCTGCAGCGCAGCGCGATCCGCACGCTCGCCGCGACCGGCGGCGCGTCGTCGCTGGTGCAGGGAGGTCCCTCCGCGCCGCTGGTGGCGTGCCTGGACAGCTCGAGCCAGCGTGTGCGTCTGGAGGCGGCGGTCGCGATCGCTCGCGCCAACCCCACCTCAACGTTCGCGCGCAGCGACGCGGTGGTGCCGTTGCTGGCAGGTGCCCTGCGCGCGTCGGGGCGCCCGGCCGCCGCGGTGGTCGCCGCGCAGTCCGAGGACCGATCGAACTTCGAGCAGTGGCTGAAGGGCCGCGGCTTCGAGATCGTCGCCAGCGAGGCCAACGCGGACACGCTGGCGCAGGCGCTTGCGGGTCGCGGCGCGGTGGAACTGGTCGTGATGGCGGGCAGTCCGGCGGACGTGAACGGCGCCGCGCGTCGCGTTCGTGGGGCCGCCACGACCGGCGGCGCACTCATGCTCGCTGCCGTGCTCGAGGCCGACGTGACCGCGCTGGATCGCACCGTGCGCGATGACCGCTCCGCAGCCATCTGGTTCCTGGGCGGCAATCCCGACACCTTCGGCGCCGCGGTCGACGCGCTGATGCATCGAAGCGGTGGTGGCGCGCTCGCGGAGGGCGAGACCGATGCGCTGGCGATGCAGTGCGCCGATGCGCTGATCGGATTGGGCCGCGCCGGTGGCGGCGTGTTCCGGATGACCGACGGCCAGCTCGCGATGATCGAGGCGCTCCGCACCCAGACGGGTCCGATGCGCGCGAAGGTCGGCGAGGTGCTGTCGTGGGTGCCCTCGCAGGAGGCGCAGCGCGCGCTGCTCGCTGCGGCCTTCACGGCGCAGGGCGGCAGCCCCGAGGACTTCCAGACGATCCCGATGCTGCTTCGCGCAGCCGCCGCGAACGCGCGGCGCTTCGGCGACAAGGCGGATCCCTCGCAGGTCGAGAAGCTCCGCAAGGCCCTCGCCGATCTGGCCGCTGGCAAGGGCGGGCAGGAAGCGCCCGCCGAGGCGATGGCCGACCTGCAGTCGGCGATCGCCGAGTGCTACGGGTCGCTGAACCTCGGGCCGCAGCAGTCGATCAAGCTGATCGCCAACTGAGGGCGGATTCGATCGGCCAAAGAGCCACCTACGGGATTTGAACCCGTGACCTGAGCTTTACGAAAGCTCCGCTCTACCGCTGAGCTAAGGTGGCGCGGCGCGGGCGATGGCCCGCGCGCAGGGCGGAGAGTGTAGCGGCTTCCGGCCGTGCGCACGAGCGGCCATCAGAACAGGAAGCGAAGGCCCGCCATGGCCGTGAAGTTCGAGTTGCCGCGGTTGTAGGAACTCTCCCACACTGGAAGCTGGATCGCGAACTCGAAGGCGAAGCGGGTGCCCTCCATCAGGATGCCCGGACCGATGGACCACTGGGCGCTTCCGTCGGTCTCGTAGATGCCCTGCATCTCGGTCTGGAAGTACCACGCCTCGCGGTGCTCGTGCCCGTATTCCTCGGGCGCGACCCGATACAGGTAGCTCATGCTGCAATGCAGCATGTCGGCGTTGGTCTGCGTGGCGAAGGTCGGATCGAACGTCTCGCCGGTGTTGAACATCCAGCGCGCGCTGAGTCCGACGCCGTGGCGGCCGGCGATCCAGGTCATCGCGCTCCCAAGGAAGGGGTTCACCGAATCGGCGCCGTAGCCGCCCGTGCCGGTGGGCACCTGCGTGCCAGCGGTGGCCGAGACTCGCAGCGTGTCGATCGCGTTGAAGTCGATCTTCAGCAGCCGCAACTTCACGTCGACCTCGAGGTTTCCAAGCCCCGTGCCAAGGATGCGCTTGGATGGGTCGCTCGAGCCCAGGCTGCCGTTGAAGACCGGCAGGTTCCCCTCGATCGCCACGCCCGGAGCGAGACCGACCATGGCCATCGTGTTCTCCTGGATCAGGTAGCCGCTGACACCCTCGGGACCCGTCGAGAAGAAGGTGCTTCCTTGCACCATGACGTGCGAGACCCATGTGCCGGGACCGGGCATGGTGGCCGCAGGCGTGAAACTGGCCTCCTGGGCGCATGCGATGCCTGCCGCGCCCAGTGCGGCGATTGCGGGAAGGGTTCGCATGGCTCACTTCCCCTCGATGCTTGCGAGCGTGAGGCCCGAATCGTCGACGGCCTTGGCGAGCGCGCCTCGCGTGATGCCCTTCGCGGGATCCAGTTCCACCGTGACGGCGCCTGCGGCCATGTCGATGCTCGACTTCTTCACGCCGGGAATGCGGGCCAGTTGGATGTCGACATTGGTCACGCACTTCGGGCAGCTCATGCCCTTGACGTGCAGCAGCACTGGTGAGGTGGTCACGGGCGTGGTGTCCTTCAGAAGCGCAAGGTCGGTCGGGGTCTTCTGGACGAGCGTGCCGTCCTCGCACTGGGTGTATTCGCAGGCGGGAATGGCGGCGAGCGCGGCGGCCAGGGCGGCCGCACGGGCGATTGCATGGAGTTGCATGGAGCGTGTTCCTTTCAGGTTCGTGCTGGGGGTGCATGACGCACGCGCGTCATGGCACAAGCGCCCGCGGGTGGGGCGCGAAAAACGCGGATCGCACGGTGAAAGGAACTAGTGGCGCAATCGACAGCCCTGGCGGAGCAGCGTGCGACCGGAGGTCGGTGGCGCGTCCGTTGGCAGCCGATGAGGGGCTCGAGACTCCTGCGCAACCGACGCGGGCTCCCATGGCAGCGCCGGTCCCGGCACGCCGAGGGCACGCGCCAGTTCCGTCGAGGTGCTCGTGGGCGCCGGCGCACGCCGCTGGATCGGGTCGGCAGGCGCGTCGTCGCCCTCGCAGCAGCACGCGGTGGCGTTTCCGGCCTGCTCACAGCAGCCGCACTCGACCGCGCAGCAGGCGCTGGAGTCGGACTCGGCCTTGTGACATGCGGCCGCCACCGCCGCGTCGGGGCGAAGCAGCGCAAGGCAGGTCAGCAGGCTGAGCACGAGTCGGCGCATCGCATGGAAGTGTGCGGCCGGTTCTCGGTGGGTGCAAGCGGCGTCATTCCGGTTCGTACACTTTTCCGATGTCGATCCCTGCCCTCAAGACCCAGCCCTCGAGTGCCATCGAGTGCCTGACGGCTCTTGATGTCACGCCCTTGCTGCCGGTCGAGATTCCCGGCAGTGGCGCCACGATCTGGTGCAAGGCCGAGTATCTGCATCCATCGGGCAGCACGAAGGACCGGATCGCCTGTCACATCCTGTCGAAGGCCATGCGCGATGGGCGCATCCGGCCCGGCGATGAGGTGGTCGAGGCCAGCAGCGGCTCCACCAGCATCGCGATGTCGATGGTCTGTGCGCGCCTTGGACTTCGGTTCCGTGCCTTCATGCCCGAGGGCGTCAGCCGCGAGCGGTCCGTGATGATCCGTGCCTACGGCGGCGAGGTGGAACTCACGCCACGAGCCGACGGCATCGTTGGCGCGCTGGAGGCCTCGCGCACGTGGGCGCGCCGAAACGGCAGTTTCGAGCCGCGTCAGTTCGAGAATCCGGACAACGCCGAGGCGCACCGAACGGGCACCGCCGCGGAGATCCTGCTGCAGATTCCGCAGGGTCGCGTGGACGCGTACGTCTCGGGTGTGGGCACGGGCGGCACGCTGGTCGGCATGCGCCTGGGCTTCGCCGACGCTGGTCTTGCGCCGCATGCCTTCGCGGCGCGGCCGATCGCCGGATCCTCGGGTGTGAGCTGCGACTGCTTCGCCGCTGCCGAGCAGTGCAGCTTCTCGGGCCGCATCCCGGGCGTGCTGGATGGCATGAGCCATCTCTACAAGCCCGCCGAATTCGCGCGGCTCGACGTGGTCGAAGTGTCCGACGAGGAGGCGATGCGGCTCACGCGCGCGCTGATCGGCATGGGCCATCCGGTGGGGCCGAGCAGCGGGCTGAACCTGGCCGCCGCGATCGAGGCATCGCGAAGGCTGCCAGCCGGCGCCGTCATCGTGACCGTGCTCTGCGACCGCATGGAGCGCTACTTCAGCACGGAACTCTTCGCAAGCTGGGACGCCGCGTCCCGGTAGACTTTCGCGATGAGCCACGGACACCAGCACGGCGGTGCGCCCGCCCCGCGGAAGATGGGATTCAAGCACGCGATCCGGCTGTTCCTGCTGAACGCCGTGCTGTACGGCGCATGCGCCGCCTTCGCCGGACTGATCGTGGGTGACTATCTGCCGGTCGAGGCGCAGGGCCGCGTGATCCTGGCGTTCATGGCCGTGCCGCTGGCGATCGCGGTGGTGAGCACGGTCGCGCACCTGAAGGCCCACCAGTGGACGAGCGTGGACGACATGGCGGAGCGTTTCACGCATCCGCACCAGCACGGCGATCGCCGCGGCTCCTGACGCCCGTGTCGATCTCCCGTCGAGCATTCCTTGCGGCGCTTGGCGTTGGCGCGGTGGCGGCCGGCGCTGCCGCCGTGCAGGACGCAAAGCCTGCCTCCGGCGAGACGCCCGAGGAACTCGGCGCCCGAAAGCAGGCCGCGGCGGCCCCAAATCCCATGGGTGTCACGCAGCAGTCCTTTCAGCGCAAGTTCGGCGAGGGCTTGAAAGTCGTCGACTTTCCCACGTTCGTGAAGACGCAGGTGGGTGTGTCGCTGGTCTCGTGGAGCGGTCCGTTGATGGGCGAGACTGGTGCGCAGTCGATTGCCGCGCTTCGGGCCGCGATGGACGATGCAGGCGTGCGCTCGGTGCTGGTCGATCCCGCCTTGGGCGCCGGGCTGGCATCGGCCGATGGTGTGGCGCGTGCGTCGGTGGTGGAGCGCCTGAAGCCATGGCTCGACGTCACGCGCAGGCTCTCCGGCACGGGTGTGTCCCTGGACCTGCGCGGTGAGGGCGACATGGAAGCGCAGCGCGCGAACGCCCTGGAAGGTCTCAAGCTGGCCTTGCCGGTGCTGAAGGCCGCGGGGCTGCAGGGCGTGATCAAGTGCCTTGGCGGCTTCACGAGCCATGGGCAGTTCCTCGCGTCGCTGATGCAGACAATCCAGGATCCGACGATCCGGCTGGAGCCCACCTTCGACAGCTGGCGCGTGAGTCCGACCGAGGAGTACCACCGCGTGCGCGGAATCGAGCTGCTGATGCCCTTCGCCGCGTGCGTGCTCGCCGATTGCGGCGAATTCAAGCCCGATGGCGAGCCGGTGAACGTGCCGACCCGCTATCTGGTGCAGCGCATCCGCGCGGGCGGGTTCCGGGGACCGGCCATGATGCAGTTCAAGGGTGCGGGCGACGAGCTCGAAGGCACCCTGAAGATCAAGAAGCTCCTGATGAGGTATCCGTTCCGACCATGAGTCCCTCCAAGTCCGGCATCTATCCCGCCGTCCAGGATCGTCCGCTCTCCGGCCTTCGTCGCAGCCGCGCCGTGCTCGTCACGGGCGCGGGTGGCGAGATGGGCCACTCGCTCATCGGCGCGCTGGCCGCGCGGCCGGGCACCAGCGTGGTGGCCATGGACATCCGCGAGCTCGACGGCGAGGTGCGCGCGAAGTGCGAGAACGCCTTCGTGGGCGACGTGTGCGACGCGCAGCTGCTCGAGCGCCTGCTGGCCATGTACGAGGTGGACGAGGTCTTCCACCTTGCCGCGCTGCTCTCGACGCGCGGCGAGTTCGCGCCCGAGACCGCGCACCAGGTGAACGTGGTGGGCACGTTGAACCTGCTGAAGCTCTCGGCCGAGCAGGCACGCAGCCATGGGCGGCGCGTGAAGTTCATCTTCCCCAGCTCGATCGCGGCGTACGGAATTCCCGATCTCGAGACCAAGCGCAAGTCGGGCGCGTTGCGCGAGGACCAGTTCCTCGAGCCGCACACGATGTACGGCGTGAACAAGCTCGCCGGCGAGCACCTGGGGCGGTACTACGAGAGCCACTACCGCAAGCTGGCCAAGGATCGCATGGCGAGCCCGATCGACTTCCGCAGCATCCGATTCCCGGGAATCATCAGCGCCGACACGCTGCCAAGCGGCGGCACGAGCGACTACGGGCCGGAGATGATCCACGCGGCGGCGCAGGGCAACGCGTACGCGTGCTTCGTGCGGCGCGACACGCGCATCCCGTTCATGACCATGCCGGACGCGGTGGAGGCGATCCTGAAGCTCGCCGCCGCGCCCAAGGAGCGGCTGACGCGCTGCGTCTACAACGTGGCGGGGTTCTCGCCGAGCGCGGGGGATTTCGAGCGGCTCGTTCTGGCGCGATTCCCGCGGGCACAGATCACCTTCGAGCCGGATCTTGGGCGTCAGTCCATCGTGGACAGCTGGCCCGAGGACGTGAACGACTCGGCTGCGCGTGGTGACTGGGGCTGGAGTCCGAAGCACGACCTCGATCGCGCGTTCGACGAGTACCTGATGCCGAGGATCGCGGCCCGCTACCGGTAACCAGGGTCGGAGGTCGTTTCCGGACCTGCCGGGGGTCAGCGCGCGGAGGACTGCAGCAGTGGACCGATTCGCTCGATCCGATGGATTCGAGTGATGTCGCGTGTCTCGCGATAAGCCTCCGACGCTTCCAGCATTCTTCGCGCGCTGACGATCAGCACCCTCGCGCGCGCCGCCGCTGCGTCTAGCCTCCGACCGCATGTCGGATGCGCGCTCCCCCCTCCACGACGCCTTTCCAACCACGCATCGCACGTGGATCGTGGAGACGCTGCGCGCCGCGCTGGAGAGCCGCGAGCCTGGCGCCCGCGAGCGCGCGCTGACCGAGCTCCGTCAGCACGTGATGCAGCGCTACTTCGAGCCGCTGCGCATCTACGTGAAGGGCAGCAGCTTTCGAACCATGGGCGAGAGCGCCGACCTCGTGAACGGCTTCTTCGCGAGCCGCCTGTCGCGCGACGACTATCTCGCGAAGTGGACCGAGAGCAAGCTTCCGTTGCGGCGCTGGCTGGCCAACGGTCTTGTGCTGTACCTGCGCGAGCGTTCGCGCGAGGGCCGCATTGGCGGAAGGCCCGTCGAGGTGCGTGACCCCTCCGATCTTGAGATGCTCGACATTCCGGCACTGCACGAGCCCGACGCCGCGATGGCCATGGAACGCAGCTGGGCCGAGGCGGTGGTGGCAGGGGCGTTGCGCGCCACGCTTGCGGGGCTGGAGACGTCGAGACGCCAGCCCGCGTGGGAAGTGTTCCAGCGCCATTTCGTGCAGGGACAGACCTACGAGACGATCGCGCAGGAGACTGGTCGATCGCTGCTGGACCTCAAGGCTGACGCGAAACTGGTGCAGCGACGCCTGCGTGCGGAGGTGGAACAGTTGCTGCGCGAAGATGGCGTGCCTGAGTCGCGGCTGGAAGAGGAGACGGACCACCTGCTCGCGATGTTGCTGGGGGCGTGAGATGTCGGCCCCTGCGTCCGATGGTCCCTTGTCGCGCGAGCGTCAGATCCAGGGCGCCGCGGTGGCGCTGAAGGCGCTGCTGAGCGGTCACGACCCTGTGCAGCCTCCGGATCCGGTTCCAGCCCATGGGACGACGGGCCGAGGCACCCGCGGCGGGACGAAATCGGGCCCTTCCCGGGGATTTCTGGCCTATCTGAGCATTTCCGTGTTCTTCGTGTGTCTCGCATGGTTTGCGGCAGGCTCCTCCGGTGGGCGATTTGTCACGCCCCAAGGCACCCAGCCCGGGTTTCGGTCGCAGGCCGATGGGTCGGGGGCGATTCAGAACAGGCCCGCGGGGCCGGAGCAAGATGTCATGCGGTTCGATGCGCGTTCCTTTGCGGTGGTGATGGCCTCAAGCCTTTCCGGAGCGACCTTGGCGCAGGCGCCGGTCGAGTGGAAGGTGAGCGAGGGCGGGAATGGGCACTGGTATCAACTCGTCATCAGCGGGCCGACCACATGGTCAGCCGCGCGCACTGCATCTGAGGAGCGCGGCGGACATCTCGTGACCGTGGCGCTTGCGTCAGAAGAGGCTTTTATTGCTCAACTGGCGGCCCGCGCAAGCCACCCAACGGCTTGGGTAGACGATCAGGCCGTCACTGCTGCCGGTCCTTGGCTTGGCGGCTATCAGCCGTTGGGTGCCTCCAGTTCCCAACCTTGGGCGTGGGTGAACGGTGAGCCTTGGAACTGGACGGGCTGGGCTACGGGCGAACCGAACGGCGGGTTCAGGCCGGGCGAAGCCTGGAGCTGCATGCTTGGGTTTGCGGGTAGGA
Organism: Phycisphaerales bacterium; assembly: GCA_049318245.1. Classification (GTDB taxonomy): domain Bacteria; phylum Planctomycetota; class Phycisphaerae; order Phycisphaerales; family SM1A02; genus SYAC01. The sequence goes on along the minus strand of JBMOGS010000024.1, from coordinate 1,589 downwards.
ACGACTATCGCGGCTGGGCGGATGCGACATCGATAGACTTTCCGCAATATCCGCTGCCGGTCAGTTTCATTGTTGAGTGGGATGCAGACTGCAACAACGATGGGCTCGTCGACTATGGCCAGATCCGCCGTGGCCAGCTTGCGGACTACAACGGCAACAACATTCCAGATTGTTGCGAACAGGGCGAGCCCTGCACGATCGGCAACTTCCCGGTGGAGTGGAAGAAGTCCGAGGGCGGCAATGGTCACTGGTACCGGGGGCGCCCTTCCGCCACGGCTCGCAGTGCCGCATCCTGGCGTTCGGATGCGCAGGCGGCTGGGGCGCACCTCGTGACGATCGTGACACAGCGGGAGTCCACTTGGCTCGATCTCCTCATCGATCAGGACGCGCTCTGGCCCAGCAGTTATGTCGGCCCGATCATCGGCCTCGCCGTGGATGATGAGAACTGCAAATCCGGCTGTTGGGACACCGGCGAACTGCTCGACTGGACCAACTGGTGGCCGGGCAATCCAGACCTTCCCGCCAGAGACGGTTCGGTGTGCCTGTTCGACAGAGGTTCGCGCCAGTGGCAGAACTATCCAGAGGGCGGCGGCGACTTTGGTGGTCTGGCGACACCGCGCTCGACCATCTTCGAGTGGTCCGCCGACTGCGATGCCGACGGCATGGTCGACTACGGCCAGATCCTTCGTGGCGATCAACTTGATCGTGATCAGAACGGCGTGCCGGACTCGTGCCAGTGCGCCACCAATGCGTCGCTGGCCATCTGCTGCACGTCCGACCTGGATCTGGATGGCGAGGTCGGCGCATCCGACATCTCGGTCCTGCTGCTCTCATTTGGCGATCCGCGCTGGATGGCGCCCGCCCTTGACCTGGATGGCGATGGCGAGATCGGTGGAGGCGATCTTTCGTTCGTGCTGCTCGATCTCGGCCCCTGTTCGTGACCGTCCCCAGTCCCGCTCGCACGGTCGCTACCCTGCCCGCATGCTCATCCGCTTCCGGGTTCGGCTGGCCAGCCTGATCGCGCTCGGGTTCGCTGGATTGGGGATGGGTCAGGATGTGGCTCTGCCGCGGTCCCTGCAGCCGCCGCCCGCACCGCAATCCACGCCGCGCGCATCTGACGCGCCTGATCCGCAGACCGGACCGCTCATCGAGTGCTTCGTGGCGCGAGGCCCGATCCGCTCCGAGATTGCCATCATCGATCCCATGCAGAGCAGGAGCGATGTGGAGGACGGCAACGGCGTGCCGTGCCGTTTCCGGCTGCGCACCTACGAGGATGGCTTGGACACGATCGTGGAATTGCTGCACGACTCGCCCACGAGCGGCCGCTTGTGGGTGGACGAGGCGATCCGGCTCAGCCTCGGAAGCGAAGGCCCATGGCGTCCCGAGGATCGGTTGCCGGCTCCTGGCGCGGATGTCACCGGCGACGGCCTGCCGGACCTGGTGCTTGAGACGAACACGGGCGGCGCGCACTGCTGCAACGAGCTGGTGATCCTGCAGCTGCGGCCGATGTTTCGCGAGGTGCAGCGCATCTCCACGCAGGATGAGCATGCCGCCTTTCTGCCGGCACTAATCGAACCCGACAGCTAGCG